>NZ_VEGH01000006.1 GCF_007679345.1 Cellulosimicrobium cellulans
CCCACCCCCGCCGGACCTTCCCGACGACCCCCCGCCGTACTGACACGGCGCCCCGGGACCAGCGGCCGTGTCGCGCGCGTCTCGAGGCGTCGTGGACTCCGACGGGGGTGCGTGGACTCCGACCGGGGTGCGTGGAATCCGACGGGGTGCGTGGCTCCGACGGGGCGTGCGGCTCCGACGGAACGCGCGGCTCCGATGGGGGCGTGCGGCTCCGACGGAACGCGCGGCTCCGATGGGGGCGTGCGGCTCCGACGGGGTCGTGCGGGTGCGGCTCCGACGCGACGCGTGCGGCTCGGACCGGGGGAGCGCACGCGGATATCAGCGGGCGCGGCGGGTCGCGGCGCCGCTAGCCTCCGGCGAGGCGGAAGGAGCCGGACCCCATGACCACCACCTCGCCCGGAGTGCCCGAGCGGCACGCGGTGACCCTGCCGGACGGCCGGGTGCTGACGGGACGCACGCGGGGACCCGCGGACGGGCGGCCGGTGCTGCTCGTCGCGGGCGCGGCCACCGGCTCGGCCATGGGTTTCGGCGACGACCTCCTGGGGCCGCGGGGCGTCCGGCTGATCACGGTGGACCGCCCCGGGATGGGCGGCTCGACCCCGGACCCGGCCCGCACGGCGGCGTCGACCGCACGGGACTACGCCGCGTTCGCCGCGGCGGTCGGTCATCCCGTCCCGCTCCCGGTGGTCGCGAGCTCGCAGGGGGCGCTGTTCGGGCTCGCGCTCGCCGCCGCCGGCGCCGCGTCCCGGCTGGTGCTCGTCTCGCCGGCGGACGAGGTCGCGCACCCGGTCGTGGAGCCGCTCCTGCCGCCGCACGCGCGCGAGCTGGCCGGCCTCGTGCTGGCCGACCCCGAGGCCGCGCGGACCGTCCTCGGGCGGCTGGGGCCGGCCGCGATGGAGGCGATGGTGCTGGACGGCGCCGCCGCGGTCGACCGGGAGGTCTACGAGCGCCCCGCGTTCCGCGCGCGCTGGCGGGCGGCGCTCGCCGAGGGCTTCGCCGGGGCGGGCGCGGCCTACGTGCAGGACACGATCCTGGCGATGCGCCCCTGGCAGGTCGACCTGTCGGCCGTGGCGGTGCCGACGACGGTGCTGGTCGGGGAGCACGACCGCGGGCACTCGCCGGACCGCGCGCGCACGCTGACCGCTCGCGTACCCGGCGCAGAGCGGCGGGTGGTGCCCGGCGCGGGCGGCTCGCTGCTCTGGGACCGGCCGGACCTGGTGCTCGACGCGGCGTTGAGCGCACCCGACCGGGACGCGCTCGCGCGCTCCGCCCACGCCGAGACCTGGCAGGTGCACGGGCGCATCCGCGAGAGCCGGGGCGGCGCGGTCGCGGACCTGCCGGGCATCCGGCTGATGGCGAGCGGGCTCGGGCGCCCGCAGTGGAACAACGGCGACGTCACGGACCCGGACCGGGTGGACCTCGGGGCCGTCCGCGACTGGTACGCGCGGCGCGGCGTGCCGTGGGGCGTGCGGGTGCCGGCGGGGGCGGCCTGGCCCCACGGGCGGCACCTGTTCCGCAAGCGGCTCATGCTGCTCGACGCGAGCGCTCTCGTGACCGGGCCGCCGGTGCACGGTCTGCGGGTGCGCCGGGCGACCGCCGCCGACCTGGACGCGGTGCTGGCGGTGGACCTCGCGGCCTTCGGCGGCGACGCGGCCGCCTCGCGCGCCTGGCTGGACCCGATGGTGCGGTCGTCGGCGGTGACGGTCGCGCTGGCCGAGCGGGACGGGGCGCCCGTGGGCACCGCGTACGTCGTGCGGTCGGACGGCGAGGCCGGTCCGGCCGTGGGCCTGGGCGGCGTGGGGGTGGTGCCCGCGGCCCGGCGACGCGGCGTGGCGGGGGCCGTCGTCTCGTGGCTGCTGGCGGGAGCGGTGGACGCGGGCGCGCGTCTCGCCCACACCGAGCCGGACATCGACGGCGCCGCGCGGCTCTACGCCCGGTCCGGCTTCGCCGAGGTCGGCGGGCTGGACGTCTACGTGGACCTGGCATGAGCGTGGGTGAGCCCGTCCTGCGCCCGGCGGACCCGGCCGACGCGGCCGCGCTCGTGGCCGTGTGGCGACGGGCCGTGCTCGCGACGCATGCCTTCCTCGCGCCGGGGGACGTCGACCGCTACGAGGTCGTCGTCCGTGCCGGCCTCCCGACCCTGACGGTGACCGTCGCCGAGCGGCAGGGTCGCGTGGCGGGGTTCGTCGCGGTGGACGGCGCCCGGGTCGAGATGCTGTTCGTCGACCCCGAGGTGCACGGCAGCGGGATCGGCTCGGCGCTGCTGCGGCACGCGACGGCGGGCCGGGCCGTGGTGGACCTCGACGTCAACGAGCAGAACCCGGGTGCCCGGGCGTTCTACGACCGGCGCGGCTTCGTCGAGGTGGGCCGCTCGCCGCTGGACGGCGACGGGAGGCCGTACCCCCTGCTGCACCTGCGGCGCCTCGCGCCTCCGGACGGTGACGCGGCGCACGCGGCCCCGGCCGACGACCCCGGTACGGGCCCGGGGGCCTAGAGGACGTCCGACCCCGCGACCAGCCGGGCGCCGGGCACCGGGCCGGATGCGGTGAGCACGGCGTCCGCGACGCCCGCGGCGGTCATCGCGGCCGCGATCACCAGCGCGTGCTGCCGGCTGCGCGCCAGCGCGGCCACGGTGGGGCCGGAACCGGAGACGACGACGCCGAGCGCGCCGGCGTCCTCGGCGACGGCCAGGGTCTCGACCAGCCCGGGCGCGAGCTCGACGGCGGCGTCCTGCAGGTCGTTGTGCAGCAGCGCCCCGAGCGCGGGGGCGTCGCCGGCGCGCAGCGCCTGGAGCAGCGCCACGTCCCCGTCCGTCTCCAGGCCGTCGCGCCCGGCGGCGAGCTGGTCGAACTCCTCGTAGACCCGCGGGGTGGACAGCCCCTCGTCCCGGACCCCGAACGCCCAGTGGTACTCGCCGCGGCTGAGCGCGGCGGTGAGCAGGTCGCCCCGGCCGGAGCCGACGGCGGTCTGGCCCATGAGCAGGAACGGCACGTCGGAGCCGAGCTCGGCGGCCACCTCGTGCAGCTCCTCGCGGCTCAGGGCGGTGCCCCAGAACGCGTCGCAGGCGAGCAGCGCGGCGGCGGCGTCGGCGGACCCGCCCGCCATGCCGCCGGCGACCGGCACGCCCTTGTGCAGGTGCAGGTGCACCCCCTCGTCGACGCCGGTGCGGGCGGCGAGGGCGCGAGCGGCGCGGAGCGCGAGGTTGCTGGCGTCGGTCGGGACCCGCTCGGCCTGGGGGCCGGAGACGGTGACGCGCAGGTCCTCCGACGCGGACGCCACGACGTCCTCGTACACCGACACGGCCTGGAACACGGTGGCGAGCGGGTGGTAGCCGTCGGGGCGGCGCGGGCCGACGCGGAGCGACAGGTTCACCTTGCCGGGTGCCCGGACGCGGACCTCACGGCCGGTGCGGGGGGCGAGGCGCAGGTCGGTCACGGGGACCACTGTGCCAGGTCCCGGCGTGTCCGGCGCGTCCCGGGGCGGGCCCGCCCGCGGGCGACGTCCGGCGAGGTCAGCCCCCCGCGGGGGCGTGCAGCCGCTCGGCGACCCGGGCGAAGGCGGTCACGTCCAGCGCCTCGCCGCGGGCCTGCGGGTCGACCCCGGCCGCGGTGATCGCGCGCGTGGCCGCCTCGGCGCCGCCGGCGAGCGTCGCCAGGGCGGAGCGCAGCATCTTGCGCCGCTGGGCGAACGCGGCGTCCACGACGGCGAACACCTGCTCGCGGGTCGCGGTGGTGGCGGGCGGCTCCCGGCGGTCCAGGCGGACCAGCGCGGAGTCGACGTTCGGCACGGGCCAGAACACCGACCGGCCGACGGTGGCGGTGCGGCGGGCGGACGCGTACCAGGCGGCCTTCACCGACGGCACGCCGTACGTGCGGCTGCCGGGCGGGGCGGCGACGCGGTCGGCCACCTCGGCCTGCACCATGACGAGCACCCGTTCGAGCGTCGGGAAGTGCTCGAGGAAGGTGAGCAGCACCGGCACGGAGACGTTGTAGGGCAGGTTCGCGACCAGCGCGGTGGGGGCGCGGCCGGGCAGCGCGCGCACGTCGAGCGCGTCGCCGCGCACCACCGTGAGCGCGGGGTGCGCCGGGGGCCCGGGGTCGGTGCCGGCCCCCGCCCCGGCCGCCGGCACCGCGACGTCCGGCAGGTCCACCGTGTCGACCACCGCGCCCGGCACGTGCCGGCGCACGGTCTCCGGCAGCAGGCCCGCCAGCACCGGGTCGATCTCGACCGCGACCACGTCGGCGCCGGCCTCGAGGAGGCCGAGCGTCAGCGAGCCGAGGCCGGGCCCGACCTCGACGACCCGCTCGCCGGCGACCACGTCGGCCTGCCGCACGATCTTGCGGACCGTCCCGCCGTCGAGCACGAAGTTCTGCCCGAGCGTCTTGGTCGGGCGGATGCCGGCGCGCTCGGCGAGCGCGCGGATCTCGGCGGGACCGAGCAACGGCCCCGCCGCGGGTGCGACGGGGCCGTTGCTGGAAGACATGCGGGCGAGCCTACCGGGCCACCCGCGGCTGCGGCGTCAGCCGAACAGCCGCGACCCGCAGACCGGCCACTGGCCGGCGCCGGAGCGGCTGTACAGCATCTGCGCGCGGGCGGTCTGCTCGTCGGCCGAGGCCTGCGAGGGCAGCCCGGTGCCGCCGACGGCGTTCCAGGTCGCGACGGAGAACTGGTACAGCCCGTGGTACTTGCCGGAGGCCGAGACGATGGACGGGTTGCCGCCCGACTCGCACGCGGCCAGCGCCGCCCAGTTCAGACCGGCCGCGTCGCCGCCGCCGACCGCCGGGGTGCCCGCGGACGCGGGTGCCGACGAGGACGCCTTGGGGGTGGTGACGACCGGCTTCTTCTTGGTGCCGATGTTGGTCACCTGGTCGACCGGCGCCTGGGTGACGGCGTCGGACAGCGGCTCGCGGCCGGTCTCCACGCCGTCGACGGTGGTCACGCGCTCGACGACGGTCCGCACGCCGGCGACGCCGGCGGTGGTGACCTTGGAGTCGCCCACGTACAGCGACGCGTCGTTCTGCTCGACCGCGTTGAACGGCACCTCGTGCGTGGTGGTCACGTCCTGGATCACGACGCGGTTCACCACGACGGTGATCGTCCCGCCGGCGCGCTGCACGCTGACCCGGTCGAGCGGCTGGAGCGTGACGCCCAGGGCGTCGAGCGCGTCGGCGACGGTCGTGCTGCCGTCGGGGACCGTCAGGGTCGTCCCGTCGACCACCACGGCGGCGGCGCCGTCGAGCGTGAGGTCGAGCGACAGGTCGGGGCGGCCGCCGGCGGCCGAGCGGGACGCGACCAGCCGGACGTCGTCGCCGCGGGCCGCGAGCATGGTCAGCGCCTCGTCGGCGGTGAGGGCGGTCGTCCAGACCGTCTGCTCCGCGCCGTCGGCGTTGATGGTCACCTGGTGGGCGTGCCGCACGACGACGTCGACGCCGTCGGCCAGCGCCCCGGAGGGGCTGACGGTGTCGCGGTCGCCGAGCTCGAGCTTCTGCTCGGCCAGCAGGCCGTCGACGCTGCCGGAGAACGTCGACACGGTCGTGGTGACCCCGTCGACGTCGAGGGTCACGGTCTTGTGGGCATCCGCGACGGCGACGCCACCGGTGGCGAGCACGACCACGGCGGTCGCGGTGCCGATGAGGCGCACGCGGCCCCGGCGCGACCGGCGCGCGCCGTCGGGCTCGGTGCCGGCGGACCCGGGGTCGGTGTTGTGGACGACGCGGGTGCGGAGGGCTGCGGGCGTGGCGGCGAGGCGCGCGCGGGCGCGGCGGAGGAGGGAGGTCACGTGGTTCCAGACGACGGCGGTCCCGGGCACGGGGGGCGGGGCGCGGCGCGCGCGGGCGTCGCCCGCCGGTGCCCGGGCCTGACGGCCCCGCGGCTGCGGCGGCACCTGGAGGGAGGTGCTGCACCCGGCGGTCCCGGATCCCCGATCCGGCGGTCATGCCCCGTGCGGTGCTGCTGCACGGGTGCGCTCGCGGGGGGAGGGCCCCGGTCTGTCACGAGCGACACGCGACCGTAACCCATTCGTGACCATGTGCCAAGTGCAGGGCGCGGCCCCGCAGGTCACCGCCGGGGGCGGGAGGGGGTCAGTACCAGCCCTTGGCCTGGAACGACGACCAGGCGCCGCACGGCGTCGAGTACCGGCCGGCGATGTAGTTCAGGCCCCAGGTGATCTGGGTCGCCGGGTTGGTGCGCCAGTCGGCGGCGACGCTCGCCATCTTGGAGCCCGGCAGCGCCTGCGGGATGCCGTAGGCGCCCGAGGAGGAGTTGGCCGCGTCGACCCGCCAGCCGCTCTCCTTGTTCCAGAGCTGCAGCAGGCAGCCGAACTGGTCGTCGCCCCAGCCGCGCTCCGCGGCGAGCTGCTTGCCGATCTCCTGCGAGCTGCCCGGGGAGACGGAGATGTCGACGCCCGCGGCGACCTCCATGGTGCCGACCTTGACGACCTGGGTCACGGGCTCCACGGTGACGGCGGACGCCACCACCTGGCGGTCGACCACCGCGCCGCCGACGGTCGCGGTGCTGTACGTCGTGGTCCGGACGCCGGCGCGGCCCGTGGTCTCGACCTTGCGGGTGCCCTTCGCGAGCGTGGGGTCCTCGACCTCCTGCTCCTCGAACGGCACCGCCTCGGTGACCGTCTCCCCGGCGGTGGCCGCCCGGGTCACCAGGACGACGAGGCCGTCGGTCGCGGTCGCGTCGAGCGGGACGGACACCCGGTCGCCCTCGTTGAGCACCAGGCCGATGTCCCGCAGAGCGTCCCGGACGGTCCCGCCGCTGGTCAGACCATCGATCACCTGGCCGTCGACGGCCAGGTGGACGGTCTTCTGGGTGGACACCCGCAGCACGTCGCCGCGCTCGAGGCCGGCGGAGCGGGACGCGGACAGCAGCGTCTCGTCGCCGCGCAGGCCCAGGCCCTCGACCGCCTCGCCGACGGTCAGCGCCGTCGTCCAGACCGTGCGGTCCTCGCCGTCGACCTGGACGTCGAGCTCCCGGCCGTGCCGGACGACGATCTGCGCGCCGTCCCGGACCGGCTCGCCGAGGCCGGGGGCCACCAGGTCGCGGTCGCCCACCTCGATGTCGCCGGCGGCGAGCACCTGGCCGACCGTGCGGCCGAACGCGCTCACCTCGACGGCGGCGCCGTCCACCTCGACGGTCACGGTCTTGTGCAGGCCGACGAACGCCGTCGTCGCGCCCGCGACGAGCGCCAGCGCCAGGGCCTGGGCGCCGTGCCGGAGCAGGCGGGAGCGGCGGGCGGTGCGGTGCGTCGGGCTCGACGGCACGGCGGGCACGGGGGTCTCGGGCGCAGGCACGCGGGGGGCTCCAGCAGGTCGGGTCGGCGCGAGGGGAGGGACCCGCGCCGGTACAGCGCTCCGACCGTAACCGATCCGTGACCCGGAGGGGAACCCGCGATCCGCGCGATCACCCCTCCGGGCGGGGGTGTGCTGCGGGTCGCGGGCGCGGTCACCAGGTGCCGTACACGCGCTCCGAGGTCGCCGCCAGCGCCGCGCACGCCTCGGCGAGGTCGAGGTCGCGCTCCGCCGCCAGGCGCCGGACCGTGTGCGGGACCAGGTACGGGGCGTTCGGTCGGCCGCGCAGCGGGTGCGCGGTCAGGTACGGCGCGTCCGTCTCGACGAGCAGGAGGTCGAGGGGTAGCGCCCGCACCGCCGCGCGCAGGTCGTCGTTGGCGCCGTAGGTGACCGGGCCGGCGAACGACGCGAACCAGCCGTGCTCGGCGCAGACCTCGGCGAGCGCGGGGCCGCCCGAGAAGCAGTGGAACACCGTCCGCTCGGGGGCGCCGTCGCGGAGCAGCACGTCCACGACGTCGTCGTGGGCGTCGCGGTCGTGGATCTGCAGCGCGAGGCCGAGCTCCTTGGCCAGCGCCACGTGCGCCCGGAACGCCTCGCGCTGCACCTGGCGGCCGCGCGGCCCGGCGCGGAAGAAGTCGAGGCCGGTCTCGCCGATCGCGCGGACCCGGTCGTTCGCCCGGGCGACCGCGGCCACCCGGGCCAGGGCCTCGTCGAGCGACGCGTCGTGCCGCGGCTGCGGGTCGGGCTCCAGGCCGTCGGGGGCGACCTCGTGCACCCCGGCGTGCAGCACGGCCTCGTTCGGGTGGATCGCGACGGCGCCGAGCAGCGCCCGCCGGCCGGGCCGCAGAGGGACCGGGGCGGTCGCCGGGTCTGCGTCCGGGTCCCCGTCGACGCACAGCACCGCGTCCGTCCACGCCACCGCGTCCAGGTCGCAGCCGACCTGCACCATCCGCGGCACGCCGACGGCCGCCGCCCGGTCCAGGTGGTCGTCCAGGGAGGCCGGCGCGGGCTCGTCGCCCGCGTCGGTCCCCGCCTCCGCGCGCACCCCGAGCACCGACTCCAGGTGCGTGTGGTCGTCGACCACCGGCACCGGCAGCGGCTCGGGCGACGGGGCCCAGCCCGTGGGCCGGTTGCGGCTGCGCCCCACCTCAGCCCTGGCGCAGGCGGTCGAGCTCGGTCTCGACCACGTCGTCGTCGAGCTTGGTGAACACCGGCGTCGGCTTGCCGACCGGCGTGCCCGGCACCACGGCGCGCGGCCGCCACGCGGGGACGGTCTCGCCGAGGCGGTAGTCGCCGGTGATGACCGGGTAGTGCCGCGACGCGTCGTCGAGGTCGGTGACCTCGTCGATCCGGGGGAGCGGCGAGAACGTGCCGGTGCCGCCCAGGGCCTCGTGCACCGCCTGCGCCGAGTGCGGCAGGAACGGCGACAGCAGGGTGTTGCAGTCGCTCACGGCCTGCGCCGCGGTGTGCAGCACGGTGCCCAGGCGCTCCGGGTCGTTCTTCAGCTTCCACGGCTCGGTCTCGGAGATGTACCGGTTGGCCTCCTGGACCACCCGCATCGCCTCGCCGATCGCCGCGCGGTGCCGGTGCGTGCCGATGAGCTCGCCGACCCGGCCGAACGCGGTCGTGGTGGTCGCGAGCAGGTCCTCGTCGCGGGTGGTGCGCGGGCCCGGCTCGGGGATCGACCCGACGTTCTTGTGGATCATGCTCGCCGTGCGGTTCACCAGGTTGCCCCAGCCCGCGACCAGCTCGTCGTTGGTGCGGCGCTTGAAGTCGGCCCAGGTGAAGTCGGCGTCCTGGCTCTCCGGGCCCGCGGTGGAGATGTAGTAGCGCAGCGCGTCCGGCTGGTACCGGCTCAGCATGTCGCGGACGTAGATCACGACCCCGCGCGACGAGGAGAACTGCTTGCCCTCCATCGTGAGGAACTCGGACGACACGACCTCGGTCGGCAGGTTGAGCTTCCCGTAGACGCCCGGCTCGCCGCCCTTCGACCCGCCCCCGGCGTAGCCGAGCAGCTCGGCCGGCCAGATCTGCGAGTGGAAGGTGATGTTGTCCTTGCCCATGAAGTAGTAGGACAGCGACTCGGGATCGGTCCAGAACTGCCGCCACGCCTCGGGGTCGCCCGAGCGGCGCGCCCACTCGATCGACGCGGACAGGTAGCCGATCACCGCGTCGAACCACACGTAGAGCCGCTTGGACGGGTTGTCCTCCCAGCCCTCGAGCGGGATCGGGATGCCCCAGTCGATGTCCCGGGACATGGCGCGCGGGCGCACGTCGTCCAGCAGGTTCAGGGAGAACTTCAGGACGTTCGGCCGCCACTCGGTCCGGGTGCGCAGCCAGTCGCCGAGCGCGTCGACGAACGCCGGCAGGTCCAGGAAGAAGTGGTTCGACTCGACGAACTTCGGCGTCTCGCCGTTGATGCGGCTGCGCGGGTTCTTCAGGTCGATCGCGTCGAGCTGGTTGCCGCAGTTGTCGCACTGGTCGCCGCGGGCGCCGTCGTAGCCGCAGATCGGGCAGGTGCCCTCGATGTACCGGTCCGGCAGCGTGCGGCCGGTCGACGGGCTGATCGCGTTCATGGTCGTCCGCTCGACCATGTACCCGTTCTTGTGCACCGTGCGGAACATCTCCTGCACGACCGCGTAGTGGTTGCGGGTCGTGGTGCGGGTGAACAGGTCGTACGACAGGCCGAGCTGGGTGAGGTCCTCGACGATGACGCGGTTGTACCGGTCGGCGAGCTCCTGGGGCGTGACGCCCTCCTGCTCGGCCTGCACGAGGATCGGCGTCCCGTGCTCGTCGGTGCCGGACACCATGAGGACGTCGTGCCCCGCCATGCGCATGTAGCGGCTGAACACGTCGGAGGGGACGCCGAAGCCGGCGACGTGGCCGATGTGGCGCGGGCCGTTGGCGTAGGGCCAGGCGACTGCGCTGAGGATGCGGGACATGGCGTCGATCCTAGTGAGCCGCGCGGGCGGTGACCGACTCGGTTGTGGCCGCGGGGCGTCGCGCAGGGCGGCCAATAGCACCCGGGCTGCTTCCACGACCGCAGGCATATATCGGGCGCTACAGCAGTCGCATAGCGGACAAATTCGCAGGTCCGAGCCTGCGCCAAGGAGACATACAAGGGCATCGCGGACATTTCAGTGCATTGTCACGAGCAATTGTCTTGCTATTGTCGAACTCGTGCCCGACGACGCGCAGAGCGCCCCCGCGGAGCCCGGACCGCTCCGGCACCCGCCGTTCCGGTGGTTCCTCGGTTCGACCGCCGCGGAGGCCGTCAGCGACAGCGTGGTGAAGGGGGTGCTGCCGATTCTCGCTGTCTCGACACTCGGCGCCGGGGCGACGGCGGCGGGAGCGATCAACGCCGCCTCCCTCGTGGCGTTCCTGCTGATCTCCGTGCCCGTCGGCGCGTGGATCGATCGGCGGTGCCGGACCCGCGTGATGGTGTGGTCCGCGATGATGCGGGCCTGCGTGGTGCTCGCCGTCCCCCTGCTCTACGCGGTGGACCGGCTCACCGTCGGCGCGGTGCTCGCGGTCGCGGCCGCCGTCGGAGTCGCAGACGTCTTCTTCACGAACAGCTCTGCAGCCGTGCTCCCTGCGATCGTCGGTCGCGACCAGGTGACCGAGGCGTATGCCCGTCGGCAGTCCGTCGGCACCGGGATCTCGATCCTCTCACCGGTGCTGACGTCGGTCGTCCTGCGCGTGCTCAGCGCACCGCTGTCGATGGTGGTCGCCTCGACCTCCTACGTGTGCTCCGCCCTCGCGCTTCGTCGCGTGCCGGAACCACCGCGGGACGGTGGCCCCGTGCCTCGAGGGCGAGGGGCGTTCGGACGTGAGGTGCGCCAGGGGCTCGGGTTCGTGGCACGACACCGGGTGGTTCGGGCGGTCGTGCTCGCGACCGCGACGCTGAACTCGGCGGCGATGTTCGGCGCCGGTGCGGAGGCGGTGTTCGCGCTGAACGAGCTCGGCGTGTGCGCCGCCACGCTGGTGGCCACGCAGGCCGTGGGTGCCCTCGGTGGGTTCCTGGCCTCGGTCGTGGCAGTGCCGGTGGTGCGGCGAGCGGGGATCGCCGGGACCTTCGTCGCCTCGTGCGCTCTCGGCGCCTCTGCGGTCGTGGTGCTGCCGGCGTCGCCCGCACTCGGGATCCCACCGGTCGTCGGCGTGGCCGTCGCCACCTTCGGCTGGTCCTTCTCGGTGATCTGCGCGTCTGTCGCCCAGGCCGGGATCATCCCGCGCGTGACACCGCAGGACCTGCTGGGGCGCGTCATGTCGAACACGCAGTTCGTCACGCTCGGGTCGATGCCGCTCGCGGCTCTGGCCGGCGGACTGCTGGCCGACCGCACGTCCGCGAGCGTGGCGCTCTACGCCTGGGGGGCGCTCGCGGTCCTCGCGGTGGTCCCCGTTCTCTGCTCGCCGATCCGGTCGTGGCGGGTCCTGCCCACGACGGCGGAGGCGACCTGACCCGATCCGCACAGTGCGCTTCTCAGGCCCCCTCACGCGAACCGCGCACCTGCACGCACGCCTCCACTCCTGCGTACCCGAGACCTGCGATGTCGTCCCGCCGACGTCGACTACGGGTGACGCCTCGCGGCCGAGTCCAGGACGAACTCGGCTCAGTGGCGTGGGGCGACGCGCTGATCGCTAGTGAGCCGCGCGGGCGGGCTCGCGACCGGTCTCGCCGCGGGCGGCGTCGGTGGCGTCGTCCGCCGTGGCCGACCGGGCCGGGCGCGCGCCGACCCCGCGGCGCCGCAGCACGACCCACGCGACGGCGAGCACCCCGAACCACACCGGCATCACCAGCAGCGCCGCCCTCGTGTCGGGGTCCAGCGCCAGCACGACCACCATCGCCGCGAAGAACGCCAGCACCACGCCGCACATGACCCGGCCGCCGGGCATCGGGAACGACGACGCGGCGTGCAGCTCGGGGGAGCGGCGCCGGTACACCAGGTAAGAGACGAGGATGACGGTCCACACGACGATGAACAGCAGCGTGGCGACGGTCGTCACCAGCGTGAACGCCTCGATCACGGAGCGCCCCGCGTACAGCAGGACGACGCCCGGCAGCAGGCACGCGCAGGAGAACGCGAGGCCGCGGGCGGGGACGTGCCGGGCCGACAGCCGCCCGAACGGGCGCGGCGCCTCCCGGTCCTCCGCCAGGCCGTAGAGCATCCGCGAGGTCGAGAAGATGCCGCTGTTCGCCGACGACGCGGCCGAGGTGAGCACGACGAGGTTGATGACGCCCGCCGCGGCCGGCAGCCCGGCGAGCGCGAACATCGCCACGAACGGGCTCTCGCCCGGGTCGATGCTCCGCCACGGGGTCACCGCCATGATCACGACGAGCGCGCCCAGGTAGAACAGCAGCACCCGCACGGGGATGGCGTTGATCGCGCGGGGCAGCGTGCGGGCGGGGTCGCGGGTCTCGGCCGCGGTGGTGCCGACCAGCTCGATGCCGACGAACGCGAAGATCGCGATCTGGAACCCCGCGAGGAACCCGGTGAACCCGTGCGGGAAGAACCCGCCGTCGGCGTACAGGTGGCTCAGCGACGCGGTGACGCCGTCGGCGCCCTTGAAGCCGATCGAGATCAGCACGACGCCGACCGCGATCAGCCCGACGATCGCGACGATCTTGACGATCGCGAACCAGAACTCGAGCTCGCCGAACAGCCGGACCGCGACCAGGTTGAGCGCGAGCAGCAGCACGACGAGGGCCAGCGCGGGCAGCCAGCGCGGTAGGTCGGGCGCCCAGAACGCCACGTACCCGGACACCGCGACCACGTCGGCGATGCCCGTGACGATCCAGCAGAACCAGTACGTCCAGCCGGTCAGGAAGCCGGCCCACGGCCCCAGGACGTCGGCCGCCATGTCGCGGAACGACTTGTACTCCAGGTTCGACAGCAGCATCTCGCCCATGGCGCGCATGACGAAGAACAGCATGAAGCCGATGACCGCGTAGACCAGCAGGACGGATGGGCCGGCCAGGGAGATCGTGCGGCCGGAGCCCAGGAACAGGCCGGTGCCGATGGCGCCGCCGATCGCGATGAGCTGGATGTGCCGGTTGCTGAGGCCGCGCTGGAGGTGGTCCTCGGGGGCGTGCGGTGCGGCGTCGGCGGCGGCCGGTGCGGTGGGCTCGGGCACGGGCGTCCTTCCGGGTCGGGGTGGGCGGGACCGTACCCCCGATCGGGTGAGGCGCGCGTCAGCGTCCGTCAGGCAGGAGCGGCTGCTCCGCGAGGTCACGGATCCACTGCGGGGTCTCGTCACCGAGGCTCTCGTCCAGGGTCACCCGGAGCCGGGCCGCGGCCCGCTGCACCTCGGGGTCGCGGAGCACCGCCGCCCGGCGGAGCCGCTGCTCCTCGATCTCCCGCTCGAACCGGTCCACCGGACACCTCTTCCTCGTCGTCGCGGCCCCCGGGTACGTCACCATCCTGCGGTGGCTCGACGGCCCTGCTCAACCCCGCTTCGGTGAGCGCCCGGAGCAGCCGGCGCTCATCCCTCGTCGCGAGGTCGCTGCGGGCCAGGTGGTCCAGGACCGCGAGCCCGCGGGTCACGTGCGCGCGGTGCGTGGACAGCGTCAGCCCCAGCGCCCACTCGGCCCGTCGCCACCACTGCTCGCGG
Source organism: Cellulosimicrobium cellulans (assembly GCF_007679345.1). Taxonomy (GTDB): domain Bacteria; phylum Actinomycetota; class Actinomycetes; order Actinomycetales; family Cellulomonadaceae; genus Cellulomonas; species Cellulomonas cellulans_A. Next base: position 13,908 of record NZ_VEGH01000006.1, read on the forward strand.
CGGTCCGCGCGGTCGCGCTGCCGGATCGTCGCGACGCCGACCGCCAGTGCGACCACCGCCGCCGCCCCCGTGGCCACCGGCCCGAGCAGCGACAGCGCGCCGAGCCACCCGGTCCCCGTCATGCGGCCGACGCTAGGCCGACCGCCCCGCCCGCGGGTCCGCGCCCGCGGGCCGCGCTGGGGACCGCGCGCGTCCCCGCGCCTGTGGAGGACTCGCCGCCCGCCCGCGGCCCGGGCCTCAGCCCTCGACGGCCTCCGCCAGCGCCATCCACTTCTCCTCGACCTCGCCGATCTCGGCCTCGAGCGCCGCCTTGTCCTTCCCGAGCGCCGTCAGCCCGACGTAGTCGGCCGGGTCGTGCTCGGCCATCTTCTTCTCGAGCGCCTCGATCTGGCCGGTCAGCTTGGAGATCCGGCGGTCGAGCGCGCCGAGCTCCTTCTTGGCCGCCCGCAGCTCGGCACCGTCCAGCCCCGACGGCGCGACCTCGCCGCCCACGGCGCCCGACGACTCGGTGGGCGCCCCGGTCGCCACGGCGCCCGCCCCGGCGCGCGACCGCTCCAGCAGCCGCAGGTACTCGTCGACGCCGCCCGGCACGTGCCGGAAGTGGCCGTCGAGGACCGCGTACTGCTGGTCGGTCACCCGCTCGAGCAGGTACCGGTCGTGGGACACGACCAGGAGCGTGCCCGGCCAGGTGTCGAGCAGGTCCTCCATCGCCGCGAGCATGTCGGTGTCGAGGTCGTTCGACGGCTCGTCGAGGACCAGCACGTTCGGCTCGTCGAGCAGGATCAGCAGCAGCTGCAGCCGGCGCCGCTGCCCGCCGGACAGGTCCTTGACCGGCGTCTGGAGCTGGACCGCGGTGAACCCGAGCCGCTCCAGGAGCTGACCCGGGGTCATCTCCTTGCCGCCGGCGACGTAGGAGGTCCGGTAGCGGGCGATGACGTCGTTGACCCGGGTGTCGGCGATGTCCGCGAGCTCGGCGAGCTCCTGGGTCAGCGTCGCCACCTTGATGGTCTTGCCCCGCTTGACCCGGCCGGTCGTCGGCGCGACGGCGCCCGTCACCAGGCCGAGCAGCGTCGACTTGCCGGCGCCGTTCACGCCGAGCACGCCGGTGCGCTCGCCCGGGGCGATCCGCCAGGTCACGTCGCGCAGCACCTCGTGCGCGCCGTAGGCGACGGACACGTCCTCGATGTCGACGACGTCCTTGCCGAGGCGCGCGGTGGCCATCTGGGACAGCTCGACGGAGTTGCGCGGCGGCGGCACGTCCTCGATCAGCTGGTTCGCGGCCTCGATGCGGAACTTCGGCTTCGAGGTGCGGGCCGGGGCGCCGCGGCGCAGCCAGGCGAGCTCCTTGCGCATGAGGTTCTGCCGCTTCGCCTCGGTCGCGGCGGCCATCCGGTCCCGCTCGACGCGCTGCAGCACGTACGCGGCGTACCCGCCCTCGAACGGCTCGACGATCCCGTCGTGCACCTCCCAGGTCGCCGTGCACACCTCGTCGAGGAACCAGCGGTCGTGGGTGACGACCAGCAGGCCGCCGGCGTTCGACGACCACCGGCGGTTGAGGTGCCGGGCGAGCCAGGTGACGGCCTCGACGTCGAGGTGGTTGGTCGGCTCGTCGAGCATGAGCACGTCGTCGTCGCCGGCCAGCAGCGCGGCCAGGGCGACGCGACGGCGCTGCCCGCCGGACAGGTCGCCGACGAGCTTGTCCCACGGCAGGTCCCCGACCAGCCCGGACACGACGTCGCGGACCTTCGGGTCGCCGGCCCACTCGTGCTCGGCACGGTCGCCGACGACGGAGGCCCCGACGGTGAGCGCGGGGTCGAGGGTGTCGGTCTGGTCCAGCACGCCGATCCGCACGCCGCCGCGGACGGTCACGCGCCCGGAGTCGGGGGCTAGCCGGCCGGCCAGCAGCGCGAGCAGGGAGGACTTGCCGTCGCCGTTGCGGCCGACGATCCCCACCCGGTCGCCCTCGTTGAGGCCCACGGTCACCGAGTCGAAGACGTTCTTGGTCGGGAAGGACAGGTGCAGCGCTTCGCCGCCGAGCAGGTGGGCCATCGGGCAAGCGTAGGGCGCGTGGCGCGTCGTCAAACCGGTTGGCCCGATCGTCAAACCGCTTTTACGTTCGTCAGGACGTGCTGCACGAGGAGGTGAGCATGAGCCGACCGACGATCTCCGACGTCGCCCGGGCCGCCGGCGTGACGAAGGCGACCGTGTCCCACGCGTACAGCGGCCACCGGCCCATCTCGGCGGCCACGAAGGCGCGGGTGTTCGCCGCGGCGGAGGAGCTGCGCTGGGTGCCCAGCAGCAGCGCCCGCGCGCTCGCGGCCCGCCGGGCCAACGCGATCGGCGTCGTGCTGCGCCGGGACCCCGCCATCCTCGCGTCCGACACGTTCTTCCCCGCGTTCATCGCCGGCGTCGAGCAGACGCTCGCCGAGCGCGAGGTCGCCCTGGTGCTGCAGGTGGTCGGCAGCCGCGGCGCGGAGGAGCGGGCCTACCAGGCGATGGCCGCCGGGCGGGCGGACGGCGTGATCGCCCTCGACCTGCACCGGGACGACTGGCGGGTGCCGTTCCTCGCAGGGCTGGGGCTGCCGGCCGTGCTGCTCGGCGCGTACGACGGCCCGACCGGGCTGTCGTGCGTCCGCACGGACGACGCCGCCCCGGTGGAGCAGCTGGTCGCGCACCTGCGCGCCCGCGGCCACACCCGGATCGCGCACGTCGCCGGCCCGCTGGGCTACGTCCACTCGTACGCCCGGGCGCGCGCGTTCGTCCGGGCCGTCGGGTCCCGGGAGCTGGTCCGGGAGGGCGACTTCACCGCGGGCAGCGGCCGGGCGCACACCGCCGAGCTGCTCGCGCTGCGCGACCGGCCCACCGCGATCCTCTACGCCAACGACACGATGGCGATCGCCGGGATGTCCTACGCGCAGAGCCGCGGCGTGCGGGTGCCCGACGAGCTCGCCGTGGCCGGGTTCGACGACGACCACCTGTCCGCGCACCTCAGCCCGTCGCTGACCAGCGTGTCCACCGACCCGGCCCGGCGCGGCCGGGTCGCCACCGGCCGCCTGCTGGCCGACCTGGCCGGCGACGGGCCGCGGTCCGTCACGGTCGACTGCACCGTCCTGCAGCTGCGCGGGAGCACCGACGCCCCCGCGCCGACGCACCGCACGTCCTGAGCTCGAGGAGGAGCACCCCATGAGGTACATCCGCACCGCCGCCCTGCTGGGCGCCGTCGCCCTCACGATCACCGCCTGCTCCGGCGGGTCGGACGGCGACGGCGGCGGGTCCGGGGAGGCCACCGGCGCCACCGGGCCGATCACCATCTGGCTGTCGAACAACGAGCAGGAGGTGGGCTGGGGCCAGGACGTCGTCGACGCGTGGAACGCGGACCACCCCGACGAGCAGGTGAAGGCCCAGGAGATCCCGGCCGGCTCGTCCTCCGAGGAGGCCATCACCGCCGCCATCACCGCGGGCACCGCCCCGTGCCTCGTCTACAACATCTCCAGCGCCGCGGTGCCGGGCTGGGTCCGGCAGGGCGGCCTCGTCGACCTGACGACGTTCGACGGCGGCGCCGACTACCTCACGGAGCGCGGCGGGGACGGCGTGTCCGGCTACGAGACCGACGGCGGCTACTACCAGCTGCCGTGGAAGTCGAACCCCGTCATGGTCATGTACAACAAGGCCCTGTTCGCCCAGGCCGGGCTGGACCCGGAGAACCCCGGCATGGCGACGTTCGACGACTTCCTCGCGGGCGCCCGGCAGATCGTCGACTCCGGGGCGGCGCCGAGCGCGATCTGGCCGTCGCCGACCAACGACTTCTACCAGCCGTGGTTCGACTTCTACCCGGTGTACCTGGCCGAGACCGACGGCACCGCGCTGGTCGAGGACGGGAAGGCCACGTTCGACGACGAGGCAGGCAAGGCCGTCGCCGACTTCTGGGCCTCGATCTACGCCGACGGGCTCGCCCCGCAGGAGGAGGCCACCGACGACGCCATGGTGTCCGGGCAGACCGCGATGCAGCTGGCCGGCCCGTGGGCGATCGCGTCCTACAAGGACAGCGTCGACGTCGGGTTCATGCCGGTGCCGACCTCCGACGGCCGCGAGGACGTGACGACGTTCGCCGACTCGAAGAACGTCTCGATGTTCACGTCCTGCGAGAACCAGGGCACCGCGTGGGAGTTCCTGAAGTACTCCACCAGCGAGGAGAGCGACGGCGCGCTGCTCGAGGCCACCGGCCAGATGCCGCTGCGCCAGGACCTCGCGGCGACGTACCCGGACTACTTCGCGGAGCACCCCGAGTACGAGGTGTTCGCCGACCAGGCCGCCCGCACCGGCGATGTGCCGAGCATCCCGAACTCGATCGAGGCCTGGCAGGCGTTCCGCGAGGCGTACACGTCGGCCGTGATCTTCCAGAGCACGAGCGTCGACGACTTCCTGAGCACCGCGGCGGCCAAGATCGACGACCTGGTGCAGGGCTGAGATGTCGACGCTGACGGCGGGCGCCGGGGCGGGGCCGGGCGCGAGCACCGGCCGCACCCCGCCGCCCGCGACGCGGGGCCGCGGCCGACGGCGGTGGTGGGGCGGCCAGCCGCTCGGCACGCTGTTCGCGGCGCCCTACCTGGTGTTCGTGCTCGTGGTGTTCGCCTACCCGCTCGGGTTCTCCGCGTACATGGCGTTCCACGACTACTTCTTCACCGCCCCGGGCGTCGACGTGCCGAAGCCGTTCGTCGGGTTCGACAACTTCGCGACGGTGCTCACCGACCCGCAGGTGCTCGCCTCGTTCCGCAACACCGCGGTGTTCCTGGTGATCAACGTCCCGCTGACGGTCGGCCTGGCGCTCGTGCTGGCGTCGGCGCTGAACGCCGGGGTGCGGTGGGCGGCGGCGTACCGGGTGGCGTACTACGTGCCCTACCTGACGGCGAGCGTGTCCCTGGTCGGCGTGTGGATGCTGCTGTTCTCGTCGAACGGCCTGGTGAACTCGGTCCTGGGCCCGCTGGCGCCGGACCCGTCGTGGCTCGCGAACAAGGCGCTCGCCATGCCGACGATCGCGCTCTACGTCACGTGGAAGCAGCTCGGGTTCTACGTGCTGCTGTACCTCGCGGCGCTGCAGAACGTGCCGCGCGAGCTGTACGAGTCGGCCGAGACCGACGGCGCGGGCGGCGTGCAGCGGTTCCTCAACGTGACGGTGCCCGGCGTGCGGGCGGCGACGACGCTCGTCCTGGTCCTGGCGATCATCACCGGCACCAACCTGTTCACGGAGCCGTACCTGCTCACCGGCGGCGGCGGCCCCGACGGGGCGTCCGTGACGCCCGTGCTGCTCATCTACCAGCGCGGCATCCAGCAGCAGAACCCCGACGTCGCGGCGGCCATCGGCATGGTCCTGGTCGTCGTCGTGGGGCTGCTGTCCCTGGCCGCGCAGCGACTGAACCGGGAGCGGTGACATGCGACGACGACGCGGCGGTGCCGTGCTGCGCCAGGTGCTCCTGACCCTGGCCGCCCTGGTGTTCGCCTTCCCGTTCTACTTCATGGTGGTCGGCGCGTTCCAGGAGAGCCCGACCAACACCCCGGACCGGCTCGTGCCGACGTCGGGGTGGACGACGCAGAACTTCACGCAGATCGACTCGCGGATCGACCTGGCGGGGTCGCTGGTGAACTCGCTGGTGTTCACGGCCGGCGTGCTGCTCGGCACGATCGTGCTCGGGACGCTCGCGGGGTACGCCGTGGCCCGGCTGCAGTACCCCGGCCGGCGGCTGACCTGGGTGCTGATGCTGCTGGTGCAGATGGTGCCGTTCCAGCTGCTGATGATCCCGCTGTACGTGCAGATCACCCGCGGCTACGGCCTCGGCGACACCTACCTCGGCATGATCCTGCCGTTCGCGATCAACACCACGGCGGTGTTCATCTTCGCCCAGTTCTTCCGGGCGCTGCCGCGGGAGATGTTCGAGGCGGCCCGGATCGACGGCGCCGGCGAGCTGCGCATCCTGCGGTCGATCGCCCTGCCGCTGGTCCGGCCGGCGCTGGCAACCGTCGTGCTCGTGACGTTCATCGGGCCGTGGAACGAGTTCCTCTGGCCGTTCCTCATTACCAAGGACGCCTCGCTGCAGCCGCTCGCGGTGTCCCTGGCGAACTACATCTCCAACGTGTCGCAGACCGCGGCCAACCCCAACGGCGCGATCCTCGCGGGCGCCTGCGCGCTGGCGTTCCCCGTCGTCGTCCTGTTCTGCGTGTTCCAGCGGTACTTCCGCACCACCGACCTCGGCTCCGCCGTGAAGGGCTGACCATGACCGTGACCACCCTGTTCACCGGCGCGACGTTCCCGCTCGGGCCGTTCGTGCCCTACGAGGGCAACCCGGTCCTGCGCCCGCGCGGCGGGTCCTGGGAGTCGGCCAACCTCTACAACCCGGCGGCGCTGGTCGTCGACGACGAGGTGGTGCTGCTCTACCGGGCGCACGCCGAGGACATCGTGTCCCACATCGGCCTGGCCCGGAGCCGCGACGGGTACCACTTCGAGCGCGAGGCCGAGCCGATCCTGTCCCCGCAGGAGGACTACGAGGAGTTCGGCTGCGAGGACCCCCGGATCGCGTACGTCGAGGGCACCTACTACCTGACGTACACCGGCTGGGACCGGAAGGCGGCGCGGCTGTGCCTCGCGACGTCCACCGACCTGCGCACCTGGACCCGGCACGGCCCGCTGTTCCCGGGCTTCGACACCTTCGCGACCGTCGACCCCCGCGGCCACGAGTGGTCCAAGGCCGGGGTGATCGTGCCCGTGCGGATGCAGGGCCGGTGGTGGATGTACTTCGGCGAGGGCGGCATCTACTGGGCCACCAGCGACGACCTGGTCCACTGGACGCCCGGCACGCCCGACACCGAGCCGATGTACGCGCCGACGCCCGGGTCGTTCGACGCCGACCTGGTGGAGATCGGCACCTCACCGGTGCTCACCGACAACGGGCTGCTGGTCATGCTCACCAACGGCGCCACCCGCACCGTGCACGACGACGGCACCGTCGACGTCGACTACCGGTGCGGGCAGATCGCGATCGACCCCGACGAGCCCACCCGGGTGCTCGCCCGCCTCCAGGAGCCGTGGCTGCGGCCGCAGACCTTCGAGGACCGCAACGGGCTGGTGTCCAACGTGACGTTCGTCGAGGGGCTCGTGCAGTTCCACGGGACGTGGTTCGCCTACTACGGGCAGTCGGACACGACGCTCGCGGTGGCCGTCCACGACCCCGCCCGGCCCTGGGGGTCGTCGCTCCGCGGCTGAGCAGTCCCGCACCACCCGACCCGCACCACCGACCAGGGAGACGAGAGACGATGACGACTCGACGCACCTTCCTCGCCGCGGCCGCCGCGGTGCCCGCGCTCGTGGCCGCCGCCCCCGGGACGGCCTCCGTCGGTGTCGGGGCCACCGCACCCGCGGCCGTCCCGGCGGCCGTCGACGCGGGCGGGACCCCGGCGCCCCCGGCGTCCCGGCTCGCGAACCCCGCGCACCTGCGGTTCCTGCTCGACGCGGTGCCGCTGCCGGCGGTCGACGCGCACACCACGTACCGGATCGCGGAGGAGCCCACGGCGCTGGCCCCGTGGACGTACGCGGACGCGGACGGCGGCACCTTCCGCCGGGTCGGCGGCGGCACCCTCGACCCGGCCACGGGGCACTGGAGCCAGGGCGCCTACAACGCGGACGACATCGCCCGCGCCGCGGTCGTCCTGCTGCGGGACTGGAGGGCCGCGGGTGACGGGGAGAGCCGGCAGCAGGCGTACCAGCTGCTCCGCACGCTCACCTACCTCCAGGACGACTCCGGGCCGCACGCCGGACGGGTCGTGCTCTGGCAGCAGCCGGACGGGGCGCTCAACCCGAGCGCCGAACCGGTCGAGCTGCCCGACCCGTCGAACTCCGCCGAGTCGTACTGGCTCGCGCGCACCGTCTGGGCGCTGGGGGAGGGGTACGCGGCGTTCGCGGCCGACGACCCGGCCTTCGCGCAGTTCCTGCTCGACCGGCTGCACCTCGCGGTCGGCGCGCTCGAGCAGGAGTCGCTGTCCCGGTACGGGCGGCGGGTGCGCAGCGACGGGGTGCCGCTGCCGGACTGGCTGATCGCCGGCGGCGCGGACGCCACCGCGGAGGCGGTGCTGGGCCTGGTGGCCGCCGTGCGGGTGCTGCCCCGCGACCGGCAGCTGTCCCGCGCGCTCGACCGGTACGCGGAGGGCGTCGCGGCGATGGGGTCACCCGACACCCGGACGTGGCCGTTCGGCGCCGTGCTGCCGTGGACCGGGTCGCTCGGGTTCTGGCACGCCTGGGGCGCGGCGGCGCCCGAGGCGCTCGCGGCGGCGGGCGCGCTGCGCGGGCGGCGGGACTGGCGGCGCGCGGCGCTCGCGGACGCCGGCACCTTCACGCCCCTCCTCCTCGCGACCGGCGGGCCGTTCAACGCCTGGACCCCGGCGCCCGGGGAGGCGCAGATCGCCTACGGCGCCCACGGGCGGGTCGCGGCGGCGTCGGCGGCGGCGGACGCGGGCGGTGGCGAGGGCCTGCGGGTGCTCGGCGGGCTGGCCGCGGGCTGGTTCTTCGGCGCGAACCCGGCGCAGGTGCCGGTGTACGACCCCGCCACGGGCGTCACGTTCGACGGCGTGGAGACCGACGGCCGCGTGAACTGGAACTCCGGCGCGGAGTCGACGATCCACGGCCTGCTCACGATGCAGCTGCTCGACGCGCGGCCTGACGTCGCCGCGGTCGCCCGCTCGATCACCGGCCTGGCCGCGCACGACGGCCTGCGGGTGCTGGACGCCGAGGCCGCACGGCTCGGTGCGGGCTGCGAGGTGGTCCGGCCCGCCGGGGGAGCGTGGACGGGCGAGGGCAACCTCGTCGGCGGCGGGTACGTGCGGGTGCCGCCCGGGTCGACCGTGGAGTTCGACGTGACCGGGGCCGCCGGGGCGTGGGCGCTGCCGCTGGTCTGGCGGACGGCCGCCCCGGCGGGGCGGGCGCGCTGGGAGGTCGTCGGCGGGCACCGGCTGGGGCGGACCGAGAACGGCGGGACCGGAGCGGCCGGGCTCACGGAGGCCGACGGGAGCCTGGTGCCGCAGCTGCTCGACCGGGCGCTGCCGGACGGCACCCCGCCCGGGGCGGCGGTCACCGTGCGCTGCACCAACGAGGGCGGCGGCGACCTGCGGCTCGACGCGCTGCTGGTGCGCCCGGCGGTGGCGACCGCGCGCTGGTCCACCACCACGGGGACCGACGCGGTGCTCTACGCCGGCTCGACGCCCCGCGGCACGACCACGCCGGCGCTCGCGGCCGGGTCCGGCGCCGCGTACCTCGCGGACGGCCGGGTCGACCGCCGCGTCGCCGCCGCCGCGCCGGGTGCGGCGGTCCCGGTGGCGGCGGGCGGGTTCACCGTCACGCGCTGAGGCCGTCGCGGCGCGTCCGCCGTGGTCGCGGCCGCGGGGTCCCGGCCGGGTCCGGCTACCGTGGCACCCGTGCAGCCGCTCGACCGCGACCCCGACACGGCCGGCGTCCCCGACGTGACCCGCTCCGCCCAGGCAGGCCCGGCCCCGGCCCGCCCGGGGCCGGAGCGCTCGGACGTGCGGGCCGACGACCCGGCCGCCCCGGCGGCCGAGGTGCCCGCCGACCCCGACGCCCCGGGCTGGGGGCGCCCGCCGATCACCCCGGACCAGCGCCGGTACGACGTGCTGCTGGCCGTCGGCCTGCTGGTCGGCGGCATCCTCAGCCTGGCGCTGGGGCGCACCGCGGGGATGTACGACGAGCCCGCCGAGGGCTGGGTCGCGGTGCTGTGCGTGCTGGCGGTGACCGCGCCGCTCGCGTGGCGCCGGCAGCGCCCCGCGGTGGTCGCGGTCGTGGTCGCGGCGGCGTTCGTCCTGGTCGGCGAGCTGCGGGTGCCCGAGACGCTGTTCGCCAACATCGCGCTGTTCATGGCGCTGTACACGGTCGGCGCGTGGGACCGGAACCGCGCGCGGGCCCTGTGGGTGCGGGCGGGGATCGTCGTCGCGATGTTCGTCTGGCTGCTGGTCGCGATGTTCCAGGCGGTCACCGACCCCGAGGGCATCGAGGGGTTCTCCAACGCGGGGGCGTTCTCGCCGCTCGTCGCCTACCTGCTGATCCAGCTGCTGACCAACATCCTGTACTTCGCCGGGGCGTGGTGGTTCGGCGACCACGCGTGGAACGCCGCGCGCGAGCGCGCCCGCACCGAGTACCGCGGGCGCCTGCTGGTCGGCGAGCGGCGCCGGGTCGAGGAGCAGGCCGTCGCGATCGAGCGGCTGCGGCTGGCCCGCGAGCTGCACGACGCGGTCGCGCACCACGTGTCGATGATGGGCGTGCAGGCCGCGGCGGCGCGGATGGTGCAGACGTCCGACCCGCAGCAGGCCGCGCTCGCGCTGGAGCAGGTCGAGGACTCGGCGCGCGAGGCCGTCGACGAGCTGCACGGCCTGCTGAGCACGCTGCGCGAGTCCGGGACCGAGGCGCACGCGGCGTCCGCGGTGGGCTCCCTGTCCGTCGAGCGGCTGCCCGAGCTGGTGCAGCAGGCGGCGGACACCGGCCTCGCCGCGCAGTACCAGGTGATCGGCGAGCCCGTGCGGGTGCCGCCGCTGACCTCGCTCAACCTGTACCGGATCTGCCAGGAGGCGCTGACCAACGTGCGCAAGCACGCGGGCACCGGCGCCCGGGTGGACGTCCGGCTGCGGTACGAGCCCGACGCGGTCGAGCTCGAGGTCACCGACGACGGCACCGGCGCCCGCCGCGTCGCCCGGCGCGGGACGTCCGGCGGGCTCGGCCTGGTCGGGATGCGGGAACGGGTCGCCGCCGACGGCGGCACGCTGGAGACCGGCGCGCGCGGGCGCGGCGGCTACCTGGTCCGGGCGCGGGTGCCGCTCGGGCCGCGGACGGGAGGGGCACGATGAGCGGGGCCGACGCGGTGCGGTCGGACGACGCGACGGAGGCCGACGCCCCGGACCGGGGCTTCGGTCCGGACCGGCCGGTGCGCGTCGTGCTCGCCGACGACCAGGCGCTGCTGCGCGCGGGGCTCGCCACGATCCTCGGCGCGCAGCCGGACCTCGAGGTCGTCGGCCAGGCCGGCGACGGTGCCGAGGCGGTCGAGCTGGCGCGGGCCCTGCGCCCGGACGTCGTCTGCATGGACGTGCAGATGCCGGGCGTCGACGGCCTGGAGGCCACCCGCCGGATCACGGCCGACCCCGACATCACGGCCGGCGTGCTCGTGCTCACCACCTTCAACCGGGACGACTACCTGCTGGAGTCGCTCCAGGCGGGCGCCGCCGGTTTCCTGCTGAAGAACTCCCGGCCGGAGCAGCTCGCCGACGCCGTGCGCGCCGTCGCCGCGGGGGACGCGCTGCTGTCGCCCGAGGTCACGCGCGCCGTCATCGCCCGGGCCGTCGTGGGCCAGGGCTCCACCCCCGGGGGGAGCCCCGCCGGTGCCGCGCGCGGGACCGGGGACCCCTCCGCCACGGGGCTGACCGAGCGCGAGCTCGAGGTGCTGCGCCTGGTCGCCCGCGGGCTGAGCAACGACGAGATCGCCGCCGAGCTCGTGCTGGGCCGCGCCACCGTCAAGACCCACGTGTCCAACGTGCTCACCAAGCTCGGCCTGCGGGACCGGGTGCAGGCCGTCGTCTACGCGTTCGAGAACGGGCTCACGGACTGACGACCTCCGCCCCGGGACGGAGGCCCGGCCGCCCGGCAAGTTCCGCCCGGCGGCCGAGGTGCCGGGGCCGGTCGCCTCCTAGCGTTGACCTCAGCGGACGACAGGTCCGGACAGGTCACGACAGGAGACGACATGCTGCAGCTCGACGGGATCCACCGGTCCTTCGGGGACCGGCTGGTGCTCGACGACGTCGGCTTCTCGGTGGAGCGCGGCAAGCTCACCGGGTTCGTCGGCGGCAACGGCGCCGGCAAGACGACGACGATGCGGATCATCCTCGGGGTGCTCTCCGCGGACTCGGGCACGGTGACGCTCGACGGGAGCCCGCTGGGAGACGACCGCCGCCGGGCGTTCGGCTACATGCCGGAGGAGCGCGGGCTGTACCCGAAGATGCACGTGCTCGACCAGATCGCCTACCTGGCGCGGCTGCACGGCTACGACCGCCGTTCGGCCACCGAGCGCGCTCGGGACCTGCTGGAGAAGCTTGGGCTGGGCGAGCGCCTGGACAGCCCGGTCGACGACCTGTCGCTGGGCAACCAGCAGCGTGCGCAGATCGCGGCTGCGCTGGTGCATGACCCCGAGGTGCTCATCCTCGACGAGCCGTTCTCCGGCCTGGACCCGATGGCGGTCGACGTCGTGCTCGGCGTCCTGCAGGAGTACGCCTCCCGAGGCGTGCCGGTGCTGTTCTCCTCGCACCAGCTGGACGTCGTCGAACGGCTCTGCGACGACGTCGTCGTGATCGCGGGCGGGAAGATCAGGGCCTCCGGCGAGAAGGAGGCCCTGCGTCAGCAGTACTCGGCGCCCCGGTACGAGATCAGCTCGTCCGGCGACATGGGCTGGCTGCGCACCGAGCCGGGCGTCCAGGTCGTCGAGTTCGCCGGCGGCTACGCCCTGTTCGACGCCGACGAGGCCACGGCCCAGCGGGTGCTGCGGGCCGCGCTGGACACCGCACCGGTGGCGCAGTTCGCGCCGGTCCGCCCCCGGCTGGCCGAGATCTTCCGGGACATCGTGACCGACGAGCAGCGCCACGACGGTCAGCCCGCCACGACGACCAAGGAGTCCGTGCGATGAGCAGCCCCACACCCCAGCGAGCCGGACGCCCCGCGGTCCCCGGCACCGCACAGGCGACCCTGCTGGTCGCTGAGCGTGAGATCCAGTCCCAGCTGCGGACCAAGTCCTTCATCGTGTCCACCGTCGTGATGCTCGCGCTGGTCCTGGGCGGCATCATCCTCACCTCCGTGCTCGGAGACCGGCTCGGCGGCGGGGATACCAAGGTGGCGGTCGTGCCCGAGACCGCGCCGGTCGTGGCGGACGTCGAAGGGCTCGAGGCGGTCGACGTGCCGGACGCGGAGGCCGCCCGGGAGCTGGTGGAGTCCGAGGAGGTCTCCGCCGCGGTCCTGCCCGACGACGACGTCGACAACCCGCTCGGGTTCGTCGTCGTCGGCCTCGACTCCGCCCCGGACGGCGTGCTCGGTGCGCTGGCCGTCACGCCGCCGGTCGAGCTGCTGGACGAGGCCGACACCTCGGCGGGGGTGCGCTACCTCGTGTCCATCATGTTCGGTGCCGTGTTCCTGTTCGCCGCCTCGTCGTTCGGCGGTCAGATCGCCCAGAACACCGTGCAGGAGAAGCAGTCGCGGATCGTCGAGATCCTGCTGTCCACCGTCCCGCCGCGTGCGCTCCTCGCGGGCAAGATCCTCGGCAACACGGCGCTCGCGGTCGGTCAGATCGCCGCGATCGGAGCGGTGGCGGTCCTCGGGCTGGTCCTGACCGGCCAGGACCAGCTGCTCGGCCTGATCGGCGCACCGGTCGCCTGGTTCGTGCTGTTCTTCCTCGTGGGGTTCGTGCTGCTGGCCGCGCTGTTCGCGTCCGCCGCATCGCTCGTCTCCCGCATCGAGGACACCGGCTCCGTGCTCATGCCGGTGATCATGCTGGTGATGATCCCGTACTTCGCCGTGATCTTCTTCAACGACAACGACCTCGTGCTGACGATCATGTCGTACGTGCCGTTCAGCGCCGCCGTGGGGATGCCTGTCCGCCTGTTCCTCGGCACCGCCGAGTGGTGGGAACCGCTGCTCTCCCTGGTGATCCTCGCGGCGTCGGCCCTGGTCGTCACGGCGGTCGGCGCTCGAATCTACTCCCGCTCGGTCCTCCGCACCGGCCGCCGGGTCAAGCTCTCGGAGGCCCTGACGAAGGCGGCCTGATCGGGAGCGCAGCGGGCCGGTGCGCAACAGTTGCGCACCGGCCCGCTGACATCGAGCCCGTCCCGGTAAGCGGCCTGCCGTGAGCGAACCCTCCGTCGGCTCCCACGAGTTCACGCCTCTCTCAGCAGATCGTGCAGGACCGGGTCGTCTCTCTCGACGGCATGGACGCGTCCCTGACAGACCAGAACACGATGATCCGCAGCACGGGCGACGACCGGATCGTGCGTCACGACGATGCGCGTGCAGTCGCGCATCCGCACGAGGAGCTGGACAAGCTCGCGCGCATGAACCGGGTCCTGCGCTGACGTCGGCTCGTCGAGCAGGAGCAGGCCGCTTCGGCGGAACAGAGCCCGCGCAGTGGCGATTCGTTGCCACTGCCCAACGGATGGTTCGACGCCGTTCTCGAACTCCTTGCCGAGGGTTGTGTCGAGCGAGTCGCAACCTAGCTCGCGTGGTGAGACGCGAACCTGCGACAGGAGTTCTTCGACCTCCTCGTCCGCGCCCACACGGGCGACGTCGCCGAGCGTCACGTTGTCGCGGAGAGACATCTGGTAGCGGAGCGGGTCCTGGAACAAGATGGCGATCCTGGCGCGCACGGACTCCAGTGAGTACGCGTCTGCGCTGACGCCGTTCACGAGGTACTGCCCCGACTCCGGGACGCACAACCTGGCGATGACTCGAGCGAGCGTGGTCTTGCCGGAACCGCTCTGTCCGACGATCGCGACCATCGACCCCGCAGGTATCGCGAGGTCGACGTCCAGTAGCGTCGCCTCCTGTCGGGACGGATAGGTGTAGCGGACCCGCCGGAGCTCGACGCCGATCGGGCCTGCGGCGGTCAGAGCACGGGCGCCTTCGGGACGTGGAGCGGGGGTGCTGTCTAGGTACGCGACGAGGTTCGAGCTGTACAGCAGGTCCTCATGCATCATCGTCACCCCGCGTACCACCTGACCCGCCGCGTCCTGGAGGGACCCGATCGCCTGCAGGCACCCGGTGAGCTGCCCCACGGCCCCGTGTGTCAGGGCTGTCGAGGTCGCTCGCCACACTGCTGAGAGGTAGAGGCCGAGCCCGAACAACCCCCACGCTCCGTCGACCGCCGCAGTGCGCTGGACGTACGAGCGGTCTTGCCGGGCAATGGCCGAGATGATGGATGTGTGCTGCGCGAGGAATCGAGGTGACACCGCGAAATGGCGAACTTCCCGGATGGTGCTCGTCCTGAGCAGGAGACCCTCCAAGTAGCGAGCCATTCGCTTCTTCCCCGTCCGGTCGACGTCAACAGAATACTGTCGACGTGCCATTCGCACTGATGCGATGAACGATGGGAAAGGTGCGACGATGAGAAGCGCGGCGATGGCGGGGTCCCAGGTGATCAGGATCAGGCCGATCGAGCAAAGGGTGGCGACGCTCGCGAGAACAGTTAATGCCGTGACGATCAGGCGGACGACGCGGTCGGCTCCCTCCGTCCCGGCACGGTGCATCGCGTCGAGTGCTTCTGGCGACTCGAACCGGTCGATGTCGACGGAGGCTGACTTGGCCAGATAGCTGCCCTTGATGGCGACGCCTGCTCGGATTCGGACCTCGGCCTCGAGGACCGACGCGAGCCGCGTGCCACTGAACGTCAGAAGGAGAGCCGCGCCGAAAAGAGCCCCGGCGTGGAGGACCGCGGGTCCCGCGCCGGGCGACTCGGCGGTGGCGTACGCGTTCACGGCGTCGATAAGGCTCGCGACGGCCCAGACGTTCGCGGCCGGCAAGAAGCCGTTGACCATCGACAGCATCGCGAACACGGCTACGCGGGCACGCCCCGTCTGGTAGACAATCCGCACGCACCTGCTCAACGTGCCCAAGGGATGCGCCGGACCGCGTGAAGTGCCGGAGGGGCGGCGGTGCTTCGTCTGCGCGGACGGGCCCCTCAACGGATCAACCATGGGTTCGGACCGGGGTCGTCGGGGGAGCTGAAGTCCTGGACGCTCACCTCACCCTGGCCGCGCCAGGCCCGCAGCGTCAGGCTGCAGACACCGGTCGTCTCATCAGAGGCGTAGAGCGCGGCCAAGTCCGACGCTCGCGATTGCAGGTCGACGGGCGCCTCTCCTCGGTGGTCCAGGGACGTGGCCGCGACGCCATGCACCCACGCCGAGTCCGGCGTCACGCCGTAGGACTGGATGATCGTCACGAGGACGTCGACGTCACCGTCTTCGGCCGCCGCTTCGATCATGCGGATGTCCTGCAGCTCGAACCCGCGGACCCGTGCCGCGCACACGACCAGTGCTGACCCGTCTGGCGTCAGGCGCTCCCCGGCGCCACGGATGACCCGGAGGGCAACGTCGAGCCCCGAGGGGCCACCGTCTCCGACAAACGGGTACGCACAGCCGGCGGGAATGGGCAGGAGCGGCGGGTTGGCGACGATGAGGTCGTAAGGCCCGACCGTGTCCTCAGCTGCATAGAGGTCGCCGCACCGGACGCGTGCCATGCCCGAGAGGTCGTTGAGCTCCGCGTTGAGCGCGAACAGCTCGCACGCGATCGGGTTGATTTCCGCAGCGTCGACGACAAACCCGTGCGAGGCCATGACGAGCGACTGGGCCCCCGGGCCCGCGCACAGATCGAGCGCGCGTCCGCCCCGAGACGACGGGATTCGGGTGGCGAGGCCCACGGAGTCGGTTCCGAAGTACAGGGTCGGTGTCCCCGAGGGGCGGTCGGCGAGGAGCCAGCAGCCGCCGAAGCGGTACAGGGCGAGACCGTCGAGCGTCACCAGGTCACCAGTAGTCCTCGCCACGCCTGCGGCCGTGAGAGCGTCGACGACCTCACGTTCTCGCGAACCGTGGAACGCGGACAACGTGATGGGCTCGCCGGCAGCGAGCAAGGACAGCATGGGGTGGAGCCTCGGTTCAAGCAGCGGCCAGAGCCGAGCGGCGGTCTTGGCGAAGTCGTTCCACGGGTCCAGGGAGTCGTAGAGGTCCGTCACGCCGGCCCGGTCGAGGGCTTGGCGGACCCGCTCGAAGCGGTCTCTGGTTGGTGCTACGTCGCTCACCGACGAGCCTCCTGACGTGCCGCGGCCTCGGTGATCGCAACCGCAGCGGCGACCTCTTCCGCAATCTGGTCGATGTGGGTCCGGAGGTATGCCACCGTCTCGGGGTCCCCCGTCACGTCGTCGCAGATCTCGCAGATCGACGCGTACTCGAGGCGCGAGCGCCGGGCTGCGCCCCCCTCCCGCGCCATGCGAAGGAGATGCCCGGGCCCCAGGTAGTGGATCGCCTGCAGGATGGTCGACTGAAGCTCGTCCGGTCCCGAGCGGGTGCCTCCGAAGTCCAGGACGGCGTTCCCGGCAGGGTTGACGCCACAGCACGCGGCGACATGGTTGCGAGGAGTGATGACAGGGTCACGATTGCCGGGCGGGCAGCTCTGGAGCATCACTGTCTCCTTGTGCGTGGGGAACGACACGTATCCAGCCCGCAGCCCGCGGCCGCGTCCGAGCCGCAGGAGAGAACCGTTGGAGATGAGGTAGCGCGTACCGTCGCTGTCGGGTTCGGGCAGCGGGAGACGCGCGCCGGTAGCGGGGTCGTATGCCAGTGGCAGATCCTCTCCCAGGAGGTCCATCAACCATCTCGGGGTGACGCGCGAGCGTTTGCCCGAGGCGAGTGCGATGAGCACGGTGTCGAACCCACGGTTCCGACTGGCTTCCCAGGCCCGCACGATGTTGCTCTCTGGTATCCAGACGCGGTGGAAATCGTCGTAGCTGTAGTTGATCTCGTTCAGCCCGCACTCTCGGAGTGATCGGATCGTCGCAGCGGTTTCGACGTCGTTGGTCGCCCACTCGGCGTTGGTGACCACGCGGGTTGCGAGTCCATTGACATGCGCGTATGAGACCGCATCGAGCAGATCTTCACCTAACCTTGTGCACTCCCCGCCGGTGAAGATCACCTGCTGATAACCATCTCGGATGGCGATCTCATCAATTCCCCTGCGCATCTGGTCGAAGGTGAGCATCGCGTGCTCGTCTGGTCCCGAGAGCATCAGGCAGTGTGCGCACCGGGCGCTGCATTCGTCGGTGGTGATAAAAGTCAGTGCGGTTCTCGGGAAGTAGGACGCTGCTCGAATGGGATCGTCGTCCACCGGATTGGGGGGCATGCTGTGCTCCGCAGAGATCGAAGGGGGCCGTACTGTGAGCAGAGCTCGACGCGGCACGGCACGGGCTAGCCATCACGGCTTTGCGCACGGTGATGAGCGGCGCGGCGCAGCAGCGCTCGCCCGCAACGTCGCGAGCTGCGTGCATGGCGCCGCGCCGCGGCGGTCGCCGGCTGACGCCGGTCACCTTGGAGTGGTCTGTTCAGGCGGCGAGCATCCAGGCGTCCAAGACGGTCGCGCTGCCGTGCTCGTCAGTGCCGACGCTGACTTCGAACTCAACTCCGCGGTGCGTCAGCTTGAACCGTTCGACCGTGCGTCCCACCCGCGAAGCTCCCGTCTCGTCGAGTAGCGATTTCATCAGGGCGGCTTGACGTACGTCGCTGTAACCCTGAGCTCCCAGCGTTGCTCGCACCTGCCCGGCCAGGTACTTCGGTGAGAGCGACAAGCGCTGGAACTGACGACTCGATCGGGCTACATTCGGGTCTGCGAGTCCACGAACGTTCGTGTTCACGGCTGCATTCGCGTTCGCCGCCGCGTTGACGCCTGCCACGGCATTTGCTGCCGCGACGACGTTGACGACGACGACCACGTTCGCGAGAGGGACGACGATTCGTGGCTGCGGCTCTCCGGTGCTGCTCGGCTCGTGTCGCACGCGCGCGGCGACCGTCTTCGCGACGGCGAGGCGCGCGTTCCGCGCGACGGACTCGAGGAGGTCGTGGATTCCGATGCTGTCGTCCCCGACTCGGACCGACACGTTGTCGATCCCCTCATGCTTGAGGTAGGTGGACGGAGACTTCTCGAACGCCGAACGTAGCTCGTCGTCCACAGTCACCCTCTGCAGTACTCGCGGTAGGTCACTCACTCCTTCGTGATCGGCGATCTCCAGCACCGACAAATTGGACATTTCGGCTCCTTTGCCTCTCTGTGAGTCGGCCAGCGTGCAGGCTGAATGCTGGCGCGAAGGCGGTGCGACTTTGCACCGCCGTGTTCCCGCGCTATCGGGTAGATCACCCGAACGGGTGAAAACCCATTGAGGTAGGTGCCCGGATGGGTGTCGATGAATAACAGGGGTGCGCGCTGCAAGCAAGAGCAGTTGGTCCCAAGGTGGTGCCGACCGTTCAGTCCCAGGTCAGCCCGCCCCCTCACGTCGTCCCGCCGGACCGGACTCGCGTTCGACCTCTGCCTGTTCCGGAAACCGAGTGCCGCGGTGGCGTGCCCTTCCTCGCGGTCAGGGGGTGTCGAACGGGGCGACCAGGGTGCGGAGCAGGTCCGCCAGGCGGTCGCGTTCGGGGGTCGGGAGCGACGAGAGGAGGTCGCGCTCGATCTCCAGGAGCGTCGACATCGCGGCGTCGACGCGGGTCCGGCCCTCGTCCGTCAGGCTGACCAGCACGCCGCGGCGGTCGTCCGGGGACGGCAGCCGCTCGACGAGCGCGCGGGACGCGAGCCGGTCGATGCGGTTGGTCATGGTCCCGCTGGTCACCAGGGTCTGGGTCAGCAGGGCGCCGGGCGACATCCGGTACGGCGCGCCGGCGCGGCGCAGCGCGGACAGCACGTCGAACTCCCACGGCTCCAGGCCGTGCCGGGCGAACGCCTGCCGGCGCGCGAGGTCCAGGTGCCGGGACAGCCGGGTGACCCGGGACAGCACCGACAGCGGCGCGACGTCGAGGTCCGGGCGTTCGCGGGCCCAGGCCTCGACGATCCGGTCGACCTCGTCCCGGGCCCCGGACGCGTCCGGGTGCGCGGGGGACTCGGCTGCCGACATGCGGGCGAGGGTACTCGACGCGCGCCCGGGACCTCGGTCTCTGGTGGCCGGGCGACGCGCGCGGTGGTCTGGTGGGCGCGGGGGTCGGCGGGGGTCCGGCCGCCCGAGGAGGTGGCGCAGGTGCGGCTGTTCCTGGCGGTGGCGGGACTCGCCGGCCCGGCCCTGATGGTCGCGGCGCACCCGCTGTTCCGGGCCGCCGCGCGGCAGGGGCCGAACGCCTGGGTCGGGTACCGCACGCCGCGCTCCCGCCGGACCGAGGAGGGCTGGCGGTTCGCGCAGGAGGAGTGCGCGCGGGTGTGGCGGCGCGCGGGGGCGTGGTCGGTCGGGGGTGGTCTGGGGGTCTTCGCGGGTCTCGCGGCGGCCGGTGCCGCGGTGCCGTGGTGGGAGGCGGCGAGCGTCGCGGTCGCGCTCGGGCCGCTGCTGGCCACCTCGGCGTGGTGCGCGGTCCGGATCGAGCGGAGGCTCGCGGCCGGGGCCGGGCCCGGCGCCGCCCGCGGGTCGCGCTGAGCGACGCCCGGCTCCGCCCCCAGGATTCGAACCCGGACCTCAAGGCTCCAAAGGCCTGCGTGCTGCCGTTACACCAGGGCGGACCGCGGGACGGCACGCCCCGCGTCGGCCGCCAGTCTGCCAGCCCGCGCCGGGTGCGCGTCGCACGGCGGGGGCGCCTCTGACGACGGCGGGGGCGTCGTCGTCCCGGGCGGTGAGCGGCCCGCCCGGCGCCCGGATTTGCGAGGATGGCCCGATGACTGCCGAGCCCCGCCGCACGCCGCGGACCGCGCGCGCCCGCATGACCGCGACGGAGCGGCGCGCGCAGCTCCTGGAGGTGAGCCGCCGGCTGTTCGCGGAGAAGGGCTTCGAGGGCACGTCCGTGGAGGAGATCGCGGCCCGCGCCGAGGTGTCCAAGCCCGTCGTCTACGAGCACTTCGGCGGCAAGGAGGGCATCTACGCGGTGGTCGTCGACCGGGAGATCCAGGCGCTGACCTCCGCCCTGACCTCCGCGCTCGACGAGGGCGGCCACCCCAAGGTGATGGTGGAGCGGTCGGCGCTCGCGCTGCTCGGGTACATCGAGGACTCCGAGGACGGCTTCCGGATCCTGGTCCGCGACTCGCCGGTCGCGCAGGCGACCGGGACGTTCTCCAGCCTGATCGGCGACGTGGCGACCCAGGTCGAGCACCTGCTGGCGAACGAGTTCAGGCGACGGCACCTCGACCCGCGCACCGCGCCGATCTACGCGCAGATGCTCGTCGGCATGGTCGCGCTGACCGGCCAGTACTGGCTGGACGCGCGCAGCCCGGACAAGGCCGACGTGGCCGCGGCGCTGGTCAACCTCGCGTGGAACGGCCTGTCCGGCCTCGAGCGCCGGCCCCGCCTGACGGCCGCGCCCGAGCCCCGTCGGCGGTCGGGGAAGGCGCGGGCGGCGACCGAGGACGGGGCGCGCGAGGAGACGCCGGCGACCGGTGGCGGGACGCCGGCCACCCGCGGCGACGCGCCGACGCCCCCCGGTGCCTGAGGGAGCCGTGCCCGGGGCGCCCGCCGCCGAGCCCGGCACGCCCGCACCGCCGCGGCCCCGGTCCCTGCCCGGCCGCCTCAGCCGCGCGGACCTCGTGACCGCCGGCGTCACGCTCGCGCTCGGCCTGGCCGCCCTGCTCGCGCTCCCGGCCCTCACGGCGATGGAGCCGGCCGAGCCCGACCCGGCGCCGCCGCTCGGGACGCCGGGCTGGTGGCTCGTCGTGGTCGCCCTGGTGGCGCAGGCGGGCGCGGTCGTCGGCGCGCGGGTCGCCCCGCGCGCGGCGCTGCTCGGCGTTGCCGCCGTCCCGCTGCTGGTCGGTGCGGCGGGCGGCGGGACGGCGGTGGCCGCGTCCGGGCTGCTCACGCTGGCCGTGGTCGTCGTGGTCTACCGCGCCGTGGTCGCCGTGCCGCTCGCCCGGGTCCGCACGGTGCTCGCGCTGGTGGTCGTGCTGCTCGCGGTCGCCTCCGCGCCCGCGGCGGCCCAGGCCGTCGACGCCCCGCAGACGCCGCTCGTGGTGCTCGCCGCGGCCGCGCAGGCGCTCGCCGTCGTCGCGCTCGGGCTGGTGCCGGCCCTGGTCGTGTCGTCCCGCCGCGCCGTGCGGGAGGCGCAGGCCGGCGAGCTGCGCGCGCTCGCCCGGGAGCAGGAGGCCCGGGTGCGGACGGCGCTGGCGGAGCAGCGGACCGCGATGGCCCGCGAGCTGCACGACATCGCCGCGCACCACCTGTCCGGCATCGCGCTGATGGCCTCGGCGATCGACCGGCAGATCGGCACCGACCCGGAGGCCGCGCGGCAGGGGGTGCGCGAGGTCCGGGACCAGAGCCGGGTGGTGCTGGCGGACCTGCGGCGGCTGGTCGGGCTGCTCCGGGAGGACGACGGGGCCGAGACGTCGGCGCTCACGCTCGCCGCGGTGCCGGACCTGGTGGGGCCGGGCGTGGCCCTGGACGTGCTGCCGCGCGGGGCCGACCCGGGCGCGGGCGTCGGTCCGCTCGCCCAGCTCGCGGGCTACCGGATGGTGCAGGAGGCGCTCGCGAACGTGCGGGCGCACGCGCCGGAGGCGGCCTGCCGGGTGACGGTCGACGCCCGCGCCGCCGACGCCGTGGTCCTGACCGTGCGGAACGGCCCGCCGGGCCGTGACCCGGTACCGTCCGAGCACGGCGGCCACGGCCTGCGCGGGATGCGCGAGCGCGCGGAGCTCGTGGGCGCCGACCTGCGGCACGGGCCGACGCCGGACGGCGGCTGGGAGGTCCGGCTCGTGCTGCCGCGCGAACCCCGAGCAGAGGAGGCCGCCCCGTGATCCGGGTGCTCATCGCCGACGACCAGCCCCTGGTGCGTGCCGGCCTGTCCGCGCTGCTGGCGGCCGAGCCGGATGTGGAGGTCGTCGGCGTCGCGGCCGACGGCGACGAGGCCGTCGCGCTCGCCCGCACCGCCGCCCCGGACGTGGCGGTCCTCGACATCCGGATGCCCGGGCGGGACGGGATCAGCGTCGCCCGCGAGCTGTGCGGGCCGGAGGCCGAGCGGCCCGTGCCGGTGCTGGTGCTGACGACGTTCGACCTGGACGACTACGTGTTCGGCGCGCTGGAGGCGGGCGCGTCCGGGTTCCTCCTCAAGGACGCGGAGCCGGAGGAGATCGTCCGGGCGGTGCGGCACGTCGCCGCCGGCCGGGGGACGCTCGACCAGGCGCTGACCCGCCGGGTGCTGCGCGAGTTCGCCGACCGGCGGCGGCTGCAGCCCGTCACCGTCCAGCGCGGCGCGGACGCGCTGACGGCCCGGGAGCAGGACATCCTCCGGCTGCTGGCCCAGGGGATGTCGAACGAGGAGATCGCCGCGGAGCTCGTCGTCGAGGTCTCGACGGTGAAGTCCCACCTCGCCCGGATGATGCCGAAGCTCGGGGTGCGGTCGCGGCTGCAGGCGGTCGTGTGGGCGTACCAGAACCGGGTGGTCACGGTCCCCGACGAGGGGTGAGCGGCCCGGCGCGCTCCGCCGGGCGGCGGACCGGTTGCGTCGAAAGGTGCAGGCCCGCGGGTTCCGTCGCAGGCGGCTGGAGCGGGCGGGTGCCGGATTCCTAGCGTCGAGGGGACGCAGCAACCCGACACGAGGAGGCCGCCATGAGCGCCACCGCACCCACCCCGACCACCCCGGCGGGGCCGACCCCGACCCCGCCGCCGACCGCCGCGGAGCCCGCGGTCCTGCTGGACCGGGTCTACCGCTCCTACCCCAACGGCCGCGGCACGACCGCGGCGCTCGCGGGCGTGTCCCTGGCACTCGCGCCCGGCTCGTTCACGGCGGTCATGGGGCCGTCGGGCTCGGGCAAGTCGACGCTGCTCAACGTCTCGGCGGGCCTGGACCGGCCGTCGAGCGGGCGGGTCGTCGTCGGCGGGTCCGACCTGACGGCGATGTCGCCCGACGCCGTCACCCGGCTGCGCCGGGACCGGATCGGGTTCGTCTTCCAGGCGTACAACCTGGTGGGCCACCTGACCGTCGCCGAGAACATCGCGCTGCCGCTGCTGCTCGGCGGCCGCGAGCCCGACGCGCACCTGCGTCGCTACCTCGTGGCGGCCGTCGGCCTGGAGGGCATGGAGGACCGGCTGCCGGGCGAGCTGTCCGGCGGGCAGGCGCAGCGCGTCGCGATCGCCCGCGCGCTGATCACCCGGCCGGCGGTGGTGTTCGCCGACGAGCCGACCGGCGCCCTCGACTCGCACACCGGCGGCCAGGTCCTCGAGGTGCTCCGCTCGACCGCGGAGACCCTGCAGCAGACCCTGGTGCTGGTCACCCACGACGCGCACGTCGCCGCCGCGGCGGACCGCGTGCTGTTCCTCGCCGACGGCCTCATCGCCGGGCACCTCGACGCGCCGACGACCGAGCAGGTCACGGCCCGGATGATCGAGCTGGGCCGATGAGCGCCGTCGGGGCGATGGCCCGGTCCGCCGTCCGGGTGCACCGCGGGAGCCTGGCGGGCAGCGCGCTGGTCGTGGGGCTCGCCGCCGCGCTGCTCACGGCCACGGGCGTCTGGGTCGAGGCGGGTGTCCGGCTCGCGGCCGGTGCGGCGGACGACCCCGCCGCGTCGATGCTGCTGGCCGTGGCGTCGTCGTTCGCCGGGACCGCGGTGCTCATCGCGCTGCTGGTCGTGGCGTCGACGTTCGCCGGGGCGCTCCGGCCGCGGGCCCGGGAGTTCGCGCTGCTGCGTGCGGTCGGCGCGACGACCGGTCAGGTGCGGCAGCTGGTCACCGCCGAGGTGCTGCTCGTGTTCGCGGTCGCGGCGCCGCTCGGAGCGGTGCCGGGGCTGCTGCTGGCGCCGCTGCTGTCCGAGGTGCTGGTGTCCGGCGGGGTCGCACCCGCGGGGTACACGCCGCCGCTGACGCCGTGGCCGGTGCTCGGCGCGCTGGCGCTGCTGGTGCCGACCGCGCTGCTGGGTGCCCGGCTGGCGGGCCGGGAGAGCGCGCGCCTGAGCCCGGCGAGCGCCGTGCAGCAGGCCGCGGTCGAGCCGCGGGGCATCCCGCGGGCGCGCGCCGTGACGGCTGCCGTCCTGGTCGCCGCGGGCCTGGTCGCCGCGCTGGTGCCGTTCGCCCTGCCCGGGATCGCGGGGGCCGCGGCCGCGACGACCTCGGCGATCGTGCTGCTGATCGCCGCCGCGCTCGTGGCGCCGCTGCTCGTCCGGTGGGGAGCGGAGCGCGGGCTGCGGCTCACCCGCGGGTCGCGGGCCGTGCCGACCCTGGCCCTGACGAACGCCCGCGGGTTCTCCCGGCGGCTCACGGGGGCGGTCCTGCCGCTCGCGCTGCTGCTCGCGCTCGGCACCGTGCAGTCCGGGGCGAACGCGGCGCTCGTCGACGCGGCCGAGCAGCAGGTGCGCGACGGGGTGGTGGCGGACGTCGTCGCGCAGGGCCCCGGGGCCGCCGGGGTGCCGGAGGCGGCGGCCACCGAGGTCGCCGCCCTGCCGGGCGTTGCCGCCGCGGGCGTGACCGCCGGCGTGCCCGCCCAGGTCCGGGTCGACGCCGAGGACGAGGACCTGCCGTTCCTGGACGGGCTGTCCTGGGAGCCGGCCACCCTGCGCACCGTGCCGGTCGAGTCGACGCTGCTGGACCCCGACGTGCGGTCCGGCTCGCTCGACGACCTGGCCCGCGACGGCACGATCGCGGTGAGCAGCGAGGCCGCGCTCGGCAGCACCGGGCTGGGCAAGCCGGTCGAGGTGCGGGTCGGCGGCGAGTCCGTGGAGCTGACCGTGGTCGCGGTCTACGACCGGGGTCTCGGGCTCGGCGACTACCTGATCGGCTCCGGGGCCACGGTCGCCGCGGGGGCCGAGGGCGGCGTGCTCCTGGTCCGGGCCGAGGACCCCGCCTCGGCCGGGGACGTCCGGGCGGCCGTCGCCGCGACGGGGCTCGACGTCACCGACCCCGCCGGGTACGCCCGGACGGTGCGCGACGCGGCCGCGGGGGAGCAGGGGCTGTCGACCGCGCTGCTGCTGGCCCTGCTCGCGTTCGTCGCGGTCGCCGGGGGCACCACGCTGGTGGGCCTGGTCGGGACCCGGCGGGCGGAGCTCGCGCTGCTGCGCCGCACCGGGGCGACCCGCGCGCAGCTGATCCGGATGATCGCGGCCGAGTCGGCGCTGATCACCGGTACCGCCGTCGCGGTGGGGCTGGCCGCGGTGCTCCCCGCCCTGCTGGGCGTCGGGCAGGGGCTGCTCGGCGTGCCGGTGCCGGTGCTCGACCCGGTGGTGCTGGGCGGGCTGCTGGCGGTCGTGGCGCTGATCGGGCTGACGCTGCCGGTGGCGGCCGCGGTCCGCGCGACGCGGCCGTCGGCGGGTGGTCTCGCGGCGCGGGCGGCGTGAGGCGCGGGCGCGCTCCGTCCCGCCTACGGTGTCCGGCCCCGCCTCCGCCGATCGCGGTGGGCGGGGCCGGGCACCGTAGGCGGCGCGGCGCGCCCGGGCCCGACCCCAGGGGGACGGCGATCGACGCGGGTCCGGCCACGGGCGGACGACGCGGAGGTGCCGCTCGCGGTCCGATGGGACCGTGAGCGCCGCCGTCCCCGCACCGCACGCCGTCACGCCCGCGCCCCCCGGGCAGCCGGCGCTCGTCGCCCGGGCCGCGCGCCCGGACCTCGCCGCGCCCGCCGTCCTCGCGATCGCCGTCGGCGCCGGGCTCGCCGTCGGCGCGCTCACGTCGTTCGGCCAGACCCTGCTCGGCGGCACCTGGTTCGCCGGGCTGGCCAACGCCGTGAGCCCCTGGCTGGTCGCGTCGTTCCTCGTCGGCGCCCTGGCGCGTCGGGGCTGGGTGGCGGCGCTCGCGGGCCTGGTCGCGTGCGCCGGCGAGGTCGCCGGGTACTACCTGGCCGCCGACCTGCGCGGCTTCGCGGTCGGGACGTCGTCCGTCGCGGTGTGGGCGGTGTCGGGCGTCGTCGGCGGGCCGGTGTTCGGCTGGGCCGGGCGGCTCTGGCGGACGGCGGCGGGCCGCTGGCGCGGGCTCGGCCCCGCGCTGCTCGTCGGGTGCTGGCTGGCCGAGGCGGTCGTGACGTACGCGGTCGTGCTGCGGTACGGCGACGACGCGGTGGTGTTCGCCGCGGTGTCGGCCGTGCTGGTGGTGCTGCTCGGCCGGCCCGGCGGCCAGACCGGCGCGCTGCTGCGCTGGCTCCCGGCCGCGGCGGTCGTGGGCGCGGCCGGCTTCGCCGCGGTGCACCTGGCCCTCGCGTAGCCGTGTCGGCGGGCGCCCGGGGCGCGACTGGATCCCTCGGCGCAGACACGCCCGGGCGTGTCCGTGCGAGTGGATCCATCCGCGGTGTCGCGGCGCCCCGGCGCCCCCAGGGGA
The DNA here is from genome assembly GCF_007679345.1 of Cellulosimicrobium cellulans. GTDB lineage: Bacteria > Actinomycetota > Actinomycetes > Actinomycetales > Cellulomonadaceae > Cellulomonas > Cellulomonas cellulans_A. Next base: position 40,937 of record NZ_VEGH01000006.1, read on the forward strand.
GTGTCGATGGAGCCGCCGGGCGGGCCCGCGGAGGAGCCCGCCCGGCGGGGTCGGTCAGCCCTCGCCGAGGAGGACCCGCGCCACGTCGGCGTCCAGGCCGGCGCGGACCGCGGCCCGGGCCGACGCCGCGTCCGGCGCGGCCAGCGCGGCCTCCGCCAGTGCGCGGCACGCGTCCAGCGTCAGCGAGCGCAGCGCGTACCGGGCGGCGGGCACCCGCCCGGCCGCCATGGACAGGCTGGTGATCCCGAGGCCCGCGAGCACCAGCGCCATGAGCGGGTCGGAGGCCGACTCGCCGCACACGCCCACGGGCTTGCCGACGCGCACGCCCGCCGAGGCCGTCGCGGCCACGAGCGACAGCACCGCCGGCTGCCACGGGTCCAGCAGGTCGGCGAGCTCGCCGCGCAGCCGGTCGGCGGCCATCGTGTACTGCGCGAGGTCGTTGGTGCCCAGGGACACGAAGTCGACCTCGGCCAGGATCGCCTCGGCCAGCAGCGCGGCCGCGGGGACCTCCACCATGACGCCGACCTTGACGATGCCCACCTCGCGCGCGGCCGAGGCGAACGCCCGGGCCTCGGCGGGGGTCGCGATCATCGGGGCCATGACCCAGACGTCGGCCTGCCGCTCGGCCGGCAGCGCGCGGACGGCCGCGCCCAGCGCCTCGAGCTGGCGGGAGACGATGCCCGGCAGCGACCGGACCAGCCGGTAGCCGCGGACGCCGAGCGCCGGGTTCTCCTCGTCGGCCTGGGTGGCGAACGCCAGTGGCTTGTCGGCGCCCGCGTCGAGCGTCCGGATGACGACCTTGCGGCCGGCGTACGCCTCGATCACCTCGGCGTAGGCCGCGGTCTGGTCCGCGACGGCCGGCTCGGTGCGCGCGTCGAGGAACAGCACCTCGGTGCGGAACAGGCCCACGCCCTCGGTGCCCGGCGCGGCGGCGCGGGCGTCGGCGGGGGTGCCGACGTTGGCCAGCAGCGGGACCGGGTGGCCGTCCGCGGTCGCCCCGGGGCCGGCCACGGCCGCGACCAGGCGCTCGTCGTCGGCGCGACGGGCGACCCGGTCGGCCGCCTCGGCGGACGGCGACACCTCGACCGTGCCGGCCGCGGCGTCCACCAGGACGGGCGTGCCGGCGGCGAGCGTCGTGGCACCCGCGACGCGCACCACGCACGGCAGGCCGAGCTGGCCCGCGACGATCGCGGTGTGGCTGGTGGGGCCGCCGAGCTCGGTGACGATCGCGGCGACCTTCGACAGGTCGAGCGCGGCGGTGTCCGCGGGGGACAGGTCGTCCGCGACGACGACGGCGGGCGCGTCCAGCGCGGCGAGGCCCGGCTCCGGGACCCCGAGCAGCCGGGCGACCGCGCGGTGCCGGACGCTGCGCAGGTCGGTGGCCCGCTCGGCGAGGTCGCCGCCGGCGGCGGTGAACACCGCGGCGAAGCCCTCGACGGCCTGGTCCACCGCGGTGGCCGGGCCGGTGCCGGCGTGCACCAGGCGCGCGGCCTCCGCGGCGAGCGCGGGGTCGCCGGCCATCGTGGCGGCGGCCTGCAGCATCTGCTGCAGGTCGGGGTTCGCGGTCGCGGCGGCGCGGGCGCGCAGGTCGTCGCCGACCTCGGCGAGCGCGCCGCGGACCCGGGCCTCGGCCGCGGCCGGGTCGGCCGGGGCGGGCTCGTCGGCGGGGACGGCGGGCGGGGCGGCGACCCGGGCGACGGGGGCCAGCGCGACGCCGCGCCCCACACCGATCCCGGCGAGCACGGTGCCGGCGGCAGGCGCCCCGGCCGGGGACGCGTCGACGGCGGTCACGCCTGCTCCACGAGGTCCAGGTCGCTCTCCAGCAGCGCGGCCAGCTCGTCCAGCAGCGCCTCGGCGTCGTCGGACGCGGAGCTCAGCTCGACCTGGTCGCCGTGCTGCAGGCGCAGGCCCATGACCGACAGGATGCTCGAGGCGTCCACGCCGGGCTCGCCCTCGCGGCCGATCAGGACGGGGTGGCCGCCCTCGGCGGCCTTGCGGGTGACCAGCGACGCCGGGCGGGCGTGCAGGCCGGTGGCGGTGGCGACTCGTGCTCGACGTCGAGGCATCGGAACTTCCCTTCTCGTCGCACCGGCCGGCGTCGGACGGCGCGCCAGGGCAACAAAAAAGACCTGAGGCGTCCGACGCTCGCCGGTGCCTCAGGTCTTGCCTGAACCGCTCAGTAACAACCCTGGTGCCGTCAGTTGTACGGGGGCGGCGGGGGCGGCGTCAAACGGCTCGCCGCGACGACCGCGCCGCCACGCCGCACGACCAGCGGACTTGCGGATCCGGACGCGTCAGGAGCATGCTCACGGTCCGAAGCTGCACGCTTCGCACGGCCACAGGGTTGTTACTCCTCGGAGGCAAGATCGGTGGCCCGGCGCACGGTGTTCCGTGCGTCCGGGTCCGGACTCGCCTCGTCTCCGGGACCGGATGCGCGGTCCGAGGTGAGCAGGACGACGTGGCCCCCCGCGACCCCGGACCCCCACTGCTGGTGGTCCCGCGCGGCACCGACTCCCCGCACCCGGGCGACGCCCCGTCCCGCAGGCACTCCCCGCCCGCGGTCCGCGGCGCCGCCCTCCGTCCCGCGCGCCGGCGTCCGACTGCGACGGAGCAGTCGACCCCTTCGGTCTCGGCCCCCCGCCGAGCGGATCCGGAACCGCGACGCCGCGGGCCGGGAGAGGAATGGCCATGTACACCGAGTTCGCTCGCGTCACCGTCGACGCCGTCGGCGGCCCCGAGAACATCCGCAGCGTCACCCACTGCGCGACGCGCCTGCGGTTCCAGCTCGTCGACCCCACGAAGGTCGACCAGCAGCGGATCCAGGACCGCCCCGAGGCCGTGGGCGTCCTGGAGTCCCAGGGCCAGTTCCAGGTCATCGTGGGCCCGGGCGTGCCGGACGCCTACAAGGCCGTCGCCGCCGTCTCGGGCGTGCCCGGCGAGGACGAGGTGCGGACCGCCGACCAGGCCGCCGCGGCCGGCGACACCCCTGCGAAGCCGGCGCGGTCCGGCTCGTGGCTCGACCGCCTGCTCGCCACGATCTCCGCGATCTTCACCCCGTACATCCCGGTGCTCGCCTCGGTCGGCATCATCAAGGGCCTGCTGGCCCTGTGCCTGCAGTTCGGCTGGCTCGCCGACACCTCGAACACCTACGCGATCCTGTCGGCCGCGGGCAACGCGATGCTCTACTTCTTCCCGGTGCTGCTGGCTTTCACCGCGGCCCGGCAGTTCGGCGCGAACCCGTACGTGGGCGCGACGATCGGTGCGGCGCTGATGGAGCCGAACCTCACCGCGATCAACGTCACCGGGGAGCGCCTGGACTTCCTCGGGATCCCGTTCGTCGGCCAGTCGTTCGCCAACACGGTCATCCCGATCATCATCGGCATGTGGGCGTTCGCGTGGCTGGAGCGCGGCCTGAAGAAGGTGCTCCCGCAGCTCACCCACCTGCTGCTGGTGCCGGTGATCTCGCTCGTCCTGATGGTGCCGCTGATGCTGCTCGTGTTCGGCCCCGTCGGCTTCGCGATCGCGAACGGGGTGGCCTCCGGCTACGACTGGCTGGTGCAGTACCCGCTCGTGCTGAGTCTGCTGTTCGGCGGCTTCTTCGTCTTCGTCATCATGATCGGCGCGCACTGGCTCGTCCTGCCGCTCGAACTCGGCATCCTCGCGGACCAGGGCAAGGAGTACTCGCTGGCTGCGGGGGGGATGGGCAACTACGCGGTGCTGGGCGTGCTGCTGGCGGTCCTCCTCGTCTCGCGGGACCGGGCGACGCGCACCGTGGCGGGCTCGGCGGCGTTCGTGAACGGGATCGCCGGTGTCACCGAGCCCGGCATCTACGGCGTCCTGGTCAAGAGCAAGAAGTACTTCGTCGGCGTCATCGCGGGCGGACTCGTCGGCGGTCTCATCTGCGGTCTGTTCGACGTGTACATCACCGCATTCGCCTTCACCGGGGTGCTCGGCGCACCCGCCTTCCTCTCCTCGCCGCGCGCGGTGCCGCACTTCGTCGCCGTGGCGTGCTCCATCGCGACCGGGTTCGTCGTGACCCTGCTGCTGGAGCGCAGGGCTCGCGAGCGCGACGCCGTCGAGCAGGTCGTCGCACCCGAGCCGGCGGCTGCCCCCGTCGGCGGTCGCTGATCGGACCGGGTGGGGCGACCGCTGGTCGCCCCACCCGCCCTCGTCGTCACACGCGAAGGAGTGCTCATGAACTACCCTCACCTGTTCTCTCCCCTGAAGATCAACCGGGTCATGACGAAGAACCGCATCGTCGCCACGCCGACGAGCGAGTTCTTCGAGGACAAGGCGCTCGGTGGGGCGGGCATCGTCATCGCCGGCCACGCGATCGTCGAGCCGGGACGGTCCTCCTATGCGAGTCCCGCCGAGCCGGACGCGTTCTCCAAGTACGAGGTCGAGGCCACGCGCCGCCGGGTGCTCCGTGTGCACCAGGCGGGTGCGCAGGCGTCGGTCGAGCTGTTCCACGGAGGGGCGCACGCCAGGGTCGAGGACTTTGCGCGCGGCCCGGTGACCTTCGTCCGCGAGGACGGCGTCGAGGTCCGCGGCATGACCGAGCAGGACATGGCGGACGTCGCGGCGATGTGGGCGAGCACGGCCCGCAACGCCCGCGACCTCGGGTTCGACCTGGTGTTCCTGCACTTCGGCCACGGCTGGCTGCCCGCGCAGTTCCTGTCCCCGCGGACCAACCACCGCACCGACGAGCACGGCGGCAGCCTGGAGAACCGCGCGAGGTTCCCGCTGCAGATCCTGCGAGCGATCCGCGCCGCCGTGGGGCCCGACTTCCCGGTGGACATGCGGATCAGCGCCGTCGAGTGGATGGAGAACTCCATCTCGTTCGAGGACACCCTTGCGTTCATCAAGCTGGCCGAGCCGTACATCGACACCGTGCAGATCAGCGCCGGCGTCGACATCGGGATCCAGGGCAACGTGCACATGGCCACGACGAACTTCGAGGAGCACATGCCCAACGTGCCGTGGGCCGCCGAGGTGAAGCGCAACGTCGGCATCCCGGTCAGCGTGGTGGGCGCGGTCATGCACCCCGACGAGGCGGAGGCGCTGATCGCCGGCGGGGTGGTCGACATGGTCGCGCTGGGCCGCCCCCTGATCGCCGACCCGGAGTGGCCGCGCAAGGCGCAGGAGGGCCGCGCGGACGAGATCGTCCCCTGCATCCGGTGCCTGCAGTGCTACCACATCAGCACGAACCGCCGGAACGTCGGCTGCTCGGTGAACCCGCGGTTCTGGAACGAGGACTTCGTCCCGCGGCAGCTGTCCGTCACCCCGCGTCCGCGGCGCACCGTGGTGGCCGGCGGTGGCCCCGGAGGCATCACCGCGGCGCTCACCGCCGCGAAGCGCGGCCACGAGGTGATCCTGCTCGAGAAGGAGGACGTGCTCGGGGGGCAGCTGCAGTACGTGGCGCGCGAGCACTACAAGGAGGACATCAAGGCGTACCTCGAGTACCTCCTGCGCCAGGTGAAGATCAGCGCGATCGACGTCCGCACCGGCGTCGACGCCACCCCGGAGCTGGTGCGAGGCCTGCGCCCGGACGCCCTGGTGGTCGCCGTCGGGGCGACCGAGTTCGTGCCGCCGATCATCGGGCTGGACCAGCCGCACGTCATGACCGGCAACGAGGCGATCCTGCGCGAGGACGAGATCGGCGACCGCGTCGTCGTCGTCGGCTCCGGCGCGATCGGCACCGAGATCGGCCTCGAGCTCGCCCGGCTCAAGGGCAAGGACGTGACGATGGTCGACATCGGCTCGACCTACGCGCCGCAGGGCAACTCGCTGTACCGCGAGGCCCTGCGGCAGAAGATCGAGGACACCCCGACGCTGCGGTTCCAGCTGCAGAGCCGGTGCCTGCGGATCGACGCGGACTCCGTGCTGGTCGAGGACGTCGACGGCGTCCAGCGCGCGATCCCGGCGGACCACGTGATCGTCTCGGTCGGCATGCGCGCCCGCGCCGACCTCGCCCAGTCGTTCTACGGCATCACGCCCGAGGTGGTGTCGGTGGGGGACTGCGTCCGGCCCCGGATCATCATGGACGCCGTGTTCGAGGGGCACACCTACGCGATGAACCTCTGACGGCGGCCGCGCAGCACGCCCCGCCGCCCCCGCACCACCCCGCACGAACAGGAGCACCCATGCCCACGAACCTCTTCGGCCGACGCCGCCGCGCCGGCGCGGCCCCGGCCACCCCTGCGGCCCCGCCCGCCGCCGCCCCGGCGGCAGCCGCACTCGTCGCCGGCCAGGTCGGTGCCCCCGTCGCGGGCACCGTCGTCCCGCTGGCCGAGGTCGCCGACCCCGCGTTCGCGGCGGGCTTGCTCGGGCCCGGTGTCGGGGTCCAGCCGACGGACGGTACGGTCGTCGCGCCGCTGTCCGGCACCGTCGTCACCGCGATGCCGCACGCCTACGGCCTGCGCTCGGACGCCGGTGTCGAGGTGCTGGTGCACGTCGGCATCGACACCGTGACCCTGAAGGGGCAGCACTTCGACCAGCGGGTCGAGCCCGGCGCCCGGGTCGAGGCCGGCGACGTGCTCGCGCGCGTCGACGTCGCGGCCGTCGCCGCCGGGGGACTGCCGACCACGGTCGTGCTGGTGGTGACGAACGCCGCCGCGCTCGGCGGGGTCGAGCCGCACGCGCCCGGCCCCGTCGTCGCCGGCGCACCCGTCCTGACCGTCACCCCCGCGACCTGAGGAGGCGCACCCGTGCAGCACCGCACCCTGGCCCCGTTCCCGCCGTCCTTCCTGTGGGGCGCGTCCACCTCGGCCTACCAGGTCGAGGGCGCGTCGCTCACCGACGGCAAGGGCCCGTCCGTGATCGACGCCCGCACCGACCGCCCGGCCGGCGTCGCCGACTACACCGTCGCCTCCGACCACTACCACCGGTTCGCCGAGGACGTGGAGCTGTTCGCCGAGCTCGGGCTCACGGCCTACCGGTTCTCGGTGTCCTGGTCCCGGGTGATCCCGGACGGCGACGGCGAGGTCAACCCCGACGGCATCGCGTTCTACCACCGGCTGGTGGACGCGCTGCTTGCCAGGGGCATCGAGCCCGTCCTGACGATGTACCACTTCGACCTGCCGCAGGCGCTGCAGGAACGCGGCGGCTGGTCCTCCCGCGCGACCGTGGACGCGTTCGAGCGGTACGCGCGCCTGCTGGTCCGCGAGCTCGGCGGCAAGGTGCGGCGCTGGCTCACCATCAACGAGCAGAACATCATGATCCTGTTCGGCTCCGCGCTCGGCGTCCCGGCGCCCGCGGGCGAGGACCCGCAGCGCGCGGTCTACCAGCAGAACCACCACATGCTGGTCGCCCAGGCCCGGGCCATGCGCGCCGTGCACGAGGTGCCCGGCGCGCTGGTCGGCCCGGCGCCGAACATCGCGTGCGTGTACCCGGCCAGCCCGGACCCGCTCGACGTGGTCGCCGCCGAAGACTTCGCCGCGATCCGGAACTGGCTGTACCTCGACGCCGCGGTGCACGGGGTCTACAACCCGACTGCCTGGGCGTACCTGGGGGAGCGGGGCTGGCGGCCGAGGATCGAGCCCGGGGACCTGGACGACCTGGCGGCAGGGAAGCCCGACTTCATCGCGTTCAACTACTACACGTCGCACACCGTCGGCGCACCCGACCCGGACGGACCCGAGAAGGGCGGCTCGCACGACCAGCACCTGCTGATCGGCGAGGCCGGCGTGTACCGCGGCGTGACCAACCCCCACCTGCAGGTCAGCGACTTCGGCTGGGAGATGGACCCGGTCGGGTTCCGCACCACGTTCCGCCAGCTGTTCGACCGCTACCGGCTGCCGCTGCTCGTGACCGAGAACGGCCTCGGCGCGCCCGACGTGCTGGAGGCGGACGGCTCGGTGCACGACCCGTACCGGATCGACTACCTCCGCTCGCACGTGGAGCAGATCCAGGAGGCGATCACGGACGGGGTCGACGTGCTCGGCTACTGCCCGTGGTCCGCGCTCGACCTGGTGTCCACGCACCAGGGCATGCGCAAGCGGTACGGCTTCGTCTACGTCGACCGCGACGAGACGGACCTGCGCGGGCTCGCGCGGCACCGCAAGGACTCGTTCACCTGGTACCAGCGGGTGATCGCGAGCAACGGGGGCATCCGATGACCGGGTCGGCGGCGCCGCCGCCGGAGCAGCGGGAGTGCGCATGCGCGTCAAGCAGGTCCTGAACAACTCCGTCGTGCTCGGCGTCGACGACGCCGGGACCGAGGTGATCCTCCTCGGCCCGGGGCTCGGGTTCCGGGCCACCCCGGGCGACGAGGTGGACGCCGCGGCCGTGCAGCGCACCTTCGTCCCCGACGGGATCGGCTCCCTGGAGCGGCTGGCGGCGATGGTGGAGGAGATCTCCATCGACGCCGTCGCCGCGTCCGAGGAGGTCATGCGCACCGGGCGCGAGCGGCTCGGCCCGCACGTCACGGCGCGGGTGCTCATCCCGCTGGCCGACCACATCGGGTTCGCGCTGCGGCGGGTCGCCGACGGCACCGCGATGGAGTACCCGCTGCGGTCGGAGCTGTCCTACCTGTACCCGGCAGAGCTCTCGTTCGGGCGGGAGGCGCTCGACATCGTGGAGCGGCGCACCGGCGTCCGGCTCCCCGCGTCCGAGGCCGTGCCGATCGCCATGCACTTCGTCAACGCCCAGTACGGCTCCGACGACATGCGGGAGTACGTCCGGATGACCGAGGCCCTGCAGCGGATCCTCGGCATCATCGACGACGAGTACGGCGTGCGGTTCGACGAGGGCTCGGTGGAGGTGGCGCGGTTCATCACGCACCTGCGGTTCCTGTTCGTGCGCGCGCGGCAGGCCGAGAAGGCGCCGGTGCCGGTGTCGGGGGCGACCGGCCCGGGCGCCCCCGACCCGGACGCGCTGCTGGAGGCCGTCCGGCTCACCAAGCCGCGGCAGTACGCGTCCGCGGTGCGGATCGGCGCGCTGCTGGAGGAGCTGTTCGCCTGGGAGGTCGACCAGGACGAACTGCTCTACCTGAGCCTGCACGTGGCGCGGCTGACGGGCATGGCGCCGCAATGAAAGCCGTGCTGTGTCCGTCTTGGGTCATCTCGAGTATGACCCAAGACGGAGCTTACGCAGTCCCAGCCCAACCCATCGAAGTGGCGTAGTTCTTCAACTTAGTCAAGATGTAGATCGCGCACGCGGACCGATTCTTGGCGACGAGGTAGTCGCCGGTGCGCCACGCGTATTCGATGCCGTGTGCCATCTTGTCGGTGATGATTGAGACATCCGGGATAAGCGACGTACCGTCTAGAGATCTCTCGGCGACAACCTCAAGGGTGGAGTCGCTGGCGCCCAGGTAGTCGTGCAATGCCATTGCGATCGACTTGTTGAGGAGGCGATCCCGGTTATTATTGATCAGTCCGTTTTCAACCAGGAGGCCGAAGGCGGTCACCGATGCGTCGCCCGGGTTGCCGCGCGCCTCGTAAGCCGACCGACGCTCGCCTGCGAGGTGGCGACCAAGGTCCGAGCGCCCGATCGACGTACGGCAGGCGTTAGTGCCTTTTGGCTTGAAGTTGAGCGTTGCTAGATCGCGCCGCACGTCTTCATTTCCGAACTGCCTGAGCATGGCGATCGTCGTGGTAGGGGAAAGCGCGAAGGCGTGAGCGTCGAGTTGGACGATTGTCTGTGTCAGCAAGCCTCGTCGCGCATCCCACCACTGCCCGACCGTGCTGTCTTTCGTGATCCCAACGAGGGCGCTGCCATCGAGCAGCCCGTACCGCGTGCTCGAGGTCAACTGACTAAGGATGCCGGCGTCGTTCGATTCCGACCCGAACACGATCGTCAGGCTCAGCGGTTTGCGCGTGCTGCGCAGGAGCTCCAAACGGCGCTTCATGAAGTCGCCACTCATCGCACGGAGATAGGAACCGATCGAAGTGTGTTCGTTTGGGTCGTAGTCCGCGGGATTAATCAGCAACTCGAGGGAATCTACGTGATTAACGAGCCTAACGGTGTCGGCTGCGATGTTGCGCCACGTTTCGACGGGCGGCCCCTGGACCTCAAGTGGCAGATGCACAGGGACGGTTCCGGCGATCTCCTCAAACTGGCGCGACATGGTCTGTGCAACTTCGCGCTTCGTGGTTGGCCAGAGTATCGCCACCTTTGCGCCGTCCGAAGTGCGCAAGAACTGCTTGATCTCCGCCAATTCCATGGCTGCTGGCGGTAGCGCCTCGCGGGAGTCGATGTTCACTGGAGTCAGGCGCTCGTCGTTGGCTGCCATGGTTTCGGCCCGGTGCGCTCGAACGGCGGCGCTCAGCGCGGTCGTGGTCAGGTCGCCCGAGTATTTCAGCGTTGGACCGTATAGCGTCTTGTGGAAAGATCCGAGGTTCTGAGCGAGCGTGGTTTTTCCTGTGCCAGGTAGGGCATACATCGGGCACAAGAGGCCTTCGTCGCCTTGGTCGATGGCGTACGCGACTGCCTCAAACTCATCGTGAGTCTGCGCTCCTGGCGACACGAGGAGCCGCGCAACGTCGGTGCCGAGCTGGTCGACGAGGCGTTCGTATCGCGAGGGAAACTTCAGCTCTTCGAGCAGATGTTGCTGGCGCACGAACCCTCCGCGGTGACGCTTCCATCGGTCCCGATGAACTTAGCAGCGGAGGCGCTTCGCTGGGGGCGATCTTCAAGGAGGGTAGTCCTGCAATCCCCAAGGCGGTGGCCGTACGCCGGGCATCCACCGCTCAAGGGAGCTTCACCCCACGAAGATGCAGAACGGGTGGCCCGCCGGGTCGGCGAACACGTAGAGCGGCTCGTCCGGGTCGTCGCGACGGTCGAGCAGGAGGCGCGCGCCCAGCGCGAGCGCCCGGTCCCGCTGGGCGTCCAGCGTCGCGCCGTCGGGCACCGTCATGTCCAGGTGCAGCTGCTGCGGCACCGCCGGCTCCGGCCACGTCGGCGGCGTGATCTCCGGCACCTTCTGGAACGCCAGCGGCCACAGGTCGTCGCCGCGCAGGACCAGCCAGTCGTCCCCCTGCGGGTCCGGCTCCCCGGGCGCGGGCGGCTCGTCCCCCGGGCGGTACGACATGCCCAGCAGCTCGCGGTAGAACTCCGCGAGCCCCCGCGGATCGGTGGTGTCCAGCACCGTCTGCACGACCCGGGGCGGTGCGGCACCGGGGGCGGTCGCGTCCGTCATGGCGGCACTCCTCGCGGGACCGGCGGGCGCCCGGCCGGCGCCCGCGCCAGTCCCATGATGGTGCCCGCCGCCCGGACCCGCGACGGCGGGCTCCCCGGCGGCGGTAGAGTGCGTCAGCGCACGACGTCCCCGCCCGGCTCGCCCGTAGGGCGCGCGGGCAGACCTCTCACAGGGAGCACCCACAGGTGACCACCCCCCGCCCCGCCGCGGTCATCGTCCTCGCCGCAGGCGAGGGCACGCGGATGCGATCCGCCACCCCCAAGGTCCTGCACACCCTCGCCGGCCGGTCCATGCTCGGGCACGCGCTCGCGGCAGCCCAGGCCCTCGAGCCGCGGCGCACCGCGGTCGTGGTCCGGCACGAGCGCGAGGCCGTCGCGGCCCACGCCCGCGAGCTCATGCCGCAGGTGCTGGTGGCCGACCAGGACGACGTGCCGGGTACCGGCCGCGCCGTGCAGTGCGCGCTGTCCGTCCTGGACGCCGCCGCGCAGGCCGAGGCCGCGTCGGCCGGCGACCGGCCGGGGGAGGCCGGCTCGGTCTCCGGCGTGCTGGTCGAGGGTCCCGTGGTGGTGCTCGCCGGCGACATCCCGCTGCTCGACGGCGAGACCCTGGGCGAGCTGCTCGCCGCGCACGCCGCCGACGGCAACGCCGTCACCGTGCTGACCACCGAGGTCGCGGACCCCACGGGCTACGGCCGCATCCTGCGGGCCGGCCCCGACGCCCCGGACGCCGGGGACGTCCTCGGCATCGTGGAGGAGAAGGACGCCACCGACGCCCAGCGCGCGATCGCCGAGATCAACTCCTCGGTCTACGTCTTCGATGCCGCCGTGCTGCGCGGCGCGTTCGGCCGGCTCGGCCGCGACAACGCGCAGGGCGAGGTCTACCTGACCGACGTGGTGGCGATCGCCCGCGGCGACGGCGGCCGGGTGCGGGCCCTGCGCACCGACGACCCGGTGCTCGTCGAGGGCGTCAACGACCGCGCCCAGCTCGCGGTGCTCCGCGCCGAGCTCAACCGCCGGGTGCTCGACGGCTGGATGCGCGCGGGCGTGACCGTGGTGGACCCGGCGACCACCTGGGTGGACGTCGACGTCGAGCTCGCGCAGGACGTGACGCTGCTGCCCGGCACCCAGCTGCTCGGCGCGACCTCGGTGGCGACCGGCGCCACGATCGGCCCGGACACCACGCTGCAGGACGTCGAGGTCCACGAGGGCGCCACGGTGATCCGGACGCACGGCTCGCTGGCCGTCGTCGGCGCCGGCGCCACCGTCGGGCCGTTCGCCTACCTGCGCCCCGGCACGGTGCTGGGCGAGCGCGGCAAGATCGGCACGTTCGTGGAGACCAAGAACGCGGAGATCGGCGCCGGGTCCAAGGTGCCGCACCTGTCGTACGTGGGCGACGCGACGATCGGCGTGGAGACGAACATCGGGGCGGCCTCGGTGTTCGTCAACTACGACGGCGTCCGCAAGCACCGCACGACGATCGGCTCGTACGCCCGGACCGGCTCGGACAACATGTTCGTCGCCCCGGTGTCCGTCGGCGACGGCGCCTACACCGGTGCCGGCAGCGTGATCCGGCACGACGTCCCGCCGGGCGCGCTCGCCGTGAGCGCGGGTGCCCAGCGCAACATCGAGGGCTGGGTCGCCCGCTCCCGCCCGGGCACCCCCGCGGCCGACGCCGCCGCCCGCGCCCGCGGCGACGACGCCGAGCTCTCGCCCCAGGCGCGCGCCGAGCGCGAGCGCGCCGGCCAGGCCGCCGGCCCCGCCGCCGGCGTGCACCGCACGCCACCCCCGACCCTGCCGGACCACCCGGTCCCGCTGCCCGACGCCCAGCCCAGCACGGAGGACACCGCACGATGACCGGGATCGTCTCGCAGGACGGTGAGAAGCGGCTCGTCCTGGTCTCGGGCCGCGCACACCCCGAGCTCGCCGCCGCCGTGGCCAAGAGCCTCGACATCGACCTCCTGCCCACCACGGCGTACGACTTCGCGAACGGCGAGATCTACGTGCGGTTCGCGGAGTCCGTCCGCGGCGCCGACGTGTTCGTGCTGCAGAGCCACGCCGCGCCGATCAACCAGTGGCTGATGGAGCAGTTCCTCATGGTCGACGCGCTCAAGCGCGCCTCGGCCAAGACCATCACCGTGATCGCGCCGTTCTACGGCTACGCCCGGCAGGACAAGAAGCACCGCGGTCGCGAGCCGATCTCGGCCCGCCTCATGGCCGACCTGTTCAAGACGGCGGGCGCGGACCGCCTGATGAGCGTCGACCTGCACGCCGCGCAGATCCAGGGCTTCTTCGACGGCCCGGTGGACCACCTGTGGGCCATGCCGATCCTCACCGAGTACGTGCGGACGCGCGTCGACGTGCAGAACGTCACCGTCGTGTCCCCGGACGCCGGCCGCATCCGCGTCGCCGAGCTGTGGGCGCAGAAGCTCGGCGGCGGCCCGCTCGCCTTCGTGCACAAGTCGCGCGACATCCGGCAGCCGAACAAGACGGTCGCCAACCGCGTCGTCGGCGACGTCGAGGGCCGCACCTGCGTGCTGGTCGACGACCTCATCGACACCGCGGGCACCATCACGGGCGCCGTGCGCGTCCTGAAGGAGGCCGGCGCCAAGGACGTCATCGTCGCGGCGACGCACGGCGTGCTCTCCGACCCGGCCACCGACCGCCTGCAGCAGTGCGGGGCCCGCGAGGTGATCATCACGGACACGCTGCCGATCCCGGACGAGCGCCGGTTCGACGGCCTCACGGTCCTGTCGATCGCGCCGCTCATCGCGCGCGCCATCCGCGAGGTGTTCGACGACGGCTCGGTGACCAGCCTGTTCGACGGCCAGTCCTGACCCGTCGCGCGCCGGCCACCGCCGCGCGACGTCCGAGGCCCGCTCGCCCCGCGCCGGGGGAGCGGGCCTCGGCGCGTCCGGGGGCGTGCGCGGGGCGCGGGGTGCTGCCGGCCCGGTTTCGTGCGGGGCGCGTGCCCGGGTAAGATCGACCAGTTGCCTCGGCGAGGGATGTCGGACGGTCACCGGAGAGAACCGGGTCCGCCGGTCCGTGATCGACAGGGTGGAACGCCTCCGCGTGCCCGTCCCGCGCCCCGCGTCGAGGCCACCACCGCTCGCCATCGCCCTTCTCAGCGCCCCAGGAGTCACCGTGTCCGAGATCAAGCTCGCCGCCACCGCCCGCACCGAGTTCGGCAAGGGCGCCGCGCGCCGCCTGCGCCGTGCGCACCAGATCCCCGCCGTCCTGTACGGGCACGGCACCGAGCCGGTGCACGTCGCCCTGCCGGGCCACGAGACGATGCTCGCGGTCAAGGGCGCGGCGAACGCGCTGTTCGAGATCCAGCTCGACGGCAAGCCGGTCCTGGCCCTGGCCAAGGACGTCCAGCGCGACCCGGTCAAGAACGTCATCGAGCACGTCGACCTGCTGATCGTCCGCCGCGGCGAGAAGGTCACCGTCGAGGTGCCCGTGACGGTCGTGGGCGAGTCGGCCCCCGGCACCATCCACATCGTCGAGACCCAGACGCTGACCCTCGAGGCCGAGGCCACGCACCTGCCCGAGCACGTCGAGGTCTCCATCGAGGGCCTCGAGGCCGGCACCGCGCTGACCGCCGGCGGGCTGACCCTGCCGAAGGGCTCCGTGCTCGAGGGCGACGCCGAGCAGGTCATCGTGACCGTCACGGTCCCGAGCGTCTCCGCCGAGGACCGCGCCGCGGACGAGGCCGAGGCCGCCGAGGCCGCCGCCGCGGAGTGACCCGCACGGCGCGCCGGGTGCGCGCCGACGCCGTCCGGACGCCCGGTACCGTGAGGTGCCGGGCGTCCGGCGTTCCATGAGGTGGACGACGGAGGGAGTGGCGCCGCGATGAGCGACGTCTGGCTGGTGGTCGGGCTGGGGAACCCCGGGCCGCAGTACGCCGGCAACCGGCACAACGTCGGGCAGATGGTGCTCGACGAGCTCGCGCGGCGTGCGCAGGCGTCGTTCGGGTCGAAGGGCGGCGTGCTGTCCCGGCGCCCGCAGGCCGCGACCGCGGAGGTCCGGATCGGCACCCTGCCCGGCGGCGCGCCGGGTCCGCGGGCCGTGCTCGCGAAGCCGACCACGTACATGAACACGTCCGGCGGCCCGGTGGCCGCGCTCGCGCGGTACTACGACGTGCCGCCCGAGCGCGTGGTCATGGTGCACGACGAGCTCGACATCCCGTTCGGGGAGATCAAGCTGAAGATCGGCGGCGGCGAGGGCGGCCACAACGGCCTGCGCGACACCACCAAGGCGCTCGGCACCAAGGACTACCTGCGGGTGCGCGTCGGCATCGGCCGGCCCCCGGGGCGGATGGACGCGGCCGACTTCGTGCTGCGGGACTTCGCCAAGCCGGAGCTCAAGGAGCTGCCGCTGCTGCTGGACGACGCGGCCGACGCCGTCGAGCTGCTCGTGACCGAGGGCCTGGAGCGCGCGCAGCTCCGGTTCCACACCCGCACCGCGTAGCGCCGCCGGCACCGCACGCGACAGAGGCCGCCACCCCGCCGGGGGTGGCGGCCTCTCGCGCGTCCCGGCGGGCGCGGCGCCGAGGGGGTACTCGACGCGTCGAGCGAGTAGTCGCCGACTACTCGCTCGACGCGTCGGGTACCCCCTGGGCGAGGGCGCCGCGGGTGCGGGCGAGGGCGCGCCGCGGGTGCCCCGGCGACGGGCCGCGCGGCGGTGCCCCGTCCGGCGGCCGGGTGAAAGGGGACGGCCCGCGCCCTCGCGGCCCCCGGGGAGGGGGTCTGGGACGGCGCCGCGTCGGTGCTGGTCACGGGCCTTCGCCCAGGTCACCGGTACCCGCCGCGGGTACCCCTGGAGAGGGCTGTCGGGGTGCGTTCGTGCACGTCAGAGCGATGCCGATCGCCCAAATGGGTGTGAAAGGGGTGAAAACGGACACATAGGGCGGACTGGGGCAAACCCGCTGATATAGCCTCAAGTCACACCAAAGCCGCCCTGGGGGATCCGACATGAGTCTGCTCGACGATCACGACGTCTCGCGCTCCCCGCAGCGCGACGTCGCGGCCCCGGGCACGGCGGCACCGAGCGGCACGGCGGTTCCCACGGGGTCCGTCGAGCGCCCCGCGGAGCAGCCTGCCACGGGCCAGCCCGCCGCCGAGCGCGCCGCGGCCGACCACGCCGCCGAGCGCCGCCGCGACACCCGCGGCCCCCGGCTGTCCTGGGCCTCGGACCGCCCGTTCCACGAGCCGCTCGGCCACGCCGCGCCCTCGGGCTGGCGCGGCTCGCACGCCGCGTACCAGGTCGAGACCCTGGCCCGGGACGTCGTGCTGGCCACCTGCGTGCCCACCCTGCTGCTGTTCCTCATGCACGGGGTGACGCTGCTGCAGCTGTCCTGGGGCCTGATGATCGGGCTGGTGTACGTCGCGTTCGTCGCGGTGGAGCGGGGCTACGACCGCCAGGTGATCGGCGACGGGCACCAGGAGTTCGAGGCGGTGATCCGCGGCGGCGTGCTGACCGCGGCCGCGCTGGCGGTGTTCGCGGTCGGCGCCGACGTGGACGTGCCCCGCACGATCGTGTTCCTCGCGCTCCCGGTGGTCGCGGTGCTGCTGCTCGGCGCCCGCCACCTGGCGCGCCGCTCGCTGCACAAGCGCCGGGCGCAGGGCGAGTCGATGCGCCGCACCCTCGTGGTGGGCGACGCGTCCTCGATCACCCACGTGGTCGACGACCTCAGCGGCCTGCCGCAGTACGGGTACAACATCGCCGGCGTGTGCGTGCCGTCCTTCGACGGCCCGCTGCCCGCGCTGGGCGTCCCGGTGCTCGGCACGGTGTCGGACGTGGTGCAGGTGGCGGTGGACGGCGAGTTCGACGTCGTGATCGTCACCGGCTCGGAGCTCTCCGGGCAGGCGCTGCGCCGGCTGTCCTGGGCGCTGCAGCGCACCGACACCGAGCTCGTCGTCGCCCCGGGCATCGTCGAGGTGTTCGGCCCGCGCGTCACGCTCGAGCCGACCGCCGGCCTGTCCCTCATCCACGTGAACGCCGCGGAGTCCCGCCGGTCCCGGATCCTCGCCAAGCGGGCGTTCGACACGGCGTTCGCGCTCGGCGCCCTGATCCTGCTGTCGCCGGTGCTGGCCGTCACGGCCGTCGCCGTGAAGCTCACCAGCCCCGGCCCGGTGCTGTTCAAGCAGACCCGGGTCGGCAAGGAGGGGCGCGAGTTCTCCATGCTGAAGTTCCGCAGCATGGTGGTCGACGCCGAGGAGCGGCTGGCCGCGCTGCGCGCCGCGAACGAGGCCGACGGCCCGCTGTTCAAGATGGACCGGGACCCGCGGATCACCCGGATCGGCCACTTCCTGCGCAAGCACTCGCTGGACGAGCTCCCGCAGCTGATCAACGTGGTCAAGGGCGAGATGGCACTGGTCGGGCCCCGCCCGCCGCTGCCGTACGAGGTCGCCCAGTACCGGGAGTCCGCCCGCCGCCGCCTGCTCGTGAAGCCGGGCCTGACCGGCCTGTGGCAGATCAGCGGCCGTGCCGACCTCGCGTGGGAGGAGGCGGTGAAGCTGGACCTGCGCTACGTGGAGAACTGGTCCATCGCCTTCGACCTGATGATCCTGTGGCGCACCGTGCACGTCGTCGTGAGCGGCCATGGCGGGCGGTGACGGGGCGGTCGCGCTGGCGCACGACTACGCCACGCAGCGCGGCGGGGCGGAGCGCGTCGCGCTGGTGATGGCGGACGCGTTCCCCGGGGCCCCCCTCTACACGACGCTCTACGACCCGGACGGCACGTTCCCCGAGTTCGGGGCGCTCGACGTCCGCACCAGCCCGCTGGACCGGGTCGGCGTGCTGCGCCGGCACCACCGGCTGGCGCTGCCCCTGCTGGCCCCGGCCGTGGGCGCGACGCCGATCGACGCGGAGGTGCTGCTCGCCTCGTCGACCGGCTGGGCGCACGGCTTCCCGACCACGGGGCGCAAGGTCGTCTACTGCCACGCCCCGGCGCGCTGGCTCTACCAGTCGGACCGGTACCTCGGCCCGGCGCGCGGTGGCGCGGGCGATGCCCCGGGCGGCGGGGCCCAGCGCAGGCTCGCGGCCGCGGCCCTCGGGCTGCTCGCCCCGGCCCTGCGTGCGTGGGACCGCCGCGCGGCGGGCACCGCGGACCGGTACCTGGCCAACTCGACCGTCACCGCGCGGGCGATCCGCGAGGTGTACGGGATCGAGGCGGAGATCGTGCCGCCGCCGCCCGCCATGCTGCCCGGCGGCCCGGAGACGCGGGTCGACGGCGTCGAGCCCGGCTTCCTGCTCTGCGTGGCGCGGCTGCTGCCGTACAAGAACGTGGACGTCGTCGTCGAGGCCGTGCGGCGCACCCCGGGTGCCCGGCTGGTCGTGGTCGGCGACGGCCCCGAGCGTGCCGCGCTCGAGCACCGGGTGCGCGACCTGCCCCGCGTGCACCTGGCGGGACGCGTGGACGACGCCCGGCTCCGCTGGCTGTACCGGAACAGCGCGGCCCTGGTCGCCGCCTCGTACGAGGACTACGGCCTGTCCCCGCTGGAGGCCGCCGCCTTCGGCCGCCCGTCCGTCGTGCTGCGCGACGGCGGGTACCTCGACACCGTCCGCGACGGCGTCACCGGGGAGTTCTTCGACGCCCCCGACCCCGACCTGGTGGCCGAGGCCGCCGGGCGCGCGCTGGCCCGCACGTGGGACCCCACGGTGCTGACCGCGCACGCCGACGACTTCGCCGCCGAGCGGTTCGTCGAGCGGCTGCACCGCGTCGTGCGCGAGGAGCGCGCGGCCGGCCGGCCCGACGGCCCCGCCCGGCTCGACCCCGTCCCGACCGAGAGGCGCTCCCGATGACCCTGCAGGACATGTTCCGGACCATCTGGTTCGGCAAGTGGCTGGTGCTGGTGTCCGTGCTCGCCGCCCTCGGCGGCGCGTACCTCTACGTCTCCCGGCAGGAGCCCCAGTACGCCAGCACGGCGACGGTGCAGATCGTCGACGCCGAGACGCTCGCCGCCGCCGGTGTGCGGCTGGAGAGCGACCCGAGCCTGGTGACCAGCGACTCCGTGACCGCGGCCGCCGCGAAGGAGCTCGGCGACCCGGGCCTGGCCGACGGGCTCGCCGCGTCGTCCACCGCCGAGTACGCGACTGACAGCCCGAGCAACGTCATCATCACCGAGACCGGCCCCGACGCGGACGCCACGGTCGACCGGGCCAACGCGATCGCGAAGGCCTACGTCGCCGCGCTCCAGGCGCAGTTCGACGACGACCTCGCGGCGATGCAGGAGCGGCTGAGCAACCTCGCGACCAGCATCGACCAGCAGCAGAAGGCGATCACGGACGCCCGGCGCGCCGCCGCGGCGGCCACGTCGGCGACGAACCCGAACGCCCAGGTGGACCCGGTCGACGGCCTGCTGGAGGCGCAGTACTCGACCACGATGGACCAGTACCAGACGCTGTCCGGCCAGCTCACCCAGGCCCAGCTGCTCGCCTCCCCGGCCACGATCCTGCAGAACGCCGTCGGCAGCGCCCTGGTGAGCCTCCCGGGCAGCCTCGTGTACCTGATCGCCGGCCTCGCGGGTCTGCTCGTCGGCATCGGCCTCGCGGTCGTCCGCCGCGGCCTGGACACCAAGGTGCGCACCTCGGGCCAGGCCCGCCGGTCCGCCGGCGCCCCGGTGCTCGCGCGGCTGTCGGGCACCGGCGCCGCCCTGAAGTCGGCCGAGACCGAGGGCACGCTGCCCGTCGCCCGGCGCGAGGCCACCGCCTACACCCGGTCGATCCGCGAGCTGCGCACCGCCCTGCAGGCGGCGGTCGAGAACGAGTCCGGCAGCGCCGTGATCGTCGTGACCGCGGCCGACGTCGAGACCCCGCGGTCGTTCCTGGCCGCGAACCTGGCGGCGTCCTGGGCGCTGTCCGGCCGGAGCGTCGTCGTCCTGTCCGGCGACCTGCGCCAGCCGCGGCTCAACGCCCTGCTGCCCGCCGACGCCGACGCGCCCGTGCGCCCCGGCCGGGGCGGCGGCCGCGCCCGCACGGCGGTGGTGCCGACCGCGATCCCGCACCTGGCGGTGCACCCCGCGCTGCAGACCGAGCTCGACCCGGCCGACTTCCTCGCCTCCGCCGACGTGCGGGCCCTGGTCGAGCAGCTGCGGGCGACCGCGGACGTCGTCATCATCGACGCCCCGCCCATGCTGGTCGCGGCCGACGCGACCATCCTCGGCTCCTACGCCGACGGCGTGCTGCTCGCGGTGACGCTGGGCCACACCCACGTCGGCGCGGTCGAGGAGTCCGCCGAGCGCCTGCGCGCCGCGAACGCCGCGCTGCTCGGCCTGTCGGTCGACGGCACCACGGAGCGCAGCGAGGCGACCTACGCGGCGACCTACGCCTTCGCCGGGGCCGAGGAGGTCCCCCAGGAGCCGGCGCAGGACGCCGAGGGCGACCGGGCCGGGGACGACCGGGCCGCGGACGACCGGGCGGCGGACGACCGGGCCGCGGACGACCGGGCCGCGGACGCGCCGGCGGAGGACGCCGCGACCGGCGGGGAGCCGGCGGACGGCGCTCAGACCCCCGCCGACCGCGACGCGACCCCGGCCGCGGACGCGCCGGCGGACGCGGAGTCCGAGGTGCCCGCGCCCCGCGCCGACGGCCAGCACCGCGCGGCCGACCGGCCGGCCGAGGCCGCCGAGGCCTCCCCGGACGAGCCGGCGGACGACGCCGCCGCCCGGTCCGGGGAGGACCGCGCGCCGGTCGCCGCCGAGTCGAAGTGACCGCCGTCCCCGCACCGGGCGCCGCACCGCGCCCGGTGCGGGTGGTCGTCCTCGACCACACCGCCCAGCTCGGCGGGGCGGAGCTCGCGCTGCTGCGCACGTGCCGGGCGCTCGACCGGGCCGCGGTCGAGGTGACCGTGGTGCTGTTCGCCGACGGCCCGCTCGCCGGGCGGCTGCGGGACGCCGGGGTCGCGGTGCGCGTGCTGCCGCTGGACCCCCGGATCGCGCAGACCGACCGCGCGGCGGCCGGCCGGTCCGCCCTCGGCGCGGCGCGCTCGGCGGCGGCGACGCTGCCGTTCGTGGCCCGGCTGGCCCGGCTGCTGCGGGACCTGCAGCCCGACGTCGTGCACACGACCTCGCTCAAGGCGGACCTCATCGGCCTGCCCGCCGCCCGGCTCGCCCGCCGCCCCCTGGTCTGGCACGTGCACGACCGGATCGCCGAGGACTACCTGCCGGGCCCGGTCGCCCGGGTCGTCCGCGTGCTCGCCCGGCGCGGGCCGCGGCACGTCGTGGTGAACTCGCAGGCCACCGCCCGCACGCTGCTGCCGCTCCCGCGCGGCTGGACCCTCGCGTACCCCGGCCTCGCCCCCGAGCAGGTGGCCGCCGACCCCGCCGCCCGCCCGGCGCCGGCGAGCCCGGTCGTCGGCCTGGTGGGACGCATCAGCCCGACCAAGGGGCAGCGCGAGTTCGTGGAGGCCGCCGCGCTGCTCGCCGAGCGGTTCCCGGACGCGCGGTTCCGCGTCGTCGGCGCCGCGCTGTTCGAGGAGCAGGCGTACGAGGAGGAGCTGCGCGCCCGGGTCGCCGCGCTCGGGCTGACCGACCGCGTCGAGCTGACCGGCTGGGTGGCCGACCCGGTGGGGGAGATCGACCGGTTGTCCGTGCTGGTGCACGCGTCGCCGGTGCCGGAGCCGTTCGGCCAGGTGGTCGTCGAGGGCATGGCCCGCGGGGTGCCCGTGGTCGCGACCGCGGGCGGCGGCGTGGACGAGATCGCGGTGGCCGGCGACGGCACGCCGCGGTGCCTCGTGGTGCCGCCGCGGGACGTGCCGGCGCTGGCGGACGCGGTCGCGCGGGTGCTCGACCGGCCGGAGGAGGCCGCGGCGCGGGCCGACCGGGCGTGGAAGGACGTGCAGGCCGACTACGCGATCGCCCGCACCGCCGAGCGGCTCACCGCGGTGTGGCGGCGGGCGACTCCCGCACGCGGCTGAGCACCGCCTGCATCTCGCGCACCCGGTCGGACCAGCGCGGCACGTCCGCCGGCGCCGGGCCGATGCCGGCCGGGCGGCCCTCCGCGAGCACCCGCACGACGGCGTCGGCCAGGTTCTGCGGCGAGGCGGTGGTGACCCGGTCGGCGGGCTGGTCCCGGAACCCGGCGACGGGGGTGGCGACGACCGGGCGGCCGACGGCCAGGTACTCGTAGAGCTTGATCGGGTCGAGCGAGTCGGTGAAGCCGTCGACCACGTGCGGCACCAGCAGGACGCCGGCGTGCTGCAGGTACCCGGGCACCAGCGCGGCCGGCCGCGGCCCGAGCACCACCGCGCCCGCCGCGTCCAGCCGGGTCAGGTCCAGCGGGTCGAGCAGCGCCGGGCCGACGAGCACCAGGTGCGCGCCGGTGGCGCGCAGGTGGGTGGCGACGCGCAGGCAGGCCGCCACGTCGAGCCGGTCCGGGTGCATCGTGCCGACGTACACCGCGTACGGCCCGTCCGGCAGGTCGGCGGGGCGGGCCTGCGGCGTGCGGTAGGCGTCGACGTCGACGGCGTTGGTGAGCAGCGTGACCGGGCGGTCGGCGCCCTTGGCCCGGGCCAGCGCCGGGGAGCACACGACCACCTCGGCGCACCGCTCGACCAGCAGCGCCTCGGCCGCCCGCGTGCGCTCGAGCTCGGCGGGCTCGCGGACCGCGCGCAGCCAGTCGTCGGTCACGTCGTACAGCGACCGCCAGCCGGTGGCGCGCAGCACGGCGGCGCCGTCGGGGTCGTTCACCCAGAGCACCGGGTCGGCCATGCCGAGCCGGCGGGCCACCCGGGCCACCGTGCGGGCGCGCCGGTCGTCGCCGGCGGGGTCGAGGCGCCGCGGCAGCCACTTGGTCGGCCGGTACGCCCAGGCGCGGCCCGCGGGCGCGCCGTCGTCCGGGCCGAGCCGGCGCAGCCGCCGGCCGAGCGTGGGGGAGGCGCCGCGGCGCAGGTCGTGCAGGTGGTCGACCGGGGGCTCGACGAACAGCACGCGCAGGCCGGGGTCGGTGGCGAGCAGGCCGGCCACCAGGTGCTGGTTGCGGCGCCACACCTCGTCCCACGGCTCGAGGGAGAGGACGACGAGGTCGCGGCGGTCGTCGCCCGGACGGGCGGGGGCGGCGACCGCCGGCCTCCCGGGGGCCGCGGACGGCCCCGCGTCGTCCCGGGTCCGGGCGCTCACGGGGTCACCCCCGCCGACGGGGCGGCCGACGTCGACGGGGCGGCGGGCGAGCCCGGCCCGAGCGGCGCGCCGAGCACCGCCGCGTACACCGCCGCGATGCCGTCCGCGTGCGCCTCCGGCCCGAACCGTCGCTGCTGCAGCGTCCGGAGCTCCTCGCCGTACGCCGCGCGCCGCTCGGGGTCGCGCGCGAGCCTGGCCAGCGCGGCCCCGGCGGCCGCCACGTCGTCCGGCGGCACGAGCACCGCGCCGTCCGCGGCCCCGACGGTCTCGCAGTGCCCGCCGCCGCGGCCCGCGACCACGGGGGTGCCGTGGGCCATCGCCTCGACGACCGACAGCCCGTACGGCTCGTCGCCGCGCGGCGCGAAGAAGATCCCGGCGGTGGCCAGCAGGGCCGGCATGTCGGCCCGCATCCCCAGGAACCGGACCGACCCGCCGAGGCCGAGCGACCCCGCGAGCGCCTCCAGCTCCGGCCGCAGGGCGCCGTCGCCCGCGAGGTGCAGCTCCCACCCGTCGGCGGCCAGCCCGGAGGCGGCCCACATCCGCAGCGCGACGTCGGTGCGCTTCTCGGCCTCGAGCCGCTGCGCCATCAGCACCACCCGGCGGCGCTCGGGCTCCGCGCCGGTGCGCGGCACGGTGGGGACGCCGGGGTGCACGACGGTCGAGGGGCCCTCGACCCGGTCGGCGACGTACGCGCTGATCGCCACCTGGGCGGCGATGCGCGGCGCGACGAACCGGCCGACCGCGCGGCCCACCGCCGACGACCCGCGGCGGTCCGCGAAGTGCCGGGTGGCGACCACGGGGGCCCGGGCGGCGGCGGTCGCGGCCAGCTCGGCGGCCGTCATGTGCGCGTGCACCAGCCGGGCGTCCACGCGGCGCAGCCCGGCCGCGGCCCGCAGCGGGGTCGGCGCGGCCGCCCACCGCACCCCGGAGCCGGCGAGCTCGGCGGGCATCCGGTCGGCCGCGCCGCCGAGCACCTGCACCCGCAGGCCCCGCGCGTCCTGGGTGCGGGCGAGCGTCGTGACGTACCGCTCGACCCCGGCGAAGGCGTCGGTGCACACCACGTGCACGACGTCGACCGGCGCGGCGGTCACGAGCGCTCCCGGTGGCCGACGGGCAGCGGGCCGCGCCGGCGGCGGGGGCGGCCGCCCACGACGGCCTCGCGCAGGTGCCGGGCGCGCCGGCCCGCGGGGCTGTCCGCGGGGCCGGGGGTGCGGCGCGACGACGGGGGTGGCGGGCCGAGCGCGGCGGGGGCGTCCTCCTCCTCGCCGGAGCGCTGCGCGTGCGCCTGGGCGCCGAGGCAGATGCCCGCGATGACGAACGGGATCGACACCTGGGCCGCCACCCAGAACAGGTCGAACTGCCCCTGCACGAACCGCATGAGCACGAGGACGAACGCGAGGGTGCCGTACCGGGAGTCGACCCGCCACAGGATGACGAGGATCGCCAGGAACATCACCAGGAAGCCGACCAGTCCGACGACCCCGCCGGAGGACAGCATCTCGAACTCGGCGTTCGGCGGCTGGAAGTTCTCCTCGAACCGGTCGGTGTACCACCAGCGCAGGCCGGCGCCGAACCAGGGGTACTCCTGCCAGATCAGCAGCGACTGCCGGAACCAGATGAGCCGCTGGTAGGCCGAGTTGTACTGGTTGCCGGACTCGAGCTGGTCCTGCACCAGCGTCCCGATGACGACGGCCGCGCCGGCGATCGCCAGCAGCACGATCTTCGACCGGTGCCGGTGGGGGTCGGGCCGCAGCGCGACGACCGCGATCGCCACCGCGAGGCCGATCAGCGCCTGCCGCGACTGCGCGACCAGGATCCCGGCGAGGAACAGCCCGAAGAGCGCGAGGCACACCAGGTCGTTCCACCGCAGCCAGCGCGGCCGGGCGTAGACGATGATCGCCGCGAACGCGAGCACGCACCCGATGTAGTTCTTGTGCATGAGCAGCGGCTCGTTGAGGTACACCGGCCCGGTGTTGCCCGACGCGAGGTTCACCGCGAACTGCGCGAGGGCGGCCAGCGCCACGACGACCGACCCCCCGACGTACAGGCCCAGCGCGAGC
Organism: Cellulosimicrobium cellulans; assembly: GCF_007679345.1. Lineage (GTDB taxonomy): Bacteria > Actinomycetota > Actinomycetes > Actinomycetales > Cellulomonadaceae > Cellulomonas > Cellulomonas cellulans_A. The sequence goes on from NZ_VEGH01000006.1 coordinate 66,252, forward strand.
CGGGCGTGCCCGGCCGCCCCGATCGCCCAGCCGACCAGGAGCGCCCCGCCGACCAGCAGCCACTCGTGGAACCACTCGACCGCGTTCGCCGCGTACGGGTTCGCGATCACGGTGAACAGCACCGTGGCCTGGTAGAACGCCGAGGCCCACAGCACGTTCCGCATCGGGCGGGTCAGCGGCCGCCGGCAGAACAGCAGGGCCGGCCAGAACGCGGCGAACAGCACGAAGTCCGACACCGACAGCGCCCCGCCGACCCGGTTCACCAGCAGCAGCAGCGGCATGCCGAGCACCGGCAGCGCCATCGGCATCCGCAGCGTGAGGCCGACGACGAGCACGGCCGCCGCGACACCGAGCGCGAGCAGCGGCTGGGTGGAGGTGACCGCGGCGACGACCAGGCCGACGGCGACCAGGCCGCCGCCGGCGAGCGCGCGGCGGCCGGCGGTGGTCGCGGGGAGCCGCTCGGCGACGGCGCCGCCGAGGGCGGTCCGGTGCGGGCGGATGCCGGGGGCGAGCGCGGCGGCGGGGGCCGGGGCGGACGGGGCCGGGGCGGACGGGGCCGGGGCGGCGGCGCGGGGCGCGGCGGCCGTGGGCGGGGTGGTGGTCGTCACGCGGCGGCCTCCCGGTCGGTGGTCTCGGGGGCGGGTGCGTCGGTGCGGGTGGCGGGCGGGGCCGGGCTCGGCTCGGCCTGCGGGTCGACGGCCGGCGCCGGGGCGCCGGGTGCCGGGGTGCCGGGTGCCGGGGTGCCGGGCGCGGGCCGGGGCGCGCGGGGGTCGCCCAGCGCCGCCTCGGCCCGCAGCGGCCCGCGCAGGTACAGCCGCAGCCGCAGCCGGGCGGCTTCGCCGCGGTCGCCGGGGAGCAGCGCGCGCGGCACCGCCCCGAGCACCACGGCCGCGCGGGCGGAGGCCCAGCCCGCCGCGCCGTGGTGGGTGCGGAAGTACCGCTCCTGGGACGCGTGGAAGTGGGTCTCGCGGCGGGTCGGGTCGGTGCTGGTGCCGCCGCCGACGTGCCCGGCGAGCACGTCCTCGACGACGGCGGACCGCCACCCGGCGTCGTGCGCGCGGCGCTGCCAGTCGGTCTCCTCGGAGTACAGGAAGAACCGCTCGTCGAACCCGCCGACCGCCGCCAGCGCCGTCCGGCGGAGCAGCAGCACGGAACCGATCACGAAGCCCTCGCGCGTCTCGGGCACGCCGAGCCCGACCGCCTGGCGCCAGGCGGCGGCCGGGGTGGGGAAGGGCCAGCGCACCCGCGCGGGGGTGCCGTCGTCGTCCACCTGCGCCGGGCCGACGGCGGCCAGGCCGGGCTCGGCGCGCAGCGCCCGGTGCAGGGCGCGCACGCCGTCCAGGTCGACCCGGGCGTCCGGGTTCAGCAGCAGCACGTCCGCGCCGGGACGGGCGGCGCGCACCCCGAGGTTCACGGCCGCGGCGAAGCCGAGGTTGGCACCTGGGTCGAGGTAGCGCGCGCCGGCGTCCTCGGCGACGCGCCGGACCTCCGGGTCGCCGGAGTTGTCGACCACGGTGACCGGCAGCGCGCCCGCCAGCGGCGTGAGCGCCCGCCCGAGCAGCCCGGCGGCGTGGTACGCGACGACGACGACCTCGGGATCGCCGGCGTCGCCCGCGGCCGCGCCGCCGCCCGGGCCGCCGCCCGCGACGACCTGCCGGTACATCGCCTCGTAGCGCTCCGCGATCGCCGCCCAGGTGTACTCGGCCGCCCGCTCCGCGCCCGTCGCGCGCATCCGCGCCGCCAGGCCCGCGTCGTCGACCACGGCGACCAGCGCCGCGGCGAGCGCGCCGGCGTCGCCGGGCGGCACGAGCGTCCCCGCCCCGCCGACCACGTCGCGCAGGGCCCCGCTGTCCGAGGCCACCACGGGCACGCCCGCGGCCATCGCCTCGACCGCGACCCGGCCGAACTGCTCGAGCCAGCCGGGCGTCGGCACGGACGGCACCGCGAGCACGTCGAGCCCCCGGTAGAACGCGTCGAGCGCGTCCCCGGACACGTGCCCGTGGAACGTCACCCGGCCCGCCAGGGCGGGCGTCGCGGCCCGTGCGCGCAGCGCGGCCTCGTGCGGGCCGGCGCCGGCGACGGCCACGGTGATCCGCGGCTCGGCTTCGGCGGCGTCGAGCAGCACGTCGAGACCCTTGTGCGGGTGCAGGAGGCGGCCGACGTAGCCGGTGCGTGCGGGGGCGGCCGCACCGACTACGCCGGCGTCCGTGGGGGCGCCCTCGTCCCGAGCGCCCCGTGTCCGGGAGCCCGCGTCCTGAGCTCCCGGGTGCCCGGCGACCGCGTCGCGCGCGCCGGGGGGTTCGACGCCGAGGCCGATGACGTGCGCGGGGGCGGTGAGCCCCTTGGCGCGCAGCACGTCGCCCGCCTCGGCGTTGCAGACGCTGACCGCGCCGGCCCCGCGCAGCGCGCGCCGCTCCCACCAGCGGAACGGCGCGGGGTAGCGCTTGGCGATGTTCTGCGCGGAGTACAGGACGTACGGCACGCGCGACCGGCGCAGCGCCCGGAGCAGCAGCACCTCGGCCGTGGCCAGGGCGGCGGGCTCCTCGTGCAGGTCCAGCACGTCCCAGTCCTCGCCGAGCGCGCGCCAGATCGGGCGCGGGTCGTAGAGGAACACGTTCGGGTGGCGGCCGACCGTGCGCACGCCGACCACGTCCTCGCCCGGCTGCGGCTCCAGGTCGACGTCCCGGCCGCCCTCGGCCCACGTGCGCGCGCTGAGCGTCCGCACCGTCAGGCCGCGGGCGCGCAGGGCGGACTCCCGCCCGCGCCACGCCGTGACGACGGCGCTGTGGGACACCCGGAGCACGCGCATGGGGACCATCGTGCCGGTCACCTCCACAAATCGGACATCTGGTGCAAAAGGTTCACCCGACCGGCGTGGGTGAAACGCCGGCGACCTCGGTCAGCACGGCGTCCAGCCGCCCGCGCGCCCAGGCCCAGTCGTGCGTCCGCGCCCACGACCGGCAGCGCGACCCGATCCGGCGGCGCAGCGCCTCGTCGTCCGCCAGCGCCTCCAGCGCCGCCGCGAGCTCCGCCGGGTCGTCCGGGCGCACCAGCACGCCCGCGTCGCCCGCGACCTCGGGGATGCCGCCGATCGCTGACGCGACGACGGGGACCCCGCTGGCCATGCCCTCCATGACGGTGAGCGCGAACGGCTCGGCCCACCGCGACGGCACGACCACGACGTCCGCCTCCCGGTAGACCGCGGCCACCTGGGCGCGCGGGGTGAACGGCAGCAGCCGCACCCGGTCGCCGAGCGCCACGGCCTTCGCGCGCAGCTCCCGCTCGTACGGCGACGGCGCCGCGCCCGCGTCGAAGTTCTGCGAGCCGACCACGGTCAGCTCGACGTCGTCCCGGCCCAGCCGCGCGACGGCGTCGACGACCACGTCCGCGCCCTTGTCCGGGATCATCCGGCCGACGAACAGCACCCGCAGGCGCTCCCCGCGACCCGGGTCCGCACGCGGCACGAACCGGGTGGTGTCCACGCCGTTCGGCACCACCCGGAGGCGGTCGCGCAGCCGCGCGGGCAGGTGCGCGGCGGTCTGGTCGGCCAGCGCGCCGCTCACGCACACGATCGCCGCCGCCCGGCCGAGGACGCGGTCGGCCTCGCGGGGGGAGTAGGTGCGCAGCAGCAGGTTGTGCGCGTACAGCACCGGCGCGTGCCGCTCGTGCACCAGGGGCACGAGCTGCGGGGCGTTGTGCGCGAGCACCACGCCGGGCTCCCACGCGTCCTGGTCGGCCAGGGTCGGGCGCAGCGTGCGCCGCACGCCCGGGCGGGGGAGCCCGAGCCGGCCCGCCAGCGCGTCGAGGTACCGGTCCGCCGGGCGCGCGGTGGCGAGCGGGTAGCCCACCGGGTCCGCGCTGGCGTACCGGTCGGGGTAGGTGCCGTCGGCGACGACGACCCGCGGCCGCGGCGTCGCGTCGGCGGGCAGCGCGGCGCAGAGGCCGTCGACGACGGTCGGGATGGCCGAGCCGGTGCGCGGGGAGAAGTGGTCGCCGGGCGTGAGGACGTGCACCTCGGGCACGCGCGCACCCGCGCCCGCCCCGCCGCCCGCGCCCGCCGCGCCGGCCCCGCCGGACGCGCTCACCGGCGCCGGCTCCGCGGCTCGAGCCCGAGCGCGGCCCACACGTCGGCGGCCGGCCCGCGCCAGCGCGGGATCGTCCACGCCACCGGGATCGTCGCCAGCGCGCGCGCCTTCTCCGCCGCGGGCACGTCCGAGGCGAGCACGCCCCGCGCCAGCTCGACGCTCACCTTCGTGTGCGGGAAGGCGAACCGGACCGACGCCGACGGGGCGTGCCACGCCACCTGCGCCTGGCCCTGCTGGGAGAACTGCTCGCTGTGCCGGCGCTGCAGGAACAGCTGCTCGGGCACGAGTGCGAACGGCCCCTGGCAGGCGAGCTCGGCCAGGATCACCAGGTCGTTGCCGACCGTCGGGCGGATGCCCCGGGTCCGGCGCAGCGCCTCGGTGCGGTGCAGGCCGTAGAACAGGTGCGCCGCCTGCGCCCGCAGGAAGTGCCCCATCCGCTCGTGCGGGGTCGGCTCGTCGCACGCGAGGTCGGCGTCGTTCAGGTCCTCGGTGACGATCCCGCCCGCGTCGATGATCTGGGTACGGGGGTACACCAGCACCGTCGCGGGGTCCGACTCGGCGAACACCTCCAGGCAGCGCCGGACGAACGCCGGGCGCCGGACGTCGTCGGCGGCGGCCCAGGTGAAGTACGGGGCTGTCGCCAGGGACAGCACGTGGTTGAAGTTGAACCGCCCGCCCCGGTTCTCCGGCAGCCGGACGTACCGGATGCGGTCGTCCTCGGCCGCGGCGGCGCGGCAGATCTCCTCGGTGGCGTCGGTCGAGGCGTTGTCCGAGATCACGATCTCGAGGTCGGCCTCGTCCTGCTCCCGCACGGAGTCGAGCGCGGCGGGCAGGTACTTCTCGCCGTTGTAGACGGGCATGCCCACGGTGGCCCTGGGGCTCATGGTGACCTCCTGCGTCGACGGGGTGGTCAGGCCGGGCCGTAGGCGGCCAGGCTGACGAGGGACACGGGCCAGGACGGCTCCGGCTGCACCGGCTCCCAGGCCGGGAGCAGGCCGCCGGTCTGACCGCCGTAGTTGGCGCTCGGCACGGTGACGTCCCGCTGGGTCGTCGACGGCACCGTCACCCGCACGGCGGTGACGTCCGGGACGGCGTCGAAGCGCACGGTGCTGGTCCGGTCGAAGAACGCGTCCGACACCCGGCCGACCTCCGACCAGCCGTCCGCGGTCTCCACCTCGACCACGGCGTCCTTGAGCCCCGCGGTGCAGCACCGGATGCCGGCCGAGCCGAGGACGACCCGGTCGACCGCGGCGGGCGCGGCCAGGTCGACCTGCACCCAGGGCTCGACGTCCGGGCCGTCGGCCGTCGTGGGGCCGGCGCGCCAGGGACTCGCCTCCGCGCCCTCGGTCGTGACCAGGTCGGCCGGTTCGCCCTCCGACGTGGAGGACGCGGTGACCGCCCCGCCGGCGAGCAGGTTGGTCGTCGTGGGCTCCGCGGCCTCGACGTCCAGCTCCGCGCCGCCCGCGTCGAGGAACAGCGGCGAGCCCGTCACCTGGAGCGTTGCGGGTCCGTCGGCGGGCACCTCGACCTGCGAGGTGCCGCCGTAGACGTCGGTGACGGTGACCGTCGCGCCGCCGGGCGCCGAGAGCGCGACCGCGGTGTCCGCGTCGAGGGTCCACACGGCCGTGAGCGGCCCGTCGGCGCCGGAGCCCGCGTCCCCCCTCCCGGACCGCGGGCCGAGCGTCATCGCCCGGACCACCGGGTCGGCGACCTCCAGGGGCTCCGCCGCGGGGCGGCCCGCCAGCAGGGCGGAGGTCGTCGTCATGGCCAGCGCGCCGGGCTTCACGAACGAGCCGACCTGGAGCAGCGACCACGAGTTGTCACCCTCGCCCCACCCGCCCTCGCTGAAGAAGTACATCCACGCGTCGACGCCGAGGGCGCTCTGCCACAGCGAGGTGCGGGCCACGTCGTACGCCTGACCCCACTCGTTCGCGGGGCCGTCCGACCACCAGCCCGACTCGGTGTTCCAGATCTCGACGTCGCCGCAGGACGCGAGCACCTCGCGCAGCTCGGCGATCTGGCCGATCGGGCCGTCCGCGCCCTCCTCGTCCCAGGACCGGTTCAGCCCGGTGTACGGGTGGATCCCGACGACGTCCCACGAGGCGCACGCGCCGGCGTCCACGGCCTGCCGGTACCAGGGGACGATGACGTTGAGGGCGTTGCCGCCGATGATGCGGGCGTCGGGGTCCACGCCCTTGACCGCGCGGGCGAACGGCGCGAGCACCTGGGTCGCGTAGGCGGCCCCGTCACCGAACCCGGTGTTGTTCGGCTCGTTCCAGGGCGCCCAGTCCACGATGTCGGGCGCCCCGGCGTGCACAGCGGTGGCGATCGCCGTGACCCAGGCCTCCCACGTCCCGTCGGTCACCGCCTGCTGCGCGCGCTCGTCGGCCTCCCCGACCTGCAGGTACAGGTGCACCCCGCGCTCGGCGGCCTCCTCGGCGGCGGCGGCCAGCCCGGCGAACGGGTCGTCCTCCTCGGCTCCCGGCAGCGCGGAGAGGTCGAGCGCGGCGACCGACGGGGTCGCGCCCTCGGGGACCATCCCCGCGAAGTCGAGCTGCACCCGGTGCGTCCCGACGCCGAGCTCGTCGGCGAGCTGCACCCCGCGCAGCGGGCCCGCGCCGCCCCAGTCCGCGCCCTCGGCGAGGGAGTCCGGGTCGAAGGTCGCGCCCGGCGCGCCGACGGCGTACCGCAGGCAGGTGGCCGTGCGGACCTCGCCGGTCGCCTTCTCCACCAGCGTGGCGTGGACCTGGTACGGCCCGGGCCGTGCCTCGGGGAGGTCCAGCGGCACCCGGCCGCCGTCGGCGGGGATCGCCACCGTGCCGGTGACCGGCTCGACGGCGGGCCGCAGCCCGGGATCGCCCGTCACCTCGTAGCGGACCTCGTAGTCGTCGGCCACGGCGCCCCACCACGGGTCGAACGTGGCGTAGGCCTCGGGCGTCTCGCCGTCGGCGAAGTAGTCGTACGTCGCGTCCGTGGCCAGACCCGCGCCGTAGCCCAGCCGGTCGGTGGTGGTCGCGACGTTCTGGTTCCAGGTGATCGGCGCGTCGAGCAGCGCGCGCATCGTCGCCGTGGCGGAGCGCGCGAGCTGGACGGTGCCGTCGTCGGACTTCGACAGGAACACGTAGTCGTCCCCGACCCGCAGCAGCGGCGTCCCGTCGACGAGCCGGAACGTCGAGCCCTGGCCCATCCCGGACAGCGCGACCTTGCGCCACATCCCGTCGGCGCCGATCTCGACGACGCGCCAGGTCGGCCCGGAGAGCAGGAACCCCTCGTCGTCCGGTGACGGCACGATGCCGGTCGGGTGCTCCAGGGTCTGCGGCCTGCCGTTGGCCGAGTCCGCGACCTTCGTCCCGCCGACCTCGAGCAGCTGCTCGCCCGAGGCGGCGAACCGGCGCAGCGTGGTGTAGGACGGCGTGGCCTCGGCGTCGACGTCGCTCAGCACGAACAGGCTGCCGTCGGGCTGCGGGTAGAAGCGCGGCCCGAACCCCCAGTCCAGCTCCGGGCCGTCCGAGACGGACCCGTCGCCGTGCAGCAGCACCGGGGTGGTCGACCGGGTCAGGACGGCGGCGCCGACGACCCCGTCCTCGCCGGCGGTCCACGGGATCACCGCCAGCACCTGCCCCTCGTCCCGTGCGCCCAGGTCCCAGGTGGTGCCGGCCCGGCCGGAACCGGTCCACGAGCCGACGGCGGTGCCCGCCGGGTCGCCCGCCGGTGCGAGCACGGCGCCGTCCGGAGCCAGGGTGAAGCTGCCGGGTGCCGTGCCGTCCGCCGGCGGCTCGAGCCGGATCGTCCCGTCCGCCGCGCCCGCCTGCGTCCACCGGGTGACGACGAGGGCGTCGTCCGTGCGGACGGAGGTCGCGAGGTGCTCACCGACCGCCTCGAGGCCGGAGACCTGACCGCCGACCGCCTGCTCGAGGTCGGCGACCAGGACCTCGGGCTCGGTCGCCGGCGTGCCGGCGGCCAGCGCCGCGAACCGGTCCGGGTCGGCGACCCCGCACATCCGCACGGTCGGGTCGCCCGCCACCGGGACGTCGGCGGCGGACACCGCCTGCCCGCGGTCGCGGGTCAGGGCGACCGCGCCCCCCGCGGCCACCAGGGCGACGGCGGTGACGCCGCCCACCACCGCCCAGCGGCGGCGCGCCCGGGGGGTCGCGGTCCTCGGCTCCATCGGTTCCTCCGTCGCCCGCACGCTCAGATCACGTCCGCGAAGCCGCGTTCCATCTTCGAGAAGATCAGCGCGCCGCCGACGAACACCGCGACGCTCACCCCGGCGGTCGCGGCCAGCTGCCACGTGTCCGGCTGCGCGAGGCCGAGGAGCGCCCACCGGAACCCCTCGAGGATCCAGGTCAGCGGGTTGATGTCGAACAGCCAGCGGACCGACTCGCCGACTTCGCTGAGCGAGTACGCGAGCGGGCTGGCGTACAGCAGGGTCTGCAGCGCGAACGGCACCACGTAGGCGATGTCGCGGAACTTGACCATCAGCGCGGAGGCGGCCATGCCGAGGCCCGAGCCGAGCAGGATCACCGCGAGGATCCACAGCGGAAGCGTGAGCACCGCCCAGGTGATCTGGATGTCGTAGAAGATGATCAGCCCGACCATCAGCACGCTCGCCACCAGGAAGTCCACCAGCACCGACAGCACCGACGACAGCGGCACCAGCAGCCGCGGGAAGAACACCTTGGACACCAGCGCCTGGTTGTTCACCAGCGACGGTGCGGCCCGGGACACGATCCCGTTGAACAGCGTCCACGCCAGCATGCCGGTGAACGAGAACACGAAGTACGGCACGCCGTCGCTGCCGAGGTCGGCGATCTCGCCGAACACGATCGAGAAGATGCCGGCGCTGAGCAGCGGCTGCAGCACCACCCAGATCACGCCGAGCGCGGTCTGGCGGTAGCGCAGCTTGAGGTCGCGGACACCGAACCGGGTGAAGACCTCGCGGGCCTCCCACATCTCGCGCCACGCCGGCAGCGGCAGGCGGCCGGGCGGGTTGATGACAGTCGTGCGCGTGGCCATCGCTCAGCGCCTCTCGTAGTCGAAGTCGGCGAGGACGAGGCCGGCGTCGAGCCCCTCGTCGGACACGGCCTGCGGGTAGGGCAGCACCGGGTGGATCTCGAACCGGCCGGCGCCCTCGAACGCGTCGAGCACCCCGGAGGAGCACACGAACAGGTCCACGGTGTACTCGCCCGGCTTGAGCCAGGGCTCCTTGATCGTCAGCGCGAGCTTCTGCTCCTGCGCCGGGTCCAGCCACAGGCCGCTGACCCGGGAGTCGCACTGCAGGATCGTGGTGCCGTGCCGGTCGTTGATGTGGCACGAGACGAAGTACTTGCCGATGTAGTCCGCGTTGGCCGACACCAGGAACTCGATGGTCTTCGGCTCGGTGGTCTTGTAGAGCGGGCTGGACACGGTCGCCGAGGTGATGCGCACCTCGCCCGACCCCGGCCGGCGGTCGATGTCGGTCTGGCTGATCGCGACCCGGTCCCGGCTGGTCTGGTACAGCTCGATCGCGTCGTCGACGCTCCCGTGCATCACGAGCTTGCCGTGCTCCAGGAAGATCGCCGAGGTGCACAGGGTCTTGACGGTCTGGACCTGGTGCGACACGTACAGGACGGTCCGGCCCTCGGCGGCGACCGAGCGCATCCGGTCGAGGCACTTGGCCTGGAACTCGGCGTCGCCGACCGCGAGCACCTCGTCGACCGCGAGGATCTCCGTGTCCAGGTGCGCGGCGACCGCGAACGCGAGCCGGACGTACATGCCGGAGGAGTACCGCTTCACGGGGGTGTCGAGGAACTTCTCGACGCCGGAGAACGCGACGATCTCGTCGAAGCGCTGCTTGATCTCGCTCTTGCGCATCCCGAGCAGCGTGCCGTTGAGGAAGACGTTCTCGCGGCCGGTGAGCTCCGGGTGGAAGCCGGTGCCGACCTCCAGCAGCGAGCCGACCCGGCCCGCGAGCTCGATCCGGCCCCGGGTGGGCGCGGCGACGCGGGTCAGCAGCTTGAGCAGCGTCGACTTGCCCGCGCCGTTGCGGCCCAGGATGCCGACGGCCTCGCCGCGGGGGATCTCGAAGCTCACCTCGTCGAGCGCGCGGAACTCCTCGAACTGCGGGCGCTGGAGCGGGTGCCGCAGGCGCTGCAGCACCGCCTCGGCGGCCGTGGACGGGGCGTCGTCGGAGGTGGCGATCCGGTACGACTTCCCGACCCCGGCGGCCCGGATGGCGACTTCGGTCATGACTGGTCTCCGTGGTGGGGGGTCGGGGCGGCGGCGTACAGGCGCTCGTAGGCGTCGGCCACCGCGGTGAGCGAGAAGGTGCGGGACCGTTCGAGGCCCGCGGCGGACAGCGCGGCCCGGCGCGGGGCGTCGAGCAGCACGTCGGCCAGCGCGGCGCCGAGGTCGTCCAGCTCGGCGAGCACCGCGGCGCGGCCCTCGTCGGAGACGTACCGGGCGCCGACGTTCGGGGTGGCGACGACCGGCAGGCCGCTCGCCATCGCCTCGGCGTACGGGATGCCGAAGCCCTCGTAGGACGACGGCAGGCAGAACACCCAGGCGCGGCGGTACGCGTCGGCCAGGTCCTCGTCGGACAGCCGGCCGAGCACCTTCACGCCCGGGCCGGGGTCGGCGGGCGCGTCCCGGGTGACCATCCACAGCTCGGCCTCGGGCACCCGCGGCAGCACGTCCCGGGCGAACGCGGCCGCCAGGTCCTTGCCGCGCTTGCGGCCGTGCCAGGTGCCGACGAACAGCACCACCGGGTGGTCGGCGCGGCCCTCGGCGTCGCCCGGGGCGAACCGGGCGGTGTCGACGCCGTTGGGGATCACGTCGTGCGACCGCGGCACCCAGCGCCGGGTCTGCGGCGAGACCACGACGACCCGGTCCGCGACGACGGACGCGAGCACCTCGGTGAACCCCAGGAGCAGCATCCGCAGCTTCTCCTTGGCGCCGCGGATGTGCCGGGCCTCCTCGAAGCAGGACCCGTGCACCGTGCGGACGTGCAGCGGGGCGCGCCGGCGCCACAGCCAGTAGTCGTCGCCGTGCGCGTGCAGCACGTCGTAGCCGGTGAAGTCCTGCTTGCGCAGGTCGGTCGCGAACCGGAACGTGCGCAGCGAGCCCGACATGGCGACGTGCCGGTGGCCGTAGGCCGCGCCCGGCACCGGCGGGCAGTCGCTGAACATGTCGACGTGGTGCCCGCGGCGCGCCAGCTCGGTTGCGAGCTCGTGGGCCTGGAAGCCGACGCCGATCTTGCTGCCCGACGGGAGGTAGTAGGACAGCATCGCGATGCGCAGCGGGGCCGCGGTGGTGGCCTCAGCCATGCGCGACGCCGTCCGTCGGGGCCGGGGCCGCGAGCGGGTGCGGGGTCAGCACCCGGGCCGGGGTGGTGGCGAGCGTGCTCGTCCCGGTCAGCCCGTCGCGCAGCGCCTCGAGCCACGCGTGGCCGTGCTCCAGGTCGGGCTCCAGGTAGTTGCCCTCGGCCCACTCGTTCCAGGACTTCACCCACAGCAGCCGCTCGGCGGGCCGGCGGTCCTGCAGGGTCGCGACGGCCTGGCGGACGTGCCGGCCGAACAGCTCGGGGGAGGAGCCGGTGATCGCGAGCCCGCGGGTCCCGGACCGGGGGGTGTTGTCCCAGTTCGGGTAGATGCACGGCTGCAGGTTCTCGGAGATCCCCTGCGGAGCGGGCTGGAAGTCGGGCGCGTAGGGGTAGACCTCGGGACGGCCGAGCTTGCGCCCGACCCGCATCCGCAGCACGTCGGCGCGGGTCTGCCGGGCGGGGATCCGCATGTACACGCCCGAGTCGAAGCCCGCCGCGTCGACGTCGACGTACTTGGGGCCGCGGCCGAGCAGGTCCGACACCTCGGCCACCAGGTACAGCCCCGGCAGCCCGGCCGCGCGGGCCATGCCCTGCCAGCGGTCCACGAAGGCCGCGGCGTCCGGCAGGTCCTCCGGGCGGAACACGTAGAACACGGGGCGGTCGTCCACCCGCAGGTACCGCTCGTCCCGGAACGCGGGCAGCAGCGAGTCGAAGTGCGCCTGCTCGTCGTCCGGGCCGGGGTAGGTCTGCTCCATCAGGACGCGGTCGCTGGCGCCGTGCCAGATCCCGCTCCAGGTCTGGTTGGCCCAGGCGAGGCAGAACTTCACCGACGGGGCCCCGGACGCGAGCACCTCGGTGAACGGGCGCTCGAGGATCCGCCGGCCGCCGCCGAACCAGTAGTGCCAGTAGATGAACGCCTCGACGCCGTACTGCTGCGCCAGGTCGCTCTGCGCCTCGCGGGCCTCGGGCATCCGCAGGTCGTAGAACCCCAGGTCCGCCGGCAGGTGCGGCTGGTTGTGGCCCCGGAACAGCGGGCGGGCCTTCGCGGCGTTGCGCCACTCGGTGAAGCCCGGGCCCCACCACGCGTCGTTCTCCGGCACCGGGTGGAACTGGGGCAGGTAGAACGTGACGGCGCGGGCGCGCAGGTCCGTGCTGCTGTCGGTGGACGGCACGGTCCCCCCTCTCCTGGTGGTCCTGGGTGGCCGAGGGGGACGGGTCGTCGCCCCCAGGCCCGTTCCTGCTGGGATGCAGCCTATGAGTAGATTTGTCCGGTTTGTCCGTCGACCCCGGGTGAAGCCGTTGGCATCCGGGTGACGCGCCCGGGGCGGCCGCGCGCACCCGCGCCGGAGGAGGCCGTGCCGGGCGCGGCAGCTCGCGCCGAGCGCGGTAGCGGGAGCCACCGCGCTCGGCGGGAGCCACCGCGCTCGGCGCGCGGCGGCCGGCGGCCGGGCCGGTCAGGCCAGGGCGGCCTGGGCCTCGCGGAGCGCGTCGACCAGGCGGCCCTCGGGGAGGCGGACGTCGTCGTAGGTCAGGGTGGCGTCCTTGGGGACGTCCCGGACGAGGACGCAGCCCTCGGCCACGCCGACGGGGAGCAGCCGCTCGTCCCGCGTGATCGCCGCCTTCTCGGCCTGGCCGTAGTAGTGGTACCCGCCGAGCGCGTCGAGGACGGTGCCCGCGGCCAGGTCGGTCTTGGCCGTCGTCACGACCTCGACGCTCGCCGCCCCGAGCGGCCGGATCGTCGCGTCGCCGAGGAGCGCGGCCCGGGCGATCGTCGTCGGCACCTCGAAGTGGCACAGGTGGTAGGGCTGGTAGAACGAGTAGAGCGGCCCGGTGCCCAGCTTGTAGAGCTCCAGGTAGTGCCGCTGCTTCGGGTCGTCGTGCGTCGCCAGGATGTAGACGCCCGGCCCGGGCCGCGCCCCGACCACGTAGTCCACGGCGCCGCCCAGCGCGCGGAGCTCGTCCACGTCGTACCGGGTCGTCAGCTCGTCGACGTGCCCGTCGTGGTCCATGCCGAGCATCCCGCGCCGGTGCACGGACATGCCGGTCGCGTTGGCGACGAGCGCCTGCTCCACCGACACCTTGGTGCCGTCCGCGAACGACGTGACCATGTGCGGGTCCTGCCCCCACCGCTCGGCGAACGCCTTCTGCGTGGTGGGGGTGCGGTACTCGTCCTGCAGGCCCTTGATGTTGCCCGCGACCAGCGGCGTCAGCCCGAGCCCGGTGACGAACCGGTGCAGGTTCATCTGCACGCCGGGCTGGTCGCCGTCGCAGCCCGTGTAGACGACGCCGGCCTTGTCGGCCAGGCGGGCGAGCTCGCCGCCGACCGTGGCGTCGACCTCCGCGTTCATCAGCACCAGGTGCTTGCCGTGCTCGAAGCAGGCGAGCGCGACGTGCGCGCCGAACTCCACGGCGCCGGTCACGTCCACCACCACGTCGACCGCGTCGGACGCGATCGCCACGCGGTAGTCGGCGGTCACGGCCGGGGTCCCGGACGCGGCGGCGCGAGCGAGGGCGGCGGGGGAGTCGACCTCGACGACGCCCGTGAGCCCCGCCTCGGTGTACGCCCGGACGCCCTGCTCGGGGTGCCGGGCGGCGATCGCGACGACGTCCATCCCGGGCACGGAGTTGACGATCTGGTTCACCAGGCCGCGGCCCATGAACCCGGCGCCGACCAGCGCCACCCGGATCGGCTTCCCGTCGGCCTGGCGCGCCTTCAGCAGCGAGTCGACGACGATCACGGCGCCACCTCGGCGGCGCCGGCCCCGACCAGCGGCCAGGCGGCGTCCTTGTCCGAGATCACCGTCACCGGCACGGGCCACTCGATGCCGAACGCGGCGTCGTCGTACCGGAAGCCCTGCTCGCCCTCGGGGGTGTACGGGCCGCTGACCTGGTAGATCACCTCGGTGTCGTCGGCCAGGGTCTGGTACCCGTGCGCGACGTACGGCGGGATGAACAGCGCGCGGCGGTTGGCGGCGGTGAGCTCGACCATCACGTGCGCCCCGTAGGTCGGGGAGTCCGGGCGGACGTCCACGGCCACGTCGACGATCGCGCCGGCGGTGCATCGGACGAGCTTGCCCTCGGCGTACGGCGGCACCTGGCGGTGCAGGCCGCGCAGCGTGCCGGCCACGTGGTTGTACGACAGGTTGCACTGCGCGACGGTCGTGTCCAGGCCGTGCGCCTCGAACTCGGTCGTGTCGAACGTCCGGGCGAAGAACCCCCGGTCGTCCGAGCGGAGCTCGAGGTCGACGATCATCACGCCGTCGACGGCGGTCGGGGTGTACTTCACGGGTTCACCGTCCAGAACAGCTGCGGGTCCACCTGGCCGGTCTTGAGCAGGTGCTCGATCTGCGCCAGGCGGGTGTGGCCGCGCCCGGTGAAGGTCTCGGTGTCGAGCTGGATCTGCTCGAACACCCGGTGCAGCTGCGCGGCGCCGGCGGCGGCGTCCCAGTCGGTCTCGAAGCCGGGGAGCACCTCGCGGATCTTCGCGAACGACACGCGGTACGACCGGTTGTCCGCACTCGGCTCGCCGAACGACACCTCGCAGCCGGGGAACTCGGCCCCGACCGTCTCGGCGATCTCGCGCACCGTGTAGTTGTTGGAGTCCGCGCCGACGTTGAGCACCTGCGCGTGCACGTCCTCGCGCGGGGCGTCGAGCACCGCGCGGATCGCCTTGGCGATGTCCAGGCCGTGCACGAGCGGGCGCCACGGCGTGCCGTCGGAGGTCATCGCGATCCGGTGCGTCGTCCAGGCCAGACCGGCCAGGTTGTTCAGCACGATGTCGAACCGCTGCCGCGGGGACGCGCCGAACGCGGTGGCGTTGCGCAGGAACGTCGGGGAGAAGTCGTCGTCGGCCAGCGCCGTGACGTCCCGCTCGACCAGGGCCTTGCACCGGGCGTAGGCGGTCTGCGGGTCGGTCGGGCTGGTCTCGTCGACCGTGCCGTCGGCGACGCCGTAGACCGAGCAGGACGACATGTACACGAACCGCGAGACCCCGGCGCGCTTGGCGGCCGAGGCCAGCGCCACCGACCCGTGGTGGTTGATGTCGTACGTGACCTCGCCGATCCGGTCGCCGATCGGGTCGTTCGACAGCTCGGCCATGTGGACCACCGCGTCGAACCCGGCCAGGTCGTCCGGCGTGACGTGCCGGATGTCCTTGACGAGCGTGTGCGGGGTCTCGTGGACGCCGTTGTAGAGCCAGCCGTTCTTGTAGTAGCCGGTGTCGAGGCCGGTGACCTCGTCGCCGCGGCCCAGCAGCGTCGGTGCGAGCAGGCTGCCGAGGTAGCCCTCGGTGCCGGTGACCAGGATGCGCACGCGCTCAGTCCTCCCAGATCTTCCAGGGGGCGCGACCTGCGTCCCACAGTCCGTTCAGCTCCGTCCAGTCACGGAACGTGTCCATGCCCATCCAGAAGCCCTCGTGCTCGTAGACCGACAGCTGCCGGTCCCGCGCGAGCTGCTGCAGCGGCGCGCTCTCGAGCATCACCGCCGGGTCGTCGTCGAGGTACTTGTCGACGAACTCCCGCTCGAAGAGGAAGAACCCGCCGTTGACCCAGCCGTCGGCGAGCGTCGGCTTCTCGTTGAACTCGACGACCGTGTCGCCCTCGACGCGCATCTCGCCGTAGCGGCTGGACGGGTGCACGCCGGTGAGCGTCCCGAGCAGGCCCTGCTCGACGTGGTGCCGGAGGGCGCCCGTGATGTCCACGTCGCCGATGCCGTCGCCGTAGGTGAGCGCGAACCGGTCGGCGTCGAGGTGCTGGGCGACCCGGCGGATGCGCGCGGCGGTGGCCGTGGTCAGCCCCGTCTCGACGAACGTGATCTCCCAGTCCTCCTTGGCGGCGGTGCCGTGGAAGACGGGCTCGGACCCCGTGCCGTCGCCGCCCAGGTGCAGCGTGAAGTCCGACGTCAGGTGCCGGTAGTCCAGGAAGTACTGCTTGATCAGGTCGCTCTTGTACCCGAGCGCCAGCACGAACCGGCGGAAGCCGTGCTCGCTGTACGTCTTCATGATGTGCCAGAGGATCGGCCGGCCGCCGATGTCGACCAGCGGCTTGGGCAGCTTCTCGCTGGCCTCGCGGAGACGCGTCCCCATGCCGCCGCACAGGATCACCACCGGGATGTCGGCGGGCGACAGGTCGCCTGCGGTCATGGCTCCTCCTCGGACGGGGGGTGTGGGATGGCGCCGCGATCGCGCCGCGGCAGCCCCGAGGCTAGTCCGGGCATTTCATGCCAGACAGGTACTAACGGGTGAAAACCGGACATATCACCCCCCTGGGTCCGCCGGGGTGGGGTGGGGTCCCCCGGGTGGCCCACGCCCGCTCCGTGGGCCGGCTCGGCGGGGGCGCCGCGCGGGCCGTCCGGGGGCGGTGGGGCGAAACCTGTCGAGCGTTCGGGTGAAAAGCCCCAAATCGGACAAACCGGGCCTGGTGGTGCGAGCACACTGTCGTCCGGCGGGCCCGCCTGCGGGGACGCCGGACGGATGCGAGGGGGGAAGGTCGATGGTCGTCGAGAAGCCGGCGCTGCACCGGGGTGCCCGTCCCGCACCGCGGGTCCCGGGGGAGATCCTGGTCCTGCGGCGGGACCTCGGGGAGTTCGGGGCACCCGCGCCACGTCCGCTGCCCGACCGGGCCGCGCTGCGCCTCGCCCGGCCGCTGCTCCGCGGCCTCGCGCCCACGGCGTGCGTGCACACCGCCGACGCGGTCGCGGCCCTGACGTACGACGACGGCCCGCACCCCGACCACACGCCCGGCCTGCTCGACGTGCTCGCCGACCGCGGCCTGCGCGCCACCTTCTTCGTCCTGGCGGACGCCGCCGAGGCGCACCCGGACCTGGTGCGTCGCCTCGTCGCCGAGGGCCACGAGCTCGCCCTGCACGGCCCGGACCACGGCCGGCTCAACCGGCTGCCGGACGCCGAGGCGGTCCGCGTGGTCGCCGACGCCCGGCACCGCGTCGAGGCGGTGGCCGGCGTGCCCGTCACGCTGTTCCGCCCGCCGTACGGGGCGCACCGGCCCGGGTCGCTGCGGGGCTGGACTCGCTCCGGGCTCGACGTCGTCATCTGGTCCGGCTGGGCGCAGGACTGGGTCGACGCACCCGTCCAGGACGTCGCGGACCGCGCCCGCGCGGCGCTGCACCCCGGGGGCATCCTGCTGCTGCACGACACCCGGGCGGACCCCGAGACGCTCGGCGCCGGCGAGGAGCTGCCCCGGTTCGACCGGGCCGCGGTCACCGCCGCGCTGGTCGACCCGCTGCTCGAAGCGGGCTGGTCGTTCGACACCGTCGGCGGCCTCCTGGCCCGGTACCCCCGGGTCCGGACCGTGTTCCGGGAGCTGATGTCGTGACCGGGCTCCGGGACGGCGTCGCGCGCCCCGCGGGCGTCGAGCTCACCGTCGTCATCGCCGCCTTCGACGCCGAGGCCACCCTCGGCGAGCAGCTCGACGCGCTCGCGGCGCAGTGCGCGCCGTTCGGCTGGGAGCTGGTCGTCGCGGACAACGGCTCCACCGACGGCACCGCGGACCTCGCCCGTTCCTACGCGGACCGGCTGCCCGTCCGGGTCGTCGACGCCTCCGCCACCCGCGGCGCGGGCGCCGCCCGCAACGTCGGCGTGTCCGTCGCGCGCGCCCCGCTGGTCGCGTTCTGCGACGCGGACGACGTCGTCGGCGACGGCTGGCTCGTCGCGATGCGGACCGCCCTGCGCACGCACGCGTTCGTCGCCGGCCGGTTCGACGGCGAGCGGCTGAACACGCCGCGCGTGCTCCGGTCGCGCACCGTCCCCCAGACGGCGGGGCTGCAGGAGTCGACCCGGCTGCCCGGGCTGCACGCCGCCGGGGCCGGGAACATGGGCATCCGCGCGGACCTGTTCCGCGCGGTCGGCGGGTTCGACCCCGGCTGCCTGTTCCTGGAGGACACCGACCTGTGCTGGCGGGTGCAGCTCGCCGGGGTGCCGCTGACCTGGGTGCCGGAGGCCGTGCTGCACGTGCGGCTGCGCGGGAGCGTGTGGTCCTCGGCGCAGCAGGGCTACCACTACGGCACGGGTGAGCGCTGGCTCGCGCTGCGGTACCGGGAGCAGGAGGACCGGCTGCGGGCCCTCGCGGCTGCGGGGGTGGCGGCCGGCGTGCCGGCTGGTGTGCCCGCCGCGGCGGACCAGGGCGGCGCCGGCCGGGCGGCGGGCTCGCTCGCGGGCGCGGCGTTCGCGGGCGCGGCCGTCGGCATGGCGATGGCGGACCCGGCGCTCGCCGGCGGCCTGGTCCCGGCGGGTCAGCTCGCGGCCGGCGCGGCGCTCACCGGCGCCGGTCTCACCGGGGCGGGCCTCGCGGCGACGGGCGGTGGCCCGCACCGGCCGGGCGCCGCGCGCGCGGCCCGCCGGCTCGCGGCGACGGGCGGCGACCTGCTGCGCGTGCGCTCGCTCGGCGACCTCGGGCGCTGGTCGTGGGACGTCGGCTGGGGCGTCGGGTACGCCTTCGGCCGCGTCGACCCGCCGGCGCCGGTGCGGGCGCCCGGCGTGGCGTCGGCGCCCGGTGCCGCCGCACCCGGTGCCGCCGCACCCGGTGCCGCCGCGCCCGGTGCCGCCGCGCCCGGTGCCGCCGCACCCGCTGCCGCCGCGCCCCGTGCGGGGACGTCCGTGCCCGCGCCGGCCCCGTCCGTCGTGCCGGGGCCCGCGGCCGCGACGTCCCGGCGGCAGGGCGCCGCCTGAGCCGCGGCGCCGGGCCCGCGCCCCCCTCGCGGCCCGGCGCCGCACCCGCGCGCGCCCGCGCGAGGTGCCCCACCCGCGACGGTCCATCGCTGTGCGAGCGGGGCCGCCCGGGTGCGCCGCCGGTGCTGCCCGCGTCAGGCCGTGTGCGCCGCCGGCACCGCCGCGTCGAGCTGGTCGACGATGTGCCGCGCGATCTCCAGCGACGCCGTGGCCGCGGGCGACGGGGCGTTCAGCACGTGCACCTGCCGGCCCTCGCCCTGCAGCAGGAAGTCGTCGACGAGCCCGCCGTCGCGGCGCAGCGCCTGCGCACGCACCCCGGCGGGGGCGGGCGCCAGGTCGGCCGCGGAGATCCCCGGGACCAGCCGCGACAGGCTCCGGGCGAAGGCGCGCCGCGACAGCGACCGGCCGACCTCGGCGGCGCCGGGGACCAGGTTGCGCGCGGCGAGCCGCCACAGCCCGGGCCACGCCAGGCTGTCGGCGAGGTCGCGCGGCGAGACGTCGGTCCAGGTGTACCCCTCGCGGGCGAGCGCGAGCACCGCGTTCGGCCCGGCGTGCACGTGCCCCTCGATGCCGCGGGTGAGGTGCACGCCGAGGAACGGGAACCGCGGGTCGGGCACCGGGTAGATCAGGCCGCGGACCTGCGCCCCGGCCTCGGGGGTGAGCTCGAAGTACTCGCCGCGGAACGGCACGATCCGCGCCTCGGGCTCCAGCCCGCACGCGCGGGCGAGCCGGTCGGCGTGCAGCCCGGCGCAGACCACCAGGGCGTCGGCCTCCCGGTCGGCGTGCGACGTGCGGATCTCGACCCGGCCGGGTGCGCCGGGGGCGTCGGGGACGGTGCGAGCGGCGAGGACCTCCTCGCCGAACAGGATCCGGCCGCCCGCTGCCTCGACGTCCGCGGCGAGCGCCCGGCACACGCCGGGGTAGTCGACGATGCCGGTGCTCTCGACCCGCAGGGCCGCGACCGCGCGGACGTGCGGCTCGTACTCGCGCGCCTCCGTGGGGCTGAGGCGGCGCGCGGGCACGCCGTTGGCCGCGGCGCGGCCGGCGAGCTTCTCGAGCTGCGGCACCTCCGCGTCCGAGGTGGCGACGACGAGCTTCCCGCACACCTCGACCGGCACGCCCTTCGCGCGGGCGTAGTCGACCATCGAGCGCGCGCCCGCCGCGGCCATCGTCGCCTTGAGGCTGCCGGGCGCGTAGTACAGGCCCGAGTGGACGACCCCGGAGTTCCGGCCGGTCTGGTGCAGCGCCAGGCCGTCCTCCTTCTCCAGGACGGTGACCTCGTCGCCGCGCGCGGCGAGCCGGGCCGCCACCGCCAGCCCGACGATGCCCGACCCGACGACGACGACGTGGCTCATGCCGCGGCCCTCGCCGGGACGACCGCGCGGCGGGTGGGGTCCGGGGTCGCCACACCGTCCAGCCGGTCCTGCCGCCGGGCGCGCGCCGCTGCGGGGAACCCGGCGACCAGGCCGGCGAGGTCGGCGCCGACCCGGGTGGCGACCGCCGGCGCCATGAGGCGCTCGCGGGTCGTCGGGCGGCTGCCGTCGGGGCCCGGGCGACCGAGCGCGCGCCGACCGGCGGAGCGCACCGCACCGACCTGCGCCTTCAGGGCGGTGACGAGGTAGCGGCGCAGCACGGGCGCACCGAACCCGTAGTTGCGCGCGAGCAGCACCACGTGGTTGCGCCGCGCGTAGAACTGGTAGCGCCGGTCGAACCGCTGGCCGCCGATCCCGTACGGCGCGGCGATGTGCTCGACCACCGCGCGCGGGGCGTAGACGAGCCGGCCTCCGGCGGCGCGCAGCCGCAGCGAGATGTCCGACTCCTCGCACAGGCAGGTGCCGGGGTAGTCGCCCCGGATGCCGCCGATCGCGTCCAGCGCCGTGCGGCGGAACGACATGTTGGCGCCGAGGATGTGGTCCACCCCGATCACGCGGCCCGGGTCCGCCGCGAAGTTGCCGGTCAACGTGCCGTCCGGCAGGAACCGCCCGACCGAGCCGAGCCCGATGGACTCCTCGCCCGGGATGCCGTTGCGCGCCCGACCGCCGACCGCCACGACCTCCGGGTCGGCGTACGGCAGCACGAGCTCGTCCAGCCACTCGGGCTCGGCGAACGCGTCGTCGTCCAGGAACGCCAGGACGTCCCCGGTGGTGGCGCGCTCCCCGATCTGGCGCGACTCGGGGAGCTTGCCCCGGCCGAGGTCGTTGCGCAGGTAGACGACGCCGGGGTGCTGCGCCACCACCTCACGGGTCCGGTCGTCCGGCGACCCGTCGACCACGACGATCTCCGACGGCGCCGTCCGCAGCGCGGCCAGGTGCCGCAGGCAGGTCTCGACGTGGTCCGGTCTGCCGTACGTCGCCACGACGACGCTCACGGTCGGGGTCATGCGGTGCTCCTCGCGGGGGTGGGCGGGGTCGGTCGCGCGGCGGGGGGCCTGCCGAGCAGAAGGGTGTGCGCGGCCACGGCCGGCGACCGGCGCAGGGCGGCGGCGCCGGCCAGCCCGGCGGCGCCCCAGTCCCGCGCGCGGGCCCGTGCGCGGGCGGTCCGGGCGGAGGACGCCGCGGAGCGCGCACGGAACCGGCGCAGGTTCTGCTCCAGGGCGGCGACCGCGGCCGCGTCCCCGGCACGGCGTGCGCCGTCGAGCGTCAGCGTGATGATCTGCTCACCGGGATCGTCCTCGGCGCGGATCGTCGCGCTGACCCCGCCGGCGTGCCGGCGGTAGCCCACGAGCGCCTCCGGCACCGCGACGAACCGGCCGAGCAGCAGCGCCCGGAGGATCAGCTCGTTGTCCTCGCCGACCCGGAACGCGGGGTGGAAGCCCCCGATCGCCTGCACCTCGTCCCGGCGGAACAGCAGCGTCACGATCCGGGGGATGTCCACCCGCCCGCTCAGGAGGTCCAGCCGGCTGCCGCGGGTGAGCGGCCAGGGCTCGTCGAGGCGCTCGCCGTCCTGGTCGACGACCCAGCCGTCGCTCGAGCACGCCGTCGCCGCAGGATCTGCGTCGAGCCGGGCCACCTGGCGGGCGAGCCGCTCGGGGTGCCACACGTCGTCGTCGTCGAGGTACGCGATCAGCTCCCCCCGTGCGACGGCCGTCCCGGCGTTGCGGGCGACGGAGACACCCCGGGGTGGCACGTGCAGGACGGTGGCGCGGTGCGCGCCCAGGACGTCGCGGACGGTCCCCTCGAGCCCCGCGCGGTCGGCCACCCCGTCGCCGACCACCACGACCTCCCAGTCGGTGAACTGCTGGTCGCGCACCGACGCGAGCGCGTCGGGCAGGTAGGGCGACCGGCGGTTGGTCGGCACGACGACGCTCACCCGCGGGCGCGTCGGGGTCGTCATACCCGCGCCTCCGGGGCGCCGGGCAGGTGGAGCACGCGGTACCGGTCGCGGTCGTGCCGGCGCAGGACCGAGGCGGCTGCGGCGAGGCGCGGGTGCTGGGTGCGCCACACCCAGTGCCGGTACACCGTCGGCTCGGCGTACTGGTCGGCGTGGCCGGACCAGGCGAACTTCGCACGCATCGCCGCGTCGTCCCGGACCCAGGAGAAGTGCATGACCGCGTCGCGCGGGTGCACGACCTCGTGCACGAGCGTCCCCCGCGGGTGGTACGGGTCGGCGTTCCACGGGCGGATGTCGACCCGGTAGTGCGGAGCCAGCGTCTGCCGGCAGTGGTCCAGCCGGGTGCCGGCGCGGACCGCGAGCGGACCCGGGTAGTGGGTCACGGTGCGGCCCCACCGCGTGCTGGTCTCGAGGAACAGGTCCTCGCCCACCCGGTTGTACAGCCACCGCGCCGGGTAGTGCAGCGCGTCCGCGCCCGCGTCCTCGGCGCGGCCCAGCGCGCCGAGGAACGGGTCCAGGCGGCGGATCACCTCGTCGGTGTCCAGCGTGAGCACCCAGTCCGCCCCCTCGGAGGCCTGGTCGAGCGCCGTCTGACGCTGGTGGGTCTCCACGTCGAGCACCGGTCCGTCGGGGTCCGAGTAGTCGCCGGGCGCGAGGACGCACTTGCCGTCGACGTCCACGGCCTTCACCTGGGCGATGGCCTCCTCGCCCGGCAGGTGCTGGCCCGCCCAGGACCGGTGACCGCGGTCGTACGACACGACGATGCGGTCGACGACCGGGTAGTACGCCCGGACGCTCGCGGCGAGGTACGTGGGGTCCGCCGCGAGGATGTAGGCGTGGCGGCGCATCAGGACGCCGCCCCGGTGGCGGCGGGGACGCCGGGAGCGGGGGCGCGGAACAGGGCGAGGGGCACGGATGGACCCTAGGTCGAGGCCGGGCGCCGGAGGTACCTGCAACTGGGTGAAATCGGACATATCCACCCATTCGACCGGCACCGGGGCCGACCGGTCCCGGTGCTGCGCCGGCGGCGAGCGTGTGGTCTGCTATGGGTGGATCGTCCCGATTTCACCCAGTTGGGGGCACTGATGGTGGAGATCTCGGTCGTGATCGCGGCGCGGAACGCCGCGCGCACGCTGCCGCACCAGCTGCGGGCGCTCGCCGCGCAGCGGCCGGACGCGGCCTGGGAGGTGCTGGTCGCCGACAACGGGTCGAGCGACGACACGGCCCGGGTCGTCCGGGAGGCCCGCGGCTGGCTCCCCGGTCTCCGCTACGTCGACGCGTCCGCCGTCCGCGGGGCGGGCGCCGCGCGCAACGCCGCCGTGACCGAGGCGCGCGGGCGCTCGCTGCTGTTCTGCGACGCGGACGACGTCGTCGCGCCGGGGTGGGCGGACGCGCTGCACCGCGCGCTCGCGGGGGCGGCGCTCGTGGCCGGACGGCTCGAGTGGGCGCGCCTCAACACCGACGCCGACCAGGCGTCGCGCGCGCTGCCGCAGCAGCGGGGCCTGCAGTACAGCGAGCCGCTGCCGTGGCTGCCCGCGGCGAGCTCCAGCAACCTCGGCGTGCGGCGCGACGTGTTCGACCGCCTCGGCGGCTTCGACCCCGCGGCCCGGTTCCTCCAGGACACCGACCTCTGCTGGCGCGCTCAGCTCGGCGGCGAGAGGCTCGCGTTCCAGCCGGAGGCGGTGGTGCACATGCGGCTGCGGCAGGGCGTCCGCGGCGCCTGGCGGCAGGGGCGGAACTCCGGCATGGGCCAGCGGTGGCTGGCGGCGCGGTTCGGTGCCGCCCGGGACCTGCTCGCGCGGGTGGCCGGCGAGGCAGAGGCTGCTCCGCCGCCGCGCGCGCGGCGTGCGTGGCCCGCCCGCGTGGCCCGGCGCGCGGTGCTGGTGGGCGGGGACCTCCTGCGGCTGCGCGGCCGGGGGGACGTGGCGCGGTTGTCCTGGACCACCGGCTTCGGCGTCGGCTACGCGTTCGGCGGGTTGCCGGACCCCGCCCCGTACCCGCCCGACGCGGTGGCGCTGGAGGCGATCCCGGCGCACTGACCGTGCCTCCGGGGCGGGGTCGGGGAGGCCGGGCCGTCGCGGCGCCGTCCGCGTGCGGGTGCTCCCGCTGCTGCGACCGGGTGACGCGGCTCGCCGTGCCTCGTGGCGGTTTGCGACGATACGACCTCCCCGGCGGCCGCCGGGGTTCGACGGAGGTGAGTCGTGTCCGGGACCGTGCCGGCCCGTGCGGACGTGTCGGTCGTGGTCGTGGCGCGCGGCGACGAACCGGGCCTCGCCCCGTCGATCACGTGCACGCTCGCCTCGCTCGGCGACGCCGCGCGGGAGCGGCGCGGGGCCGCGCTCCGCGGCGACCGGCTCGGCGGCGAGCTGGTGCTCGTCCTGCACGACGTCGCGCCGCTCCCGGCGGGCGTCGCGGCCGACCCGCGCGTCCGGGTCGTGGCGGCGCCAGGGGTCAGCGGCGGACGCGCCCGGAACATCGGCGTCGCCGCCGCCCGGGGGCGGTACCTGCTGTTCACCGAGCCGGACGCGCGGGTGCCGAGCGGCTGGGTCAGGGCGATGACGGCGCCGCTGCGGGCCGGCCGGGCCGACCTGGTCGCCGGCGCCGTGGTCCCGGCGTCCGACGGGCCGGTCAGGCTCGCCGACGCGGACGCGGCGGCGTACCTCGACGTCGTGCCCGACCCGCCCGTCGTCGGGCACGGGTTCTCGGGGGTGAGCATGGCGGCGACGCGCGCCGTGTTCGAGGCGGTGGGCTTCGACGAGGCGCTCGGCACCGCCCGCTACCCGTACACCGCGGACGTCGCGCTGCGGCGCGACGCCGTCGGCGCGGGCTTCCGCGAGGCCGCCGTCGCGGGCGTCCCGGTGGTGCGCCACCTCCCCTCCGGTGCGCTCGGCCGCGGGGCGCTGGCGGCGCGGGCGCGCGCGCACGGCCGGGGCGCCGCCTACCTCGACCGGCACGCCCGTGAGCCCGCCCCCGCGGCGCTGCCGGTCCTGGTCCGGCTGGTCGGTCGTGCGCTGCTGCTGGCCTGGGCCGAGGTGCGCGGCGCCCGGCCGTCCGTGCTCCTGCCGGCGCACGCCGCGCTAGCCCGGCACCGGGAGCTGCTCCGGCTGCGCCGGGTGCCTGTGCGGGTGCCGCCACGCTCCGCCGCCGGCGACGTCCCCGGGGGCGCGGGTGCGCCGCGCTCGGCGGCGCCCGTCGCGCTGGTCACGCGCGACTCCGTCCCCGCGACGCCGCTGCCCTCGCCGCCCCCGGCCGCTGCGGTCGGCCCCGCGCGTGGCCGCACCGGCGACCAGGACCAGGGCGCCCGCGGCTCCGCGCTCGACCTCTGGGCGAGCGCGGGTCTGCGTCGCCGGCGCACGGCGTCCTGACCCCGTCGCGCGGGGCGGGCGTCAGGGACGCCGGGTCACGGCCGCGCGGGAGCCCCGGCCGGGTGCCGGCGGCGGCGTCCAGCCGGGTGCGGTGCGTCCCGGCTGGTCGGCGCGCGGTGGTGGCGCGGCCGGCGGGGTCCACCCGGCGCCGCGTGCCACGGCGGCCACCGCGGCGATCGTGACCGCCGACGCCACTCCCGCCGCCGGCGCCCGGCTCGGCGCGCCCCGGGTCGGCCCGGGCAGCGCCGGCCGCTCCGGGGCGGGGTCGAGGGCGGGCGGCTGCGGCGCCCCGCGGGCCCCGTCCCGGCCGACGGCTGCCGGCGTCCCCGACCACGCCGTCCGGCGAGCCCGTCCGTGCCGGGCACGCGACGCGCGCGTCTCGTGCGCCCCCGCGGGCGTCGGGCTCGCGGCCGCGAGGATGCGCGCCCGGCCGGGCAGCTCGACGCAGCGCCAGAGGAGGAAGGCGAGCGCCGCCGAGACGCCGAGCACCAGCGGGACGGTCGCCCACCCGCGCAGCGGCGTGAGCAGGAGCGTGCGGATCACGAGCTCGTGCAGCAGGTAGAAGGAGAACGACAGCGCGCCCGCGAGCTTGACGACGGGGTGCCGGGCCCAGCCGTTGCGGCCGGCGACGTCGCCCTGGGCGCACCGCGCGGCGAGGGGGGCGAACAGCGCCGCCAGGACAGCCGTGAGCACGGTCGGGTGCACCTCCACCGCCGCCGCGCCGAGCACGCCGACGGCCAGGCCGCCGAGCCACACCGGCGCGGGAAGGCGAGGCTGCCAGCCGTCGCGCACCGCGAGCGCCACGACCATGCCGAGCAGGAACTCCGGGAGGCGGCTCAGGGGGAGGTGGAACAGGAGGGGGATGGTCGCCGGCCACACCACGCCGACCGCCGGCGGGATGAGCAGCGCGACCGCGGCGACGACGGCGCGGGTGCGCGCCGTCATGCGGCGCAGGGCCCACAGCATCCCGGGGAAGGCGGCGTAGAACGCGATCTCGCAGGACAGGGACCACGTCACGGCGTTGACGGCGAACACGGTGGTGTTGTCGGGCGACCAGGACTGGAGGAGGAACAGCCCGGCGAGCGCGGTCGCCGGGCTGATCGCCGACCCGACCAGCAGGACCGTCACCGCCAGGCCGAGCAGGTAGGTCACGAGGTGGTTGGGGTAGATCCGTGCGGCCCGCCGCGTGTAGAAGGCCCGCAGGCTCGTGCCCGGCCGCGTGGTCCACGTCAGCACCAGGCCGGAGAGCACGAAGAACAGGCCGACGCCGGTGTTGAACGCGCTGGATCCGCGGATCACCTGCAGGTTCCAGAGGTTGACGTGGTAGAGCATCACGAGCAGCGCGCCGGCCGCCCGCAGCCCGTTCAGGCTCCAGAGCACGGGCACGGCGTCCTCGCGCGCGGTCGTACCCGTCACATCGCCCTCCGGGGTGGCAGTCGTCGGCCGGGGCTGGTCGCGGCTGCGCGGGAGCCCCGCGGCAGGCCTGTCGTTGCGGTGCAAATTAGGACAAAGGGTGCAGATCATGTCAAGAGGGGTGCGACCGTCCGGGTGAGTGTGTCGGTGGTCGCTCGTACAGTGGACGCCTACGACCCCGGATCCGCTGGATCCGGGGTTCTCGTGCTGACCGCGCCCCGCCGCCGGCACCCCGGAAGGAACCCATGAACGTCGCCGGACTGCTGCCCGTCCTCCTCACCGACCCCGCCGTCGCGCGCGCCGTCTCCCTCGTCCCGTCCCGCGGCGAGGTCGACGTCGTCGGGCCCGCCGGCATCCGCCCGCCCCTGCTGGCCGCGCTGACCGGCGCCCGCGGCGACGCCCCCGCCACCGGGGGCAAGCGCCCCGGCCGCCCGCTCGTCGTCGTCACCGCCACCGGCCGCGACGCGGACGAGACGGCCGCCGCCCTGCGCTGCTACCTGCCGGACGACGACGTGGCCGTGCTCCCGTCCTGGGAGACGCTGCCGCACGAGCGGCTCTCGCCCCGCAGCGACACCGTCGCGCGCCGGCTGGCCGTGTTCCGCCGACTCGCGCACCCGGACCCCGAGCCCGGCCACACCGGGCCGATCCGGGTCCTCGTCATGCCCGTGCGCGCGCTGCTCCAGCCCGTCGTGGCCGGGCTCGGCGAGCTGGAGCCCGTCTCCCTGGACGTGGGCCAGCGGGCCGACCTGTCCGACGTCGCCGAGCGGCTGGTCGCCGCCGCCTACAGCCGGGTCGACATGGTCGAACGCCGCGGCGAGTTCGCGGTGCGCGGCGGCATCCTCGACGTGTTCCCGCCGACCGAGGACCACCCGCTGCGCATCGAGTTCTGGGGCGAGGACGTCGAGGAGATCCGCTGGTTCTCCGTCGCCGACCAGCGCAGCCTCGAGGTCGCGAGCCACGGCCTGTGGGCGCCGCCGTGCCGGGAGATCCTGCTGACCGACGAGGTGCGCGAGCGCGCCGCGTCCCTGGTGGAGCGGCTGCCCGGCGCGGTGGACATGCTCGACAAGCTCGCGCAGGGCATCGCCGTCGAGGGCATGGAGTCGCTGGCCCCGGCGCTCGTCGGCGACATGGTCCCGGTGCTCGACCTGGTGCCGGACGACGCGCTGCTCGTGCTCGCCGACCCCGAGCGGGTGCGGCGCCGGGCGCACGACCTCGTCGCCACGACCGAGGAGTTCCTGCAGGCCGCGTGGACCTCGGCCGCCGCCGGCGCCGCGACGCCGCTCGACCTGTCCGCCGCCTCGTTCGCGTCGTTCGCCGAGGTGCGGGCGCTCGCGGCCGTGCGCGGCCTGGGCTGGTGGACGCTGAGCCCGTTCACGCTGGACGCGGACGCCGTCGACGCGGCGGACGGCACCGCGGCCGCCGACGACGTCCGCAGCAGCGACGACGGCGTCGAGACGGTCGTCGTCGCGGCCCGGGACGTCGAGCGGTACCGCGGGGAGGTCGACCGGGCCGTCGCCGACGTGCGCCGGCTGCAGCAGGACGGCTGGCGGCTGCTGCTCGCCACCGAGGGCCACGGGCCCGCGCAGCGCATGGCCGAGCAGCTCCGCGCCGCCGACGTGCCCGCCCGCCTGGTCCCCGAGCTCGAGGGCGACCTCGAGGGCGGCGTCGTCCTCGTGATGCCCGCGCAGGTCGGGCCGGGCTTCGTGTCGGAGGACCTGCGGCTCGCGGTGTTCTCCGAGTCCGACCTCACCGGCCGCCCCGGCTCGTCCACCCGCGACATGCGCAAGATGCCGAGCCGGCGCCGTAACGTCGTCGACCCGCTGCAGCTGCGCCCGGGCGACTTCGTGGTGCACGAGCAGCACGGCGTCGGCCGGTTCGTGGAGCTGATCTCCCGGACCGTCGGGTCGGGCGCCGCCGCCGCGACCCGCGAGTACATGGTCATCGAGTACGCGTCGTCCAAGCGGGGCCAGCCGGGCGACCGGCTGTTCGTGCCGACCGACCAGCTCGACCAGGTGACCAAGTACGTCGGCGGCGAGGCGCCCAGCCTGAACAAGATGGGCGGCTCGGACTGGGCCAAGACCAAGGGGCGGGCCCGCAAGGCGGTCAAGGAGATCGCCGGCGAGCTCATCCGCCTCTACAGCGCCCGGATGGCCACCAGCGGCCACGCGTTCGGCCCGGACACCCCGTGGCAGCGCGAGCTGGAGGACGCGTTCGCCTACGTCGAGACGCCCGACCAGCTGGCGACGATCGACGAGGTCAAGCGGGACATGGAGAAGCCGATCCCCATGGACCGGCTGGTCTGCGGAGACGTCGGCTACGGCAAGACCGAGATCGCGGTGCGCGCGGCGTTCAAGGCCGTGCAGGACGGCAAGCAGGTCGCCGTCCTGGTGCCGACCACCCTGCTCGTGCAGCAGCACCTCGACACGTTCACCGAGCGGTACGCCGGGTTCCCGGTGACCGTGAAGGCGCTGTCGCGGTTCAACACCAAGGCCGAGTCCGAGGCCGTGGTCGACGGCCTGCGCGACGGCAGCGTCGACGTCGTCATCGGCACCCACCGGCTCATCACCGGCGAGGTGCGGTTCAAGGACCTCGGCCTGGTCATCATCGACGAGGAGCAGCGGTTCGGCGTCGAGCACAAGGAGACGCTCAAGGCGCTGCGCACCAACGTCGACGTGCTGGCGATGTCCGCCACCCCGATCCCGCGCACGCTGGAGATGGCGGTCACCGGCATCCGCGAGATGTCCACCCTGGCCACCCCGCCGGAGGAGCGGCACCCGGTGCTCACCTTCGTCGGCGCCTGGGAGGAGAAGCAGATCTCCGCCGCCATCCGCCGCGAGCTGCTGCGCGAGGGCCAGGTGTTCTACGTGCACAACAAGGTCGAGTCGATCGAGCGCACCGCGGCCCGGCTCAACGAGCTCGTGCCCGAGGCCCGGATCGCGGTCGCCCACGGCAAGATGAACGAGCACCAGCTGGAGCAGGTGATCGTCGACTTCTGGGAGAAGCGGTTCGACGTCCTGGTGTGCACGACGATCGTCGAGACCGGCCTGGACATCTCCAACGCGAACACGCTGATCCTGGAGCGCGCCGACCGGCTCGGCCTGTCCCAGCTGCACCAGCTGCGCGGGCGCGTCGGCCGGGGCCGCGAGCGGGCGTACGCGTACTTCCTGTACCCGCCGGAGAAGCCGCTCACCGAGACCGCGCACGACCGGCTGCAGACGATCGCCGCCAACACGGACCTCGGCGCCGGCATGGCCGTGGCGATGAAGGACCTGGAGATCCGCGGCGCGGGCAACATGCTCGGCGGCGAGCAGTCCGGGCACATCGAGGGCGTCGGCTTCGACCTGTACATCCGGATGGTCGGTGAGGCCGTGGCGTCCTACCGCGGCGACCAGCCCGAGGAGCTGCCGGACGTCACGGTCGAGCTGCCCGTCGACGCGCACATCCCGCACGACTACATCGCGCACGAGCGGTTGCGCCTGGAGGCGTACCGCAAGCTCGCGGCCGCGGCGGACGAGCAGACGCTCGAGGAGATCTCCGCCGAGCTCGTCGACCGGTACGGCCCGATCCCGGAGGCCGTGACCAACCTGTTCGCGGTGGCCCGGTTCCGGCTGCACGCCCGCACGGCCGGGCTCACCGACATCACCGCGCAGGGCAAGTTCGTGCGGTTCGCGCCGGTCGACCTGCCCGAGTCGGCGCAGCTGCGGCTCAAGCGGCTGTACCCCGGCTCGGTGCTCAAGCCCGCGCTGCGCACCGTGCTGGTGCCGTTCCCGACGACCGCGCGGATCGGCGGCAAGCCCCTGCACGGCGAGGCGATCATGTCGTGGGCGCGGCAGCTGATCGACGCGGTCGTGCTCGGTGACGTGTCCGCGGCGGCGGGGGTGGGCACGGCGGCGCGCTGAGGCGGCCGGGGCGACGGCACGGCGCGCCCACCGCCGGGTCGCCGGTGCTCGCCGTCGGCGTCCGTCGCGGGTGCGTCCGATCGGGTGAACGACGTGGTGAACGCCGGACGCGGCTTCACCCGGCGCGGTAGGCATCAGTAGCGACCACGGCGTACATCGAGCACGACGCCAACGGAACCCCGCTGATCATGCGCGGCGCGGTCGGCAACCTCGACGGGCAGTCGATGTACATCTACGACAACCTCGGCTCTCCGCTGACGATCATCACCCAGAGCAACACCACGTCCGACGCCTGGGAATGCGACCCCTACGGCGTAGCCGACCTGACCGAGGAGTCCATCGCCCAGGTCTACACACCGTTCGCCTACACCGGCGGCCTCAACGACCGCGTCACCGGCTGGACCCTCAACGGCGCCCGCTACTACGACGCCGGCGAAGGCCGCTGGACCCAGATGGACACCCTTGATTCACCCCTCGACCCGTCCAACGCCAACAGGTACGCCTACGCAGCGAACAACCCCATCAACTTCATCGACCCGACCGGCCTCTACGGCACCGCGGACATCGTCGGCGACGTCGTCGGGGTCGCCGTGACGGCGCTCTTCACCGCCGCAGGCACGGCGATCGGCACGCTCGTGGGGAACGTGCCGGGCGCAGTCTCGGGTCGCACCATCGGTAGATGCGTCGGTGGGTGCATTGGTGGCTACCTCGGCGACTCGATCTCGAACATCTGGGGAGAGCGGGGCGGGTATGACGCGGGCAGCGGGCTCAGAGCATGTGCGGCTGGCGCCCTGACTGCTGGCATCGCCGGCTAGAGATGCGGGGAAGAGCATGAGGTGGAGTTGGTCCGCCGCGCTGGTCATCGTCGGGCTGCTGCTCAAGATCGTGCTCAGCCCGATCGATGAGACTCTCGGCAACTGGGTAGGTGGGAGCGTCGCTTTCGGCGGAGTCGTCGTGCTCCCGCTCATCCACTGGCTCCGCAGTCGCGAGCGCGCGCACGAGACGGCCAGCAGCGGCGTCGATCGACAGGAGGATCCCAAACGGTCAGGTGACGACGAACTGCACTGATGCGTGTGCTTCGTCGGCTGAGTTCTCGGCTCGCGGGGGTCATCGCTCTGGTGGATCTTCGCGGTTGGTGGTGATCACGTTCAGCGACCGGCGGCTCGCCGGACCGGTTGACCGCGAGGCGGCGAACACCCCATCAACGACGTCGACCCCACGGGCCGATACACCATCGATGACGTCGTTGGCGATGTGTTCGACTTCCCGGTCCCTGGCGGGGCTCCTCCCGCGTTGCGGCACGACGTGATCCATCGTCGTGCCCGTGCTCGCCGACGTCGTCGCGATCACGGACAGCCCCACCCCGACCGGCCCCAACGATGGGCCCGGTCGGGCGACGGAGAGCGACGAGAGGCCAGGTGTGCGGTGTCGCGGAAGACGGTCCGGCGGACGGTGTCCGCCGTCGGGGTGCTGGCGGTGGCGGGCGTGCTGGCCGCGTGCGGCGGCGGGCGGCCCGGCGCGGCGGCGGTGGTCGACGGCCGTTCGATCCCGACCTCCGACGTCGAGACGGCGACGCAGGAGCTCGGCCCCGTGCTGCAGGGCGTGA
Source organism: Cellulosimicrobium cellulans (assembly GCF_007679345.1). Classification (GTDB taxonomy): domain Bacteria; phylum Actinomycetota; class Actinomycetes; order Actinomycetales; family Cellulomonadaceae; genus Cellulomonas; species Cellulomonas cellulans_A. The sequence goes on from NZ_VEGH01000006.1 coordinate 98,931, forward strand.
CGTCCTCCGCGATCCTCGGCGTGCTCGTCCAGGAGCCGACGGTCGCCGCGGCGGCGGCCGACGCGGGCGTGGCGGTCTCCGACGAGCAGGCGGCGGACGCGCTCGACCAGCAGGTGGCGGCCGCGGGCGGCGAGGCCGGCCAGGAGTTCTCCTTCGTGCGAGGACGACGGACCCACGACGTAGGGCTCCAGCACGTGCCGGTCTCGCGACCGTGCTGATGCCGGCCTCGGCTGCAGTGATGCCGACAGCGCGGGGGCGATCTGCAGACCGTGCACCGGACGCGTTGTCGGCTCGTGCCCGTGGTGCTGTACTCAGCGGTGCCGGCATCTGCGAACCGCCCTGCTCCGCTGTCGAACGAGGTCACATGAACCCGACCCTGGCGTGGTCGTTCCGCGTGACCGGGATGGGCCTGGTTCTCCTGTTCGCGCTCAGCCAGGTGGACGAGTCACTGGGCGCGTGGGTGGGATGGACCCTCATCGGTTGCGGCTCTGTCGGGGTCCCGATCGTCGGGTGGGTGCGCTCACGTCGGCGAAGGCGGGCTGAGTCCGCGTTCGAGCGGTGAGCGGGAACGGCGCAGCCAGCACCCCGACCGGCCCCTACGATGGGCCGGGTCGGGCGACGGAGAGCGACGAGAGGCCAGGTGTGCGGTGACGCGGAAGACGGTCCGGCGGACGGTGTCCGCCGTCGGGGTGTTGGCGGTGGCGGGCGTGCTGGCCGCGTGCGGCGGCGGGCGGCCCGGCGCGGCGGCGGTGGTCGACGGCCGTTCGATCCCGACCTCCGACGTCGAGACGGCGACGCAGGAGCTCGGCCCCGTGCTGCAGGGCGTGACGTCCTCCGCGATCCTCGGCGTGCTCGTCCAGGAGCCGACGGTCGCCGCGGCGGCGGCCGACGCGGGCGTGGCGGTCTCCGACGAGCAGGCGGCGGACGCGCTCGACCAGCAGGTGGCGGCCGCGGGCGGCGAGGCCGGCCAGGAGTTCTCCCCGGCGTCGGTGGCGGTCATGCGGTACCTGCTCGAGATCCAGGCGATGCAGAGCGCGGACGACGCCGACACGCTGCTCGCCTCCCTGCAGGAGGACCTCGGGTCGATCGACTTCACGGTCAACCCGCGGTTCGGCAGCGCGGACGAGCTGGGCACCATCGGGACGACGGCCTACCCCTGGATCGTCTCCGCCGACGGCACCGCGGCGACCCCCGCGCCGTGAGAAGGGCCGACCCCGCCGCCGTCGCCGACCCGCTGCGGCGGCTCGTCGCGGTGATGGACCGCCTGCGCTCCCCGGGCGGCTGCCCGTGGGACGCCGAGCAGACCCACGCGTCCCTCGTGCCGTACGTGCTCGAGGAGGCCTACGAGGTCGCGGAGGCGGTCGAGGGCGGGGACCGGGCGCACCTGCGCGAGGAGCTCGGCGACCTGCTGCTGCAGGTGGTGTTCCACGCGCGGATCGCCCAGGAGGACCCGGCCGAGCCGTTCGACGTCGACGACGTCGCGGCCGACCTGGTCGCGAAGCTGGTCCGGCGGCACCCGCACGTGTTCGGCGACGCCCGGGTGGCGGACGCCGACGGCGTGAACCGGCAGTGGGACGCCATCAAGCGCGAGGAGAAGCAGCGCGAGTCGGTGCTCGACGGGGTTCCGCTCGCGATGGGCGCGCTCGCCCGGGCGCAGAAGATCGCCGCGCGGGCGGAGCGCTCCGGGCTGGCGGAGGCCGCGCCCGCACCGGGGGCGACCGGCAGCGGCGCGGCCGACCTCGGCGCCCGGCTGCTCGCGCTCGTCCAGGAGGCCCGCGCCACCGGGCTCGACGCCGAGGGCGAGCTCCGGCGCGCGACCGCGGCCTGGGAGCGGGACCTGCGGGCGGCCGAGCGCGGCTGACCGCGCCCGACCCCGCCCGACCCCGCCCGACCCCGCCCGACCCCGCCCGATCCCGCCCGACCGCGGCGCGCCGGGCCGAAGGTCCGGGCCCCCGGCGAGCCCCGGGCACCAGGATGGGCGAGGCTCGGGGTGCACCCGCGGCCCGGTGCCCCCTGCCGGTGACGGCGGGCGGCACCGCGACACCGGACGAGGAGGGGTCGATGCGGATCGGCGTCCCGAAGGAGGCCCGACCGGGCGAGCGGCTCGTGGCCGCCACGCCCGCCACCGTGGGCCGGCTCGCGAAGCTGGGCTACGAGGTGGTCGTCGAGCACGGCGCCGGCGAGGCCGCGAGCTTCCCCGACGCCGCGTACGCCGAGGCGGGCGCGGCGCTCGGCGCCGCCGCCGAGGTGTGGGCGAGCGACGTGGTGACGACCGTGAACGCCCCGGCCGACGCGCAGGTCGCGGCCCTGACGCCGGGCGCGACGCTGGTGTCGATGCTGGCGCCGGCCGCGCACCCCGAGCGGGTCGCGGCGCTGGCCGCCCGCGGCGTCACCGCCCTGGCCCTCGACGCCGTGCCGCGCGTGTCCCGGGCCCAGGCGCTCGACGTGCTCAGCACGATGTCGAACGTCGCGGGCTACCGCGCGGTCATCGAGGCCGCCGAGGAGTTCGGCGGCATGTTCACCGGCCAGGTCACGGCCGCGGGCAAGACCCCGCCGGCCACCGTGTTCGTCATCGGCGCGGGCGTCGCGGGGCTCGCGGCGATCGGCGCCGCCGGCAGCCTCGGCGCCCAGGTGCGGGCGTACGACGTGCGGCCCGAGGTCGGCGAGCAGATCGAGTCGATGGGCGCGTCGTTCGTGCAGGCCGCCGCGGCCCAGCAGGAGGTGAGCGCCGACGGCTACGCCCGCGCGCTCACCGCCGAGCAGGAGCGGCTGACCGCCGAGATGTACGCCGCGGAGACGGCCAAGGCCGACATCGTCATCACCACGGCCCTGGTCCGCGGCACCGCGCCGCGCACGATCAGCGCCGAGATGGTCGCGGCCATGCGACCCGGCTCGGTGATCGTCGACCTGGCCGCGTCCGGCGGCGGCAACTGCGAGCTCACCGTGCCGGGGGAGAAGGTCGTCACCGCGAACGGCGTGACGATCCTCGGCTACACCGACCTCACCAGCCGGATGGCGCGGCACACCTCGCAGCTGTTCGGCACCAACGTCGTCAACCTGCTCACGCTGCTCACCCCCGGCAAGGACGGGGCGCTGGTCCTCGACCTCGACGACCCGGTGCAGCGCGGCATGGCCGTGACCCGGGCGGGGGAGGTGCTCTGGCCGCCGCCGCCCGTGCAGGTGTCCGCGGCGCCGGCGGCGGAGCCCGCTCCGGCGCCGGCACCGGTCGACCCCGCCGAGCAGGCCCGGCTCGCCCGCGAGGCTGCGCGCCGCCGCGGGCAGCGCCAGATGGCCGGCCTCGCCCTCGGTGCCGTGCTGCTCGCCCTCGCGATCACGTTCTCGCCGGCCGCGTTCGCCGGGCACTTCACGGTGTTCGTGCTCGCGGTGTTCGTCGGCTACTACGTCATCTCGAACGTCAGCCACTCGCTGCACACGCCGCTGATGGCCCAGACCAACGCCATCTCCGGGATCATCCTGGTCGGCGCGCTGCTGCAGATCGGCAGCGAGAGCTGGGTCGTCTCCGCGCTCGCGTTCGCCGCGGCGGCGGTCGCCGCCATCAACATCTTCGGTGGCTTCCTGGTGGCCTACCGGATGATCGGGATGTTCCGGAAGGAGGAGGCCTGAGATGCTCACCTCCGCAGCCCAGGGCGTGTACCTCGTCGCCGCCGTCCTGTTCGTCCTCAGCCTCGCGGGGCTGTCGAAGCAGGAGACCGCCCGCCGCGGCAACCTGCTCGGCATGGTCGGCATGGCGCTCGCGCTGGTCGCCACCGTCCTGCTCAGCGTCGACGTCTCCGAGCGCAGCCCGCTCGTCACCCTGCTGCTCATCGCGCTGGTGCTGATCATCGGCATCGCCGTCGGCACCTGGCGGGCCCGCTCCGTCGAGATGACGCAGATGCCCGAGATGATCGCGATGCTGCACTCGTTCGTCGGCGCCGCGGCCGTCCTGGTGGGGTTCAACTCCTACCTGACCGAGACGCACGCCGACGCGGTGCACCTGGTCGAGGTGTTCCTCGGCGTGCTCATCGGCGCCGTGACGTTCACCGGCTCGATCGTCGCCTACCTCAAGCTGTCGGCGAAGATGTCGTCCGCGCCGCTCACGCTGCCCGGCCGCAACTGGCTGAACCTCGGCGCCCTCGTGGCGTCGGCCGGCGCGCTGGGCTGGTTCCTGGCGTCGCCGTCCCTGGTGCCGCTGCTGCTCATGACCGTCGTCGCGCTCGCGCTCGGCTGGCACCTCGTGGCCGCGATCGGCGGCGGCGACATGCCCGTCGTCGTGTCGATGCTCAACTCGTACTCCGGGTGGGCCGCGGCGGCCGCGGGCTTCATGCTGGACAACGACCTGCTGATCGTCACCGGCGCCCTCGTCGGCTCCTCCGGCGCGATCCTGTCGTACATCATGTGCCGCGCCATGAACCGGTCGTTCGTCAGCGTGATCCTCGGCGGCTTCGGCGCCGAGGGCGGGACCGTCGTCTCGTCGGGCTCGACCGAGGTCGGCGAGCATCGCGAGATCCAGGCCGCCGAGGTCGCCGAGCTGCTCAAGTCCGCGTCCAGCGTCGTCATCACCCCGGGCTACGGCATGGCCGTCGCCAAGGCGCAGTACCCGGTCGCCGACCTGGTCGCGCGGCTCCGCGCCGCGGGCGTCGAGGTCCGGTTCGGCGTGCACCCCGTCGCGGGCCGGCTGCCCGGGCACATGAACGTCCTGCTCGCCGAGGCGAAGGTGCCGTACGACATCGTCCTGGAGATGGACGAGATCAACGACGACCTGGCCTCGACCGACGTCGTCCTGGTCATCGGCGCCAACGACACCGTGAACCCCGCCGCGCTGGACGACCCGGGCTCGCCGATCGCCGGCATGCCCGTCCTCGAGGTGTGGAAGGCCAAGCAGGTGATCGTGTTCAAGCGGTCGATGGCCACCGGGTACGCCGGCGTGCAGAACCCGCTGTTCTTCCGCGAGAACACGGCGATGCTGTTCGGCGACGCGAAGGACCAGGTGGAGCGCATCGTCGCCGCGCTCTGACAGGCGTTCACCGTCCGGTTGCCGAAGGTCCCACCGACGCACCGGACGGCGCGCACTAGGCTGAGGTCGCAAACCGACCCGTTTGACGAAGGAGCACCATGGCCAGCATCGAGGCCGTCGGCGCCCGCGAGATCCTCGACTCGCGCGGCAACCCCACTGTCGAGGTCGAGGTCGCGCTCGACGACGGCACCATCGCCCGGGCCGGTGTGCCCTCGGGTGCCTCGACCGGGGCCTTCGAGGCCGTCGAGCGCCGTGACGGCGACAAGTCGCGCTACCTGGGCAAGGGCGTCGAGGACGCGGTCAACGCGGTCATCGACGAGATCGCCCCGGAGCTCATCGGCTTCGAGGCCACCGAGCAGCGCCTGGTCGACCAGGCCCTCATCGAGCTCGACGGCACCCCGAACAAGGGCAAGCTCGGCGCCAACGCGATCCTCGGCGTCTCGCTCGCCGTCGCGAAGGCCGCGGCCGACTCGGCCGACCTGCCGCTGTTCCGCTACGTCGGCGGCCCGAACGCCCACGTGCTGCCCGTCCCGATGATGAACATCCTCAACGGTGGGTCGCACGCCGACTCCAACGTCGACATCCAGGAGTTCATGGTCGCCCCGATCGGCGCCCCGACCTTCCGCGAGGCCCTGCGCACCGGCGCCGAGGTCTACCACTCCCTGAAGTCCGTGCTGAAGAGCAAGGGCCTGTCGACCGGTCTCGGCGACGAGGGCGGCTTCGCGCCGAACCTCGAGTCGAACCGCGCCGCGCTGGACCTGATCCTCGTCGCGATCGAGAAGGCCGGCTTCGTCCCGGGCAAGGACGTCGCGCTGGCCCTGGACGTCGCCGCCACCGAGTTCTTCAAGGACGGCGCGTACCAGTTCGAGGGCAAGGCGCTCGCGCCGGCCGAGATGATCGCGTTCTACGAGCAGCTCGTGGCGGACTACCCGCTGGTCTCCATCGAGGACCCGCTGTCCGAGGACGAGTGGGGCACCTGGTCCGAGCTCGTCACCAAGGTCGGCGACAAGGTGCAGATCGTCGGCGACGACCTGTTCGTCACCAACCCGGAGCGCCTGGCCAAGGGCATCGAGCTCAAGGCCGCGAACTCCCTGCTGGTCAAGCTGAACCAGATCGGCACCCTGACCGAGACGCTGGACGCCGTCACCCTGGCCCAGCGCAACGGCTTCACCACGATGACCTCGCACCGCTCCGGCGAGACCGAGGACGTCACGATCGCCGACCTGTCCGTCGCGACCAACGCCGGCCAGATCAAGACCGGCGCCCCGGCCCGTGGCGAGCGCATCAACAAGTACAACCAGCTGCTCCGCATCGAGGAGGAGCTGGACGACGCCGGCCGCTACGCCGGCCTGTCGGCCTTCCCCCGCTGGAAGGCCTGAGCCCCCAGGCTCTCGACCGGAGGCCGGTGACCCCGCACGGGGTCGCCGGCCTCCGGCGCGTCCGGGCCCGGGGCGCGAGGTCGGCGTCTCGTCCGCGCGGTCGGCACCCGCCGCGCCCGACCCGGCCGCGGCGCGCGGCCCCCGGCACGCCCCGCGGCTTGTGCGGATCGTGTGCGGGCGCGGACACGGCCGGGCCGCCTGCGCTTCCGGCGCCCGTGCGCGGGGCACAATCGGGACCATGCCCGCCCCTCGTCGTCCCGCCGCGCCCCGCACCGGCGCCGACGACGACGCGACCCGCGACGGCGGGCGGGGCCCAGCCCCCCGCACCCCGGCGCCGAAGAGGGCGGCCCCCCGCACCGCGAGCGTCCCGCGGTCGCCAGCGCCGGCCCCGCGCTCGGGCGGCACCCCGGCGACCCGCTCCGCCGCCGCGTCGCGGTCGGCCTCCGCCCCGGCGACCCGGTCCGGCGCCCCGGCGGCACGGACCCCTGCGGCGCGCACCCCCGCGACCCCGCGCACCGGCACCCCGCAGCAGTCCGTCCCGCGCCCGGCCACCCCGCGGCCCAGCGCCTCCCGTGCCCGGTCCGCCCCGCCGCGCCCGGCGGCCGGCCGGCCCAGCAGCTCCCGGCCCGGCGGCCGCGGCGGCTCGGGCGGCGACCGCCGCGGCGCCCGTTCCGAGACCGTGCAGCAGCGGGTGCCGCGGCTGTTCACCGTCCGGGCGATGGTCATGTTCGTGGTGCTGTCGATCGCGTTCGTCCTGGTGTTCCCGACCCTGCGGCAGTACCTCGACCAGCAGGTCCGCCTCGAGCAGCTGCGCGCCGAGGTCGCCGCGGCCGAGCAGGACAACGAGGACCTGCAGGCGGAGCTCGACCGGTGGTCCGACCCCGCCTACGTCGAGGCCCAGGCGCGCGAGCGGCTGGCGTTCGTCATGCCGGGGGAGCGCGCGCTGCGCGTGGCCGACCCGGAGGTCGTGCCCGACGACACCGCGGCCGACCCGGAGGTCACCTCGCCCGGCACCGTGGAGTCCGACGACCCGACCCGGCCCTGGTACGCCCAGGTGTGGGACTCCGTGCAGGTCGCGGGCGCCGCGGGCACGGGGTCGACCGGCTCGGCGGGCACCGGGACCGACGGGTCCGCGGGCACCGGCACGCCGGGGGAGAATGGGACCGCGCCGGAGGGCACCGGGACCGAGGGGTCCGAGGGGCCGACCGCGCCGACCCCCTGACGCCGACCGCCCCGAGGACCGCACGTGACCGACCTGCCCCGCACCCCGGCGCCCGCGCTGCCCGACCCGGCGGCCGTGCCGCGCGCCCGGCACGACGCCCCCGAGGTCACCGAGGCCGACCTCGTCGTCCTGCGCGAGCAGCTCGGCCGGCCCGCCCGCGGCGTCGTCGGCGTCGCCGCCCGGTGCGCCTGCGGCCGGCCGCTCGTCGTCCGCACCGCCCCCCGGCTCGACGACGGCACCCCGTTCCCGACGACCTACTACCTCACCTGCCCGCCCGCCGTCGGCGCCGTCAGCACCCTCGAGGCCACCGGCCTGATGAAGGAGCTCACCGCCCGCGTGCAGGACGAGCCGGAGCTCGCCGCCGCGTACCGGCGCGCGCACGAGGCCTACCTCGCCGACCGCGCCGAGCTCGGCGACGTGCCGGAGATCGCGGGCATCTCGGCCGGCGGCATGCCGACCCGGGTGAAGTGCCTGCACGTCGTCGTCGGGCACGCGCTCGCCGCCGGGCCGGGCGTGAACCCCGTCGGCGACGACGTGCTGCTGCGGCTGCGCGACGTGTGGCGCCCGGACCGCTGCACCTGCTGACCCCGGGCGCGCGGCCCGCGCCGGGGATGGGATGATCTGTCGCGTGACGCGTGTGGCTGCCATCGACTGCGGGACCAACTCCATCCGGCTCCTGGTGGCCGACGTCGACGCGGAGGCGGGGACCCTCACGGACCTCGACCGCCGCATGGAGGTCGTCCGGCTCGGCCAGGGCGTCGACCGCACCGGCCGGATCGCCCCGGAGGCGATGGCCCGCACGCTCGACGCCACCCGCCGGTACGCGGAGGTCTGCCGCGACCTCGGCGTCGAGGCCGTCCGGTTCGTCGCCACCAGCGCGTCCCGCGACGCCGAGAACCGCGACGAGTTCGTCGCCGGCGTCCGCGAGGCGCTGGGCGTCGAGCCCGAGGTGATCGGCGGCGTCGAGGAGGCCGCGCTGTCCTTCCGCGGCGCGACCGGGGTGCTCGGCGCCACCCACGACGGCCCGTTCCTCGTCGTCGACCTGGGCGGCGGCTCCACCGAGGTGGTGCTCGGCGAGCGAGAGCCCGAGGCCGCGTACTCGATGGACGTCGGCTGCGTCCGGATCACCGAGCGCCACCTGCTGTCCGATCCGCCGACCGCCGAGCAGGTCGCCGCGGCCGAGGCCGACGTGCGGACCGCCCTGGACGTCGCCGCGCAGCACGTCCCGCTCGGGCGAACCGTGACGCTCGTCGGGCTCGCCGGGTCCGTCACCACGATCACCGCCCACGCGCTCGGCCTGCCGGCCTACGACCGGGACGCCATCGACGGCGCCGTCCTCGCGGTCGACGACGTGGTCGCGGCCTGCGACGACCTGCTCGCCCGCGACCACGACGCCCGCGCGGTGCTCGGCTTCATGCACCCCGGCCGGGTCGACGTCATCGGGGCGGGGGCCCTGGTGTGGCGGGCGGTCGTCGAGCGCGTGCGCGCCGAGGTCGAGGCCGCCGGCGGCACGCTGACCGAGGTCGTCACCTCGGAGCACGACATCCTCGACGGCATCGCCTGGAGCGTCGCCGAGCGCGCAGGCTCCGCGACCGCCTGACCCGCGCTCTCCTGCGCCGAGAGAGGACGCGCGCGCCGAGGTAGGACCGTGCGCGGTCCTACCTCGGCGCGGAGGTCCTACCTCGGCGAGCGTCAGCGGCGCGCGTGCGGGCGTGCGGGGGAGCGGGGGGCGGCGGGCGGGGTCCGCGGGGAGGCGGTCCCGACACGCCCGTGCGATCCGGTAGCGAACTTCGCCCGGTACTGCGCAATCTGTACTACCGTGTGTCCTGCGGGAGCCGAGGAGGGTCGGCTCCCGCACCAGACAGCGGGTGCCGCGGCCGACAGGGGGCCGACCGCGGCGCCCGCCCCGCACCGCAGCGGCCGCCGGACCCCGGCCGGCCGCGACAGGAGGCCCGGGTGGACACGACCCAGCTGCTCAAGGGAGTGCTCGACGTCGCGGTGCTCGCCGTCGTCGCCGAGGAGGACGGGTACGGCTACGACGTCGTCCGCCGGCTGCGCGCCGCGGGCCTGGCCGAGGTGGGTGACGCGTCCGTCTACGGCACGCTCCGCCGGCTGTACTCCCAGGGCGCGCTGACGTCCTACGTGGTGCCCAGCGACGAGGGCCCCCACCGCAAGTACTACGGGATCAACGCGCAGGGCCGGGCCATGCTGGCCGCCCAGCGCAAGGACTGGCGCGAGTTCGCGGGGACGATGACCCGCCTGCTCGACGGGGAGGCGGCGGCGTGAACGGCACGAGGGCCCAGGACGAGATCCGCGAGGTGGTCGCCCGGTACGCGGCGGAGGTCCGCCGGCGGCTGGGTGACCTGCCGCCCGACCAGGTGGACGACCTGACCGACGGGCTGGAGGCGGACCTCGCCGACGCGTTGGCCGACGGTCCGCCCCCTGCGGCCGTCGACGGGGACGACGGCCCTGTCGACCTCGGGGTGCGGTTCGGTGCCCCCGAGGCCTACGCCCGCGAGCTGCGCACCGCGGCGGGGCTGCCGGACGAGGCGGCCGCGCCGGCGAAGCCGTGGCCCGAGCGGGTGCAGCGGCTGCGGGCTGCAGCGGGGCGCGTGGGTGCCGCGGTGCGCCGGCAGCCGTGGGCCGAGCCGGTCGCGCGCGCGGCCACCGAGCTGAGGCCGCTGTGGTGGGTCGCCCGCGCGTGGATCGGCTACCAGGCGATCATGTGGCTGCTCATCGAGTGGAGCGCGCTCCTGTGGCAGGTGCGGCCCGAGCGCGACGGAGTCCCGAGCCGCGGGGTGCACTGGATCATGCTGCTCGGCCTGGTCGTCCTCTCGGTCCAGTGGGGCCGGGGGCGCTGGGGTGCCGCGCAGCTGCCGCGGCTGTCCCGCGTGGTCACGGTGGTCGCGCTGGTCCTGCTCGTGCCCGTCGCGTGGTTCACCTCCGAGTCCCGGTTCTACGGGCCCGAGGTGAGCGACGTGCGGTACGTCGAGGTGCCCGCCGCGGACTCGCGGCCGAAGGACGGCGTCTGGGTGGACGGGATGCAGGTGAGCAACCTCTTCGTGTACGACGCGGACGGCGACCCGCTGACGGACGTGCAGGTCTACGACGACCGCGGGCGCCCGGTGCGCACGACGACGGACAACGGGTGGTCGGCGTGGTCCCTGCCGGGGGTCGAGGAGCCCTGGTCGTTCGTGCCCGCGGCGGACGAGGACGGGCGGTCCCGGTGGAACGTGTACCCGCTGCGGGGCGCTCCCTACGAGGACTTCGACTGGTCGAACCCCGCGGGCACGACGGACACGGCGGAGCTCCTGGACGAGGCCCCGCGCACGCCGCCGATGCCGTTCGCGAAGGCCCCGGCCGTCGTGGGCGCCACCCAGGACTCAGGTCCCGGGGAGGTGGCGTCTCCCGCGCCCTCGGCGGCGCCGACTCCGGCTCCCTGACGTCGGGTCGCCTACGGAACCGGGACTTTGTGCCCAGAATCACGTGGTCCCGGTTCGCCTCAGGGAAGTCATGGGACGTACCGTTGGATCCATGTCTGAGTCCACCGTCACGACCCCGGCGCCGCAGTCCGCCACGTCGCGCAAGGTGCCGCGCATCGTCATCCTCGGCGGCGGGTCCGTGGGGCTGTACTCCGCCCGCCGGCTCCGTCGTCGCCTGGGCAACCGGGAGGCCGCGATCGTCGTGGTCGACCCGCGCCCGTACATGACGTACGCGCCGTTCCTGCCCGAGGCCGCCGCCGGCTCCATCGACGCGCGCTACGTCGTCGCGCCGCACCGCCGCGCCCTCAAGGGCATCGACGCGCTCCAGGGCAAGGTCTCCGAGATCAAGCACGCGGAGCGCAAGGTCCAGATCACGCCCGAGGAGGGCGAGCCGTACTGGATCACCTACGACCACCTGATCGTGGGCCTCGGCTCGGTCGCCCGCACGCTGCCCATCCCGGGCCTGGCGGAGCAGGCGATCGGCTTCAAGAACGTCGAGGAGGCCATCGCCGTCCGCAACCACGTCCTGGGCCGGATCGACCGCGCGTCGTCCACCTGGGACCCGGAGCTGCGCAAGCGCATGCTGACCTTCACCTTCGTCGGTGGCGGGTTCGCCGGCGTCGAGGCGATCGCCGAGGTCGAGGACATGGCGCGCGACGCGGTCAAGCAGTACCCGTCGCTCGACGCGGCGGACCTGCGGTTCGTCCTGGTCGAGGGCTCGCGCCGGATCCTGCCCGAGGTCTCCGAGGAGCTCGGCGGCTACACGCTCGAGCAGCTGCGCAAGCGCGGCATCGAGGTCTACCTCTCGACGTTCCTGAACTCCTGCGTCGACGGCCACGTCGTGCTCTCGGACAAGACCGAGTTCGACTCCGAGACCATCGTGTGGACCGCGGGCGTCAAGGCCAACCCGGTCCTGCAGAACTCGGACCTGCCGCTCGACAAGATGGGTCGCGTCACCACGCTCGCGACCCTGCAGATCGTCGACGCCGACGGCCACGTCGTCCCGGACGCGTACGCCGCCGGCGACTGCGCCGCGGTGCCGGACCTGTACAACCCGGGCTCGTTCTGCCCGCCGAACGCCCAGCACGCGATCCGCGAGGCGACCCACCTGGCCGACAACCTGGCCCGGGTGCTGCGCAGCGCGGAGCCGACCGACTACAAGCACAAGAACATCGGTGCGGTCGCGTCCCTCGGCATGTACAAGGGCGTCGCGCAGTTCCTCGGCAAGATCAAGGTCCGCGGCTTCTTCGCGTGGGTCCTGCACCGCTCGTACCACGTCATGGCGATGCCGACGCTGAACCGCAAGATCGCGATCATGTCCGGCTGGACCGCGAACCTGCTGTGGCGCCGCGAGACCGTCGCGCTCGGCTCGATCCACGACCCGCGCGCCGAGTTCCGCGCCGCGTCCGTGCCGCCGAAGCCGAAGCCCGAGGCCGCGCCGGCCGCCGCCCCGGCCAAGGACGAGGACCACGCCGCGGTCCCCGGCGCCGAGGTGAAGCCGTCCGGCACCGGCAAGGCCGACGACACCTCGCCGGCCGACGGCTCGCCCGCCGAGGCGAAGCCGGCCACGAAGGCCTGACGCGCGCCGCACGGCCCGCAGCACCGGAGCCCGTCCACCCCCTCGCGGGGTGGGCGGGCTCCGTCGTGCCGGCGGCCGTGCTGGCAGGATGGGCGCGGCCCCCGTAGCCCAACCGGCAGAGGCAGCCGGCTTAAACCCGGCCCAGTGCGGGTTCGAACCCCGCCGGGGGCACCCGCACCCGCGTGCGGCGCGGCGAAAACCCGGAGACACCGCGCCGTCCCCTCGGGAATCATCGAGCGCGTCTGGGACGTTGGTCCCGACGTGCGCCTCCCTCGGGCGTCCGCCGGCTCGGCCGCGGACCCGCTCGCGCGCACCTCACCGCCGACCCCACCCGCGAGGGAGACCTATGACCACGCACGACGACACCGCCCTGCGCGACCGCGCACCGGGCGCCGGCGCCGGGCCGGCCGCCGCGCCCGCCGCGCCCTCTGCCGAGGCGGCCCCCGCCGGACCGGTGCGGCTCGCGCCGGGGGACCGGACGCTCATCGGCCTGCTGCTCGTCGCCGGCTTCACCGTCATCCTCAACGAGACCGCGATGGGCGTCGCCCTGCCGGTCCTCATGCAGGAGATGGGCGTGACCGCCGCGACGGGCCAGTGGCTGACCACCGGCTTCATGCTCACGATGGCCGTCGTCATCCCGGCGACCGGCTGGATCATGAACCGGTTCCGGCTGCGGCCGATCTTCATCACCGCGATGTCGCTGTTCGTGGCGGGCACCGCGCTCGCCGCCGCGGCGCCGGGCTTCGGCGCGCTGCTCGCGGGCCGCGTCGTCCAGGCGAGCGGCACCGCCGTGATGCTCCCGCTGCTGATGACGACCGCGCTCACCCTGGTCCCGCCGAGCATCCGCGGCCGCACCATGGGCACGATCTCGATCGTCATCTCGGTGGCCCCGGCCATCGGCCCCACGATCTCCGGCCTGGTGCTGTCGCAGCTGTCCTGGCGGTGGATCTTCCTGGTCATGCTGCCGATCGCCGGGATCGCCCTCGCGCTCGGCGCGTGGAAGGTCCGGGACGTCACCGAGCCGTCCGACCACCGGCTGGACGTGCTGTCCCTGGTCATGTCCGCCGTCGGCTTCGGCGCGCTGATCTTCGGCCTGTCCAGCATCGGCGAGTCCGCCGGCGGGCACACCCTCGTCGCGCCGTGGGTCCCGATCGCGGTCGGCGTGCTCGCGCTCGCCGCGTTCGCGCTGCGCCAGATCCGGCTGCAGGGCACGCACGACGGCCCGCTCATGGACCTGCGCGTGTTCACCCGGCGCTCGTACACCGTGTCCGCGCTGGTGCTGATCGTCGGCTTCATGGCGATGTTCGGCGCGCTGATCGTGCTGCCGATCTTCCTGCAGGACGTCCTGGCGCTGGGCACGCTGGAGACCGGCCTGCTGCTGCTCCCGGGCGGCCTGGTCATGGGTGCGCTGTCGCCGCTGGTCGGCCAGCTGTACGACCGGTTCGGCCCGCGGCCGCTGGTCACGCCGGGCGTGCTCGCGCTGAGCACCGCCCTGTGGCTGCTGTCCACCCTGCACCCGGGCACCCCGGCGGGGGCCGTGGTGGCGGTGCACACGCTGCTCAGCATCGGCCTCGCGTTCATGATCACGCCGCTGTTCACCTCGGCGCTCGGCTCGCTGCCGCGCGACCTGTACGGGCACGGCAGCGCGATCGTGAACACCCTGCAGCAGCTCGCCGGCGCCGCCGGCACCGCGCTGTTCATCACCGTGCTGTCGACCACGACGGCCGCGCGGCTCGCGGACGGCGCGGACGCGCTCACCGCCACCGCGGCGGGCGTGCGCGGGGCGTTCCTGTGGGGCGGCGTCGTCGCGCTCGTCGCGCTCGCCGCCTCGCTGCTGGTCCGGCGGCCCCCGGCCGACGCCGACGCCCCGGTGGCGCTGCACTGACAGGTGCGCGCCGGACCACCACTCAACGGTGGTCCGGTGCGCACCTGAGGGGTCGCGCGCAGCCGCCAACCTGTGCGGTGTGCGTCGGCGGGGCAGCCGGCGCGCTGCCGACGAAGGAGCGCGCGATGACGCCGTCCCGACCCCTGCACACCGTCCGCACCGCCGTGGTGGGCCTCGCGCTGCTGGCGCTCGCCGTCACCGGCTGCACCCGCGGTGGTGGTGGTGATGCGTCGTCCGCCGGCCCCTCCACGTGGACGCCGGGGCCGCTCGACGAGTACCTGTCCCGGATCTGGGGGTACTCGCTCGACGACGACCGGTCGAGCGAGGACCTGCAGGCGGAGCACGACCAGAGGGAGCGGCGGGTCGAGGAGCTGGTCGCCGCCTGCATGGCCGAGGAGGGTTTCGACTACACGCCCGCCGACCGGAGCGGCGCCGTCGCCGTCTCGACCGACGACCTGGACGTCGAGTGGGGCAGCCGCGAGTTCGCCGAGCAGTACGGCTACGGGATCAGCACCGACCCCTGGGGGAACGAGGGCCGTGCCGCGGACTCCGGCACCTGGGAGGACCCGAACGAGGAGTACGTCGCCGCCATGTCCGAGGGGGAGGCCGCGGCGTACTGGGAGGCCCTGTGGGGCCCCATGACGGAGCACGACGAGGAGGAGCCCGCGGAGTACGACTGGACCACCGCCGGCTGCTACGGCGCGGCGCAGCATGAGGTGTACGACCGGGGAGAGGTCGCCGACCAGTTCGCCGCCCTCAGCGACGAGGTCGACCGGTTCTGGCAGACGACCCGGGACGACCCGCGGGTCGCCGACCTCGACGCGCGGTGGTCCTCGTGCATGGCGGACGCGGGCTACCCCGGCTTCACCGGCGCCGACGGCGCGCGGGACGACCTCCACACCGAGTGGTGGGACCTGCAGGGCTGGGACGACCCGGAGTACCAGGCGCTCGCCGAGGGCTGGGACTGGGACGCGCAGCCGGACGGCCCGCCGGACCCGGAGGTGGACGAGGCGGCCACCGCCGCGTTCCGGGACAAGGAGATCGCGCAGGCCGTCGCGGACGCCGCGTGCAAGGAGCAGATCGACTACGACGCCGCGTGGGTGCGCATCTACCACGAGCTGCAGGAGGACTTCGTGGAGCGGCACCGCGACGAGCTCGAGGCGTGGGCTGCCGCCGCGGCTGTCGCGCGGGAGGGCTGACGTGGCCGCGGGGCACCACACCTGCCGCGGTGGTCCCGTCCGGCGGGCCCGGTCCGCGGCGGCCTCGTCCGCCCCCCGGGGGACCGGACCGCTCCCCGACGTCCGCCCCGGGGTGGACGTGGGGGTCCCGGCGCCGTCGCTAGCGTCTGCCCCAGTGGACGCGCGACGCCGGACGAACGCGTGCTGATCTCCCGAAACGCCCACGCGGGACGGGTCGTCCACGCCATGCTGGGCACGCGCGTCGGTGGGGCAGCCGACGCGGTCACCGACCGAAGGGCCGCACGATGACCTCCTCCCGACCTCTCCGTCCCGCGGCCGTCGCCGTGCTCGCGGTCCTGGCGCTCGCCGGGTGCTCCGGGGGCGGGGGTGACGGCGGGTCGTCGAAGTCGACCGAGTGGACGCCGGGCCCGCTCGACGAGTACCAGGCCCGCATCTTCGGCTACTCGCTCGACGACGAGCGCACCGACGAGGAGCTGCAGGCCGAGTCCGACCGGCAGAACCGCCGCGTCGAGGAGCTGATCTCCGCGTGCATGGCGGACCAGGGCTTCGACTACACGCCCGCCGAGAACAACGGCGGCGTGGTGATGAGCTCCGACGACGACCTCGACGTCGAGTGGGGCACCCGCGAGTTCGCCGAGCAGTACGGCTACGCGATCAGCACCGACCCGTGGGGCGACATGGACACCGGCGAGAGCACCGAGTGGGTCGACCCCAACGCCGAGTACGTCGAGGCCATGTCCGAGAGCGAGGCCGCCGCCTGGTCCGAGGCGCTGTACGGGCCGCCGATCGAGGGAGACGGCGAGGAGGCGCAGGAGTACGACTGGACCACCGCCGGCTGCTCCGGCGCGGCCCAGCACGAGGTCTACGAGGGCGGTGCCGCGACCGACGAGTTCTCCGGCCTGCAGGACGAGCTCAACCGGTTCTACGAGACCGTCCAGGCGGACCCGCGGGTCGCCGAGCTCGACAACTCCTGGGCCTCCTGCATGGCCGACGAGGGCTTCGACTCGCTGACGGACGCGTCCACCGCGACGGAGGCGCTCTACACGGAGTGGAACGGCCTCCAGGGCTGGGAGGACCCCGAGTACCAGGCGCAGATGGAGTCCTGGGACTGGGAGGCGCAGCCGGACGGCCCGCCGGCCCCCGAGGTCGACGAGGCCGCGGTGAAGGCGTTCACCGAGAAGGAGATCAACCAGGCCGTCGCCGACTTCGACTGCCAGGAGAAGGTGGACTACATCGCCGAGCGCATGCGGATCGACCACGAGCTGCAGCAGGAGTTCGTGGACCAGCACGGCGACGAGCTCGAGGCCTGGGCCACCGCCGCGACCGCCGCGCGGGAGGGCTGACGTGGCCGCTGGGCACGACGTCGTCCCGTCCGACCCCGACGGCCCCGTGGGGCCTGCCGGGCCCGCTGCCGGGGACGCCCCCGAGGCCGGTCGCCGGTCCTGGCGCACGGGCAACCGCACGCTCGTCGTGCTGGCGGGCGTCGCGGCGGTCAGCCTGGTCGCCGGTCTCGGGCTGTCCCGCCTGGTGCTGAACCCGGCGGAGGCGGCCGCCCGGACCGCGCCCCCCGAGGCCGGGCCGATCACGGTGCCGGTGGAGAGCCGCGAGCTGAGCAACGACGTCACCGTGCGCGGCGACGTCGTGTTCGACGACGCCGTCGACCTGCGGGTGGAGACCGCCGACCTCGGCGAGCGCGCGGTCGTCACCGGCCAGGTGCCGGAGGTCGGCGCGACGCTCGACGCGGGCTCCGTGGCCCTCGAGGTCGCCGGCCGCCCCGTCCTCGTGCTGCCCGGCGGCCTGCCCACCTACCGCACGCTCAGCCTCGGCGTCTCCGGGCCCGACGTGCTGCAGCTCAAGGCGGCGCTCGGCGCCCTCGGGATCGGCGCCGGCGACGCGACCTCGGACGCGTACGACCGGGCGACCGCCCAGGGCGTCGCCGAGCTCTACCGGCGCGCCGGGTACCCGGCGCCGTCGCCGTCCGACGAGGCCGCCCAGGCCGTGACCGACGCCGAGCGGGCCGTGCGGTCCGCGCAGGCCGAGGTGAGCGCGGCCGAGGGCGCCCTGGCGTCCGCCGGCGGCGGGTCCGGCGGAGCAGCGGTCGCCCAGGGGGACGCCGACATCCGCTCGGCCGAGCGGGCCGTCGCCGCCGCGCAGATCGCACTCGACGCTTGCCTGACTGCTCCTGAGCCCGAGTGCGGTCCCGCCATGAGGGTCGGCCTCCAGAACGACGTCGACAACGCCCGTGACCAGGTCGGCGTCGCCCAGGCCGCGCGCGCCGAGCTCGACGCCGCCCCGAACACCTCGGGCGAGCGCGCGGCGCTGACCGCCGCCCGCGACGGCCTCGCCGACGCCCGCGAGGCGCTCGCGGACGCGCAGGACGCCACCGTCGTGGCCCTGCCCGCCAGCGAGGTCGTGTTCCTCGAGACCCTGCCCCGCCGGGTGGACGCCGTGTCCGTGCGGCGCGGCGGCACCGTCGAGGGCTCGGTCATGAGCGTGTCCGGCGCGACCCTGCAGGTCGTCGCGACCGCCGCCCGCGCCGACGCGGCCCTGCTCACCGTCGGCGCGACGGGCACCGCGGTGCTCGACGGCCAGGAGTTCCCCGTGACCATCAGCGCCATCGAGGCGGCCGGCGCGTCCGGCGGCTCCGGCGGCGGCTCCGGCGGCGACGCGGGCGACGGCGGGTCCGGCGGCGGCTCGGGCGGCGACGCCGGCGCGGGGCGGTCCACGATCACCCTGCTGCCCGGCGAGCTCACCCCCGAGCAGGTCGCCGCGCTCCAGGGGAGCAACGTGCGGGTCAGCATCCCGGTGTCGTCCACCGGCGGGGCGGTCCTCGCCGTGCCGCTGGCCGCGCTCACGGCCGGCCCGGGCGGGGAGTCGCGCGTCGAGGTCATGGGCGACGACGACACCACCGCGCTCGTCGAGGTCGAGACCGGCCTCGCCGCCGGCGGCTACGTCGAGGTCACCGGCGCGGGCGGAGCGACGCTCTCCGAGGGCGACCTCGTCGTCATCGGGCAGTCCGGCGGCGCGACCGACGCCGCGACCGGGGAGCCGGACGAGGACGCCGAGGCGTGACGGCCCTGGACCTGCTCGCGGGCGAGGACGCGGACGTCCGCGGCGAGGGCGACGGCGGGGGCGGGATCCCGCCCGTCGTCGAGCTGCGCGGCGTCGCCCGGGAGTTCCCCGGCGACCCGCCCGTGGTCGCCCTGCGCCCGAGCGACCTGCGCGTCGAGCGCGGGGACTACCTGTCCGTCGTCGGGCCGTCCGGCTCCGGCAAGTCGACGCTGCTGCACCTGCTCGGGCTGCTCGACCGGCCGACGTCGGGGGAGTACCTGCTCGACGGGGAGCCGACGTCCGAGGCCACCGAGGCCCGGCGCACCGCGCTGCGCGGCGGCCGGATCGGCTTCGTCTTCCAGCAGTTCCACCTGCTGCCGCACCGGACGGTGCTCGACAACGTCCTGCTCGCCACGCTGTACAGCGGCGTCCCGCGGGCCGAGCGGCGTGCCCGGGCCCTCGCGGCCCTCGACCGCGTGCACCTGGGCCACCGCCTGACGTTCCTGCCCACCACGCTGTCGGGCGGCGAGCGGCAGCGCGTCGCCGTCGCCCGCGCCGTCGTCGCGTCGCCCGGCGTCCTGCTCGCGGACGAGCCGACCGGCAACCTGGACACGCACAACTCCGCGGAGGTGCTCGACCTGTTCGACGAGCTGCACGGCGACGGGCTCACGCTCGTGGTCATCACGCACGACGACGTCGTCTCCGCCCGCGCCCGGCGCCGGGTCCGGATCGCCGACGGCCGGCTGACGGAGCTCGCGTGACCGCCCCCGCGCTGACCGCGCCGCGCGGCAGCACGCCCCGCGGCGACCGGTTCGGCCTCCGCGACCTGGTCCGGGAGTCCGCCGCCGGCATCGACGCCCGGCCCGGCCGGCTGTTCCTCACCATCCTCGGCACCGTCCTGGGCATCGCCTCGGTCGTCGTGACGGTCGGTCTCGCGCAGACCGCCGCCGGCCAGATCGCCCGCCGGTTCGACGCCGTCGCGGCCACGCAGGCCATGGCGACCGCGAGCACCACCCGCGGCGCCGACGGGAACCAGCGCGCCACCGCGCCGCTGCCGTGGGACGCCGCCGAGCGCGCCGAGCGGCTCGCGGGCGTCGAGGCGGCGGGGCTCGTCGCCCCGGTCGACGTCGACGGCGCCGCCGTCACCGCCGTCCCGGTCAACGACCCGTCCGCGCCCGCCACCACCTCCGTCGCCGTGCTGGCCGGCACCGGCGACCTGCTCGACGCCGTCCGCGGCGAGGTCGTGACGGGCCGCTCCTTCGACGCGGGGCACGACGCCCGCGCCGACCGCGTGGTCGTCCTCGGCGTCCGCGCGGCCGACCGGCTCGGCGTGTCCCGGGTCGACCGGCAGCCGTCCGTGTTCATCGGCGACCGCTCGTACACGGTGATCGGCATCGTCGACGGGATGCAGCGCCGGACCGACCTGCGCGACGCCGTCGTGCTGCCCGTCGGCACCGCCCGGGCCGACTTCGGCCTCGCGGCGCCGGAGGAGCTGCACCTGCGCATCGCGGTCGGTGCGGGGCCGGTCGTGGGGGAGCAGCTGCCGATCGCGCTGTCGCCCAACTCCCCCGAGACGGTGACGGTGCAGGTGCCCGGCGGCTCGGGCGGGGTCCGCGCGGACGTGCAGGCCGACATCAGCACGATCTTCCTGGCCCTCGGCGGCGTCGCCCTGCTGATCGGCGGCCTGGGCATCGCCAACGTGACCCTGCTGTCCGTCATGGAGCGGACGGGGGAGATCGGCCTGCGCAGGGCCCTCGGCGCGCGCCGCCGGGACATCGCGGCGCAGTTCATGCTCGAGTCCGCGACGGTCGGTCTGCTCGGCGGCATGGTCGGAGCGTCGCTCGGCGTCGCCGTCGTCGTCGCGGTCTCCGCCGCGCAGTCCTGGACGCCGATCCTGCACCTGGGCGTCGTCCTGGTCGCCGCCGCGGGCGGCGCGGTGGTCGGCCTGCTCGCGGGCGTCTACCCGGCGCTCAAGGCCGCGCGGGTCGAACCCATCGCGGCGCTGCGCGGAGGCGTGTGACGCCCGGGGCGGCTCAGCGGTACGCGTCCCAGGCGGGCGAGGGGTAGAGCACGCGCTCGAACTTCGCCCACTCGGTGACCAGGTCGACCGCGGGGAGCCGGAACGAGCGGATCTGCAGCCCGTCCATCGCCTCGATCGTCATCTCGACCAGGTCCCGCAGCCCGTCGAACGGTCCCACCTGCGGCGGCAGCCGCCAGGTGAAACCGCGGTAGAACCCCCAGACCTGGTCGGGCCGGTCGAGGAAGTACCGGTGCGCCGGGTGCTCGGGCGACGACGCCTCCACGCCCAGCACGGTGTAGAGCCGGAGCAGCTCCGGGCGCGCCGCGTTGAAGGAGACGAGGAACCGGAAGTACCCCGGCAGCGAGATCCCGTCCGGGTGCGTCGCGGCGGGGTCGCCCGTGGCGACGTAGTCGTCCGGGGTGCCGCGCCGGTCGTACAGCTGCGAGACGACCAGCTCCAGCAGGCCCTCCTTGGACCCGACGTGGTGCAGGAGGCCCGCCTGGGTCAGGCCGACCTCCTGCGCCACGTCGGCGAGCGCCATGCCGGTGAACCCGTGCCGCGCGATGAGGCGGGTCGCGGCCTCGAGGATCTGCGCCTGGCGCTGCTCCGGGGTCAGGCGCACCCGGCGGCGCACGGCCGGCGGGTCCTGGTGCTGCGTCGTCACGTCTCCTGCTTCCTCCGGGCCGGCCCACCGCGGGCGGGGCCACGACGCAGACTAGCCGCGCCGCGCCCCCGCCCGGGCGGTCAGGACTCCAGGACGACCAGGTCCCACGCCCCGATCGTGAGCGCGTCGCCCGCGGTGACGGCCGCGCCGTCCGCCAGCACCGAGCGACCGGCCACCGGCGCCGCGACCGTCACCGGGTCCGCCGAGTAGTTCAGCAGGTAGGTGACGGCGTTGCCCGCGGCGTTGGTGCCGCGGCGCACCGAGACGGTGCCCGCCAGGTCCTGCGCCCAGTCCGCGATCCCCGCGTCGCGCACCGCGAGCCCGAGCGCCGCACGCAGCAGCTCCGGCGACGTCATGGTGCCGAGGTGCAGCGACTGCCCGTCGCCCACCCGGTTCCGGGTGATCGCCGCGTACCCGCCCCAGGCGGGGTGGTCGTACGACGCGAGCACCTCCGCGCCCTGCGGGTGCAGCAGCTCGAGGAACGCCTGCGCCCCGGCCGCGGCCCCCTCGGCGGCGCCCGGGACCGCGGCGAGGTCGCCGTGCAGCGCCAGCCCGACGCCGTCGCCGGGCACCGTGTACTGGTTGTAGGTCACGCCGGTGACCCCGGTCAGCCCGTGCGGCGCGGTGTCGTGCCAGACCTTCACGTACTCGTCCGCCACCGCGGTGCGGAACGTCGTCACCAGGTGGCCGCCGCCGCGCACGTACGCGTCGAGCCGGTCGACGGTCGCCTGCGGGGCCGCGTACAGCACCGGCGCCACGACCAGGTCGTACCGGGCCAGGTCCTCGTCGTCGACCGACACGAAGTCGACCTCGACGTTCAGGTCGAACAGCGCGTCGTACACCCAGCGCAGCACGTCGTTGTAGCCGATCGACGAGCCGAACACCCCGTCGATGAAGCCGACCTCGATCGTGAACCACTGCAGCGCGGTCAGCGCCTCGTTGCTGACCATGATCGCCGCGCGGTTGTGCTTGCGCAGGTGGATGAGGGACGAGCCGACCCGCCGGGCCTCGCGGCCGAACACGCCGGCCTCCTCGTACGTCGGGTTGGACTGCAGGTCGTGCGAGAGCAGCCCGCGCCAGTACGTCTCGAAGGAGTTGTGGATCGAGTGCCAGTGCCAGTACATGAGGCCGTCGGCGCCGCTCGCCAGGTGGCTGTACGCCTGCAGCCGCAGCTGGCCGGGGTAGGGGAGCCAGCCGAGCTGGCCCTGCGCCTGCGTCTCCAGCACCAGGTAGTTCGCGCCGCCCTTGATCGAGCGGGTCATGTCGCCGCCGAACGCGATCTCCTTGCCGGTCAGCCGCGACTGCGTCGGGTGGTAGATGTCCACGCCCGCGACGTCGACCGTCGGCGCGGCGCGGAAGTGGTCCACCGCGGGCTGCAGCCCGTACGACCAGCCGGGCGTCCAGTCGAAGTCGAAGTTCTGCGTGACGAACTGGTCCTCGCGGGCGTACTCGCGCACGATCGCGGCCTGCCAGCCCAGGAACTCCTCGACCAGGCGGCGGCGGAACTTGTCGAACTCCGCGCCCAGCGAGCCGTTGATCGTCCCGCGCACGTCCGGGAAGTCCTCCCACGCGTCCACCCGGTTCGACCAGTAGTCCAGGCCGAAGCGGGCGTTCAGCGCGGCCAGATCACCGTCGAACTCCTCGCGCAGGTACTTCACGAACCGGCGCTGCACCGCGGGGCCGGCGGTGTCGTGGTACTTGGTCTCGTTGTCGATCTGGAACCCGATCACGCCGCGGCGGGGCGCGGTGTGCCGCATGAGCTCCCGGATGACCCGCTCGGCGTGGAACAGGTACGTCGGGTTGGTGATGTCCATGATCTGGCGGGCGCCGTACCGGCCCTCGCCGGCCCGGGTCGTCGCCAGCACGGCCGGGTGCGACTGCACCAGCCACGCCGGCACCGCGTAGGTCGGCGTCCCGACGATCACGTGGATCCCGGCCGCCTCGAACGCGTCCAGGGCGCGGTCGACGTGCGTGAAGTCGAAGACCCCCGGCTGCGGCTCGAGCGTGCTCCACGTCGACTCGGCGATCCGGACGACCGTGATGCCGGCCGCCTTCATCATCGCGACGTCCGTCTCGATCCGGTCCGTCGGCATGTACTCGTCGTAGTACGCCGCACCGAACAGGAGCTCGTCCACCGGTTCACCCTTCGTCGCGCGATGCCGGGTGCCCGCGCGCGGCGCGGTCTCCGGCCGGTCCTCCGTCGGACCGGTCGCCACTCTACCTACCGAACGGTAGGTAACGGCAAGCGCCCCGCCCCCCGGATGCCGGATGCCCCCGGCAGACGGACGATCGCAGGATCCGTCGCGCGGCTCCGCGCGGCGACCAGGGCGGGCCCACGCGGCCGCCGGACGAGGGGAGCCAGCATGCGCGCAGTCGTGTACCGCGGTCCGAAGCAGGTCGAGGTCGTCGAGGTCCCGGACGCCCGGATCGAGCAGCCCACCGACGTCCTCGTCCGCATCACCACCACCAACATCTGCGGCTCCGACCTGCACATGTACGAGGGGCGGACCTCCGTGGAGGAGGGGAAGGTCCTCGGCCACGAGAACATGGGGGTCGTCGAGGAGGTCGGCCCGGCCGTCACCCGGATCCGCGTCGGGGACCGGGTCAGCGTCCCGTTCAACATCGCGTGCGGCACCTGCCGCAACTGCCTCCAGGGCTGGACCTCGTTCTGCCTGCGGACCAACCCGCTCGAGGGCATGGTGGGCGCCGCGTACGGCTACGCGAACATGGGGCCGTACGACGGCGGCCAGGCGGAGTACCTCCGGGTGCCCTACGGCGACGTCAACCTGCTCGAGCTCCCCGAGGGCACCGAGCACGAGAACGACTTCACCATGCTGAGCGACATCTTCCCGACCGGCTGGCACGGGACCGAGCTCGCCCGCATGCAGCCCGGCGACGACGTCGCGGTGTACGGCGCCGGGCCCGTCGGTCTCATGGCCGCGCACAGCGCGCTCATCCGCGGGGCGTCCCGCGTGTTCGTCGTCGACAAGGAGCCCGACCGGCTGCGGCTCGCCGAGAGCATCGGCGGCATCGGGATCGACTTCTCCGCCGGTGACCCCGTCGAGCAGATCATGGACGCCACCCGCGGCCGCGGCACCGACTGCGGCGTCGAGGCCGTCGGCTACCAGGCGCACGACCCCTCCGGGGACGAGCACCCCGAGCTGGTCCTCGACAACCTCGTCGCCACGGTGCGCGCGACCGGTGGCATCGGCGTGGTCGGCGTCTACATGCCCGAGGACCCGGGCGCCGCGGACGAGGGGGCGAAGCAGGGGCGGATCGGGTTCGACTACGGCACCTTCTTCACCAAGGGCCAGCACATGGGCACCGGCCAGGCGCCCGTCATGCGGTACAACCGGCAGCTGCGCGACCTCATCGTCGCGGGGCGGGCCACGCCGTCGTTCATCGTGTCCCACGAGCTGCCGCTCGACCAGGCCGCGGACGGCTACCGCCGGTTCGACGACCGCGAGGAGGGCTGGACCAAGGTGCTGCTGCGCCCGGGTCAGGCGGCCTGAGCGGCCCGGTCGGCCGCGCGGGGGCGCCGCGCGGCCGACCGTCCCGGCGCCCGGTGGCGCTCCCGCCCGGGACGGCGGACACTGGCCCCCTGTGCAGCGCCGCGCAGCGCGCCCGTCACGTCAGGGGAGCGCACCCATGTCCACCCGGGGGTCCGACGAGGTCGTGCGCATCGACGCCGACGCCTCGCTCGACGCGTTGATCCACACCCTCACCCACCACGCCGCCCGCACGCTCGGCGTCGTCGCGTCCGCCTGCTCGGCCGCCACCGTCCGGGGGTGCGACCGCTGGCTGTCCGCGGCCTCCGTCGGCGTCGCGCGCTGCGACGCCGTCCAGGACCGGCACCGGCTCGGGCCGCGCTACCTCGTCCGCAAGACCGGCGCCCCGGCCGTGGTCGCCGAGGTCGGCGCCGACGAGCGGTGGCCGGTGTGGAGCCACGCCTGCGCGGTGCAGGGCTTCCGCTCGGTCCTGGTGGTGCCCGGCACCTACGGGGACGTCACCGTGCACCTGTCCCTGTACTCGCCCGAGACGCCCGACTGGTCCGCCGTCACGCCGCGCGCGCTCGGGCTGGCGCACGGGATCGCGACCGTGGTCGCCGCGCGGGACGAGATCATCGAGCTCGGGCAGACCATGGACGACCTGCTCGCCAGCAGCCGCTCGCAGGCGGTGCTCGACCGCGCCGTCGGCGTCGTCATGGCCCGGCGCGGCTGCGACGCGTCCGAGGCGATCGCGTACCTCAAGGCCGCGTCCGGCGCCCGGGACGCGCGCGAGGTGGCGGCGGGGCTGATCGCCGGGGCCGCGGCGGGTGGCGGGCTGGTGGCGCAGCGGGACGACGAGATGACCCTCGGGGGTCGCCCCGCCGGGGGCGCGACCGCCGGCGGCCACCCGGTGACGGCGTGGGACGACGCCGGCGCGACCGGGCGGGGTGGCCCGGGGGGAGCAGGCCCGTCCGGCGGGGTGCACCCGGACGTCGCCTGACGCGGCCCGGCGCCGCAGCGGCCCGGCGCCGCAGCGGGTCGGTACAGTGCGGTGCGTGCTGTCCCCGGCAGGCCCCGAGCCGGTGCACGTCGACGGCGGTGACCTCGGCTGCGCCCGCCTGCTCGTGCTGCTCCGGGCCCGTGCCCGGGAGCTCCCGCCCGGCACCGTGGTGCACCTGACGACGTCCGACCCGGTCGCGCCCATCGACCTGCCGGCGTGGTGCCGGATGACGGGGCACCGCTACCTGGGGCCGGTGCCGGACGGCCCGGCGCCGGCGACGTATGCGATCGAGGTCGCGGCGGACGCGCGGCCGACGGACCCGGACCGCCCCTGGCACGTCGCGCCGGACGCCTGACCCGCCCGGCACCGCGGCCCCGGCCGGCTCAGTCCAGTCCCGCGGCCGCCTCGGCGTCCTCGATCCCGCGCAGCCAGTCGCGCTTGCCCGCTCGCCAGCCCTCGTCGTCGGCGCCGGCCCGCCAGTACCCGGAGATCGACAGGTCGCCCTTGCCGAGCCCGCGGTCGACGCGCAGGTACCGGCGCAGCTCGCGCACCGACCCGGCCTCGCCGTGCACGAACGCGTGCACGCGGCCGACGGGCCACGGCAGGGCGCGGACCGCCTCGACGAGCCGGGCGCCCGGGGCGGCGTCGCCGGTGTGCACCCAGTGCAGGGCGATGCCGTCGGGGACGTGCAGGGCCTGCTCCTCGGCGCGGTCGCGCACCTCCAGGACGGCGTGCCCGGAGGCGGCGCCGCCGAGCCGCTCGAGGGTCACGGCGACGGCGGGCAGTGCGGAGGCGTCGCCGGCGAGCAGGTGGTGGTCGGCCGTCAGGTCGGGGGTGTAGCCGCCGCCCGGGCCCACCACGACGACCTCGTCCCCGGGCGCCGCGGCGGCGGCCCAGGGTCCGGCGATGCCCTCGGCCCCGTGCACGACGAGGTCGAGCGTGAGGGTGAGCTCGAGGTCGTCGAACCCGCGGACCGTGTAGGTCCGCATCCGGGGCTGGTGCTCCGGCGGCAGGGCGGCGCGGGCGGCCTCCATGTCGACGCGCCCGTCCGGGGTGGTCCACGCGGCGAGGACGTCCGCGCCGGAGGCGGTCGCGCCGACGCCCGGCAGGAAGACGAGCTTGACGTAGGAGTCGGCGTGCGGGGACGGCGCGAAGCCGGCGATGCCGGGGCCGCCGAGGGTGAGCCGGACCATCGCCGGGGTGAGGTGCTCGGCGCGCAGCACGGTGGCGCGCAGGGCCGTCCGCGGCGGGCGGCGCGGGGTGGTCAGGGGCTCGGTCGAGGTCACGCGGGTAGCACCTTCCGGTCGTTCGAGGTGCCGGACGGGTCGGCGTGCGACGACGCGCGGCCCGGGGGCGTGACCGGTGCGTCGGGTCGAGCGTAGGTGGTGGGCCGCGGCGCGTCACGCAGGTGCGGCGCGCGTCTCACCGGCTGCCGTGCGCGCGGCCCCAGGTGTCGACGTCGTCGTTGAGCCGGGTCAGCAGCCGGGCGAGCGCGGCGCGGTCGTCGGCGGACCAGCCGTCGAGCACCTCGCCGTACAGCCGCGCGCGGACGTCCCGGGTCCGCTCGAGGGCCTCGAGCCCGGCCTCGGTGGGCCGGACGAGGGTGACCCGGCCGTCGCTGGCGTCGGCGGCGCGGACGACCTGGCCGGCCTGCTCCATCGCGAGCACCTGGCGGGTGACGGTGGACGGGTCGAGCCGGAGGGCGTCGGCGATGGCGTTGACGCTCGTCGGCCCGTCCTGCGCGAGGACCCCCAGGACGAGGTAGGCGGAGCGCTCGATCTCGCCGCGGGCGCGCGCACCGGCGCGGCGGGTCCGGTCGGACAGGCGCAGCAGCATGGCCACCTGGGCCTCGATCGTGCGCAGGGAGTCGTCCGGCATGGTCACCTCGTCCTCGGGTCGGCCCGGGAAGTCTGCCACGTCCCCCTGGGCAATAAGCCTGTATAGTACAGACATACCGACGACGACTTCCCGAGGACACGCATGCCCAGCCGGCACCCCGAACCGAACAAGACCGCCATCTACGCCACGGCCCTGACCGCGTTCTTCGCGATCGCCGGCATCGCCGTGGTCGACCCGATCCTCCCGGTGATCGGCGAGGAGATCGGCGCCTCCACCTGGCAGATCGAGCTGCTGTTCACCGCCTACCTGGTCGTGATGGCGGTGGGCATGATCCCCGCGGTCATCGCGACCGGCCGGTACGGCTACCGCAAGGTGCTCGCGACGGGCGTGACCGTCGTCGCGGCGGCCGCGGTGCTCGCCGCGCTGTCCGGGAACATCCTCGAGCTGGCGGTGCTCCGCGGCCTGTGGGGCCTGGGCAACGCGATGTTCTTCGCGACCGCGATGGTGCTGCTGGTCGCGCTGGCGACGGACCGCGAGTGGGTCGTCGAGCTGTTCGAGACCTGCGTGGGCCTCGGGTTCGCCGTCGGCCCGCTGATCGGCGGCCTGCTCGGCCAGATCTCCTGGCGGGTGCCGTTCGCCGCGTGCGGGGTGTTCATGCTGATCGCGCTCGCGATGTCGGTCACCCGGCTCCGCGACCCGCAGGACCCGCCGACGGCGCTGACGCTGCGCGACGTGTGGCAGCCGTTCCGCCGTCCCGCGTTCCGCACCCTGTGCGTGGTCACGGCCGCCTACAACTTCGTGTTCTTCGTCGTGCTCGGCTACACGCCGGTGTTCCTGGGTCTGGACGTCATCCCGCTCGGCCTGGTGTTCACGGCGTGGGGCATCGGCCTGGCGGTCGGCATCCTGGTGGTGGGCCACCGGCTCGCGCACCGGATCGGCGCGGTGGCGACGGTGGGCGTGGCGATCGCCGGTCTGCTCGTGGCCCTGGTGCTGCTGGCGACGAGCGCCGGCACGGCGGAGTCCGTCGTGGTGCTGGTGCTCGCCGGCGTGTGCATGGGCATCGCGAACGCGAACCTGACGGACCTCGCGCTCGGCCTGGGCGGGGCGGAGCGCCGCACGACGACCGCGGCGTTCAACCTGGTGCGCTGGGGCTTCGCCGCTCCGGCCCCGGTGATCGCGGGCCTGCTGCACCCGGTCAGCGCGACCGCCCCGTACTGGGTCGGCGCGGGGGTGCTGCTGATCGGCGTGGTCGCGTTCGCCTGGAAGGGCCGCGCCATGGCGGCGGCCGTGGGCGAGCGGCTGACCTTCCGGCAGTGGGACCGCGCCGCGCGTGCGGTCGAGGGGACCCCCGAGGAGGCGCTCGGCGAGGTCTGAGGGATCCGTGCTCGGCTCAGCGCCCGACGAGCCCCGACTCGTACGCGAGCACGACGGCCTGCACCCGGTCCCGCACGCCGAGCTTCGCGAGGATCCGCCCGACGTGGGTCTTCACCGTCGCCTCGGACAGGAACAGCCGCTCGGCGACCTCGGCGTTCGACAGCCCCTCGGCGACGGCGAGCAGCACCTCCCGCTCGCGGTGCGTGAGCTCGTCGAGCCGCGCGTCGCCGCGGGGCGCGGGCGTGGCGGACTCGCCGGGCAGCTCCTCGGCGAACAGCTCGAGCATCCGCCGGGTGACGCGCGGGGAGACGACGGCGTCGCCGGTCGCGACGGCCCGGATGGCGGCGGTGAGCTCGGCGGGGCGGGCGTCCTTGAGCAGGAACCCGCTGGCGCCGGCGCGCAGGGCGGCGAACGCGTACTCGTCGAGGTCGAAGGTCGTCAGGATGAGCACCCGGGACCGGGAGCCGGCGGCGACGATGCGCTCGGTGGCCTCGATCCCGTTGGTGCCCGGCATCCTGACGTCCATGAGCACGACGTCGGGGTCGAGCGCGGCGATCTGCCGCAGGGCCTCGGCGCCGTCCCCGGCCTCGCCGACCACGGTCAGGTCGTCCTCGTCGTCCAGCACCAGACGGAAGCCCATCCGCAGCAGCGGCTGGTCGTCGACCAGCAGGACGCGGATGGGCGCCGGCCCGGCGCCGTCGGGGGTGGTGGTCACGCGGGCTCCTCGGTCGGGGTCGTGGTGGCGCCGTCGGGGACGTCCTCGGTGCGCAGCTCGACGTGCACGCGCCAGCCGCCGCGGTACGGCCCGGCCGCCACGGAGCCACGGTAGACCGCCGCGCGCTCGCGCATGCCCACCAACCCGCGACCGCCGCGGGCCGGGACCGGCACGGGCGGCACCGCGGCGACGCCCTCGGCGTCGGTCCGGGCCGCCAGCGGGTCGTCGAGCCGCTCCGCGAGGCGCTCGCCCAGCCGTCCCAGGCGCCCGGGCTCGGTCGGGGCGTCCGCCACCGGCTCGGCAGCCGCCCCGTCGTCGACGACCTCGATGCCGACCCGGCCGGCGCCGTGACGGACGAGCACGTCGACTCGGGCTCCCGCCCCGGCGTGGCGCAGGGCGTTGGTCAGCGACTCCTGCACGACCCGGTACACGGTGAGGGCGAGGGCCGCGTCGGCGGGCAGGGCAGGCCCCGCGGTGGTCAGGTGCACGGTGAGGCCCGCCGCACGGAACTGCTGCACCAGCGACTCCAGGTCCTGGGTGCCCGGCTGCGGCTCCAGCGGGACGTCGGCGCCGCGCAGCACGCCGAGCATCCGGCGCATGTCGGCGAGTGCCGACCGCCCGGTCTCGGACAGCAGGTCCAGCGCGGCCACGGCGTCGTCGGGCGAGCGCCGCACCGCTACGCGCGCGCCGTCGGACAGGGCGATCATCACCGTGAGGCCGTGGGCGACGACGTCGTGCATTTCGCGGGCGATCCGGGTCTGCTCGGCCGCGGCGGCGAGCTTGGCGTGCTGCTCGCCGGCGTCCACGAGCTGCTGGTGCCGCTCGACCAGCGCGCGGGTGTGCAGGCGGCGGCCCCGCACGTTCGCACCGACGGCCAGGGCGACCAGCCCGGCGACGAGGATCGACCCCACATCGATGTTCAGCCGCGCGCCGTCCGGGCGAAGCAGTGCGCCCCAGAGCAGGAACGCACCGAGCACAGCCAGAGCCGCGCCGCCCAGCAGCAGCCAGCCCTGGCGCTGCGGCCGGGTCGCTGCGACCACGTACAAGCCCAGGGCGAACGCGACGTCGCACGCGCCCGCCGACCCGGTCAGCAGGACCTGCAGCACCGTCGCGGCGCCGAGCCCCAGGGTCACCCGGACCGGCCAGCGGCGGCGGAACCAGAGCGCGACGAGCGCGAGCGTGGTCAGGGCGACGGACAGCCCGGCCACGGCGCCGGACAGCACGACCTCGTCCTCGGCGAACCCGACGTTCGGCCCCGCGCTCTCCACGGCGGGCCCCACGGAGGTGATCGCCGACAGGGCGAACAGCGCGCACACCAGGACGTCCGAGGCCCGCGGGTGCACGGCGAAGAACCGGCGGACGCGGCCGAGCCGTCGCGCGTCCAGCTCGGTGAACGCGGCGGGGGCGGGCTCGGGGGTCGGGCTCAGCGGGTCCTCCGGAGGTGGGGCGCGGCCGGGGCCGCGGGGAACGGCGGCGGCCCCGCCCCGGGGATCCGGGACGGGGCCACCCTAGGGCGCGGCTGTCAGGCGTCGCGGCGCCGGAGCAGCACCGCGGCGGCGGCCAGCGCGACGACGCCCCAGGCGACCAGGACGCCGTAGCCCTCCCAGGGCCCCAGCACGGCATCGGGGTTGTCCGACATGACCAGCTGGGAACCGGCCGACATGGGCAGGTAGGGGCTGATCTTCTCGAAGAACGTCCACGGGATCAGCGCGAACACGCTCTCGACGACCAGGAGCAGCCCGAGCACCGTTGCGAGCGCGCCGGCCGAGTGCCGCAGCAGGGCGCCGATGGCGTAGGCGAGCAGGGCGATCGCCCCGAGGTAGAGCGGTGCGCCGAGCAGGATCCGCTGGTTCATCTCCAGGCCCAGGTCGACGCGGTGCGCCTCGCCGAGCACGGGGTAGGTGACGGCCCAGGACACCAGGGTGCCCACGATGCCGGTGACGATCGCGACCGCGACGACGACCAGGCCCTTGGCCAGCAGCGCCGGCGTCCGGGTCGGGGAGGTCGACAACGTGCTGCGGATCATCCCGGTGGAGTACTCGCCGGTGATCGCCAGGACCGCCAGGACGCAGATCGCCAGCTGCGCGAACTGAATGCCGCCGACGATGTCGGCGGCCGTGACGGTGTAGTCCATGCCGGACTCGTCGAACTGCTGGACACCGAAGTACGCGATCATCCAGGCGATCCCGGCCTGGGCGACGACGGTGATCGGCAGCACCCACCAGGTCGAACGCAGCGACCACAGCTTGATCCACTCGGACCGCAGCAGGCGGCCGAAGGTGACCCGGGCGTCGCCCGAGGGGCGGGCCGCGGCGCGGGTCGCGGGGACGGTGGCGGTGGCGCTCATCGCCGGGCCTCCTCGTGGGTGGGGACGGTCTGCCCCTGCTGGACGGTGGTGCCGGCCCCGGTGGGCGCGGAGTGGTACTCGACGTCGTCGGCGGTCAGCGACATGTACGCCGCCTCGAGCGACGCGGCGACGGGCGTGAGCTCGTGCAGCACGACGCCGTCGCGGGCGGCGAGCTCGCCGACGGCCTCGGCGGTCGTGCCGGTGACCTCGATCAGGCCCGCCTCGACCGAGGTGACGGTGGTCTCGGGGCCCTGGAGCAGCTCGGCGAGGCGGGCGGCCTGCGGGCTGCGGACGCGGACCCGGGTGCCGGATGCGCCGGCGACGATGTCCGCGACCGGCGCGTCCGCGATGATCCGGCCGCGGCCGATCACCAGGATGTGGTCCGCGGTCAGCGCCATCTCGCTCATCAGGTGTGAGGACAGGAAGACCGTCCGGCCCTCGGTCGCGAGGTGCTTGACCAGGTTGCGGACCCAGAGCACTCCCTCGGGGTCGAGGCCGTTGACCGGCTCGTCCAGGATCAGCGTGCGCGGGTCGCCGAGCAGGGCCGCGGCGATGCCGAGCCGCTGGCCCATGCCGAGGGAGAAGCCGCCGACGCGCTTGCCGGCGACGGCCTGAAGGCCGGTCATCTCGATGACCTCGTCGACCCGCTTGCGGCCGATCCCGTGCGTCGCGGCGACGGCACGCAGGTGGTTGGTCGCCGAGCGGCCGGAGTGGACGGCCTTGGCGTCGAGCAGCGCGCCGACCTCCGTCAGCGGGCTCTTGAGCTGCGCGTACGGGCGGCCGTTGACGGTCACGGTGCCGGACGTGGGCCGGTCGAGGCCCATGATCATCCGCATCGTGGTCGACTTCCCGGCGCCGTTCGGGCCGAGGAAGCCGGTGACCTTGCCGGGCTGCACGGTGAAGTCGATGCCGGCGACGGCGGTCTTCTGCCCGTACCTCTTGGTGAGTCCTCTTGCCTCGATCATGGTGTCCTCACAGGGGTGGTCTCCAGGTACGGCACGAACCTACGGACCCGCGGGCCCCGGCGGAACGACCGCGCGGCCGATTCCGCGGACCGGTCGGCTCGCCCGCACGGCCGACGCCGTCCGCCGTGGGGATGACC
The DNA here is from genome assembly GCF_007679345.1 of Cellulosimicrobium cellulans. Classification (GTDB taxonomy): domain Bacteria; phylum Actinomycetota; class Actinomycetes; order Actinomycetales; family Cellulomonadaceae; genus Cellulomonas; species Cellulomonas cellulans_A. The sequence goes on from NZ_VEGH01000006.1 coordinate 132,291, forward strand.
CGGGGCCCCGCCAGGTCGGCCGCCAGGATGGGCTCGGGCCCGTGAGGGGTCCGGGGAACTTCCGTGGGGGTCGCGGCGTTCTAGGGTCAGTACCACTGCCGGCTCGATCGCGAACCGACCCTGGAGGACCGATGACCAACCCGGTGTTCAACAACAGCGCCGTGTTCGGCGACCCGCGCGCCCGCGGGAACCGCGGACGCGCGCAGCAGACGACGGCGCAGCCGGGCGCGTACGGCGCCACGGCCACCGGGCCGGTGATCGAGGCGCAGTCGCTGGAGCAGATGTACGGCGCGCCCGCGGCCACCACCCGGGACACGGGCCGGCTGACCTACGACGACGTCATCATCAAGACGGGCGGGCTGCTCGCGCTGCTGGTCGTCGTCGCGGCGGCGACCTGGAACGTCGCGCCCGGGCTCTGGCCCCTCGGCGCGATCGCGGGCCTGGTGCTCGGCCTGGTGAACGCGTTCAAGAAGAACCCGAGCCCGCTGCTCATCACGCTGTACACCGTCGCGCAGGGCGTGTTCCTCGGCGGGATCAGCCTGGCGTTCCAGAACATGACCTTCGACGGCCAGGGCGTCCAGCCGATCGTGCTGCAGGCCGTGATCGCCACGTTCGCGACCTTCGGTGCCGCGCTGTTCCTGTTCAAGTCGGGCCGGGTCCGGGTCACCCCGAAGTTCACGCGCTGGCTGCTCATCGCGATGGTCGGCTACCTCGCGTACTCGCTCGTCAACGTCGTGATGATGTTCTTCGTGTCGAGCGACGGCTTCGGCCCGCTGCGCAACGGACCGATCGGCGTCATCGCCGGCCTGTTCGCGGTCGGGCTCGCGGCCGCCAGCCTGATCATGGACTTCGACGCCATCAAGCGGGGCGTCGAGCAGGGCGTCCCGGCGAAGTTCGCCTGGTCGGCCGCGTTCGGCCTGATCGTCACGCTGGTCTGGCTGTACCTCGAGATCCTGCGGATCCTCGCGATCCTGCAGGGTCGGGACTGACCGCACCCCGCACGCGCCCGACGGCCCGCGCCCCTCGAGGGGGCGCGGGCCGTCGTCGTCCCGGGGGACGCGGGCCGTCGTCGTCCCGGCCGGGCAGGCCCTCCGCACCGCCCGACCGCGACGTGCGCGGCCCCACGTCCGGCCGCGGCGGGCTGATCCGCACGGACGTCCGTGCGGATCAGCCGGCCGCGGCGAGCAGGTCCGAGAGCGCCGCCCGCGCGCCGTCGCGCAGGATCGCCGCGGCGTGCCCGGCCACCTCGGCCACGAGGCGCTCCAGGCGCGGGTCGCCGGCCGGCAGCATCCCTGCCCCGACGACCACGCCACGGACCCACCCGGAGAGGTCGCTCTCGTCGCAGGCCCGCGCCAGCGCGAGCAGCCCCGGGTCGTCGGCCGGCTCGAACCCCGCGGGCCCCGCCCGCCCGGAGTCCAGCACCAGCAGCGCCGCGAGCGCGAACGCCGTCGCCGGCGCCTCCCGGCCCGCCGCCCAGGCCTCCAGCAGCACCGGCAGGTTCCGCGCGCGGTACTTCGCGAGCGCGTTGAGGGCGATGTCGGCGAGCCGGTGCTGCAGGAACGGGTTGGTGAACCGCTCGCGGATGGTCGCGGCGAACCGGCGCAGCGCCTCGGGGTCCCCGGCGAGGGACGGCAGGACCTCGCGGTCGAGCAGCAGGTCGAGGTAGCGCGCGACGTCAGCCCGCGCCACCGTCTCCCGGACGCCGACCTCGCCGAGCAGCAGCCCGACCGGGGTCAGCGCCGTGTGCATCCCGTTGAGCACCCGGACCTTGCGGTCCCGGGACGGCCGGACGTCGGGCAGGAACTCGACGGGCTGGCCGGCCCGGTCCAGCGGCAGCGCGTCGCGCAGCGCGGGGTCGCCGCCGACGGCCCAGAGGCCGTAGAGCTCGCCCTTGACGACGAGCCGGTCGGCGAAGCCGATCTGCCGGTGCACGTCGGCGATCTCGTCCCGGGGGTAGCCGGGCACGATCCGGTCGACCAGCGTGTCGTGGAACGTGCAGGACCGCTCGACCCAGTCGACGAACGCCGCCGGCAGGTCGTTCGCGGCCGCGTGCGCGAGGACGTAGCGGCGCAGGGTGCTCGCGTTGTCCTCGATCAGCTCGCAGCACACGACGTGCAGGCCGGCCGCGGGGTCGCCGCCGAAGTGCCGGAACCGGTCCAGCAGCAGCGCGGTGACCTTCGCGGGGAACGACGCCGGCGGCGTGGCGGCGAGGTCGTCGCCCTCGACCCAGGCGATGCCGGCCTCGGTGGTGTTGGACACCAGGACCCGCAGCGACGGCTCGAGGTAGGTCGCGCGGTAGGCGGCGAACTCCTCGTGCGCCCGCACGACCCGCTGGATCGCGGTGACCCGGGTGACCTGCCGCACGGGCTCGCCGTCGCGGACGCCCTCCAGCAGCACGTGGTAGATCCCGTCCTGCTCGCGCAGCAGGTCGAGCGCGCGGTCCGGCCCGGGGGTGGCGTGCACGACGGCGACCCCGTCGCGGGTGACGCCGGCGTCGTTGGCGCCCTGGATCATCTGGTCGACGAACGCGCGCAGGAAGTTCCCGGCGCCGAACTGCAGGACGGTGAGCGGCAGCGCGTCGCGCGGCACGGTGGACGCGTCGGGGACGGGCAGGGGCTGGGGCGTCGTGGTCATGTGGCCTCGTAGGCGCGCAGGGGCAGGTGGTAGGCGAGGTCGGCCGCGGTGTCGACCGCCTCGTCGAGGTCGAGCCGGTGCTCGACGACGAGCCGGGCCAGGTACCCGGCGTCGACGCGGCGGGCCAGGTCGTGCCGGGCCGGGATCGACACGAACGCGCGGGTGTCGTCGACGAACCCCGAGGTGTTGGCGAACCCGGCGGTCTCGGTCACCGCCTCGCGGTAGCGGCGCATGGCGTCCGGGGCGTCGAGGAACCACCACGGCGCCCCGAGCCGGACCGACGGGTAGACGCCGGCCAGCGGGGCGAGCTCGCGGGAGAACGTGGACTCGTCGACCGTGAACAGGATGGTCCGGAACCCCGGGTGCCGCCCGAAGGCGGCCAGCAGGGGGCGCAGGGCGCGGGTGTACTCCGTCGCGACCGGGATGTCGTAGCCGCGGTCCGGGCCGAACGCGGCGGCCACCGCCGGGTCGTGGTCCCGGAGCACCCCGGGGTGCAGCTGCAGCACCAGGCCGTCGTCGGCGGCCATCGCCGCCATCTGGAACAGCATGTGGCCGGCGAAGGCGGCGGCGTCCGCGGCCGGGACCCGCCCGCGCAGCGCCGCGGCGAACACCCGCTCCGCCTCGGCGTCCGTCAGGGGCGTGGTGCCGGTGGCGAGCAGCCCGTGGTCGGAGGCCCGGGCGCCCGCGGCCTTGAACCGGGCGCGCTGCACCCGCAGGGCCTCGACGTACCCGGCGTACGACTCGACGTCGGCGCCGGTGGCGGCGCCCAGCCGGTCGAGGTCGGCGCGCCAGCCCGGTCGGTCGACGGCGAGCAGGGCGTCGGGGCGGAACGTCGGGAGCACCCGGTGCCCGAGCCCGTCGGCGGCGAGGCGGGCGTGCGCGTCCAGCGTGGACCAGGCCGGGTCGGTGGTGCTGATGACCTCGATGCCGAACCGGTCGAGCAGCGCCCGCGGCCGGAACGCGGGGTCGTCGATGGCGGCCTGCACCCGGTCGTAGAGCGCGTCGGCGGTGGCGGCGCTGGGCCGCTCGGTGATGCCGAAGATCTCGACCAACTCGGTCTCCAGCCAGAACCGGGTCGGGGTGCCCCGGAACAGCGGCCACCCGGCGCAGAACCGGCGCCAGATCGCCCGCGGGTCCGTCTCGGCCGCGATGCCGGTGCCGCCGCGCACGGGGGCGACGCCGAGCTGCTCGATGCCGGCCCCCTGCGAGGCCAGCATCCGGACCAGGTAGTGGTCCGGCACGACGAGCAGCTGGGCCGGGTCCGGGAACGGGGAGTCCTCCGCGAACCACTCCACCGGCACGTGCCCGTGCATCGCCACCAGCGGCAGGTCGCGGGTGGCGCGGTAGATCTCCCGGGCGACCGGCCGGGTGACCGGGTCGGCGGGCAGCGCGCGGTCGGGGTGCAGCGTCCAGGCGCCCTCCGGGCGGGCCGGGGCGGTCACCGGGACGCCCCGAGGCCGTGCCGCCGGTCCATCTCGGCGGCGAGCAGCAGGAACGGGCCGACGCCCTTGTGGTCGTTCGTGACGATCGGCTCGGTCATGTAGTACGCGTAGCTGCCGTCCCGGTAGGGCTGCCCGCCCAGGCCGGCGACGTGGCACATCCGGTGGACGTTCACCCAGCCCTGCGCGTCGACGGACAGGAACTGCTCCGTGGCGTGCGCCCAGCCGGCCTCCAGCGCCTGCTCCCAGTCGTCGCCGGCGAGGTGGCCGAGCCGCAGGGCCTTGGCGATCGCGGCCAGCACCATGAACGAGCCCGAGGACTCCAGGTAGTTGAGTGGCCGGTCGCCCTGGTCGGGGATCTGGAACCACAGGCCGGTGCGCGGGTCGCGGACCCGCAGCAGCGCGGCGAGCACGTCGGTGAGCTGCACCCGGATGCGCTCGCGGCCGGGGTGCTCGGCCGGCAGGTGCTCGAGCACGTCGGTCATCGCCATGACGAACCAGCCGAGCGCGCGCAGCCACACGTGCGGCGAGCGCCCGGTCTCCGGGTCGGCCCAGCCCATCCGGCGCGACTCGTCGCAGGCGTGCCGGCACAGGCCGGAGGACTCCTCCACCGTCAGCTCGTACGCGGTGGTGAACTGCAGCACGACGTCGTCCAGCAGGTCGGCGCGGCCCGCCAGCACGCAGTACCGGGCGTAGAACACCGAGCCCATGTACAGGCCGTCGAGCCAGACCTGGTCGGGGTAGATCTGCTTGTGCCAGAACGTGCCGGCCCGGAGCCGCGGCTGGCGGAGCAGCTGCTGGAACAGCCGGTCGGCGGCGAGGCGGTACCGGCGGTCGCCGGTCTCCTCCAGCAGGTCGAGCACGGCCTTGCCGTTGTTGACGTGGTCGAGGTTGTACTCGGCGCGGGAGTACCCCAGGATCGAGCCGTCCTCGCGCACGAAGTGGTCGAGGTTGCGCCGGATGTACGCGGAGTACCGCGGGTCCCCGGTCAGCCGGTGCACGGCCCGGACGCCGTCGAGCACCAGGCCGTCCTCGTACTCCCAGCGGTCGCGCGGGTTCATCAGCGGCTCGCGGGCGAGCAGGGTGTCGGCGCCGAGCACGGCCCACGGGGTGCGCGCGGTGCCGTACCCGCGCCCGGTCGGCGCGTCGGGGGTGGAGTGCGTGGTCATCCCGTCCTCCGCTCAGGCCAGCGCGGCCGGCGGCACGGCGTCCATGTCGTCGAAGGCCTGGTTCTCCCCGGCCATCGCCCACACGAACGAGTACGCCGCGGTGCCGACCCCCGCGTGGATCGACCAGGACGGCGAGATGACGGCCTGCCCGTCGGCGACGACGAGGTGCCGCGTCTCCTCGGGCCGGCCGAGCAGGTGGATCACCCGGGCGTCCTCGGGCAGGTCGACGTACAGGTAGCACTCGGTACGCCGGTCGTGGGTGTGGGCCGGCATGGTGTTCCACATCGAGCCCGGGTGCAGCGTCGTGACGCCCATCATCACCTGGCAAGTGCGGACGCCGTCCGGGTGCAGGTACTGGCGCAGGGTCCGGCGGTTCGACGTCTCCTGGTCGCCGAGCTCGCGGACCGTGCCCGCCTCCGGCAGCACGCGCGCGGCGGGGTACGCCGTGTGCGCGGGCGCCGACACGAGGTAGAGCCGTGCGCCGGATCCCTCCGCGGCGTCGGCGAACGTCACGTCCCGGACGCCGCGGCCCAGGTAGAGGCACGCGCGCGGCGGCAGCTCGTAGGTGGTCCCGTCCGCCTCCACCACGGCCGGGCCGCCGACGTTGACGATCCCGACCTCGCGGCGCTCCAGGAAGTGCGCGGCGCGCAGGCCGTCGGGCGCCTCGAGCGGCAGCCGCCGCCCGGCCGGGACGGCCCCGCCGAGGACGACGCGGTCGTGGTGGGTGTGGACGAGGCGGACCTCGCCGGGGACGAACAGGTCGGGCACGAGGTAGCGGGCGCGCAGCCCGGCGGTGTCGAGTCCGGCGATCTGGTCGGGTCCGGTGGCGTAGCGGTTCTCCACGAGGGGGCCTTCCTGGGATGGGTCGGGCGGGGTGCGGGCGGGGTGCGGGCGGCGCGGGTGGCGGTGGCGCGGCGTGCGGGTGGGGCCGCGGGTCAGCGGACGAGCCAGCCGCCGTCCACGGGCAGGACGGTGCCGTTGACGTAGTCCGAGGCCGCGGACGCCAGGAACACGAAGGCGCCCTGCAGGTCCGCGGGGGTGCCCCAGCGCTCCGCGGGGATGCGGTCGAGGATCGAGCGCTCGCGGACCTCGTCGGCGCGGAGGGCGGCGGTGTTGTCGGTGGCCATGTAGCCGGGGGCGATCGCGTTGGCGTTGACGCCGTGCCGGGCGAGCTCGTTGGCCAGCGCCTTCGTGACGCCCGCGACCGCGTGCTTGGAGGCCGTGTAGCCGGGGACCAGCACGCCGCCCTGGAACGCCAGCATCGAGGCGATGTTGATGATCTTCCCGCTCCCCTGGTCGACGAACCGGCGCGCGGCCGACCGGGACAGGTGGAACACGGCGTCCAGGTTGATGGCGAGCACGTCGTCCCAGTCGGCTGCCGCATGCTCCAGCAGCGGTGCCCGGCGGATGATGCCGGCGTTGTTCACCAGGACGTCCACGCGGCCGAGCCCGTCCACGACGGCCTGCACGTCGGCGTCCATCTCCTCGGGGGTGGCGTGGATCAGGTCGCGCTCGAGCACGAGGCACCGCCGGCCGAGCGCGCGCACGGCCTCGGCGGTCCCGGTGCCCGCGACGTGGTCGAGCAGGGCGACGTCGGCGCCGGCCTCGGCGAGCGCGAGGGCGGCGCCCCGGCCGAGGCCGCGCGCGGCGCCGGTGACGAGGGCGACCTTCCCGTCCAGGCGGAAGGAGTCGAGGATCACTGCGGGCCTCCAGGGGTGTCGGGGCGGGGCGCCGACGGGGGACCGTCGACGAACGTGGTGGTGAGGGACCCCAGGCCGGTGACCGTGATCGTCACGGCGTCGCCGTGCCGCAGGGGCACGTGCGCGGCGGCGGCCTCGGGGAGCTTCGCGGGCGTGCCGGTGGCGATGACGTCGCCGGGCTCGAGGGTGAGGACCTGGCTGAGGTGGTGGACCAGGAACGCGGGGGAGAACACCAGGGCGTCGGTGCTCGACCGGACGGTGACGACGCCGTCGCGCTCGACGGTGAGCTCGCGCCCGGTGACCGGCAGCGCCTCGTCGGCGGTGACGACGGCGGGGCCGAGCTGGCCGAAGCCGTCGACGCACTTGCCGAGCGTCCACTGCGAGGTGCGGGACTGCCAGTCGCGGGCGGACACGTCGTCGAAGAGCGTGAGCCCGCCGACGTGCGCCTCGGCCTCGGCCAGCGGGACGCGGTGGGCGCGCCGCCCGACGACGACGGCGATCTCGCCCTCGTAGTCGGCGTGCCGCACGGCCGGCGGCAGCACCACCGGGTCGTGGGGGCCGCACAGGGTGTTGGGGGTCTTGACGAAGACGTTCGGGACCTCCGGCACGTCGTCCGGCGCGCGGTCCCGGCCGAGGTGCCCGGCGTAGCTGTGGCCCAGGCAGAGGATCTTCCCGGGACGCACCGGCGGCGCGAGCCGGACCGTGGCGGCGTCGGGCAGGCACGCGGGGTCGGCCGCGCCCACGGCCTCGTGCGCGGCGGTGAGCAGCGCGGGGTCGCGCAGCAGGTCCACGACGCCGCGGCCGGGCAGCACGGGGGCGAGGTCGAGCAGCCGGTCGCCGCCGGGGCCGGCGACGAGGGCGCCGGGGCGGACGGCGTCGCCGGCGTGGTGGCTGACGAGGCGCACGGGGGTCTCCCTGGGGTCGGGTCCGGGCGGGGCCGCGGGTGGGTCGGAGCGGGTGGGGTCGGGACGGGGCCGGGGCTCGCGGCGCGAGTCCCGGCCCCGGGCGTCAGGAGATCGCCGTGCCGACCTCGTCCAGCCAGCGCTCCGCCGCCTCGCGCGGGGTGATCCGCCCGAACAGCACGTCGGAGTTCACCCGCTGGGTGATCTGCGTCGTCTCGCCGGCGCCGACCGGCGGGACAGGGGTCCCGTCGACGATCGTCGGCTCGATCTCGGCGACGAAGTCCGCGCCGACCCGGTCGGCGTCCGACAGCAGCGGCAGGACCGCCTCGCGCACCTCGGTGTTGGACGGCAGGCCCCGGTCCATGAGGATCAGCTCGCCCGCGGTCGTCGAGTTGATGAGGAAGTCGACGAGCAGCGCGGCCTCCTCCGGGTGCGGGCTGGACTCGGCGACGGAGTAGTACATCGTCGGGTACAGGTAGGCGCCCGTCCGGACCCCGTCCGCCTCGCCCGGCGGCCGCAGCAGCTGCAGGTCGCGGCCGGCGGCGCTCTGGATCGCGTCGAGCTGGTTGGACCAGAACCACGCCATCGCGCCCTGACCGGTCGCGGGCAGCGAGCCCTCGACGCCGGCGGCGTTGATCTCGGTGGACACCGACGCGGACGGCTCGCCGCCCGACTCCATCAGGTCCACCGAGCGCTGGAACCACGCCTCCACGGTGTCGACCGAGACGCCGAGCTCGCCGTCCTCGGTGAACACCTCCTCGCCGTTCTGCCGCGCCATGATCTTCAGCACGACCTCGAGGAAGCTGTAGTTCTGCACGCCGAACAGCTCGCCCCCGGACCCCGCGGAGATCGCGTTCGCGACCGCCTCGTAGTCGTCCCAGGACCAGGTGGTGTCGTCCGGGAGGTCGACGCCCGCCTCGGCGAAGATCGCGGGGTCCGTGACCAGCGCGTGGCTGCTGACCCCGGTCGCGATCCCGACGAACGTGCCGTCGACCTCGCCGGACTCGATCACCGACGGGTCGATGGCGTCCGTCGCGATGTCCAGCTCGCGGAGGTCCGCGAGCAGCCCGCGGCTGGCGTACTCGGCCAGGAACCGCTCCTGCTGCGTGATGACGTCCGGCAGGCTCCCGCCGGCCGCCGCCACGTTGAGCCGCTCGAAGTAGTTGTCCCAGCTGGTGAAGTCCGGCTCCACCGTGATGTGCGGGTACTCGGCCTCGAAGGCCGCGATGACCTCCTCGGTGATCTGCTGCCGCGTGTCCGAGCCCCACCAGGCGAAGGTGATCGTCACCTGGTCCGGGTCGTCGGACCCGCTCGTGCTGCCCCCGGTGCCCGGGCTGCCCGAGCTCCCGCACGCGGCCAGCGTCACGGCCATCGCCGTGGCGGCGACGGCCGCGCCCAGCCGACGCGCGCGCGCCGTCCCTCGTCCTACCTGCATCAGCGTCCCTCTCGTCGTCGAGTCGTGCTCTGCGGTGCGGCCGATCACTTCATCCCCGTCGTCGCGATGCCCTGGACCAGGTACCGCTGGCCGAAGAGGAAGACCAGGAAGATGGGGACGAGCGTCACGATGGACATCGCGAACATCGGTCCCCAGTTGCTGCCCGTCGCCGGGTCGAGGAACAGGCGCAGCGCGAGCGGCGCCGTCCGCATCTCGTCCCGGGTCAGGAAGATGAGCTGGCTGAAGAAGCCGTTCCACGTCCAGATGAAGGTGAAGATCGCCGTGGTCGCGAGGGCGGGGACGGCATTCGGCAGCATCACCGAGAAGAAGATGCGCGGGTGGCCGCAGCCGTCGATCCGCGCGGCCTCCTCGAGCTCGTTCGGGATGCCGCGGAAGAACTGCACCATCAGGAAGATGAAGAACGCGTCGGTGGCCAGCAGCTTCGGGACGATCAACGGCCAGAACGTGTTGATCCAGTCCATCTGCTGGAACATGATGTAGCGCGGCACGATGATCACGTGGATCGGCAGCATGATGCTGATGAGCATCATGGCGAACCACATGTTCCGGCCCCGGAACCGCAGCCGGGCGAAGGCGTAGCCGGCCATCGAGCAGGTGACCAGGTTGCCCAGCAGGCAGCCGGCGACGATGACGGCGGAGTTGAGCATGTACCGGCCGAAGGGCTGGGACAGCGCCTCCCAGCCGCTCGCGTAGTTGGAGAAGTCCCACTCGGTCGGCAGCACCGACAGGTCGCGGAAGATCAGCTCGGTCGGCTTGAACGAGCTGCCGACCAGCCAGATCAGCGGGTAGATCATGATCACCGCGGCGACGATCATGGTGGCGTGGCGCAGGGTGGTGCGCAGGACCGAGCGCCACCGCTCGCGGCCCGGCCGGACGGGGCTGTCGTCGGCGAGGCGGCGGATGCGCGTGGGCAGGTCGGGGGAGGTGGTGGTGGTCATGGCGCTGGACTCCTCTCAGTCCTCGTAGAAGACCCAGAACTTCGAGGCCCAGAAGTTGATGGCGGTCAGCACGAGCACGATGAGGACCAGGACCCAGGCCATGGCGGCCGCATAGCCCATGCGCAGGTTCGTGAACCCCTCCTGGTACAGGTAGAGGGTGTAGAAGAGCGTCGAGTCCGACGGTCCGCCCGTCCCGTTGGACACCACGAACGCCTGCGTGAACGACTGGAACGCGATGATCACCTGCATCACGAGGTTGAAGAAGATGATCGGGCTCAGGAGCGGCAGCGTCACCGAGCGGAACTGCCGCCAGCGCGAGGCGCCGTCCAGCGAGGCCGCCTCGTAGTACATCTCCGGGATCTGCCGCAGGCCGGCCAGGAAGATGATCATCGGGGAGCCGAACGTCCACACGTGCAGCAGGACGAGCGTCCACAGCGCGGTGTCGGGGTGCGAGACCCAGCCCATGCCCTGGATGCCGAACAGGCCGAGGAACGCGTTGAACAGCCCGTCCTCGCCGAACACCTGCCGCCAGAGGATCGCGATGGCCACCGAGCTGCCGAGCAGCGAGGGCAGGTAGAAGACCGAGCGGTAGAACGTCATCCCGCGCAGGCCGCGGTTGAGCAGCACGGCCAGGCCCAGCGCGACGACCAGCTGCAGCGGGACGCCCGTGACGACGTACAGGAACGTCACCCGGAGCGACTCGTGCAGCCGGGTGTCGGTCAGCATCGCCGTGAAGTTGTCGAGCCCGATGAACGTCGGCGACGTCAGCAGGTCGTAGTCGGTCGTCGCCAGGACCAGCGACGCGACCAGGGGGATCAGGGTGATCCCGAACAGCCCCAGGAACCAGGGGGCCAGGAACGCCAGCGCCGCACGCTGATCGGACTTGCGGAGGTTCGAGACGGCCGCGATCTTCGGGCCGCCGCGCTTGCTGCGCATCGTGCGGAGCTCGTTGAGTGCTGTCATGGACACACTTCCTCGTGGTCTGGCTGCATCGGTTCTCAGGAACCGGTTCCGGACGTTACCCGAACGGGTGAACGCCCTGTCCAGCCCCAGTCGCCCGATCCGGCGTCCGATCGCGGATCCGGCGGTAGAGCGGGCCTCGAACTGGGCCCTAGGTCCCGGTTGCGAGGTGCTGCTGCCGGTGCCGTCGACGCGTGGGTAGGGTGATCGCGAGAAACCCGTTTCTGAGAGAAGGGACCCGCGATGACGCCTCCCCCCGCCCCGCTCGACCAGAACCCGACGGCCCCCCGCCCGCCCGCCTCCGCCTCCGCGCACCCGGACGCCGCCGTCACGCCGCGGTTCGCGCCGGTCCCGCCCGGCCGGCCGCGGCGCCGGTACGCGGTCCTGGGCACCGGGCACCGGGCCGGCATGTACGTGGGTGCGATCACCGGCGCGCACCGGGACGTCGCCGAGCTCGTGGCCTGGTGCGACCCGAACCCCGGGCGGATCGACTTCTACGACGCGGAGGTCGGCGCCGCGCTGGGGCTCGACGGCCCGGCCGGCCTGCCGCGCTACGGCCCGGCGGACCTCGCGCGGATGGTCGCGGAGCAGGCGGTCGACGTCGTGGTGGTGACGACGCCGGACCACCTGCACGCCGAGCACGTCGCCCGGGCGCAGGCCGCCGGGGCGGACGTCGTGCTGGAGAAGCCGATGGCCACCACGGCCGACGGGTGCCGGGCGATCGCCGCGTCCGTGGCCGCCACGGGCCGCGACCTCGTCATGACGTTCAACTACCGGTACGCGCCGCGGAACTCCGCGCTCCGCGAGGTCATCGCGTCCGGGGTGATCGGCAGGCCGACGAGCGTGCACTTCGAGTGGCTCCTCGACACCGTGCACGGCGCGGACTACTTCCGCCGGTGGCACCGGGACCGCGAGGCCTCCGGGAGCCTGCTGGTGCACAAGTCGTCGCACCACTTCGACCTGGTCGGCTGGTGGCTCGACGACGAGCCCGAGCGGGTGTTCGCCTCCGGCGGCCTGCGGTTCTACGGGCACGACAACGCGCAGGCCCGCGGGCTGGGGCCGCGGCCCGAGCGCGGCACCGGCACCACCGGCGACCCGTGGGCGCTCGACCTGCGGGCGGACCGCCGCCTGAAGGGCCTCTACCTCGACGCCGAGCACCACGACGGCTACCTGCGCGACCGGGACGTGTTCACCGACGGCATCACGATCGAGGACGACCTGTCCCTGGTCGTCGACTACCGGTCCGGCGTCTCGATGACCTACGCCCTCAACGCGCACTGCCCGTGGGAGGGGTACTCCGTCGCGGTGAACGGGACCGAGGGGCGGGCCGAGCTGACCGTCGTCGAGCGGGGCGCGGTCTCCGTCGACGCCGAGGGGCGCGTCGTGCTCGACCCCTCGGCCAACCCGCACGCCGTGCCGGTCGCGGCGTCCCGGCCCGAGGGCGAGCACCTGGTGGTCCAGCGGCACTGGGAGGGCGCCCGCGAGGTGCCGATCCCGCGGGGCGAGGGCGGCCACGGCGGCGGCGACGCGCTGCTGCTCATGGACGTGTTCCGCCGGGACCTCCGCGTCGAGGACGACCCGCTGGGTCGCGCCGCCGGGTACGCCGACGGGCTGCGCGCGGTGTCCGTCGGGATCGCGGCCGGCGAGTCCCTGCGGACCGGGCGCGCTGTTAACATCGGCGCACTCGACCTGGGCACCGTGCGCTGAGCCGCAGCACGCGTCCGGCGGAAGGGAGCCGACCGATGCGCACGGGCGCGACCATCAGCGACGTCGCGACGGCCGCGGGGGTCTCCCGGGCCACGGTCTCCCGCGTGATGAACGGCAGCACGGTCGACGCCGAGCTGACCCGCCGGGTGCGCGCCGCCGCCGCGGAGCTGCACTACCGCCCCTCGGTCACCGCCCGCTCGCTGTCCCTCGGGCGGACCCTCGCGGTGGGCATCGTCGTGCCGGACCTGGCGAACCCGATGTTCCAGGCCGTGCTCCGCGCGGTCGCCGACGGGGCGCACCGGCACGGGTACGGCGTCGTCGTCGCGGAGACGGCCGGGCCCGGTCGCGACGAGGTCGACATCGTCCGCAGCACGCGTGCCCGGTGCGACGCGCTGGTCATCGTCGCGCCGCGGATGTCGCAGGAGGTGCTGGGCGGGGTCCTGGACGAGGTCGCCCCGGTCGTCCTCGTCAACCGCACCGTGCCGGGGTCGGCGACCCCGAGCGTCAACGTCGACTACTCGCCCGCGATGTACGGCGTCGTCGAGCACCTGGTGGCCCTCGGCCACCGGGCGATCGCCTACCTGTCCGGGCCCGACTCCAGCCCGTCGAACGTCGCGCGCCTGGACGGGCTCGGGCGGGCGCGGGTCGCCTTCCGGGACGTGCGGTTCTTCACGCTGGCCTGCGGCGCGACGGTCGCCGAGGGGTACGCGCTCGCGCACGCGGCGCTCGCCACGCAGGCGACGGCCGTGGTGGCCTACAACGACCAGGTGGCGTTCGGGCTGCTGGGGCACCTGCACGAGCTCGGGGTGGACGTGCCCGGCACGCTCTCGGTGGTCGGGTTCGACGACATCGAGCTCGCGCGGTACGCGACGCCCTCACTCACCACGGTGCACGTGCCGTACGAGCAGATCGGCGCCCGCGCGTGGGCCCGGCTGCACGCGCGGATCGCCGGGGTCCCGGAGCCGGCACCCGCCGACGGGGTGGACGTCCAGGGCGCCGCGGAGGTCCTGCCGGCCGCACTGCTCACCCGGGCGTCCTCGGCGCCCGCGCCGGCGGCCGGCTGACGCGGAGCGGGGAGCCGCGCGCGGGGGCGGCGCCGACGCGCGCCGCTGCCGGCCACCCGGTGGCCTCGCGTGCCCGCGCTGCCGGGTCGCGCGCGGTACGCCGACGGCCCCCGGCCCTGCCCTCGGCGGTCGGCGGGGGCCGGCGCCGGAAGCCGCAGGCCGCGGGGTCGCCCGCCTCCGCCCGCCAGCCCGGCATCTCCGGAGCGCGGATCAAGGGGTGTCGAGGAACCGGTTTCTCGGGTAGGTTGCCGGTGATCCCGACAGCGAGGTGAGGTCATGCCGTCCCCGTCTTCCCCGCCGCCCGCGGCGCCGCCGGGCGGTCGGGCCCCCGAGGTCGTCGCGCTCGGCGAGGTGATGCTCCGGCTGGACCCGGGGGAGGCGCGCATCCGTTCGGCCCGTGCGTTCACGGCGCACGAGGGCGGCGGCGAGTACAACGTCGCCCGCGCGCTGCGCACGGCGTTCGGCCTGCGGGCCGCGGTGGTCACCGCCCTCGTCGACGACGAGGTGGGCCGGCTGGTCGAGGACCTCGTGCTGGCCTCGGGCGTCGACACCCGCTGGATCCGCTGGTCGCCGGCCGGGGGACCGGTTCCCGGCCGGAACGGGCTGAACTTCACCGAGCGCGGGCACGGTGCCCGCGGCGCGGTGGGCGTCTCCGACCGCGCGCGCACGGCGGCGTCGCGGCTGGCGCCGGCGGACGTGCCGTGGGGCGCGGTGCTGGCGGGAGCGCGGTGGTTCCACACCGGCGGCGTGTTCGCAGGGCTGTCGCCGACCACGACCGCCACGGCCCTGCACGCCGCCCGCGAGGCGCGGCGGCGCGGCGTCCCGGTGTCCGTCGACACCAACTTCCGGCCCTCGCTGTGGCGGGCCCGCGGCGGCCGCGCGGAGGCGTGCGCGACCGCCCGGGCCCTCGCCGCCGGGTGCGACGTGCTGATCGGGTCGGCGTGGGACCTGTTCCCGGACGTGGACGACCCGCCGGCCGAGGACCCGGTCGCCGCCCGCGAGGCGTTCGAGCGCGGCGTCGCGCGGATCCGCACGGTCGCGCCCGGCGTGCGCGTGGTCGCGACCACCTGCCGGGCGGTGCGCTCCGCCTCCCGCAACGGCTGGGGCGCGCTCGGCTGGTCGGCCGCGGACGGGGTGCACGCCTCCGTCGGGCACGGCGACGTGGAGGTCCTCGACCGGGTCGGCGGGGGCGACGCGTTCGCCGCGGGCCTCGTCGCCGGGCTGCTCCGCGGGGCCCCGCTCCCGGAGGCGCTGGACCTCGGGGTCGCGTCGGGCGCGCTGGCGATGACGACCCCCGGCGACGCCGCGCGCGCCCGGTTCGCGGACGTGCGCGACGCCGCGGCCCGCCGCCCGGCGGCGATCGCGTGGTGAGCCGCCGCGGCCTAGGCCGCTCGACCGCGCCCGGCCTCCCCGCCCCCGGCCTCGCCGCACCCCGCAGCACCCGCCCCCGACCGACCGACCGACGGAAGGCCCGCCCATGACGACCCGCCCCGACCTGCTGGTGCTCCGCGACGGGGACGACGTCGCCGTCGCGACCCGCGACCTCGCCCCCGGGGAGCACGCCGCGCCCGCCGCCGGCCCGGAAGTCCGGGTGCGCGACCGGGTGCCGCGGGGCCACAAGGTCGCGCTGCGGCCCGCCACGGCGGGGGCGCCGGTGCGCAAGTACGGCCAGGTGATCGGGGTCGCCACCGCGGACATCGCGCCCGGGGAGCACGTGCACGCGCACAACCTCGGGTACGAGGAGGGGGAGCGCCGGCACGAGCTCGGCGGCACGCGGACCGTGCTGCCCGTGCCGGACGGCCCGCGGCCCACGTTCCGGGGCTACCGCCGGTCGGACGGCCGGGTCGGCACGCGCAACTACCTGGCGATCCTCACGAGCGTGAACTGCTCGGCGTCGACCGCGCGGATGATCGCGGCGGAGTTCCCGCCGAGCGCGCTCGCGGCGTTCCCGCACGTGGACGGCGTGCTCCCGCTGACCCACCAGTCGGGCTGCGGGATGGTGCCGGAGAGCGAGGGTGGCCGGCTGCTGCTGCGCACCCTGCGCGGGTACGCCGCGCACCCCAACATCGGCGCGGTGCTGGTGCTCGGGCTGGGCTGCGAGATGCTGCAGCCGGCGCAGCTGTCCGCGCGCTCGGGCGCCGAGGCGTTCCTGGGCATGCCGTCGGTCGGCGCTCCGGCGCCGGAGCCGGCGGGCGCCGACCTGCTCGCCGCGATCCCCGAGGGCACGGTCGTGCGGAGCCTGACGATCCAGGAGGTCGGGGGCGTGCGGGCCACGGTGCGCGCGGGGGTCGAGGCCGTCCGCGCGATGCTGCCCGCGCTCGACCGGTGCCGGCGGGAGGAGGTGGACGTCCGGGAGCTCGTGCTGGGCCTGAACTGCGGCGGGTCCGACGGCTACTCGGGCATCACCGCGAACCCGGCGCTCGGCTGGGCGAGCGACCGGCTCGTCGCGTACGGCGGCACGTCGGCGCTCGCGGAGACGCCCGAGGTCTTCGGCGCGGAGCACCTGCTGACCCGCCGGGCGGTCGACGCGGACGTGGCGACGCAGCTGCTCGACCGGATCGCGTGGTGGAAGGACTACGCCGCGGCGGGTCAGGGGTCGCTGGACAACAACCCGTCGCCGGGGAACAAGGCCGGGGGCCTGACCACCATCCTGGAGAAGTCGCTGGGCGCCGTCGCCAAGGGCGGTCAGGCGGACCTCGCGGCGGTCTACCGGTACGCCGAGCCGATGGCGCCGCACCGGGGCTTCGTGTTCATGGACACGCCGGGGTACGACCCGGTGTCGGTCACCGGGCTGGTCGCCGGCGGCGCGAACGTCGTCGTGTTCACCACCGGCCGGGGGTCGGTGTTCGGCTGCCGGCCGACGCCGTCGATCAAGGTGGCCACCAACACCGCGGTGTACGAGCGCATGGCCGAGGACATGGACCTCGACGCGGGGCCGATCGCGGACGGCGCGCGCACCGTGGCCGAGGTGGGGCAGGAGCTGTTCGACCGGATCCTCGCCGTCGCCTCGGGGGAGCGCACCGCGAGCGAGGAGCTCGGCATCGGGGTCGAGGAGTTCATCCCCTGGCACGTCGGCACGGTCACCTGACACCTAGGCTGGGGGGCCCGGGGCGGTCGCCCGTCCCGTCCCTTCGCCTCCTGGGAGACCCGTGAAGTACGCGCAGCACATCTCCGAGCTGGTCGGCGGCACCCCGCTGGTCCGGCTCAACGCCGTGACCGCGGGCCTGTCCGCGACGATCCTGGCGAAGGTCGAGTACTTCAACCCCGGCGGGTCGGCGAAGGACCGGATCGCGCTGCGGATGATCGAGGCGGCGGAGGCCTCCGGCGAGCTCCGCCCGGGCGGCACGATCGTCGAGCCGACCAGCGGCAACACCGGCGTCGGCCTGGCCCTGGTCGCGCAGCGCAAGGGCTACCGCTGCGTGTTCGTCTGCCCGGACAAGGTGTCGGAGGACAAGCGGGACGTGCTGCGCGCGTACGGCGCCGAGGTCGTCGTCACCCCGACCGCGGTGCCGCCCGACCACCCCGACTCCTACTACTCGGTCTCGGACCGCCTGGTCACCGAGATCGAGGGCGCCTGGAAGCCGAACCAGTACGCCAACGTGAACGGCCCCGCGAGCCACTACGCGTCGACGGGCCCGGAGATCTGGGCGGACACCGACGGCCGGGTGACGCACTTCGTCGCCGGCGTCGGCACGGGCGGCACCATCACCGGCACCGGCCGGTACCTGCACGACGCGTCCGCCGACCGGGCCGCGGCCGACGGCGGCCCGGTGCGCGTGGTCGGCATCGACCCGCTGGGCTCGGTCTACTCGGGCGGCGACGGGCGGCCGTACCTGGTCGAGGGCGTCGGCGAGGACTTCTGGCCCGCCGCGTACGACCCGTCGGTGCCGGACGAGATCATCGCCGTGTCCGACGCGGACTCGTTCGCGATGACCCGGCGCCTGGCCCGCGAGGAGGCCCTGCTGGTGGGCGGCTCCTGCGGCATGGCCGTCGAGGGGGCGCTGCGGCTGGCCCGCCGGCTCGAGGACGAGGACCCGGCCGCGGCCGCGCGGGCGATCATCGTCGTGCTGCTGCCGGACAGCGGCAAGGGCTACCTGTCGAAGATCTTCAACGACCGGTGGATGCGGTCGTACGGGTTCCTCGACACCGAGGCGGGCGCGACCGTCGCGGACGTGCTGCGCACCAAGGACGGCAGCGTGCCGGCGCTCGTGCACACGCACCCGAACGAGACCGTGCGGGACGCCATCGAGATCCTGCAGGAGTACGGCGTCTCGCAGATGCCGGTCGTCGGCGCGGAGCCCCCGGTGAAGATCGGCGAGGTCGCCGGGTCGGTCTCCGAGCGCGAGCTGCTGGACGCGGTGTTCTCCGGGTCGGCGTCGCTGTCCGACCGGGTCGACCGGCACATGGCCGCCGCGCTGCCGCTGATCGGCTCGGGGGAGTCCGTGCAGTCGGCGCGCGAGGCGCTGCAGAAGCACGACGCGCTCATGGTGGTCGACGACGGGCAGCCCGTCGGGGTGCTGACGCGGCACGACCTGCTGGCGTTCCTGGCCCGCTGACGGGGTTCCCGCGGCTCGTGCGGGCGTGACGGCCGTCCGCCCGCGACTTCGGGTGGCAGGCGCTTACCCGGCCCCGTTAGGTTGGCGCCGAGGCACGAAAGGGGGCGCCTCGGTCCCGCCCGGCGGGCGCGTCGTCGCGCCCCCGCGCGGTCGGGCGCGCCCCGTGCACGGCACGTGAGCGAAGGGGCTCGGCATGACGCAGGCGACCGTCGAGGAGCAGGACTACACCGACGAGGAACGGGCCCAGGTCGTCCGGGCGGAGGACGGGACGCCGGTCGGCGTGGTCCCGCGCCAGCGGTGGACGCCGCTGCGGATCGCGGTCTGGGTCGCGATCTCGCTGGCGGGCGCGGTCGGCTGGACGATGCTCGCGGTCGTGCGGGGCGAGCAGGTCAACACGATCTGGTTCGTCGTCACCGCGGTCGCCACCTACGCGATCGCCTACCGGTTCTACGCGCTGTACGTGCAGCGCCGGATCATGCGGCCGGACGACACCCGCGCCACCCCGGCCGAGCGCGTGGACAACGGCCGGGACTTCGACCCGACCGACCGGCGGGTGCTCTACGGGCACCACTTCGCGGCCATCGCCGGCGCGGGCCCGCTGGTGGGTCCCGTGCTCGCGGCGCAGATGGGCTACCTGCCCGGCACGCTGTGGATCATCCTCGGCGTCGTGGTCGCGGGTGGCGTGCAGGACATGCTCGTGCTGTTCTTCTCCACCCGGCGCGGCGGTCGGTCGCTCGGGCAGATGGCCCGGGACGAGATCGGCAGGTTCGGCGGCACGGTCGCGATGGTCGTCGTCTTCGTGATGCTGATGATCGTGCTGGCCGTGCTCGCGATGGTGTGCGTGAACGCGCTCGCCGAGAGCCCGTGGGGCGTGTTCTCCGTCGGCTGCACCATCCCGATCGCGCTGCTCATGGGCCTGTACCTGCGGTTCGTCCGGCCCGGCGCGGTCACCGAGGTGTCGGTCATCGGGTTCGTGCTGCTGATCGCGGCGATCGTGGGCGGCCGGTGGGTCGCGGAGTCGTCCTGGGGCGAGCACCTGCACCTGTCCCCGGTGACGCTGACCTGGGCGGTGGTGATCTACGGCTTCTTCGCGGCGGTGCTGCCGGTGTGGCTGCTGCTGACCCCGCGCGACTACCTGTCGACGTTCATGAAGGTCGGGACGATCCTCGTGCTCGCCGCCGGCATCGTGCTGGTGCGGCCGATCGCGCAGATGCCCGCCGTCACGGAGTTCGCGTCGAACGGCGAGGGCCCGGTGTTCGCGGGCGCGCTGTTCCCGTTCCTGTTCATCACCATCGCGTGCGGCGCCCTGTCCGGGATGCACGCGATGGTCGCCTCCGGCACCACGCCCAAGATGGTGCAGAAGGAGTCGCAGGTCCGGATGATCGGCTACGGCGGCATGCTGATGGAGTCGTTCGTCGCGATCATGGCGCTGGCCGCCGCGGTGTCCCTGAACCAGGGCGTGTACTTCTCGATGAACGCGCCGGCCGTGACGACCGAGGGCACGTCCATCGGCGCCGAGGCCGCGATCGCCGACCTGGGCGTCACCGACGCGGCGGGCGACCCGGTCGAGATCCGCTGGGACTCCGAGGACGCCGCCGGGAACCCGGTGTCGCTGACCGGCGCCGAGGCCCTCGACAAGGTGGCCGAGGACGTCGGCGAGCCGTCCGTGGTGTCCCGGACCGGCGGCGCGCCGACCCTGGCCGTCGGGATGGCGAACATCCTGCACCAGGTGGTCGGCGGCACCGGGATGATGTCGTTCTGGTACCACTTCGCGATCATGTTCGAGGCGCTGTTCATCCTGTCCGCCGTCGACGCGGTGACGAGGGTCGCCCGGTTCCAGCTGTCCGACGCGATCGGGAACTGGGTGCCACGGTTCCGCGACCCGTCCTGGCTGGTGGGCGGCTGGATCTCGACGGCGGTCGTCGTCGCGGCCTGGGGGTCGCTGCTGCTCATGGGCGTGACCGACCCGCTCGGCGGCATCCGCACGCTGTACCCGCTGTTCGGCATCGCGAACCAGCTCATCGCCGCCGTCGCGCTGCTCGTGGTCACGGTGATGGTGGTCCGCAAGGGCTACGTGCGGTGGGCGTGGATCCCGCTGGTGCCGCTCGCCTGGGACACCGTCGTCACGTTCACCGCCTCGTACCAGAAGATCTTCTCCGGCGTCCCGGCCATCGGGTACTGGGCGCAGCACCGGCAGTACCAGCAGCTGATCGCCGACGGCATCGACGACCCGGCGGCGCTCGCGGACGCGCGGGCGGTGGTCCGGAACACCGCGATCCAGGGGACGCTGTCGATCCTCTTCGTCGTGCTGGTGGCGACGCTCTTCGTGGCGGCCGTCGTCACCGTCGCCCGCGCGCTGCGCACGCCCGGCGGGATCGGGACGTCCGAGGACCCTGCCGAGCCGTCGCGGCTCTACGCGCCGGGCCAGCTGTTCGCGTCACCGCTGGAGCGGAAGGTCGAGGCGGAGTTCGAGCGGCTGGTCGAGGAGGGCCGTGTCGCGCCGGTCGGCGGTGGGCACGGCTCCGGCGGGCGCGGGCACGGCTCCGGCGGGCACGGGCACGGCGGGGGCCGGCCGTGAGCGCGGTGAGGCGGGCGGTGCGCGCCCTGCGCTGGTACGTCCGCGAGGTGCTGCGCACGTCCGACCGGGGCACCGGCCCGGGCTGCTGCTGACCGCGACCCCCGGACCGGAACCGGGTGGAGCGTTCTGCCCGACACGCGCGGCGTGTCCCGGCAGGACGCTCCACCCGTACCCACCTCGGGGCGGTCAGGCCGCGGCGAGCACGTGCCGGTCGACGAACGCGTTGCGGAACGTGCCCTCCGGGTCCGTCCGGGCCACCAGCGCGCGGAAGTCGTCGAGGCGCGGGTACAGCTGCCGCGGGTCCACCCCGGGGCCGCCCACCGAGGCGAAGAGCTTCCCCCAGTGCGGCCGGGCCCCGAACGGCGCCAGCGCGGCCTCGATCCGGGGCAGCACCGCCTCCACCTCGGCCTGCCGCGGCAGCCAGGTGAAGTGCAGGCCGACCCGGTCGCCGCCCTCGGCCCCGCTGAGCCACAGGTCGTCGCCGGCCATGGTGCGGATCTCCGCGACCTGCAGCAGCGGGGCCACGAGCGGCGCCAGGCCGCGCATCGCCTCGATCGCCTCGACGGCGTGCGCACGGGGGACCAGGTACTCGGTCTGGAGCTCGTCGCCGTTGCTGGGCGTGAAGTCCAGCCGGAAGTGGGGCAGCCGCTCGTGCCACGGACCCGGCACCCCGAGCTGCTGGGTGCAGTTCACCGGGTCGATGCCGGGGAGCGGGTGCAGCGGGCCGGGCGCCGGGCGGGCGCCGAACAGCTCGGCGCGCGGCTCGTACGCCGCGCCGGGCGCGACGCGGGTCTTGCGCCAGACCTGCCGGACGGCGGGGCCGGCCCAGTCGGTGAACAGGCTGACCGAGTCGGCGGAGCCGGTGATCTCGTCGAGGTGCTCGAGCACGGCGTCCCAGGGCAGGTCGGTGTGCACCTCCTGCGCGACGTCGTACGTCGGCTCGACGTCGAGGGTCACGCGGACCACGATCCCGAGGGCGCCCAGTGCGACGACCGCACCGGGGAAGTCGGCGTCGCCGCGCGCCAGGTGCCGCAGCGAGCCGTCGGCGGTCACCAGGTCCAGGCCCGCCACCGCGGCGGCGAGGTTACGGGACCGGTCGCCGGACCCGTGCGTGCCCGTCGCCACCGCGCCCGCGACCGAGATGTGCGGCAGCGAGGCGAGGTTGTGCAGCGCCCAGCCCTGCGCGTGCAGGGCCTGCCCGAGCGTCCCGTACCGGGTGCCCGCCGAGACGGTCACGGTGCGGGCGGCCGCGTCCACCCGGGCGTCCGGGTCCAGCCCGTCCAGCCGCACGAGGTCGTGCGGGGTGTCCGCGAGGTCGTTGAAGCAGTGCCGGGTGCCCAGCGCGCGCACGTGCCGCGCGGCCGCCACCACCTCCTGCACCTCCTCGACCGTGCGCGGCTCGTGCACGCGCGCGGCGGCGTAGGTGAGGTTCCCGGCCCAGGTGGTCAGCGTCATCGGTGCTCCCGTCCCGGCGGGCGCCCCTCGCCCGCCGGGACGACCGTAACCCGGGCGCGTTCGCGAGCCGGGGAGCGCACCGTGCAGGATGGGGCAGTACGCCGCACCCGATCGAGGAGACGTCATGTCCGCCACGCTGCCCGAGGCCACCGGTTCGTTCGGTGAGAAGCCGACCCTCACGTTCCCGGAGGGCGACGCCCCCGCCGAGCTCGAGGTCGTCGTGCTGTCGCCCGGCGACGGCGCGCTCGTCGAGGCAGGCGACGACCTCGAGGTCCACTACCTGGGCCAGACCTGGGGCGGCCACGTCTTCGACAACTCGTACGACCGCGGCTCGTCCATCTCGTTCCCGATCGGCGTCGGCGCCGTCATCGGCGGCTGGGACGAGGGCCTCGTCGGCCAGCCCGTCGGCTCGCGCGTCCTGCTGTCGATCCCGTCGCACCTCGGCTACGGCGACCGCGGGGTCCCGCAGGCCGGCATCCGCGGCGGCGACACCCTGGTGTTCGTCGTCGACATCGTCGGCACGCACTGACGCAGGCAGTCCCCGCACCACCTCGGCCGCCGCCCGAGCCCGCACCGGGCCGGGCGGCGGCTGCGCGTCCGCCCCACCCCGCCACCACCCCGAGGAGCCCGCCATGCCCACCCCGCACATCTCCGCCCAGCCCGGCGACTTCGCCCCCGACGTCCTGATGCCGGGCGACCCGCGCCGCGCGACCCGGATCGCGGAGACCGTGCTGGAGGACGCGCGGCTGGTGACCGAGGTGCGGGGCATCCTCGGGTACACCGGCACCTGGCAGGGCCGGCCCGTCTCGGTGATGGCGTCCGGCATGGGCGTGCCGTCCATCTCGATCTACGCGACCGAGCTGTTCCGGTTCTACGGCGTCCAGCGCATCATCCGGATCGGCACCGCGGGCGGCATGGCCCGCACGCTGGAGCTCGGCGACGTCGTCGTCGCGATCGCCGCGCACACCGACTCGGGGGTCAGCGAGCACCGCATCTCCGGCGTGCACTACTCGCACGTGCCGGACTTCGGCCTCGCCGTCGCCGCGTTCGCCGCCGCGGCCGAGATCCCCGGGGCCCGCGCGCAGGCCGGCGCGGTGTTCACCTCGGACTCGTTCTACTCGAACCGCCCCGAGCGCACGCAGGCGCTGGTCGACCACGGCACGCTCGCCGTCGAGATGGAGGCCGCCGGGCTCTACGCGGTGGCGGACCGGGAGCGGGCCAAGGCGCTGGCGCTGCTGTCGATCTCGGACTTCACGTTCCAGCCGAACGAGCTGACCGCCGACGAGCGCGAGCAGCTGTTCGACCACGCGGTGCAGATGGCGCTCCGCGCGTTCGCCACCGCGGCCTGACCGGCGGCGGCGGGGGGCCGGGTCAGGCCGGAGCGGCGACCAGCTCCACCTCCAGGCCCTCGCCGTCCTCCAGGTACGCGGCGTAGTGGTCCGGGCCGCCGGCGTGCGGGTGCCGGTCGGCGAACAGCAGCGTCCAACCGTGTGCCGGCGCCTCGCGGACGAGCGCGTCGACCTCCGCGCGCGTCCCGGCGTGGAACGCCAGGTGGTTCACGCCGGGGCGGCGCCGCTCGTGCGGGGCGTCGACGACGTCAGGTCCCGACTCCAGCACGACGTCCGTGCTGCCGGGTGCGCCGCCGGACGACCACGCGCAGCCGCCGGTCCACTCGCGGGTGCGGGCGTAGCCGAGCGCGCCGAGCAGCCAGCCCCAGGACCGCTCGGCGCGCCGGAGGTCGGCGAACCACAGCTCGACGTGGTGCACCGCCCCGCGCGTCATGCGGCCCCCGCGGGGCGCGCGGGCTCCCGGTCCGCCGGCGCGCCCAGCGGGCGCGGTACGTCGTCGAGCCGAGGGCAGGGCCTCAGGTTCAGGCCGGCGCGGCAGTCGGCGTCGAGGATCACCGGCCGAGGCTCCCACAGGGCGTGGTCCGGCTGCTCAGGGGCAGGGGCAGGCGCAGGGTCAGCCGGGTGGGTCGAGCAGGCGACGCAGGCGGGTCTTCTTCTCGTTCTCGCGCACGACCCACGCCACGTCGGGGTCGTCGGACGCCCGCAGCGCGGCGAACCGGGGCAGCCCCGCGGCGGGGTCGCCGGCCACCGCGACGCTCCACGCGTAGCCGAGCGCCTGGCGCAGCGTCCGGACGCCGGGGTCGCGGCGGTCGTCGACCGGCAGCGCCGCGATCGAGGCCGTGGCGGTCGCGCACGCGTCGAGGGCGGCCGCCGCGGTCGCCGGGTCCCGGAGCAGCCGGGGCTCGCACGCGCCGGCGACGGCCGCCCGGCGGACCAGGGGGTCGGGGTCGGCGACCCAGTCGGCGACGAGCGCGCGCAGGGTCCCGGGCTCGGCGTCGCCGATCCGCTGCAGCGCCATCGCGGCGGACTCGCGCACGCGCCAGGAGCCGTCGGCGGCCCGGGCGCGGAGCAGGGCGGTCAGCCGGCCGCGCTCGGCCGCGGGGGCCTCCAGGACGAGCCGCCCGACGCCGTCGGTCCCGCAGCAGCGCAGGTACTCGTCGGCGTCGTCGGCGAGCGCGAGCACCAGGTCGGCCGGCGCGACGTCGGCGAACGCGCCGAGCAGCTCGAGGTTCGACCGCGGCCCGGGCAGCCCGGACCCGGCGGCGAGGTGCGCCCGCACGGCTGCGGGGTCCCCGAGCAGCCCCCGCAGGTCCTCCCGGTGCCGCTCCCGCACGCCGCTGCTCACGCCCATGCCCAGCACGCTAGCCCCGCCACCTGCGCCGAGATAGGACTTTCCGTCCGAGATAGGGCCGTCCAGGGACCTATCTCGGCGCGCGGGTCCTATCTCGGCGGGGGAAGGGCCGTGCGGACCGTCCCCGACGCAGGACGGCCCGGCCCCCCGTGCGGGGGGACCGGGCCGTCCGGGCGCGCGCCGTCAGGCGTCGAGCGGGCGCGGGCACGAGACGCCCGTGCCGCCGATGCCGCAGTACCCGTTCGGGTTCTTGTCCAGGTACTGCTGGTGGTAGTCCTCGGCGTAGTAGTACGGGCCGGCCTCGTCCGCGGTGCGGATCTCGGTCGTGATCTCTCCGTACCCGGCCTGGGTCAGCCGCTGCTGGTACGCGGCGCGGGTCTCCTCCGCGACGACGGCCTGCTCCGGCGTCGTCGTGTACACGGTCGACCGGTACTGCGTGCCGCGGTCGTTGCCCTGCCGGTAGCCCTGCGTCGGGTCGTGCGACTCCCAGAACGTGCGCAGCACGTCCGCGTCCGAGACGACGGCCGGGTCGTAGGCGACCTGGACCACCTCGGCGTGACCGGTCAGGCCGGTGCACGTCTCCTCGTACGTCGGGTACGGCGTGTACCCGCCCTGGTAGCCGACCGAGGTGCTGACGACACCCGGCAGCTGCCAGAAGATGCGCTCGGCGCCCCAGAAGCAGCCCATGCCGAGCGCGATCGTCCGGGTCCCCTCGGGCCAGGGGCCCTGCAGCGGCGTGCCGAGCACCGTGTGGGTGGCGGGCACGGAGTAGGTGTAGCCCTCGTGCCCCTTCAGCGCGCGCTCCGGCTCGACCATGGTCGACTTGAGGGCGGATCCGAACAGCCAGTTCATGGTGACTCCCTTCCACGGGTCCGACACGCTCAACCCGCGTGCGGGCCTGCGTGTTCCCGCGCGGCACCGGCCGGGGCGGGGGCCTAGCCTGGGCCTGTGACGGACGCGAACGACAGCACCCCGACCCTGGCCGCCACGGGCGACCTCGACCAGCACACGGACCACGGCGACTGGTCGTCGGCCGGGTTCGCGACGCGCGCGATCCACGCGGGCCAGGACCCCGACGCGGCCACGGGTGCCGTGGTGACGCCGATCTACCAGGTCTCGACGTACAAGCAGGACGGCGTCGGCGGGCTGCGCGGCGGCTACGAGTACTCGCGGTCGGGCAACCCGACGCGCGCGGCGCTCGAGGAGGCCCTGCGCTCGGCGGAGGGCGGCGGCGCGGGCTTCGCGTTCTCGTCCGGGCTCGCGGCGGAGGACACGCTGCTGCGCGCGGTGCTGCGCCCCGGCGACCACGTCGTGATGGCGAACGACGCGTACGGCGGCACGTACCGGCTGATCGCGCGGGTGTTCGGGCCGTGGGGCGTCGAGCACACGGCGGTGGACCTGTCGGACGCCGAGGCGGTGCTCGCGGCGATCCGCCCGGGGCAGACCAAGGTCATCTGGCTGGAGACCCCGACGAACCCGCTGCTGGGCGTCGCGGACGTCGCGGCGCTCGCGGCCCACGCCGCCGCGGCGGGCGCGGTGCTCGTCGTCGACAACACATTCGCGACCCCCTACCTGCAGCAGCCGATCGCACTCGGCGCGGACGTCGTCGTGCACTCGACGACGAAGTACATCGGCGGGCACTCCGACGTCGTCGGCGGCGCGCTCGTGGTCGCGGACGGGGCGCAGCTGCCGGTCGGGCTGGACGGCCCGACGGGCACCACGGCGCTCGCGGACGCGGTCGCGTTCCACCAGAACGCCTCGGGCGCGGTCGCCGGCCCGTTCGACGCGTGGCTGACGCTGCGCGGGCTCAAGACCCTCGCGGTGCGCATGGACCGGCACTGCGCGAACGCCGCCGCGGTGGCCGCGTTCCTCGAGGCGCGCGACGACGTCCCGCAGGTCATCTACCCGGGGCTGGAGAGCCACGCGGGCCACGAGGTCGCGGCGCGGCAGATGTCGGGTTTCGGCGGCATGGTGTCGTTCCGCGTCGGCAGCGCCGAGCGGGCCGCGCAGGTCTGCGCCCGCACGAAGGTGTTCACGCTCGCCGAGTCGCTCGGCGGCGTCGAGTCGCTCATCGAGCTGCCCGCCCGGATGACGCACGGCTCCGTGGTCGGCACCGACCTCGAGGTCCCGGACGACCTGGTCCGCCTGTCGGTGGGCATCGAGGACGAGGCCGACCTGCTCGCCGACCTGGCCCAGGCGCTGGCATGACCACCCCGCGCCGGGGCGGGCGGGGCCGCAACCGCGCCGGCGAGCCGGCGGCACCCGCTCCGGTCCTGCACGAGGGCGACCTCGCGTCGGGCGACACGCCCCCGGGCTGGTCGGCCGAGCAGTCGGTCGCGCCGTCCGTGCGCGCCGCGGCGGCGTGGTCCTGGCGGTTCCTGCTGATCGCCGCAGCCACCGCCGCCGGGCTGTGGGTCGTCGGGTTCTTCAAGGTCATCGTGGTGTCGGTCGCGATCGCGCTGCTGCTGACGGTGCTGCTCGCCCCGGTGGCCCGGTTCCTGCACGCCCGCCTCCGGTTCCCCCGCGGGCTGGCGGCGATCACGTCGGTGCTGCTGCTGCTCGCGGTCGTGACCGGGCTGGTCGTGCTCGCCGGGCGGTCGATCGCCAGCGGCTTCGGCGACCTCTACGACCAGGCGTCGCAGGGCGTCGACGAGGCGCTGCAGTGGCTGTCGGACGGCCCGCTCGGGCTGAGCACCGACCAGCTCGACGACCTCGTCCAGCAGGGCCGCGACCAGATCAGCGAGAACGCCAGCACGCTCGTGTCCGGTGCGCTGTCGGTCACGACGACCGTCGGCCACGTCGCCGCCGGCACCCTGATCGCGCTGTTCTGCACGTTCTTCTTCCTGCTCGACGGCCGGACCATCTGGACCTGGCTGGTCGGCCTGCTGCCGATCACCGTGCGGGAGCGGGTGCACCAGGCGGGCCGCCGCGGCATCGTCACGCTCTCCGGGTACACCCGGACGCAGATCCTGGTGGCGTTCGTCGACGCCACCGGCATCGGCATCGGCGCCGCGATCCTCGGCGTCCCGCTGGCGGTGCCGCTCGCGACGCTGGTGTTCGTCGGCTCGTTCATCCCGATCGTCGGCGCGATCGCGACGGGCGCCGTCGCGGTGCTCGTCGCGCTCGTCGCGCAGGGCCCGGTCGTGGCGCTGATCATGCTCGGCGTCGTGCTGCTGGTCCAGCAGATCGAGGGGCACGTGCTGCAGCCGTTCCTGATGGGCCACGCGGTGTCGCTGCACCCCGTGGCGGTGCTGCTGGTGGTGGCCGCGGGCTCCCTGGCCGCCGGCATCGTCGGGGCCCTGTTCGCGGTGCCGATCGCCGCGGTGCTGAACACGGTGGTGCTGTACCTGCACGGGCACGACAAGTTCCCCGCGCTCGGCACCGACGACCACGTGACGCTCCGGCCGCCCGGGGTGTTCGGCCGCCGGCGCTACGGCGGGCGCGGTCGGGTGCTGCCCGGCGGGGACGACGCGACGGCGGGCGTGGAGCCCGGCGGCGCGCGCGGGGCCGGGGGCGCGCGGCGCGGCCCGGACGAGCCCCCCGCCTGATCGGGAATGATGCACCGGTGACCTTCCTCGACGACGCCCGCGCTGCCGCGCGCCTGCTGGCGG
The DNA here is from genome assembly GCF_007679345.1 of Cellulosimicrobium cellulans. Lineage (GTDB taxonomy): Bacteria > Actinomycetota > Actinomycetes > Actinomycetales > Cellulomonadaceae > Cellulomonas > Cellulomonas cellulans_A. The sequence continues at coordinate 161,160 of NZ_VEGH01000006.1, forward strand.
GCGTGGCGACCCGCACCCCGGTGGAGTCCTCCCGCGCGCTCTCCCAGGTCGCCGGGGTCCCGGTGCTGCTCAAGTGCGAGAACCTCCAGCGCGCCGGCTCGTTCAAGATCCGCGGCGCGTACGTGCGGATGGCCCGGCTGTCGCCGGAGGAGCAGGCCCGCGGCGTCGTGGCGGCCAGCGCCGGCAACCACGCCCAGGGCGTGGCCCTCGCGGCGCAGCTGCTGGGCATCGACGCGGTCGTCTACATGCCGGTCGACGCGGCGCTGCCGAAGATCGCGGCCACCAAGGAGTACGGCGCCGAGGTCAGGCTGCACGGCCGCAGCGTCGACGAGGCGCTGGTGCAGGCGCGCGCCGAGGCGGAGCGCACCGGCCGGGTGCTGATCCACCCGTTCGACCACGAGGACATCGTGGCGGGGCAGGGCACGCTCGCCCTGGAGATCCTGGAGCAGGTGCCCGACGTCCGGACGATCGTCGTGCCGCTCGGCGGCGGCGGGCTCGCGGCGGGGATCCAGGCGGTCGTGGCCGAGGTCGCGCCGCACGTGCGGGTGATCGGGGTGCAGGCCGCGCGCGCCGCCGCGTACCCGGCGTCGCTGGCCGCGGGGGAGCCGGTCGCCGCGCCCGAGCTGCACACGATGGCCGACGGCATCGCGGTCGGCACGCCGGGCGCGGTCCCGTTCGCGCTGCTGCACCAGCTCGGCTGCGAGGTGCGCACGGTCTCCGAGGAGGACCTGTCCCGCGCGCTGCTGCTGGTCGCCGAGCGGGCGAAGCTGCTGGTCGAACCCTCGGGTGCCGCCGGCGTCGCAGCGGTCATGGCCGCGCCGGGGGAGCTCGAGGGCCCGGTGGTGGTGCTGCTGTCCGGCGGCAACATCGACCCCCTGGTGCTGCTCCGCGTCGTCCGGCACGGCCTCGCGGTCTCGGGCCGGTACCTGCAGCTGCGGGTCCGGGTGCACGACGCCCCGGGGGCGCTGGCGGCGCTGCTGCGCGAGCTCGCGACGACCGGCGGGAACGTCATGCACGTGTCGCACGTGCGGACCGGCGTGGACCTGGAGATCGACGAGGTCGAGATCGAGGTGCAGGTCGAGACGAAGGGGCCCGAGCACTGCGCGCGGGTGCTGCAGCACCTGCGCGACGCGGGCTTCCGGCTCGCGGAGCACTGACGCGACGAGTGGCCTCAGGGCCGCTCGGCGCCGCGGTCCAGGCGGTCCAGGAGGTCGACCGCGGCGGCCGCGTAGCCGCTGATCCACCGGTCGTGGATCCGCTTGATCGGCAGCGGCGCCAGGGTCAGGTGCCGCTCGCGGCCGACCCGCCGGCCGTCGACGAGCGCCGCCCGCTCCAGCACGCGCAGGTGCTGCAGGACCGTCGTGCGGTCGAGCTCCGAGAGCGCCGCGCACAGCTCGCCGGTGGTGCGGGGCCCGTCGCGCAGGGCGTCGAGCATCCGGCGCCGCGCCGGCGAGGCGAGCGCCTTGAAGACGAGGTCGTCCTGGGGGTTGTCGCGGTCGGCCAACACGTTGTAAAACTACAACATGAGCGACGACGCGCTGCAGGACCTCCGGTTCACCGTGTCGGGCCGCATCGCCCGCCCGTGCGCCGAGGTGTACGAGGCGATCGCGGACCCCGAGCAGCTCTCCCGGTACTTCACGACCGGTGGGGCGCGCGGCCGCCTGGAGCCCGGGGCGGAGGTGACCTGGGACTTCCACGACGCGCCGGGGCGGTTCCCCGTCACCGTGGTCGAGGCCGAGCCGCCGCGCCGGCTGGTCATCCGGTGGGCGGGCGAGGCGACGGTCGACGGGTCCGGCACCACCACGACGTTCGAGCTCGAACCCCTCGACGGCGGCACCCGCACGCTCGTCACCATCTCCGAGGCGGCCTGGCGGCCCACGCCGGAGGGTGCCCGCGGCGCGTTCGGCAACTGCCAGGGCTGGACGGGCATGCTCGCGGCGCTGAAGGTGTGGCTGGAGCACGGCATCACCCTCCGCGAGGGCTTCTACGCCTGACCGCCGGGCCGGCCGACCGCGCCGAGCGGGTATCCGACACGTCGAGCGAGCAGTCGCCGACTACCCCCTCGACGCGTCGCGTACCCCCTCGGCGTCCGGGTCTGCGGCGGGCGGCGCGCGGCGGGCGGCGCGCGGCGGGCATGGACGGAGGAGGCGTGGTGTTGTATCCGGCGAGGGCCGGTGCGGCCCGCACGGACGAGAGGGACCCACGGTGACGACCACGACGAGCACCCCGGCGGCCACGACCACGGACGGCTGGGTCGACCCGCGCACGCAGATCGAGGTGGGCGTGCTGCTCGCCGACGGCAGGCTCGCCGGGCGGCGGTTCGCGTCCCGCGCCGAGGCCGAGGCGTTCGCGCGGCCCGAGGACGGCGAGCAGGTCGTCGAGTACAACCTGGTCTGCGAGTGCGCCGTCTGACACCCGCGAGGGCCGCGCAGCCCCGGCCCGCCACGCACGAGGGCCCCGACCGGATCGCCGGTCGGGGCCCTCGTCGCGTGCGGTGCGTCAGCCGGCGAAGGGCTTCGCGTCCGTGATCTCGACCGGGATGTCCCGGCCGTTGGGCGCCGTGTAGGACACCTTCTCGCCGACCTTGCGGCCGTTGATGGACGCGCCGAGCGGCGACGTGGGGGAGAACACCTCGATGTCCGCGCTGCCGGCGATCTCGCGCGAGCCGAGCAGGAAGGTCATCTCGTCCCCGGCGACCACGGCGGTCACGACCATGCCCGGCTCGACGACGCCGTCGTCCGGCGGGGTGCCGATCTGCACGTTGCGGAGCTTCTCCTTGAGCTCGCGGATGCGGGCCTCCTGCTTGGCCTGCTCCTCGCGGGCGGCGTGGTAGCCGCCGTTCTCCTTGAGGTCGCCCTCGTCACGCGCGGCGGCGATCCGCTCGGTGACCTCGGCTCGTCCCGGGCCCTCGAGGTGCTCGAGCTCTGCCTTGAGGCGGTCGTAGGCCTCCTGCGTCAGCCAGGTGGCGGCCTGCGTCGTGTCGGTCACGTCCACTCCTTCCTGCGTGTCGCGCGCCCGTCCGGGTCGCGCCGTCGGTGACCCCGGCCAGGCGTGCGCGGGCCCGAGCGATGAACGGGGATGCCGTCTCCCTCGCGGTCGCGTCGACCTGCGGTGACATCGGGCGACGTCGGACCGGGGGCGGCGTATGAATCGGCAAGCATAGCAACTGGCCGGGTCCGGTGCGGGTGGGTCCGCCCCGCGCGTGCCGGTCAGGGAGCGGTGCAGGACTCCACGACGGCCGACACCGCGAGCTCGCTGGTGGGGACGGTGGTGGTCACGCGCTGGGTTGCGGTGCCGGCGGGGCCGACCTCGACGGTCTGCACCCCGACCTCGGCGTACGACTCGGACAGCACCTGCACGCGGCAGGTGACGGTCGCATCGGCGTCCTTGGTCACGTCGAACGTGACCTGCGTGCTGGTCGGCCCGTCGACGCGGAAGCCGACCATCTTCCAGGTGAGGCCGTCCCCCGCGAGGGCGAGCCACGCTGCGACCGCCACGGCCAGGACGCCGAGCGCGATCATCGCGACGCGGGCGGCGCGTCGGCGGCCGGGCCCTGCGGGCTTCCCGTAGCGCCCGGCGGGGAGCTCGGGGGCGGGGGTCGGGGTCGCCGTCACGTGTCGCTCCTGGGTGAGGGGGTCGCGCGCCGGGCCGCGCGGAGTCGTCGGGGTGCGACCATTGTCTCGCGCCGGGTGCCGCACCGGCGACGAGGAGAGGACGACATCACACCGTGACCGAGCAGCTGCGCCTGATGGCGGTGCACGCCCACCCGGACGACGAGTCGAGCAAGGGGGCGGCGACGACCGCCCGCTACGCCGCGGAGGGCGTGGACGTGCTCGTCGTCACCTGCACCGGCGGGGAGCGCGGCGACGTGCTGAACCCGCACCACCCGCCCGTCGAGGGCGGCATCGAGGAGATGCGCGCCGTGCGCCGCACCGAGATGGCCGCGGCGGCCGCCGCGCTCGGCGTGCGCCAGCACTGGCTGGGCTTCGTCGACTCGGGGCTGCCCGAGGGCGACCCGCTGCCGCCGCTGCCCGACGGCTGCTTCGCGCTGCAGCCGCTGGAGGAGGCGGCCCGCCCGCTGGTCGAGCTGGTGCGCGAGTTCCGGCCGCACGTGATCACCACGTACGACCCGACCGGCGGCTACCCGCACCCGGACCACATCATGTGCCACCGGGTCGCCTTCGAGGCGTTCCACGCCGCCGGCGACCCCGAGCGGTACCGCGGGGCGGGCGAGCCGTGGGAGCCGCTGAAGCTCTACTACAACCACGGGTTCTCGATGGCGCGGATCCGCGCGGCGCACGAGGCGCTGGTGGAGCGGGGCCTGGAGTCGCCGTTCGGCGAGTGGGTCGAGTCCCGGGCGGCCCGGGAGATCCCCGAGCGCGAGGTCACCACCCTGGTCGACGTGCACGAGCACTTCGACGCGCGGGACGCGGCGCTGCGGGCGCACGCGACGCAGATCGACCCCGAGGGCTTCTTCTTCGCGATGCCGCGGGACCTGGAGCTCGAGGTGTGGCCGACCGAGGAGTTCGAGCTCGCCGAGTCGCGGGTCCCGACGACGCTGCCGGAGGACGACCTGTTCGCCGGCGTGCGGGAGGCGATCGCGTGACGGGGCTGCTGGCGGTCGCGCACGGCACGCTGCTGCAGGGCTGGGGGGCGGTGGCCGCGGCCGTCGACCCGTCGCCCTCGCCGTCGAGCATCGAGATCCCGCCGGAGGACCAGACGTCGCCGGGGCTGCTCGGGTTCCTGGTGACGTTCGCGGCCGCGGTGGCCGTGATCCTGCTCGGGTTCTCGATGGTGCGGCACCTGCGGGTCGTCGACCGGAACGCGCGGCGGCTGCGGGAGGCCGAGGGCGGCGCGACGGGCACGTCCGCCGCGTCGGGCACCGCGTCCGCGCCGCCGGCCGGCGACCGGGACGGCACCGACGACCCGGACGGCACCGTCGACCCGGGGCCGAGCGCCCCGCCGCGGGGCCGCGCGTGACCACCCCGCCGCCGGTCCGCCCGGCGGTGCGCGTCACGGTCGGCCAGCTCCGGGTGAGCGACGACCACGACGCGAACCGCGAGGTGGTCCGCCGGGCGTTCGACACGGCGGGCCGCGCCCGGGCGGACGTGCTGGTGCTGCCGGAGTACGCCTCGGGCTTCGACCCGCGGGGGACCGGCCCGGAGCACGCCGAGCCGCTGGACGGCCCGTTCGTCACGCTGCTGCGCGAGCGCGCGGCCGCGGACGGCGTGGCGGTCCTGGCGGGCACGACGCTGCCGGGCACCGACCCGGCACGGGCGGTGAACGCGGTGGTCGCCGTCGGTGCCGACGGCGCGCTCGCGGGCGTGTACCGCAAGGTGCATCTGTACGACGCCTTCGGGCACCGGGAGTCGGAGCGGCTGGAGGCCGGCCCGGCGGACGCCCCGCCGCTGACGCTCGACGTCGCGGGACTCCGGCTCGGCGTGCTGACCTGCTACGACCTGCGGTTCCCCGAGTCGGCGCGCCGGCTGGTGGACGCCGGGGCGGACGTGCTGGTGGTCCCGGCCGCGTGGGCGGCCGGCCCGCTGAAGGCCGAGCACTGGCGCGCGCTGTCGATCGCGCGGGCGATCGAGAACACCGCCGTCGTGGTCGCGGTCGGCCAGGCCGGGAAGGGCGTCACCGGGCGCTCGCTCGTGGTCGGCCCCGACGGCGTGGTGGGGCTGGAGCTCGGCGAGGAGCCCGAGCTGCGGACGGTCGACCTCGACCCGGAGGCGCTGCGGGACGTGCGGGCGGCCAACCCGTCCCTGGCGAACCGCCGCTACCGGGTGGTCCCGGCGGTCTGACGCCGTCGCGAGCGGTCCGGGTCAGACGAACGGCGGAGCCGGCACGGGCCGCAGGGGGACCGCCAGGCGCACCGCGCGCGTGACCGCCAGGTAGCCGAGGCCGGCCACGACCCAGCCCGGCTGCACGTCGACCACGGGCGAGAGCCCCTTCGGCGACCCGGCGAGCACCAGCACGGTGCTCGACGCCACCCAGGCCCCCGCGGCGGGCAGGATGCCCAGCGCGGCGACCAGCACGCCGGCCCAGGTCGACAGCCGGGACGGCACGAGCAACCACGCGGGGCCGTAGGACGCGTACCGGCGGGCCTGCGCCACGAGGACGAAGGCGGTCGCGGCGACCAGCAGCAGCGTCAGCACGAGGCCGAGCCGGGTGACGACCCGGTCCGCGCCGTCGACGCCCCACAGGGTCAGCTCGGCGGTGGTCGTGACGGGCGCGAGCGTGGCGTCTCCGGACAACCCGGGCACCGCCGTCGCGTCCGGGGCGACGCGGACCGCGACCTTCGCCAGCGGCACCGTGAGCCCGTTCACCCAGTAGCCGACCCCGGTGGCCCCGGCGGCCAGGCCGACGAGCGTGCCGAGCACGCGGGTGGTGTCGTTCGTGCCGGTCATGCGCTCGTGCCCCCTGGCTCGCGGTGCTGGTCCGCGACGAGTCTGCCGGGTCGGGGGCCCCGGCGTGGCCGGTTCCGGCAGGTCAGCCCCGCGGGCGCCCCTCCGCGTCGATGCCCGTGTCCGGCGGCGGCCAGAACGTGCGCAGCAGCTCCTCGGGGGTGAGCACCGCCTCGGCGTGCTCGACCGCCTCGTCGTCGCCGGCGAGCGCGCGGACCTCGTCGTGGATCCGCTCCATCGAGGCGTCCAGCTGGGCGGCCACGTCGGCGGCGAGCTTGAGAGAGTCGGTGAGGTGCCGGGGCACCTGCCGGCCGTACTTGTAGAAGATCTTGTGCTCGAGGCTCGCCCAGAAGTCCATCGCGATGGTGCGGAGCTGGATCTCGACGACCACGTCCTCCACGCGGTCGGACAGGTAGACCGGCACCTGCACGATGAGGTGCAGCGACTGGTAGCCGTTGGGCTTCGGGTGCGCGATGTAGTCGCGCTCCTCGAGCAGCGTGAGGTCGGACTGGCCGACGAGCATGTCCCGCACCCGGTAGATGTCCGAGACGAACGAGCAGGTGACCCGCACCCCCGCGACGTCGAACATCTGCTCCCGGACCGCCGCGGGCGTCAGCGGGATGCCCTTGCGCCGGCACTTGGCTACGATCGACTCGAACGACTTGAGCCGGGAGCCGACGTGCTCGACCGGGTTGTAGTTGGCCATGTGCCGGAACTCGTCGCGCAGGATCGCGATCTTGGTCATGACCTCGTCGATGCCGAACTTGTACGTCAGCGCCAGCCGGCGCATGTCGCGCATGAGCGCCCGGAGCTCGGCCGGGTCGGGCAGGGCCGACGGGTCGGGAGTGCGCTGCACGGTGCCGGTCATGCCTCCACCGTAGTTGCCCCAAGAGGGGGTCAGCGCAGGACCGCCAGGGCCGCGGCGGCGTAGTGGCAGGAGAAGCCGACGACGGTGAGCGCGTGGAACACCTCGTGGAACCCGAACCAGCGCGGGCTGGGGTTCGGTCGCTTGAGGCCGTAGACCACGGCGCCGACCGTGTACGCCAGGCCGCCGAGGGCGACGAGCCACACCACCTCGGCGCCGCCGTTGGGCGCCCGCCCGAACGCGGGCAGGAACCACACGGCGACCCAGCCGAGCGCGACGTACACCGGCACGTAGACCCAGCGCGGCGCGCCGAGCCAGAACACGCGCGCGAGCAGGCCGACCAGCGCGCCGGCCCAGACGATGATCAGCAGCGTCCGCGCCGTCGACGCGGGCAGCAGCGCGACCGCCAGCGGCGTGTAAGTGCCCGAGATGACCAGGAAGATGTTGGTGTGGTCCATCCGGCGCAGGACGCCGGCGACCCGCGGGGACCAGGTGCCGCGGTGGTAGACGGCGCTCGTGCCGAACAGCAGCATCGCGGCCACGCCGAAGACCGCGCTGGCGAGCGTCAGCGGCGTGGTGGGGGCGAGCACGACGAGCACGACCGAGGCGACGGTCGCCACCGGGAACATGCCGGCGTGGATCCAGCCGCGCAGCCGCGGCTTGACGGCGTCGGCGATCTGCTCGGCGGTCTCGGTGACGTCCACGGCGGGTCCTCCCTCGTGCTCGCGGTGGGGGCGGCGCACCGACGGCGCGCCGTCGCGGCGGCTCGCGACGCGGTCGAGCCTAACCTACGAATGCGTAGGTTACGGGTGCGTAGGTTGTGCGCCCGGCGCCGGTCGCGCGGCCTGCACGAATCCTCCTCGCGGGGGCCGCGGGACGCGCGGTGCCGTGCCGCGCGCGAGCGGTAGCGTGAGCACGCCAGCCGCCCATGATGAGGAGACCCGCGCGTGCGCCTGCCCCACCCGCTCTACGGGCTGTACGAGCGCCGCCTCGCCGCCTCGCTGCCCCGCGACCGGGTCCCGCGGCACGTCGGCGTCATCCTGGACGGCAACCGGCGGTGGGCGCGGCAGCTCGGCGAGTCCACCGCCACCGGGCACCGGCGCGGCGCGGACCGGATCGCGGACCTCCTGGCCTGGGGCGAGGAGGTCGGCGTCGAGGTCGTCACGCTCTGGATGCTGTCGACGGACAACCTGAGCCGCGACCCCGAGGAGCTGGACTCGCTCCTGGGCATCATCGAGGACGCGGTGCGCGAGCTCGCGGCCACCCGGCGCTGGCGGCTGCAGGCGGTCGGCTCCCTCGACCTGCTCCCGGAGCACACCCGGGCGACGCTGCGGGACGCCGAGTCCGCCACGGCCGACGTCCGCGGACTGCACGTGAACGTCGCGATCGGCTACGGCGGCCGCCGGGAGATCGCGGACGCCGTGCGGTCCTACCTGCGCGAGCGGGCCGCCGAGGGCGCGACGCTGGACGACATCGCGGCGACCTTCGACGTCGAGCACATCGCCGACCACCTCTACACCAAGGGCCAGCCCGACCCCGACCTGGTGATCCGCACGTCGGGGGAGCAGCGGCTCGGCGGCTTCATGCTGTGGCAGTCGGTGCACTCCGAGTACTACTTCTGCGAGGTCTACTGGCCGGACTTCCGGCGGGTCGACTTCCTGCGCGCGGTCCGCGACTACGCCGCCCGGGAGCGCCGGCACGGCCAGTGACGCGCCGGTCGCGCGCCGCCGCCGGGCCCTGCCCCGGCGACCCGGACGACGCCGCGGCGTCCCGCGGGTGAACAACGTGTTGCGGATCACACCCGCGGCGTGTCGCGCGCGCGGACGTGTCGGAGGCGCGGCGTAGCGTCCGGAGCAACGGGCGGCACCCGCCGCCCCCGGGAGGCCAGCCCATGGAGCATCCGCTCCGGGGGGAGGGCCGGTCCTGGCCCTCCGCGGCCGGCCGCCCTCGTCCCGTCACCGAGCGCCGCAGGACCCGCGGGTCCGGCGCGAGGGGTCCGACTCGGCGCTGAGCAGCGCCGGAGGGAGCCTGCCGTGGTCAGCAAGCTGGGAACCGCCACCGCCTCGACCGACCAGCCGGAGGGGCGCCGGACGCACGTCCTCGACACCTCCGTCCTCCTGTCGGACCCGCGGGCGATCACGCGGTTCGCCGAGCACGACGTGGTCCTCCCCGTCGTCGTGATCACCGAGCTCGAGGCCAAGCGGCACCACGCCGAGCTCGGCTACTTCGCCCGTGCGGCCCTGCGGCTGCTGGACGACCTGCGGGTCGCGCACGGCGGGCTGGACACGCCGATCCCGCTCGGGGAGCAGGGCGGCACGCTGCGGGTCGAGCTCAACCACACCGACCCGGCGGTGCTGCCGGCCGGTTTCCGGCTGGGGGACAACGACACCCGCATCCTCGCGTGCGCCGCCAACCTCGCGGCGGAGGGCCACGACGTCACCGTGGTCTCCAAGGACCTGCCGATGCGGATCAAGGCGTCGGCGATCGGCCTGCGGGCGGAGGAGTACCGGCACGAGCTCGCCGTCGACTCCGGCTGGACCGGCATGGACGCGCTCGACCTCACCGAGCAGCAGATGGCCGACCTGTGGGAGCACGAGTCGCTGCCGCTGGCGGACCTGCCCGACGCCCCGACGCTGCCGACCCACACCGGCCTGGTGATGCACAGCCCGCGCGGCTCGGCGCTCGGCCGGGTCACCGCCGACAAGCACGTGCAGGTGGTGCGTGGCGACCAGGACGTCTTCGGCCTGCACGGCCGCAGCGCGGAGCAGCGCATCGCGATCGACCTGCTGATGGACGAGTCGGTCGGCATCGTGTCGCTGGGCGGACGGGCCGGCACCGGCAAGTCGGCGCTCGCGCTGTGCGCCGGGCTGGAGGCCGTGCTGGAGCGCCGGCAGCACCGCAAGGTCATGGTGTTCCGGCCGCTCTACGCGGTCGGCGGCCAGGAGCTCGGCTACCTGCCGGGCAGCGAGGCCGAGAAGATGAACCCCTGGGCCCAGGCGGTGTTCGACACCCTGGGCGCGGTGGTCAGCCGCGAGGTGGTCGAGGAGATCATGGACCGCGAGCTGCTGGAGGTGCTGCCGCTGACGCACATCCGCGGGCGGTCGCTGCACGACGCCTTCGTGATCGTCGACGAGGCGCAGTCCCTCGAGCGGAACGTGCTGCTGACCGTGCTGTCCCGGATCGGGCAGAGCTCGCGCGTGGTGCTCACCCACGACGTCGCGCAGCGGGACAACCTGCGCGTCGGCCGGCACGACGGCGTCGCGGCGGTGATCGAGGCGCTCAAGGGGCACCCGCTGTTCGCGCACGTGACGCTGACCCGCTCGGAGCGGTCGCCGGTCGCGGCCCTGGTGACGGAGATGCTGGAGGGCATCGAGCTCTGACGCCCCGACCGCCCGGCCGCTCTCGCCGAGCGTGCAGCAGATGTCGCTTCCCCGGCCGGGAAGACGACGTCTACTGCACGCTCGGCGAGGTGGCGGGGATCGGCGAGGGAGTGGGGGTCGGGGTGGGGGGCGTGGGGTCCGGGCGGGCCGCCAGGACCGCGACCACGAGGCCGACCACCGCGCCGGCGGCCGTGTCCAGGGCGCGGTCGAGGGCCAGCCGGGTCGGGTCCAGCGGCGCGCCCAGCGACGTCATCAGCAGCGCCATGGGGGTGATGGTGAGCATCGCGACCCCGTAGTGCCGGGCGACGACCAGCTCGGTCGCGGTCTGCAGCACCACGACGAGCGCCGCGACGGCCCAGAACGGCAGGTGCGCCCCGAGCAGCGGGAGCGCGATGGCGACGCCCGCGGCGGTGCCCGCGGCGCGCTGCAGCGCCCGGACGCCCATGTGCCGGACGTGCGCGCCCTGCAGGACGGCCGCGGCGCCCATCACGGCCCAGGCCGGATGTCCCCAGCCGGCGGCGGACGCGACGGCCCCGGCGAGCGCGGCGGCCACCGCGACGGAGGCCGTGGGGGAGAGGGCCGCGCCGCCCGCGGTGCCGGCGCGCACGACGTCGCGCACCCGCGGCGCGGGCTCGGTCGGACGCCCGCGGCGCCGGTCGAGCGACCAGCCGGCGTTGCAGACCAGGCAGGCGACGAGCGCGCCGCCCGCGACCGCGAGGCCCCGCGCCAGGACGTCGCCCGCGCCGGCGGCGGCGGCCGTGCCGGCACCCGCCGCGAAGACGAGGATCGTCGCCCCCGGCGGGCCGGTGCGCAGCGCCACCGCACCGGCCGTGGCGCCCGCGGCGAGCAGCGTCAGCACGGCCAGCTCCGCGACGACCGGGGCGCCCGCGGCGGCCAGGGCCGACATCGCCACCACGGTCGCCGTGAGGGCGCCGCCGACCAGCGCCATGAGCCGCAGCCGCCAGGCGTACCCGCTCGACCGCCCGTAGAGCGACGCGAGCGCGCCGAGCGAGGCGTAGCCGGCGAGCTCGTGGTGGCCGATCGTGGCGACCAGCAGGAACGCCAGCGCGACGCTCGCACCGCACCGCAGCGCCCCGCCGAGGGAGTCCCGGGTGCTCGGCCCGCCCCGGTGCGGCCTCAGGGCGGCGCGGAGCTGGGACGGGTGCAGGAGGGCGGCGGCGAGGGACAGACGGTGCACCTGCTGATCCTGCCACGCAGTCGTTCACCGGTAAATGATTCGTGAAGCAACTCACGCTCGGTAGGGTGGCGGCCGTGGACAGCGTGGACCGCCTCCGTGCGGACTGGGAGCGCGAGGCGCCGGGGCTCGACGTCGCGCCGATCGCCGTGGCCGGGCGGATCACCCGGATCGCCGCGCTGCTGGACGCCCGGGCGGAGGCCGCGCTGGCGGAGGCGGACCTGACGCGGGGCGAGTTCGACGTGCTCTGCGCCCTGCGCCGGGCCGGGCGCGCGCTGCGGGCCGCCGAGGTGTCCACGATCACCGCCGCCTCGCCGGCCGCGATCACCAAGCGCGCGGACACGCTGGTGCGCGCCGGCCTGGTGGCGCGGGCGATCCCGCACCGGGACCGCCGGGGTGTGCTCCTCGAGCTCACCGACGAGGGTCGCGCCGCGGTCGACCGGCTGATGCCCGAGCACCTCGCCCGCGAGGCCGACGCCCTGGCCGCCCTGGACGGGGACGAGGCGGAGGCGCTCGCGGCGCTGCTGTCCCGGGTGCTCGTCCGGGTCGAGGGCGGGGCCTGAGCGCGGGTCCGGGCGGCCGCCGGGGCCCCGACGGCTGACCAGGTCGACGCCCTCCGCGCGGCCCGTTCGCGGGTGAAGATCGTCCGCGACATCCGGTTTCCTCCCCTGTGACCGCTCACATGGGACCGAGGTCCCTCCGATGGGTCGGCGACACCGCCGGCGGCCCACCCGGCCGACCGGCGCCCGCCCTCGGCCCAGGAGACCACCGTGCCCCTGCCCCGACTGCGCACCAGCCTGCGCGCTCAGCTCGTCGCGACCGGAGCCGGCGCCGTCGCCGTCACCGCCGCCCTGCTCACCGCCGTCGGCGGCTGGCAGGTGACCGGCCTCGCGTCCCAGGCGGGCGACGACGTCGACCGCCTGATGCGCGACTCCATGTCGCAGACGACGCAGCAGGCGGTGACGATGGTCGGGACCCAGGTGGCCACGGTCACCGACCGGATGGCGTCCAGCCTCCGGGTGGCCCAGGAGACGTTCGCGCAGGCCGGGGCGCTGACCTTCGAGGGCTCCGAGCACTGGACCGTCACCGACCAGACCACGGGCGCCACCGAGGAGGTCGACCTGCCGCGCCTGCAGGTCGGCGGCACCTGGCTCGGCCGTACCACGGACCCCGCGGTCCCGGTCCCCGTCGTCGACGACATCACGTCGCTGCTCGACGCCCCCGTCACCGTCTTCCAGCGGGTCGACGCCGAGGGCGACATGCTGCGCGTCGCGACGAGCGTGACGAACGCCGACGGCGCGCGGGTCATCGGCACCGCGATCGGCGCGACGGGTGCCGACGGCACGCCGAACGCCGTGGTCGCCTCGCTGCTGGCCGGGCAGCCGTACTACGGCACGGCGACCGTCGTCGGGCAGCCGTACGTCACGGCCTACGCGCCGCTGATGGCCGGCGACGACGTCGTGGGCGCGCTGTTCGTCGGCGTCCCGCAGACCGAGGTCGACGCCCCGCTGCGCGCCGCGCTGGCCGAGGTGGCCGTCGGCGAGGAGGGCTACCTGACCGTCGCGGACGCGGACGGGAAGTGGGTCGTCCCGCCGCCGGGAGCGCAGGCGGGCGACGCCGCGGGCTCCGTGGACGCGGACGGCGAGGCGTACGCGCCCCGGCTGGTCGAGGCCGCCGCCGCGCTGGGCGAGGGGAGACGGCGACCGAGCGCGTGGACCTCGGGGAGGCCGGCGCCGCCACCGTGCAGCTCGCCCGGTACGCGCCGTGGGGCTGGACCGTCGCCGCGTGGGGCTTCGACGCCGACCTGCGCGCGGTGTCCGCCGAGCTGGAGTCCGGCGCGGGCACCCTCATGCTCACGCTGCTGGTGGCCGGGCTCGTGGTGGCCGCGGCGGCGGTCGCGCTCGTCGTGTGGATCTCGGGCCGGGTCGTCGCGCGGGTCGGCCGGCTCACCACCGCGCTGCGGCGGGTCGCGGACCGGGACCTGTCCGTGGCGGTGCGCGGCGAGGGCCGCGACGAGATCGGCGTGATGGGCGCCGCCCTCGGCGAGGCCATCGACGCCATGCGCGCCGCGCTCACCCGGATGCGCGAGGGCGCCGAGGCCGTGCGCGGCACCGCGGGCCGGCTCGACGGGTCGTCCGGGACGCTGGAGGAGGCCGCGGGGCGCACGGTGTCCCGCGCCGAGGGCGTCGCCGGCTCCGCCTCCGTCGTGAGCACCGAGGTGCAGACCGTGACCGCGGCGATGACCGAGATGCGCGCGTCGATCGAGTCGGTCGCGCAGGACGTGACCGCGGCCTCCGGCGAGGCGGCCCAGGCCGTGGGCGTGACCGCCGAGGCGGCCGCGGCGGCCGACCGGCTCGCGGCCTCGACCGGCCAGATCGCGGCCGTGCTCGACACCGTGACGACCATCGCCGGCCAGACCCACCTGCTGGCGCTGAACGCCAGCATCGAGGCCGCCCGGGCGGGCAGCGCCGGTGCCGGGTTCGCGGTGGTGGCGGGCGAGGTCAAGGACCTGGCGCAGCAGACGTCCAGCGCGATCGGCACCATCACCCCGGTGCTGGAGGCCGTCACCCGGGACGCCGCGGACGTGCAGGAGTCGGTGTCCCGGATCTCCCGGGCGGTCGCGACGGTCGACGGGCTGCAGGGCGCGGTGTCCGCGGTGGTCGAGGAGCAGACCGCCACGACGTCGGAGATCGAGCGCAACCTGGTGGTCGCCGCCGAGAGCACGACCGACATCGCGGGCAGCGCGGCGGACGTCGCGCAGGCGGCCGGCCGGGCGTTCGACGGGGCCGCCGAGGTGCGGCAGGCCGTCATCACCCTGGGTGACGTCGCCGCCGAGCTCGCGCGGGGTGCGGAGGAATTCACGCTGAACGGGCCCGCCGCGCAGTTCGACCTGGCACGCTAGGGCGCGGCGCCGTCGGCCCGGGACCCCCTGCCCCGGACCGGCGGCGCCGTCGCGCCGGCGTCAGGCCTTCGGGCGGGTCATGCTCAGCAGGTCGAGCGCCGCGTCCAGCTGCGCCTCGGTGACCTCGCCGCGCTCGACGTAGCCGAGGTCGACGACCGCCTCGCGCACCGTGATGCCCTGCGCCACCGCGTGCTTGGCGATCTTCGCCGCGGCCTCGTAGCCGATCACCCGGTTCAGCGGGGTGACGATCGACGGGGACGACCCGGCGTAGGCCGCGCCGCGCTCCGTGACGACCTCGATGCCGTCGACGGTCCGGTCGGCGAGCACCCGGCAGGCCGCCGCGAGCAGCCGCTCGGACTCGAGCACCGCCTGGCCCATGACCGGGATCTGCACGTTGAGCTCGAACGAGCCGCTCGCGCCGGCCCACGCCACCGTGGCGTCGTTGCCGACCACGCGCGCGGCCACCATGAGGACGGCCTCGGGGATCACCGGGTTCACCTTGCCCGGCATGATCGACGAGCCCGGCTGCAGGTCGGGGATGCGGATCTCGCCCAGGCCGGTGTTCGGGCCGGAGCCCATCCAGCGCAGGTCGTTGCAGATCTTGGTCAGGCTGACCGCGATGGTCTTCAGCGCGCCCGACAGCTCGACCAGCCCGTCCCGGGCGCCCTGGGCCTCGAAGTGGTCGCGCGCCTCGGTGAGCGGCAGGCCCGTCTCCTCGGCGAGCAGGGCGATGACCCGCTGCGGGAAGCCGGCGGGGGTGTTGATGCCGGTGCCCACCGCCGTGCCGCCGAGCGGGACCTCCGCCACGCGGGGGAGCGCCGCCTGCACCCGCTCCACGCCCCGGCGCACCGCGGCCGCGTAGCCGCCGAACTCCTGGCCGAAGGTCACCGGCGTCGCGTCCATGAGGTGCGTGCGGCCGGCCTTCACGTCGCCGGCGTGCTTCCCGGCGAGCCGCTCCAGCGAGGCGGCGAGGTGTTCCAGCGCGGGGACGAGGTCGTTGACCGCGCCGTCGGTGGCGGCCACGTGCACCGAGGTCGGGAAGACGTCGTTCGAGGACTGCGAGGCGTTGACGTGGTCGTTCGGGTGGACGTCGGCGCCGAGGGACCGGGACGCGAGGGTCGCCAGGACCTCGTTCATGTTCATGTTCGAGGACGTGCCGGAGCCGGTCTGGTAGACGTCGACCGGGAAGTGCGCGTCGTGCCGGCCGTCGGCGACCTCGTCCGCCGCGTCGGCGATCGCGCGCGCCACGGCGGCGTCGAGGATGCCGAGCTCGGCGTTGGCCAGGGCGGCGGCCTTCTTGACCCGGGCCAGCGCGGCGACGTGGCCGCGCTCCAGGCCGGTCCCGCTGATCGGGAAGTTCTCTACCGCGCGCCGGGTCTGCGCGCGGTAGAGGGCGTCCGCGGGGACGCGGACCTCGCCCATCGTGTCGCGCTCGATGCGGTACTGGACGTCGTCGTCGGCGTGCAGGCTCATGCGGCCGATCCTGCCACCGCCAGGGACCGAGGTCCCGACCACCCGGCCCCAGGGTGGCGCACGTCACACGCCCCCGGCGGGCCCCTCACGAGAGGCGGGTGTGCGAGGGAGGCGTCAGGCGGGGACCGGGACGTCGCCGATGTCACCGATCGCGGAGGTGAGGCGGGCGTGGCCGTCCGCCAGGGCGTACTCGACGCCGACGACCGCGACGCGGCCGGCGTCGATGCCCTCGGCCAGCGTCACGGAGTACGAGCGCAGCATGTCGACGGTGTGCCGCACGTGCTCGTGGCCGAGCTCGGCGGGGTCCACCGACGACAGGTCGCGCGGCCGGCCCTCGGCGTCGGAGCCGTGCGCGAGCGACACGATCGACGGGATCACCCGGTCGACGACGGCGCGCACGAAGCCGCGCTGCAGCTCGCCGGTGGTGAGCGCCGCCGTGGCCGCCGCCACCGCGCCGCAGGAGTCGTGGCCGAGGACGACGACCAGCGAGGCGCCCAGCACCTCGACGCCGTACTCGATCGACCCGATCACGGTGGTGTCCAGGACGTGCCCGGCCGTGCGGACCACGAACACGTCGCCGAGGCCCTGGTCGAAGATGATCTCGGCCGCCACGCGGCTGTCCGAGCAGCCGAACACGACGGCGAACGGGTGCTGCGCCGTGCTGACCTCGGCGCGGCGGTCGATGCCCTGGGACGGGTGCTCCATCTCGCCGCGGACGAACCGGTCGTTGCCGGCGCGCAGCGCGGTCCAGGCCTCGGCGGGGGTCGTGGGGTGTGCCATGCGCCCCATGGTCGCACCGCCGGGCGCGTGCTCGGGACCGGCGTCCGCGCGGCCCGCACGTCCCGCCGCGAGCGCCCCGGACGGCCTGCGCTCCGGTGGCAGACCACCGCGGCGCGGTGTAGCCCTAGTGGTGGAAGCGTGGAGACGCCGCGGATCCCCAGGTCGGGGCGCACGCGGCGCCGGACTGAGGAGAGCGGTGCGCGTGCGAAGACGGTCGAGGGCGATCGCCGGGGTGACGGTGCTCGCGCTGGGGGCGGGGCTGGCGGCGTGCGCGCCGGCCGACTCGACGCCGGTGCTCACCTGGTACACCAACCCGGACGCGGGGGGCCAGGCGAGGCTGGCGCAGCAGTGCACCGAGGAGGCCGGCGGCGCGTACCGCATCGAGGTCTCGGTGCTGCCGCGCGACGCGAGCTCGCAGCGCGAGCAGCTGGCGCGCCGGCTCGCGGCGTCGGACTCGTCGATCGACCTGATGAGCCTGGACCCGCCGTTCATCCCCGAGCTGGCCAACGCCGGGTTCCTGGCGCCGGTGCCCGACGACGTCGCCGAGCAGGTGAGCCAGGACGTCGCGGAGGGCGCGCTGCAGGGCGCGTCCTGGGGCGACGAGCTCGTGACCGTCCCGTTCTGGGCCAACACCCAGCTGCTCTGGTACAAGAAGTCGGTCGCCGAGGCCGCCGGGCTCGACCCCGCCGCCGCGCCCGTGACCTGGGACCAGGTGATGGACGCGGCCCGCGACCAGGACAAGACGCTCGGCGTGCAGGGCATCAAGGCCGAGGCGTACACGGTGTGGATCAACGCCCTGGTCGAGTCGGCCGGCGGCCAGATCGTGGAGAACCCCGAGGCGCCGGCCGAGGACGTGACGCTCGGCCTGGAGTCCGACGCCGGCAGGGAGGCCGCCCGGATCATCGGGGAGATCGGCAAGGACAGGCTCGGCGGCCCCGGCCTGCCCACCCAGGACGAGAACGCCTCGCTCACCCAGTTCCAGGGGGACAGCGGGTCGTTCATGGTGAACTGGCCGTTCGTCTGGCCCGCCATGCAGGCGTCCGTCGAGGACGGCGCGCTGGACCAGGCGTTCCTGGACGACGTCGGCTGGGCGATCTACCCGCAGGTGACCGAGGGCACCGACGCCGCGCCGCCGTACGGCGGCATCAACCTCGGCGTCGGCGCGTTCAGCGCGCACGTCGACGAGGCCTACGAGGCCGCCGCGTGCATCGTGCAGCCGGAGAACGAGGCCGCGTACTTCGTCTCCGACGGCAACCCGCCGTCCTCGACGGTCGCCTACGACGATCCCGAGGTGCAGGAGACGTTCCCGATGGCGGACGTCATCCGGCAGTCGCTGGAGCAGGCGGCCCCGCGGCCGCAGACGCCGTACTACAACGAGGTGTCCCAGGGGCTGCAGGAGACGTGGCACCCGCCGGCCTCGGTCGACCCCGACCGGACGCCGCAGGAGTCCACGGACTTCATCACCGCCGTGCTGCGAGGGGAGCGCCTGCTGTGAGTACCGAGATCACCGGCGCCACGGCGGGGACGACGGCGCGGGCCACCCGCGGCGCCGGCCCGGACCGGGCGTCGAAGCCCCGCAAGAGCGACCGCGCCCGGGCCGAGGCCCGGCTGGGCTGGTGGCTGGCCGGCCCGGCGTTCGTGGTGATGCTGGCCGTCACCGCCTACCCGATCCTGCAGGCCGTCTACGACTCGCTGTTCCGGTACCGGCTCACCGCCCCGGACGACCGGGCGTTCGTCGGGCTCGGCAACTACGGCGTGGTGCTGGGCGACCAGGTGTTCTGGCAGTCCCTCTGGGTGACGACGGTGATCATGGTGATCACCGTCGCCATCGAGCTGGTGCTCGGCTTCGCGCTGGCGCTGGTCATGCACCGGGCCGTCCTGCGGCTCCGGGGGCTGCTGCGCACCGCGATCCTCGTGCCGTACGGGATCATCACGGTCGTCTCCGCGTTCGCGTGGTTCTACGCGTTCGACATCAGCTCGGGCTACGTCAACAGCTGGTTCGACTGGGTGCCCGGGATCAGCGAGGACCTGAACTGGTTCGCCGGCACCGGGACCAGCCTGTTCGTCATCATCGCGTCCGAGGTCTGGAAGACCACGCCGTTCATCTCGCTGCTGCTGCTCGCCGGCCTGGCGCAGGTGCCGGGCGACCTGGAGGAGGCCGCGCAGGTCGACGGCGCCACCTGGTGGCAGCGGATGAAGCGCGTGGTCCTGCCCAACATGAAGGCCGCGATCATGGTGGCCGTCCTGTTCCGGGCGCTCGACGCGTTCCGCATCTTCGACAACGTCTTCATCATGACGAACGGCGCGAACGGCACCACGGTGCTGTCGCTGCTGGCCTACCGGACGTCCATCGGGCGGCTGGAGATCGGCCTCGGCTCCGCCATCTCGGTGCTGCTGTTCGTCTGCGTGATCATCATCTGCTTCATCGCGATCAAGATCTTCAAGGTCGACCTCGCCGGTGCCCGAGGGGAGAAGTGATGGGAACCCTGTCCGGCAAGCAGAAGGCGGCCTGGGCGGCCATCACCGTCGTGGTGCTGGTGTACGCGCTGTTCCCGGTCGCGTCGATCATCGCGACGTCGTTCAAGCTGCCGAGCGACCTCAGCACCGGCAACTTCCTGCCCACGACGTGGTCGTGGACGAACTACGAGCAGATCCTCGGTCCGGACGGCTCGGCGCAGGACCTGTTCCTGTCCTCGCTGCGCAACTCGATCGGCATCTCGCTGATCGCGACGGCGATCTCCTCGGTGCTGGCCACGCTCGCCGCGTACGCGATCGCCCGCCTCGACTTCCCGGGCCGCAAGCTGATCCTCACCACCGCGCTCGGGGTGTCGATCTTCCCGGTGATCTCGATCGTCACGCCGCTGTTCAACCTGTGGCGGAACATCGGCCTGTACGACACCTGGCCCGGCCTGATCATCCCGTACCTGTCGCTGACCCTGCCGATCTCCATCTGGACGCTGACCGCGTTCTTCCGGCAGATCCCGTGGGAGCTCGAGCAGGCCGCGCAGGTCGACGGCGCCACGACGTGGCAGGCGTTCCGCAAGGCGATCGTGCCGCTCGCGGCGCCCGGCGTGTTCACCACGGCGCTGATCGCGTTCTTCATCGCGTGGAACGACTTCGTGTACGGCATCTCGCTGACCTCGACCGAGGCGGCCCGGCCCGTGCCCGCCGCTCTGGCGTTCTTCTCCGGGGCCTCGCAGTTCGAGGACCCCACCGGCGCGATCTCCGCCGCCGCCGTCGTCGTGACCATCCCCGTCGTCGTCCTGGTGCTGCTGTTCCAGCGCCAGATCGTGTCCGGGCTGACCCAGGGCGCGGTCAAGGGCTGAGGCCCTCGCCGCGGAAGGAGTACCCCATGGCATCCATCACCCTCACCGACATCGTCAAGAAGTACGGCGACGGCTACCCGGCCGTGAACGGCGTCAGCCTCGACATCAAGGACGGCGAGTTCGTCATCCTCGTCGGCCCGTCCGGCTGCGGGAAGTCGACGCTGCTGCGCATGATCGTCGGCCTGGAGGACATCACCTCCGGCGAGCTGAAGATCGGCGACGAGGTCGTCAACGAGAAGGCCCCGCGCGACCGGCACCTCGCGATGGTGTTCCAGAACTACGCGCTGTACCCGCACCTCACCGTGTACGAGAACATCGCCTTCCCGCTGCGGCTGCAGAAGGGCAAGTACACCGAGGAGCAGATCAAGGACAACGTCGAGTACGCGGCGGACACCCTGGAGCTGCGCGAGCACCTCGACCGCAAGCCGGCCAACCTGTCCGGCGGCCAGCGGCAGCGCGTCGCGATGGGGCGCGCGATCGTCCGGGACGCGCGCGCGTTCCTGTTCGACGAGCCGCTGTCCAACCTGGACGCCAAGCTGCGCGGCCAGATGCGCACCGAGATCGCCCGCATGCAGCGCCGGCTCGGCACCACCACCGTGTACGTCACGCACGACCAGACCGAGGCGATGACCCTCGGCGACCGGGTGGCGGTGCTCCGCAAGGGCGAGCTGCAGCAGGTCGCGAGCCCGCGCGCGCTCTACGAGCAGCCGGTCAACCTGTTCGTGGCCGGGTTCATCGGCTCCCCGCCGATGAACTTCCTGCCCGGCGAGGTGCACGGCGACTCCCTGCGGCTGCCGTTCGGCGACGTGCCGATCCCGGAGTCGGCCCGCGGCAAGCTCGACGGCCGGGAGCTGGTCATCGTCGGCCTGCGGCCGGAGCACGTCGAGGACGCCCGCGTCCTGGACGAGGACAAGCGCGCCAAGGGCGCGACGTTCTCGGCCGAGGTCGACGTCGTCGAGTGGCTGGGCGCCGAGCTGTACGCCTACATCCCGTTCGAGACGCACGCCGACGTCGCGCAGAAGCTCGAGGAGCTCGACCGCGACCTCGACGGCGAGGGGATGCGCACCCAGATGATCGTCGCGCTCGGCTCCGAGAGCCGGGTGCGCGACGGCAGCAGCGCCGACCTGTGGTTCGACCCGAGGCGGCTGCTGATCTTCGACCCGGAGTCGGGCGAGAACCTCACCTACGACGAGGAGGCGGCCCGCCGCATCGACGGCGAGACGGAGGAGGACCGCCGCGCGGCCCTGGAGCGCGCCCACCGCGACGCCGAGAAGCAGTCGAACGGCGAGGCCGCGGGCCGCCACCGCCAGGCGAGCTGACCCGCACCCCCGCGAGCTGCCCCCGCCGAGGTCGAGGGTTTCCGCCGAGGTCGAGTGTTTCCGTGCCCTCTTCGGGGCGGAACCCTCGACCTCGGCGGTGGGGTCAGGCCTCGCCGAGCTCCGCGGACGTCGGGGGGTTGGCGCCGGAGCGGGAGACCGTGATCGCGGCGACCTGGGCGCAGCGGACCAGGACGCGCTCCACCGTCGGGCGGTCGATCGCCCGCAGCCGGTCGCGCGCGGCGGCGCCCAGCAGGTCCGCCGTCCAGAGGCCGTCGATCAGCGCGCCCATGAACGAGTCGCCCGCGCCGACCGTGTCGGCCACCTGGACCCGCGGCGCCTCGACCAGCACCTCGTCGCCGCCCGCCGTGATCGCGAGCGCGCCCTCGCCGCCGAGCGTCACGACGACCAGCGCCGGGCCGCGGCCCAGCCAGTCCCGGGCGATCTCGGCCGGCGCGACCCCCGGGTGCAGCCAGGCCAGGTCCTCGTCGGACACCTTGACCACGTCGGCCAGCGCGACGAGCCGCTCGACCACCGGCAGCGTGTCCTCGGGGGAGCCCATGAGCGCGGGGCGCAGGTTGGGGTCGTAGGTGATCGTGGACGTGTCCCGGCGGTCCGCCAGCAGGCGGGCGACCGCCTCGCCGCCCGGGGCGATCACCGTGGCGATCGAGCCGGTGTGCACGACGGCCGGGGCGTCCTCGCCCTCGTCCCAGCGCGTCGGCAGGTCCCAGGTCAGGTCGAACTCGTAGGTCGCGCCACCCTCGGCGTCGAGGTGGGCGCGCGCGACGGGGGTGCGCTCGGGGCCGCGGTCGCCCGCGAGGACGTGCACGTCCGAGCCGGCCAGGTGCTCCCGGACGAGGTCGCCGTGGGCGTCGTCGGCCAGCCAGGTCAGCAGGTCGACGCGCCGGCCCAGGCGGCCGAGCCCGATCGCGACGTTCGCGGGGCTGCCGCCGGGGTGCTCGGCGGGCTCGGCGCCCGGGCGGAGGACGACGTCGACCAGGGCCTCCCCGACGACGAGGGCGCGGGCGGCGGGCTGCTCGGTCATGGGGCTCCTTCGCGTCCGGCGTCGGTGCCGGGTCGGGGGTGGGGTCGAGCGGGTGGAGCGGGGTCGCCCGGGGCGCGGGTGCGCCCGGCCGTCAGGAGCCGGCGTCCTCGCCGTCGGCCGCGCGGGCGGCGTCGAGCCGGGCGCGCGCGCCGTCCAGCCACTGCTGGCACCGGGCCGCCAGGGCCTCGCCGCGCTCCCAGAGCGCGAGCGACTCCTCGAGGGTCGCTCCGCCGGCCTCCAGCCGGGAGACGACGGCGACGAGCTCGTCGCGCGCCTGCTCGTAGGACAGGTCGGCGACGCCGGGGGCGCCGGGGGTGTCGGAGGCGGGGGAGGTGTCGCTCACGGGCACCATCTAACCAACGACCGCCGGCCCGCGCGCCCACCCGGGGGTCGCTCAGCCCTGCTGCGCCGCGAACTCCTGGGTGCCGAGCACGGCCAGCAGCCGCAGGCGCCCCTCGGCCTCGCTGCGCGGCGCCGCTGTCAGCACCAGCAGCGTCTGGGAGCCGTCCTCGGTGAACAGCGCCTGGCAGTCGACCTCGATCGGCCCGACCCGCGGGTGCACCAGCGTCTTGTGGTCCTCGAACCGGCGGGACACCTCGTGCGCCTCCCAGATCGCGACGAACTCCGGGCTCCGGGCGGACAGCGCGCGCACCAGCTCGGCCGCCCGGGAGCGCGGTCCCTCCGCGCCGAGCGTCGCGCGCAGCGAGGCGACCTGCGCCCGGCTCTGCCGGTCCCGGTCCTCCTCGGGGTACATCGGGCGCTCGGTCTCCGGGTGCGCGAACCAGCGGTAGATCGCGCTCCGCTCCCAGCCGGTCAGCTGCTCGACGGGGCCGAACAGGGCCCGGGCCAGGTCGTTCTGCACCAGCGTGCGGGCGAGCCCGTCCAGGATGAGCGCCGGGCTGTCGGTGATCCGGTCGAGCACCCGCAGCAGCCCCGGGGCGACGTAGTCCTCGCGCGCCGCGCGGTCGGGGGCGCTGTGCCCGGCGACGCGGTAGAGGTAGTCGCGCTCGTCGGGCGTCAGGCGCAGCGCACGGGCGAGCGAGCCGAGCATCTGGGTGCTGGGCTGCGGGCCTCTCCGCTGCTCGAGCCGGGTGTAGTAGTCCGTCGACATGACCGCGAGCTGCGCGACCTCCTCGCGGCGCAGGCCGGGTGCCCGGCGCCGCGCGCCCGGGGGCAGCCCCACGTCGTCCGGGCGCAGCGCCTCCCGGTGCCGGAGCAGGAAGTCGGCCAGTGCGTCGCGATCCACCCGAGCAGTATCGGCGGGACGCCGATGCGCAAGCAGGGATCGGCGGTCCCCCGACAACCGCTCTCTGGTGCGGCCGGGCGGGCCGCCGAAGACTCGGGGCATGCGAATCACCGGTAACACCGTCTTCATCCCCGGCGCGACGAGCGGCATCGGCCTGGCCCTCGCCTTCGCCCTGCACGAGCGGGGCAACGAGGTGATCGTCGGCGGGCGGCGCACCGAGCTGCTCGACCGCGTCACCGCCGAGCACCCCGGCATCCACGCCTACCGGATCGACACCGCCGACGCCGAGGACGTGGCCGAGGTCGCGAAGCGCGTGATCGAGGAGCACCCCGAGGTGAACGTGCTGGTCCCGATGGCCGGCATCATGCGCGTCGAGGACTGGACCGACCCGGCCGGCTTCCTCGGCACGGCCGAGCAGACCGTGACCACCAACGTGCTCGGGCCCATCCGGCTGATCGCCGCGTTCGTCGAGCACCTGCAGACCCGCCCGGACGCCACCATCCTCACCGTGTCCTCCGGGCTGGCGTTCGCCCCGCTCCAGGTCACGCCGACGTACAACGCCAGCAAGGCGTTCATCCACATGCTCAGCGAGTCGATCCGGCTGCAGCTGGCCGGCACGAGCGTGCGGGTCGTCGAGCTCGAGCCGCCGTCGGTCCAGACCGACCTCATGCCGGGGCACCGGGAGAACGCGGACGCGATGCCGCTCGACGACTTCGTCGCGGAGGTGCTGGCGCTGATCGAGGCGCAGCCCGACGCCACGGAGATCCAGGTCGAGCGCGTGAAGTTCCTCCGGTACGGCGAGGCCCGCGGGGACTACCCGCAGGTGGTCGCGGCCCTCAACGCGCGGGACCCGCACGGGAAGTAGCCGGGCGGCTGCCGGGCCGCACGCGCGGTCCGGCGCCGCGCCGGTCCCGTCGGCGCGCGGGGTGGCGGACGGTGGACGCGGTCAGGCGTCCTCGGCGTCCGCCGCCGCGGGGCGCTTCCGCCCGGGCGCGACCGCCAGCACCGTCGCCATGAGCTCGCCGCGGGACACGCGGATCCGCAGCGAGTCCTTGGCGGCGACCTCGGTCGCCTCGCGCACGACGCGCCCGTCGGACGTCTGCACCACGGCGTACCCGCGGTCGAGCGTCGCGGCGGGGGACAGCGCCCGGACCTGCGCGGCGAGCGCCCGGGTCGAGGTCACCGCGCCGGCGAGCGCGTGGTCGAGGCTCCGCCGGGCGTGGTCCCGGGCGCGCAGCACCTCGGCCTCCCGGGTCTCGACCATCGTCTGCGGGCGGGCGAGCACCGGGCGGCTGCGGACCTGCTCCAGGCCGGCGGCCTCGCGGGCGACCCGGTGCTCGACGGCCGACCGGATCCGGGCGCGGGCCTGCGTGACGCGGGCCCGCTCCTCGCCGACGTCCGGCACGATCCGCTTCGCGGCGTCCGTGGGGGTGGACGCGCGGTAGTCGGCGACCAGGTCCAGCAGCGGGGTGTCGGTCTCGTGGCCGATCGCGGACACCAGCGGGGTCCGGCAGGCCGCGGCGGCGCGCACCATCGCCTCGTTGCTGAACGGCAGCAGGTCCTCGACCGAGCCGCCGCCGCGCGCGACCACGATCACCTCGACCCGCGGGTCGGCGTCCAGCTCGGCGATAGCCCGGCTGACCTGCGGCACCGCGCCGACGCCCTGCACCGCGACCTCGCGGATGACGAACTCCACCTGCGGCCAGCGCGCGCGGGCGTTCACCACCACGTCGTGCTCCGCCTTCGACTCCCGCCCGCACACCAGGCCGACGACCCGGGGCAGGAAGGGCAGCGGCACCCGGCGCTCGGGGTCGAACAGGCCCTCCGCGGCCAGCACCCGCTTGAGGTGCTCGATCCGGGCGAGCAGCTCGCCGACGCCGACCGCGCGCACCTCGTCGGCGTTGAGCTGCAGCGTGCCGCGCTTGGTCCAGAACGTCGGGCGCGCGTGCACCACCACGTGCGCCCCCTCGGCGAGCGGGGTGGCGGCGCCGGACAGCACGCCCGCCGGCATCGACACGGGCAGCGACATGTCGGTGTCCGTGTCGCGCAGCGTGAGGAACGCGATGTTCGCGCCCGGGCGCCGGTTGAGCTGGACGACCTGGCCCTCGACCCACAGCGGCGACATCTTGGCGACGTAGTCGGCGATCTTCACCGAGAGCAGCCGCACGGGCCAGGGGCGCTCGGCGGTGGTCTCGTTCGCGCGGGCGGGCAGCTCGGCGGGCGCGCCGGGTGCCGGGGTGCCGGCTGCCGGCGCGCCGGGGGCGCCGCCGGCTCCCGCGCGGGCGGTCGTGGGGGAGGACTGCTGCTGCACGGGCCCACCCTGCCACGCGCTCCCGACACCGCGCGGCGGGGCGCACGCCGACCCTCCGACTCTCGCGCCGAGATGGGACTCTCGCGCCGAGATAGGACCGTCGCGCCGAGATAGGACTCTCGCGCCGAGATAGGACCGTCGCGCCGAGATAGGACCGTCGCGCCGAGATAGGACCGTCGCGCCGAGATAGGACTCCCGACGGTCCTACGTCGGCGCGCGGGTCCTACCTCGGCGCGCGGGTCCTGCCTCGGGGAGCGGGTCCTGCCTCGGGGAGCGGGTCCTACCTCGGCGAGCGGGTCCTGCCTCGGCGGGCGGGTCCTGCCTCGGCGCAGCGCGGCGGCTCGCCCGACCGCCGCCCGCCGGGCGACCTACGATGGGCGCGTGACCCTCGGCACCGAGCCCGGCCCCGCGACCGCGGGCCGTCGCGTGCTCCTGGCCGCACCCCGCGGGTACTGCGCCGGCGTGGACCGCGCGGTCGTCGCCGTCGAGCAGGCCCTCGAGCACTACGGGGCCCCGGTGTACGTCCGCAAGGAGATCGTGCACAACCGGCACGTCGTGGACACCCTCGCCGCCCGCGGCGCCGTGTTCGTCGACGAGACCGACGAGGTCCCCGAGGGCGCCCGCGTCGTGTTCTCCGCGCACGGGGTGTCCCCGGCGGTGCGGGCGGCGGCGGAGGCCCGGTCGCTGCGGACGATCGACGCGACCTGCCCCCTGGTCACGAAGGTGCACAGGGAGGCGGTGCGGTTCGCCGCGGCGGACCTCGACATCCTGCTGATCGGGCACACCGGGCACGAGGAGGTCGAGGGCACCCAGGGCGAGGCACCCGCGCACGTCCAGGTGGTCGACTCGCCGGACGCGGTCGCCGACGTGGTGGTCCGCGACGAGAGCCGGGTGGTGTGGATCTCGCAGACCACGCTGTCGGTGGACGAGACGATGGAGACCGTCCGGCGGCTGCGCGAGCGGTTCCCGCTGCTGCAGGACCCGCCGAGCGACGACATCTGCTACGCCACCCAGAACAGGCAGGTGGCGGTCAAGAAGCTCGCGCCGGAGTGCGACGTGGTCATCACGGTCGGTTCGGCGAACTCGTCGAACTCCGTGCGGCTGGTCGAGGTCGCGCGCGAGGCCGGGGCCCGCGCGTCGTACCGGGTGGACACCGCGGACCAGGTGGACCCGGCGTGGCTCGAGGGCGCCCGGACTGTCGGCGTGACCTCGGGGGCGTCGGTGCCGGAGATCCTGGTCCGGGACGTGCTGGACCTGCTGGCGGCGCACGGGTTCGGCGACGTCGAGGAGGTGCGGACCGCGACCGAGGACCTCATGTTCTCGTTGCCCCGGGAGCTGCGCGCCGACCTGCGCGCGGCCGGCGGCGGCGACCCGCGCCCGCGCCGCGGCGACCGCCCCGACCTGGCCGTCCGTCCCGTCTGACCGCCGGGCCCTCCTCGGACCGCGTCCGACCGGGTCAGGCCCCGCCCGGCCCCGCCTCCGGCGGCCGCACGTCCCCGAGCACCGCGTCGTCCAGCGCCCCGAGCGCGTCGGCCGCCTGCCGCCCGGTCCCCGGCGCGGCCGGCCCGTCGGACCCCAGCCCCACCACCTGCTGCGTCTCCCACGCCACGAGCTCCGGCGCCGTCACCACGGACAGCCGCCGCTCGACGGACGGCGGCGTCTCCAGGCCCGCGTCCACGACCCGGAGGTCGGCGAACTTCCGCGCGCTCACGAGCACCCGCGACTCCAGCGACGCCACCGACTGGTTGTAGGCCGTCGCCGCCGAGTCGATCGCCCGGCCGACCTTCGACAGGTGCCCGCCGAGCGTCGCGATCCGGCCGTGCAGCTCCTTGCCCAGGTCCAGCACCGCCTGCGCGTTGCTCGCCAGCGCGTCCTGCCGCCAGGCGTAGGCCACGGTGCGCAGCAGCGCGAGCAGCGTCATCGGCGTCGCGATGACGACGTCCTTCTCGAAGGCGCGCTCGACGATCGCCGGGTCGACGTCGATCGCCGCGTGCAGGAACGCCTCGGCGGGCACGAACATCACGACGAACTCGGGCGACGGGCTGAACTGGTCCCAGTACCGCTTGGCCGCGAGCTGGTCGACGTGCGCGCGCAGGTGCCGGGCGTGCGCGGCGAGCCGGCGCTCGCGCTCGGCGGGGTCGGTGGCCTCGGCGGCCTCCAGGAAGCCGAGGAACGGCACCTTCGCGTCGACCACCACCCGCTTGCCGCCCGCGAGGTGCACGACCATGTCCGGCCGCAGCAGCCCGTCGTCGGTGCGGACCTGGTCCTGCTCGGCGAAGTCGACGTGCGGCAGCATCCCGGCGGCCTCGACCACCCGGCGCAGCTGCACCTCGCCCCACCGCCCGCGCACCTGGGACGCGCGCAGCGACGTGACGAGCTGGGCCGTCTGCTCCCGCAGCCGCCCCGCCTCCTCGTGCATCTGCCGCACCTGCTCGCTCAGCGCGGCGTCGTGCTGCGCGCGGGTCTGCTCGGCGGTGCGCAGCTCGGCCCGCACCGCGTCGAGCGTGCGGGCCAGCGGGTCGACCATCGAGCGGACCGCCTGCTCGCGCTGCGCGAGGTCGCCGGACTGCTCCTGGTGGCGCGCCGCGAGGCTCTGGTGCGCGAGCGCGAGGAACTGCTCGCTGCTCTGCGCCAGCGCGTCGGCGGCGAGGGCCCGGAACCGCTCGGCCTGCCGGTCGGCGTCGACGGTCCCGCCGCCGAGCTCGGCCGCGGTGCGCCAGCGGGCGGCCTCCACCTCGGCCCGGCGCAGCCGCGCCCCCGAGCGGCCTGCGGCCAGGAGCCAGCCGAGGGCGAGCCCGACGAGGAGGGCCCCGGCGAGGGCGAGCACGAGTCCGGTGTCCATGACCTGCAGATTGCCAGGCGCCACCGACACGCCCGCCCCTATGCTGGATCGATGGAGCCGATGTCCGCTTTGTCCATCCAAGGGGTGTGGAAGAGGTTCGGCACGAAGATCGCCGTGGCGGGCGTCGACCTCGAGGTCCCTGCCGGCTCGTTCTACGGCCTCGTCGGCCCGAACGGCGCCGGCAAGACGACGACGCTGTCGATGGCGACCGGCCTGCTCCGCCCGGACTTCGGGCGGGTGCTGGTGCGCGGGCAGGACCTGTGGGCGGACCCGCCCGCGGTCAAGGCCGGGCTCGGCGTGCTGCCCGACGGCGTGCGGCTGTTCGACCGGCTGACCGGGGCCCAGCTCGTCACCTACGCGGGGCTGCTGCGCGGCCTGGACCGGGACACCGTCCGCGACCGGACCGCCGACCTGCTGCGCACCTTCGACCTCACCGCCGACGCCGACACCCTGGTGGTCGACTACTCGGCGGGCATGACCAAGAAGATCGGCCTGGCCTGCGCCCTGGTGCACGCGCCGCGGGTCCTGGTCCTGGACGAGCCGTTCGAGGCGGTCGACCCGGTGTCGGCGGCGAACATCCGGGACATCCTCGCCGCCTACGCCGCCGGCGGCGGCACGGTCGTGGTGTCCTCGCACGTGATGGACCTGGTGCAGCGGATGTGCGACCACGTCGCCGTGATCTCCGGCGGCCACGTGCTCGCGCAGGGCACGGTGGACGAGGTGCGCGGGGACGACTCGCTGGAGGACCGGTTCGTCGAGCTGGTCGGTGGCCGCCGGACGGAGGGGGCGCTCGCGTGGTTGCGCACCTCGTCCGACTGAAGCTGACCCTGCTGCGGAACGGCCTGCGGCGCAGCGTGTGGAAGGTCGTCGCCCTCCTGCTGTCGGTCCTCTACGCGCTGTTCCTGCTCGGGCTCGCGGTGGTCGGCCTGGTGGCGCTCGGCGCGCACGACGACCCCGAGCTGACCCGGACGGTCCTCGTGCTCGGCGGCGCGCTGCTCGTCGCGGGGTGGTGGCTGCTGCCGCTGGTCGCGTTCGGCGTGGACAGCACCCTGGACCCGGAGCGGTTCCAGCTGTTCGCGATCCGCCGCCGGCACCTGCTGACTGGCCTCACCCTCGCCGGCCTGGTCGGCGTGCCGGGCGCCGCGACCCTGGTGCTCGGCGGCGCGTCGGCCCTCGCGTGGTGGCAGGAGCCCGGCGCGCTCGCGGCCGGCCTCGTGGGCGGGGCGCTCGGCGTGGCCGTCTGCGTCGTCGGCTCCCGCGCGATCACCACGATGCTCGCGCCGCTGGTCGGCGGCCGGCGGTTCCGCGAGGTCGCCGCCGTGCTCGCGATCGTCCCGCTCATGCTGATCGGCCCGATCCTGCTCGGCGCGACCGCCGGCCTGCAGGCGGTCGCCGACGCGCTGCCCGAGGTCGGCGCCGTGGTCGGCTGGACGCCGCTCGGCGCCCCGTGGGCGCTCGCGGCGGACGTCCAGGCGGGTGCCTGGCTCGCGGCGCTCGGCAAGCTCGCGGTGACCGGGGCGACCCTCGCGGTCCTGGTCGGCGTCTGGGACCGGGCGCTGTCGGCGGCGCTCGTGCGCTCACCCGGCGGCGCCGGCCACGTCGCCCGCAGCGAGGGCCTGGGCTTCTTCGCCCGGTTCCCGGCGACGCCGACCGGTGCGGTCGCCGCCCGCAGCCTGACCTACTGGCTCCGCGACCCCCGGTACGCGGCGGCCGTCGCCGTCGTCCCCGTCATGGTGCTGCTGCTGTGGTTCATGGGGAGGGGCGGCGGGATCGTGCTCGGCGCCGGCGTCGTCGTGGCCTTCGTCATGGGCTGGTCGCTGTCCGCGGACATCTCCTACGACGACACCGCGTTCTGGACGCACGTCGCGGCGCCGGTCGACGGCCGGGTCGACCGGGCGGGCCGCGCGGTCGCCGGGATGGTCGTCGGCGGCGTGGTCGTGCTCGCGACCGACGTGCTCGTGCTCGGGGTGTCCGGGCGGTGGGACGCCACCGTCCCGGTGCTCGGCATGTCGCTCGGCGTGCTGGCCGTGGGCGTGGGGGCGTCGTCGATCTACTCGGCCCGCGTCGTCTACCCGGTGCCGAAGCCGGGGGACAACCCGTTCTCGACGCCGCAGGGCTCGTCGCTCGCGGTGATGCTCACCCAGTCGCTCGGCATGCTCCTGCTGCTCGCGGTCTGCGCGCCCACCGTCGGGCTCGGCATCGGCGCCGTCGTCACCGGGCACCCGGTGCTCCAGGTGCTCACCCTCGTCGTCGGCCTCGGCTCGGGCGCGGCTGCGCTGGTCGTGGGCGTGCGGGTCGGCGGCGGGCTCTACGACCGGCGGGCGCCGGAGCTGCTGCAGACCATCCGCTCGTTCGCCTGACGGACCCGCCCGAGGCGTCCGCCCCCTAGGATGGTCGCCCGTGGCACTCACCATCGGCATCGTCGGCCTGCCCAACGTCGGCAAGAGCACCCTGTTCAACGCGCTCACCCGCGCGCAGGTCCTCGCGGCGAACTACCCGTTCGCCACGATCGAGCCCAACGTCGGCATCGTGCCGCTGCCGGACCCGCGCCTGGAGACCCTCGCGGGGATCTTCGGCAGCGAGCGGATCCTGCCCGCGACCGTGTCGTTCGTCGACATCGCCGGCATCGTCAAGGGCGCGAGCGAGGGCGAGGGCCTGGGCAACAAGTTCCTCGCGAACATCCGCGAGGCCGACGCGATCTGCCAGGTGACCCGCGCGTTCGCCGACCCCGACGTCGTGCACGTCGACGGCCGCGTGTCGCCGAAGGACGACATCGAGACGATCAACACCGAGCTGGTCCTCGCCGACCTGCAGACGCTGGAGAAGGTCGTCCCGCGCCTGGAGAAGGAGGTCCGGATCAAGAAGGCGGACCCCGCCGAGCTCGCCGCCGCGCAGGCCGCCCAGGCCGTGCTCGAGTCCGGCCAGACGCTGTTCCAGGGCGCGAAGGCCGCCGGGCTCGACCTCGCCGACCTCGCCTCGCTGCAGCTCATGACGGCCAAGCCGTTCATCTACGTGTTCAACACGGACGACGCGGGCCTGGCGGACACCGCGATGCAGGACGAGCTGCGCGCGTTCGTCGCGCCCGCCGACGCGATCTTCCTCGACGCGAAGTTCGAGTCCGACCTGGTCGAGCTCGAGCCCGACGAGGCCAAGGAGATGCTGGCGGAGAACGGCCAGGAGGAGGCGGGGCTCGACCAGCTCGCCCGCGTCGGGTTCCACACGCTCGGGCTGCAGACGTACCTGACGGCCGGTCCCAAGGAGTCCCGCGCCTGGACGATCCGGCAGGGCTGGACCGCCCCGCAGGCGGCCGGCGTGATCCACACGGACTTCCAGAAGGGCTTCATCAAGGCCGAGGTCATCTCGTTCGACGACCTGGTCGAGGCCGGCTCCGTCGCCGCCGCCCGCGCCGCCGGCAAGGCGCGCATCGAGGGCAAGGACTACGTGATGGCCGACGGCGACGTGGTGGAGTTCCGCTTCAACGTCTGATGACCGAGGACCTGCTCGGCGCGCTGCGCTGCGACCCCGAGATCCCCGCGCCGGACCTGGTCGCGGTCGACGCCGCCGACCGGCTGGTCCTGGACGAGGCCGCGCCGCTGCTCGACGGCGCCGCGCCCGGCTCGGTCGTCGTGATCGGCGACCGGTACGGCGCGGTGACGTTGGGCGCGATCGACCGGTTCGGGCTGACCGGCGTCCGCACGCACACCGACCGGCTGACCGGCGAGCTCGCGCTGGCGGAGAACGCGGCCCGGCTGGGTCGCGCCGACGCGTTCCGGTCGCTCGCGGACCTCGCCCCCGAGCTGGTGTCCGGCGCCCGGGTGGTGCTGCTCCTGCTGCCGCGGTCGCTCGACGCGCTGGACGAGATCGCCGCCCTGGTCGCCCGGCACGCGGACCCGTCGGTGGTCGTGGTCGCGGGTGGCCGGGAGAAGCACATGTCCCGGGCCATGAACGACGTCCTCGCGCGGCACTTCGGGCAGGTGCGCGCCAGCCGCGGGCGGCAGAAGGCCCGCGTCCTGCACGCCGCCGGACCGCTCGCCGTCGACGAGGGAGGCCCCGCCTGGCCCGCGACCGCGCGGCACGACGACCTCGGGCTGACCGTCCGCGCGCACGGGGCGGCGTTCGCCGGCGCCCGCGTGGACATCGGCACCCGGTTCCTGGTCGAGCACCTGGCCGATGCCGCCCCCGACGCGCGCGCCGCGGTGGACCTCGGCTGCGGCACCGGGGTGCTGGCGTCCGCGCTGGCCGCCGCTCGTCCGGGCGTCGAGGTCGTCGCGACCGACGAGGCCGCGGCCGCGGTCGCCTCGGCCCGGGCGACCGTCGAGGCGAACGGGCTCGCGGACCGGGTGCGCGTGCAGCGGGCCCGGGGAACGGCCGGGATCCCCGACGCGAGCGCCGACCTCGTCCTGCTCAACCCGCCGTTCCACGTGGGCGCCGCGGTGCACGACGGCGTCGCGCGCGGGCTGTTCGCCGAGGCGGCGCGGGTGCTGCGCCCGGGGGGCGAGCTGTGGTGCGTGTGGAACTCCGGGCTCGGCTACCGGCCCGCCCTCCAGGCCGCGGTCGGCCCGACCCGGCAGGTGGCGCGGAACCCGAAGTTCACGATCACGGCGTCCCGCCGGGTCTGAGGCGACGGCCTCACAGCAGCGTCGTCAGCACGCCCCCGTCGGCCCGCACCGCGGCGCCGTTCGTGGCCGACGACAGCGGGCTCGCCAGGTACACCGCCAGCCGCGCGATCTCCTCGGGCTCGAGGAACCGCTGCAGCAGCGACGTCGTCCGGGCGGCGGCCAGCGTGTCCTTCAGGTCGCCGGCGGGGACCCCCTGGGCCTGCGCGATCTGCTCGACCGTGCGCGCGACGCCGTCGGAGTAGGTCGGCCCGCCGAGGATCGTGTTGACCGTGACGCCGGTGCCGCGCGTGGTCTTGGCGAGGCCGTTGGCCAGCGCCAGCGCCCCGGCCTTCGTGACCCCGTAGGGGATCATGTCGGCCGGGACGTCCACCCCCGACTCGCTGCTGACGAACACCACCCGGCCCCGTCCGCGGGCGAGCATCGGCGGGAGCAGCCGGCGGGTGAGGCGCACGCCGCTCAGCAGGTTGACGTCGAGGTAGCGCTGCCACTCGGCGTCGGTGGCCCGGTCGAACGGCACGACGTCGAAGACGCCGGCGTTGTTGACGAGCACGTCGACGTCCCCCAGCCGGTCCAGCAGCCGCTCCACCTGATCGGCGTCCGCGAGGTCGGCGGCGATGCCGGACACCCCGGACCCCGGGACGGCGTCGCTCAGTCGGGCGACCGCGTCGTGCACCCGGCCCTCGTCGCGCCCGTTGACGACGACCTCGGCACCCTCGCGCAGCAGGGCCGCGGCGATCGCGTGGCCGATGCCCTGCGTCGACCCGCTGACGAACGCCCGGGTCCCGGTCAGCTGCAGATCCATGGTGGTCCTCCCCGTGCCGCCGCACCGTGCGGCGATCACTTGCTCAGGAAAGTCACGGTAGGTCGCGATCACTTTCCTGAGCAAGTCAGGCCCGGCTAGGCTGGCTCGCATGACGCACTCCGCGCAGACCCCCGCCGAGCTCGAGGGCGACGACCTCGCGACCTGGTCGGCGCTGGCGACCGTGCTCGAGTGGCTCCCGCCCGCGCTCGACGCGCAGCTCCAGCGGGACGCCGGGATCACGCACTTCGAGTACGGGGTGCTCTACGCGCTGAGCCGGGCGGACGACGGCGCGCTGCGGATGAGCGTGCTCGCGGACTACGCGAACAGCACCCTGTCCCGGCTCTCCCGCGCGGCGGCCCGGCTCGAGGGTCGCGGGTGGCTGCGCCGGGAGCCGGACCCCACGGACGGGCGCTACACGCTCGCGCTGCTGACCGACGCCGGGCGGGCGGCGGTCGCGGCGGCGACGCCCGGGCACGTCGCGACGGTGCACCGGCTGGTGCTCGACCGGCTGACCGCGGCGCAGGCGCGGCAGCTGCGGGAGGTCAGCCTCCGGATCGCGCGGGCGGTGCGCGAGGAGGGTGCCTGGCGGCCGCCCGTGCCGAGGGAGCGGTGACCGGCCGGCCGGGGCGCCGTACCCTGCAGAAGGTAGCGTAGCGACGGTACAGAAGGTAGCGTAGCCGGCCTGTCAGAGGTAGCGTAGGGCGCCTGCGAGCGGTAGCGTGCCGACCGTGGAGTACCTCACCAGGACCGTCGACGCCGAGTTGTCCGCGCTGCTCCCGCACGCGGCGGCGATCGCCCTCGACGGCCCCAAGGGCGTGGGGAAGACCGCCACCGCGCTCCGGCGCGCGACGACTGCCTGGTTCCTCGACGACCCTGCGCAGCGGCAGGTGGCCGCGGCCGACACCGCGTTGTCCACGCCCCCGCCCGGGGGCGTGCTCCTCGACGAGTGGCAGCGGATCCCGCAGGTGTGGGACGCGGTGCGCCGCCAGGTGGACGCCGGCGCACCGCCGGGCCGGTTTCTCCTCACGGGCTCCGCGAGCCCGGTCGACGGCGCCGGCACGCACAGCGGTGCCGGCCGCATCCTCTCGCTGCGGATGCGGCCGATGGCCCTCCACGAGCGGGGCGGGGTGGAGCCGACCGTGTCCCTCTCGGCCCTGCTGGCCGGGGGTGCGACCGTCGCGGGCGAGTCGACGACCTCGCTCCGCGACTACGCCGAGGCGATCGTCGAGAGCGGCCTGCCCGGGGTCAGGACGCACGCGCCGCGCGTGCGCCGCGGTCTGCTCGACGCCTACCTCCAGCGAGTCGTCGACCGCGACCTGCCCGACCTCGGCTTCTCGGTCCGCCGTCCGGAGACCCTCCGGCGCTGGTTGGCCGCCTACGGCGCGGCCTCCTCGACCACCACCGCGTACTCGCGCCTGCTCGACGCGACGACCGGGGGCGACGGCGCCCAGCCGGCCAAGACGACCACCATCGCCTACCGGGACCACCTCACCCGGCTGTGGCTGCTGGACCCGGTGCCGGGCTGGATCCCGGCGAACAACCCGATCTCGCGCCTGCAGCAGGCGCCCAAGCACCAGCTGGCCGACCCCGCCCTGGCGGCCCGGCTCCTCGGCCTCTCGGCGGACTCGCTGCTCGGCCCGGCGGGCGCGCACATGACCGGCCCGCTGTTCGAGTCGCTCGTCACGCTCGGGGTCCGGGTCGCCGCGCAGGCGGCCGAGGCGACGGTGCACCACCTGCGGACCGGGTCGGGCGACCGCGAGGTCGACCTGGTCGTGCAGGGGGACGACGGCAGGGTCGTGGGCGTCGAGGTGAAGCTGGCCCCGGCCGTGACGGACGCCGACGTCCGGCACCTGCTGTGGCTGCGCGAGCGGCTGCCCGACCTGGTCGCCGACCTCGTCGTCGTGACCACGGGGACGACGGCCTACCGTCGCCGTGACGGGGTCGCGGTCGTGCCGCTCGCCCTCCTCGGGGCGTGACCGGCTCGGCCGAGCGCCCTCACCCCTCCCCGGCGGCCCGCCGCACCAGGTCCCGGATCGCCGCCTCCTCGGCCTCGCCGACCCGGGTCAGCGCGTACGCCGTCGGCCACATCCCACCGTCGTCCAGCCGCGCGTCGTCGTTGAACCCGAGCGTCGCGTACCGGGCCTTGAACTTGGACGCCGGCTGGAAGAACAGCACGGCCTTCGTGGCGCCGTAGGCCGGCATCCCGTACCAGGTGCGGGGGGTGAGCCCGGGCGCGACCTCGCGGACGATCGCGTGGATCCGCTCGGCCATCGCCCGGTCCTCGTCCGGCAGCTCGGCGATCTTCGCGAGCAGCTCGGCCTCCGGGTCGCCGGCGGCCTTGCCCCGCTTGCGGGCGGTGCGGACCTCGGCGGCGCGCTCCTGCATCGCGGCGCGCTCCTCGGCGGTGAAGTTCGCGGTGGGCTCGCGGGTCTCGGTCATGCTCGGTGCCTCCTGCTCGGCGGGGTGCGGTGCGTGAGCCCACCGTAGGAGCCGCGGCCGGCGCCGTGCTTCTCCGATCCTGACGGGTCCGGCGTCCGGCGTCCCCGGTGTCAGGACCCGGTGTCCGCGAGCTGCAGGTCGTCCACCACCGCCTGCAGGTCGGCCAGGTGCTCCGGGCAGTAGACCTCGACGATCAGCAGCTCGGCGCGCACGGCGCGGTCGGCGGCGAGCGTCGGCCGGCTCCCCGGGCCGGTGGCGCCGTTCGCCAGGCCGCGGAACAGCGCCGCCTTCCCGAGGGCGGACGCGGGGTCGGCGCAGACGACGCCGCCGTCGGCGCCGAGCACCGCGGCGACCCGGTCGGCGGACGGCAGCCGGGTGGCGCCGGACGCGGCCATCGCGTCGACCAGCTCCTGGGCCTTGTCCTGCGCCTCGGCGTCCTGCCGCGCGGAGCGGAACGACAGCAGGGCGATGAGCACCAGCACCGCGAGGACCGCGATGCTCACCCCGTAGACCCAGCCGCGCTCGCGGCGGGTCGAGGTCTCGACGGGCACGGTCATGACGCGCTCACCTCCGGTTGCTGCGCCTCCGCGAGCCGCCACGTGGGCTTGCGGGACCGGTAGAACAGGAACGGCACGAGCAGGCCGAGGCCGAGGGCGCCGCCGCCGACGACCACGACGTAGACCCACGGGCTGCCGGTGCCGAGCTGGGAGGGCGGGACGAACCCGACGAGCAGCGCGGCGGCCGAGGCCACGAAGCCGACGCCGCACAGCGTGCGGATGATCGGGGCGCGGTAGCCGCGCGGGTGGTCGGCGTGCAGCCGCCGCAGCCGCACGGCTGCCACGAACATGAGCAGGTACATGATCAGGTAGACCTGCGTCGTGATGACCGAGAACACCCAGTACGCGCTCGACACCGAGGGGATGAGCGCGTAGCCGAGGGCGATGACGGTCGTGACGGCGCCCTGGGCGACCAGGATGTTCTGCTGGACGCCGTTCTTGTTGAGCCGCTGCAGGAACGGCGGCAGGTAGCCCTCCTGCCGGGAGATCAGCAGCAGGCCCTTCGACGGCCCGGCGAGCCAGGTGAGCATCCCGCCGACGGAGGCGGCGACGAGCATGATCCCGATGACCGGGGTCAGCCACTGCCAGCCGAACTGGGCGAACACGGCGTCGAACGCCTGCATGATCCCGGCCGTGAGCGACAGCTCCTCCGCGGGGACGAACCAGGAGATGGCGAGCGCCGGCAGGATGAAGATGAGCAGCACCATCCCCATCGCCAGGAACATCGACCGCGGGAACTCGCGCCCGGGGTTCCGCAGCGACGAGACGTGCACCGCGTTCATCTCCATGCCCGAGTAGGACAGGAAGTTGTTCACGATCAGCACGAGGCTGGACAGGCCGGCCCACGCGGGCAGCAGGTGCTCGGCGTCCATCGGGGCCGCCGACGGGTTGCCCTGCCCGAGGAACACGACGCCGAGGGTCACGAGCAGCACCCCGGGGATCAGCGTGCCGATGATGAGGCCGCCGGAGGCGAGCCCCGCGATCGCCTTGGTGCCGCGGGACGACACCCAGACACCGCTCCAGTAGACGATCACGATGACCGCGGCCGTCCACACGCCGCTGGTCGCCAGGTCCG
Source organism: Cellulosimicrobium cellulans (assembly GCF_007679345.1). GTDB lineage: Bacteria > Actinomycetota > Actinomycetes > Actinomycetales > Cellulomonadaceae > Cellulomonas > Cellulomonas cellulans_A. Next base: position 199,737 of record NZ_VEGH01000006.1, read on the forward strand.
GGTTGATGACGTACGCGAGCGTGCTGGCCACGAAGCCGAGCAGCGTCGGGTAGTAGAAGATCGTCATCGCGAACTGGCACCAGACCGCGAGGAACCCGGCGGGCTTCGAGATGCCCTCGGACACCCAGTTGTAGACGCCGCCCTTCCAGCCGGACGCGAGCTCGGCGGACACCAGCGAGGTCGGCAGCAGGAACACGATGGCCGGGACGACGTACAGGAACACCGCGGCGAGGCCGTAGATCGCCATGGTCGGCGCCGCGCGCAGGCTGGCCACCGAGCTGGTGGTCATCATGGCGAGAGCGACCCAGGAGATCCACTGGGCCGCCGGCACCGGGGTGCGGCCCGCCGGGGCGTCCGCGGCGGGCGGCTCCGGGGCGTCGCCCGCGCGGTGCCGCCCGACGGGCTCACCGGTGGTGGGTGCGGTCTCTGCGGACATCAGGCCCCCCTCTCCGCGCCGTCGCCGGCGACGAGGCCCACGCTAGGAAGGGGCGGGTGGGGCGTCCTCACCCGGGCGGGGTTACCTCCCCGCGCCCGACGGCCCGGCGGGGTCACCCGACGCCGTAGACCCGCGCGCGGTGCGCGGCGAACCGCCGGCGCCCGACGGTGTGCCAGAGCAGCCGGGCCGGCGCGGGCAGGTTGGTGCGCAGCCAGCCCGCGCGCTCCGCGGGCGGCACGGCGTCCAGGATCCAGCCCAGCTGGATGAGCAGCCGGCTGCGCGGCACCGCGGCCATCCCGTGCTCGTGCAGCTGGTCCCACTCGCGCTGGCTGAGCACGCTCGACGCCGTCGGCAGGATGCGCTCCTCCTCCTGGCCGAGGTGCAGCACGAGCAGGGCGTGCAGGTCGTCCAGCACCCGGGCGACGCCGTCGCGCGCGGTCGCCGGCGCGCCGTCCTCCCAGGCGGGCAGCGCGGCGTCCAGGTCGCGCAGCAGCTCGGCGACGGTCGCGTGCTGCGCGCGCATCAGCCCGACGTGCAGGGCGCAGGCGGGGGAGCGCTGCTCGAGGCGGTCCCAGAGCAGCTGGTCCTCGCCCTCGTGATGGTGGTGCAGGCCGGTCGCGACCTCCCGGACGTGCGCGGCGACGACCCGCATCCGGCCGACGTCGCCGTCCCGGACGCCGCGGACGAGGCCGGGCGCGTCGGCGAACGCCCGCCGGAACAGCTGGTGGATGTGCAGCAGGTCGGAGGTGTCGCACCCCGGACGGTCGGTGGTCGTCGTCATCGTCGGCTCGCTCTCGCTCGGCGGGGCTGGTCGGGACGCCCGGCACCGGTGACGTCGCCCCTGCGGACGTCACCGGCTATCGCCGAACGGTGGTGACGACTATCCTCAGACCCATGTCCGCCGTCAAGAGCCCCGACCCGCTCGACGCCTGGGTGGTCCGGGGCGTCGAGCCCGGCGTCGCGCCGGACGCGACGGAGGGGCTGCGCGCGCTGCTGAACACGGACGACCGGTTCCACGGGGTCGACCCGCTCCGCGGCTCCGGCCCTGCGGCGCTCGTCGAGGCCCGCGACGTGCTCCGCGGGTACCTCGGCGGCGGCGAGCCGGCCGCGCTGGCCGCGCTCGCGGCGCGGTACCCGCTCGTCGTCGCGCCGGGCGACCCCGGGACCGCCGCGCTCACCCTCGTCCCCGCGCCCGGGGCCGGCCCGGACGCGGCGCTGGTCGCGGGCGTGCTCGCCGCGCTGCACCGCGCGGTCGCCGCGGGGGAGTGGGCGCGCCTCAAGGCGTGCGCCAACCCGGACTGCCAGTGGGTCTACCACGACGGCTCGCGCAACCGGTCGGGCCGGTGGTGCTCGATGGGCGAGTGCGGCGACGTGATGAAGGCGCGCGCCTACCGCCGCCGCGCCCGGGCCGGCTCGGCGCCGGCCTGACGCCGCGCCGGCGCCGCGACCGGGCTGCGAGCGGCCAGCCGTACGCTGCGGGCGCCGGCCGGCCGGCCGTCGGCGGGCCCGCGCTGGAGGCGACCATGCTGTCCGACCACCCCGCGATGCCCTGCCTCGCCGTGCGGGACCTCGACCGCGCGCGCCGGTTCTACGAGCAGACCCTGGGCTTCCGGCGGGCGGAGGTGCCGGGGCTCGACGAGACCGAGGGCGCGGGCGTCGTCTACGCGACGAAGGAGGGCGGGATCCTGGTGTACCCGTCCGCCTACGCCGGGACGAACCGGGCGACCGCCGTGACGTTCCAGGTCCCCGGTGACGCCTTCGACGCCGAGGTCGCCGCGCTGCGCGCCGGCGGGGTCGAGCTCCAGACGTTCGAGCTGCCGTCGGGGTCGTGGCTGGACGGCGTCCTGACGGACGGGCCGATGCGGGCGGTGTGGTTCGCCGACCCGGACGGGAACATCCTCAACGTCGAGACCGTCGCCGCCGCGGGCTGACGGCGCGCCGGACGGGCCGCCGCGTGCGATGCTCGTCACACCCGGCGCCGGGACGAGGGCGTCGCGACGCCGGGAGGCACGCGACCGACAGGTCACCCCATAGCACAGGGCCCCGGTTCCGCGCTGAGCCGGAGGCCCCGGACGAGGGCATCCACCTGCCGGGGATGCCCTGACTGGCATGTTTCCGCCGTGTTTCCGGCAGGTTCCGTCTTGAATGCTGGACACTACTGCTCAGTATCGATCCGGTAACGATCGCCTCCGACGGGGGGATGTGTCCGTTTTGTCCCAAGTGGGGTCACTAGCGTTGCCCCATCCACGGCGGGACCGCACGTCTGCCGCGCTCGGGACGACCCCTGGAGGTCGGCCCGCGCGGCGCGAGGACGGGTGGGCGCCACCTTCACAGGAGGAACATTGAAGATCAGGCGATTCAGCGCCGCGGCGGCCGCGGTGGCGGCGGGGGCCCTCGTGCTCACCGCGTGCTCCAGCCCGGCGCAGCAGAGCGAGATCGAGGAGACGACCTCGGTCAACGTCGGGTGGAACGAGCCCTTCCGCTCGACCAACAACCTGACGGCCAACGGCAACGCCACGACGAACGCGAACATCGTCTACCTGACGACCTCGTTCTTCAACTACTACGACGGCGACCTGAACCTCGCGAAGAACGAGGACTTCGGCACGTACGAGGTCGTCTCCGAGGACCCGCTGACCGTCAAGTACACGGTCAACGAGGGCGTCACCTGGTCGGACGGCACCGCGGTCGACGCGGCGGACATGATCCTGTTCTGGGGCGCCCAGAACGACAAGTTCGACACGGTCGCGGCCTCCGACGTGGAGACGGACGACGAGGGCAACGCCATCGTCGGCGACGGCCAGGTCTACTTCGACTCCTCCTCGCCGGCCATGACCGCCATCTCCGAGTTCCCGGAGATCGGCGACGACGGCCGCTCGGTCACGTACGTCTACGACACCCCGCGCTCCGACTGGGAGGTGTCGATGAACCAGCCCAGCCCGGTCGCCGCCCACGTGGTCGGCAAGCTGGCGCTCGGCATCGACGACCCGGCCGAGGCCAAGCAGGCCGTCGAGGACGCGTTCGAGAACAACGACGCCGCGGCGCTCGCGAAGATCGCGGACACCTGGACGAACGCGTTCAACTTCACCTCGCTGCCGGACGACCCGGACCTGTACCTCTCGTACGGCCCGTACGTCATCTCGGACTACGTCGAGAACCAGTACCTCACGCTGACCCGCAACGAGGACTACAACTGGGGCCCGGAGCCGAAGGTCGACTCGATCACGGTCCGCTACACCGAGGACCCGCTGGCGTCGGTGACCGCGCTGCAGAACGGTGAGGTCGACCTCATCGCCCCGCAGTCGTCCGTGGACGTCCTCGCGACGCTCGACGGCATCGACGGCGTCTCCTACACCTCGGCCCCCGAGGGCACCTACGAGCACGTCGACCTGACCTTCGACAACGGTGGCCCGTTCGACCCGGCGACCTACGGCGGCGACGCCGAGAAGGCCCGCAAGGTCCGCGAGGCGTTCCTCAAGACGATCCCGCGCCAGGAGATCATCGAGAAGCTCATCCAGCCGCTGCAGGAGGACGCCACCACCCGTGACTCCTTCCTCATCGTGCCGGGTGCCCCGAGCTACGACGAGGTCGTCGCCGGCAACGGCTCCGACGCCTGGGCCGACGTGGACATCGAGGGCGCCAAGGCGCTGCTCGCCGAGGCCGGCGTGACCACCCCGGTCGACGTCCGCTTCCTGTACGGCAAGTCGAACGTGCGCCGCGCCAACGAGTTCCAGCTCATCTCGGCGTCCGCCTCGCAGGCCGGCTTCAACGTCATCGACAACGGTGACGACAACTGGGGCACGATCCTGGGCACCGGCACGTACGACGCGTCGCTGTTCGGCTGGCAGTCCACCAACACGTTCATCCTGAACGCCGAGGCGAACTACGTGACCGGCGGGCAGAACAACTACGGCGGCTACTCGAACCCCGAGGTCGACGCCCTGTGGGCCGAGGTCGCGACGAACACGGACGCCGACAAGGAGACCGAGCTCGCGATCCAGATCGAGCAGAAGCTCAACCAGGACGCCTTCGGCGTCAACATCTTCCAGTTCCCCGGCGTGGTCGCGCACCGCGACGTCCTCGAGGGCGTCTCGACCATCGCGCTCTCGCCGACGATCTTCTGGAACTACTGGGACTGGGAGATCAGCGCGGACGACTCCATCGAGGCGCCGACGGCGACCGAGACCGAGTGACGCACTGACCTGACGCTCCTCCCCGAGGAGCGACGCCGGCACGGGGGTACCGCGGCCACCGCGGTACCCCCGTTGCCGTGCCCCTTCCAGTACCACAGCCGTACGGGTACCCACGGCCGACCCCGGCCCGGGCGCAGCACCCCTATCCGGAGTGCCTACACTTGCGCTTTGCGAGTACCCCCCTTCCCGTGAGGCAAGGACCCCATGGCCACCTCTGTGACGACCCGTGCCTCCGGCGCGCGCTCCGCGCCCGACGCACCGGTCACGGCGCGACGTTCCTGGTTCCGGAACGCGGCGCCCACCCTGACCTTCCTCGGTCGACGCCTCGTGTCGTCGGCGATCGTGCTGCTGGGAGCGACGTTCATCGTCTACATGCTCCTGGCGTACTCCCTGGACCCCCTCGAGGACCTGCGGACGAGCACGGCGCCGAACAAGGAGGCGCTGATCGCGGCCCGCACCATGGCGCTCGACCTGGACACGCCGCCCGTCATCCGCTACTTCAAGTGGCTCGGCGCGCTGTTCACCGGTGACCTCGGCTCCAGCTGGGTCTCCGGCCAGCCGGTCACCGCCCTGCTGGGCTCCGCGATCCCGAGCACCGTGCAGCTCGTCGCCGCGTCGACGCTGCTCGCCATCGGCCTGGGCGTCCTGGTCGGCATCGTGTCGGCCCTGCGCCAGTACACGCGGTTCGACTACAGCGTGACGTTCCTGTCGTTCGTCCTGTACTCGCTGCCCTCGTTCTGGGTCGCGGTGCTCCTCAAGCTCTGGGGCGCCATCGGCTTCAACGACTTCCTCGCGGACCCGACGGTCCCGCCGCTGTGGATCGCCCTGCTGTCCGTGATCTCGGGCGTGCTCTGGTCGTCGATCATCGGCGGCAGCACCCGCACCCGCTGGGTGTCGTTCGGTGCGGCGCTCGTCGCCACCGCCGGCGCGCTGCTGTTCATCTCGAACTCCGACTGGCTGCTGAACCCGAGCCTCGGCCTGGTGGGCGTGCTCGTCCTCGGCGTCGGCATCGCGTTCGGCGTGGTCGCGCTCAGCGCGGGCCTGGACAACCGCCGCGCCCTGTACGCCTCGCTGACCACGGTCGCGATCGGCGCCGCGCTGTACTACCCGCTGCAGTTCGCCTTCGTGAACGCGACCTGGCTGCTGATCATCGGCCTGGCGATCGCGTCGGTCGTGGTCGGCCTGGTCGTCGGCTACCTGTTCGGCGGGTACGACCGGGCGGTCTCGATGCGGGCCGCGGCCGTCACCGCCGTGGGCGTGGGCGTGCTGATCTTCGTCGACCGCGTCATGGCGGTCTGGTACACGTACTCGAACGCGTCGGTGATCAACGGCCGCCCGATCGCGACGATCGGCTCGCAGACGCCCGGCCTGTCCGGCGACTTCTGGGTGGAGTCGCTCGACAAGTTCACGCACCTCGTGCTGCCGACGATCGCGCTGATCCTCATCTCGTTCGCGAGCTACACCCGGTACTCCCGGGCGAGCCTGCTCGAGGTGATGAACCAGGACTACATCCGCACCGCGCGGGCCAAGGGCCTCTCGGAGCGGGTCGTGACCACGCGGCACGCGTTCCGCAACGCGCTCATCCCGCTCGCCACCGTGGTGCCGCTGGACATCGCGGCCCTGTTCGGCGGCGCGATCATCACCGAGCGCATCTTCGCGTGGAGCGGCATGGGCGCGCTGTTCATCAAGTCCCTGGGCGCCAAGGACGCGGACCCGATCATGGGGTACTTCCTCGTGACCGGCACCCTCCTCGTCCTCGCCAACATCGTGGTCGACTTCGTGTACGCGGCGCTCGACCCCCGGATCCGGGTGAACTCATGAGCATCACTCCTCCCCTCGAGCCGAACGAGGGCATCACCGACCCGAAGGCCGCGGTCGAGAACACCGAGAACGCCATCGAGCTCAAGGAGGTCGAGGGCCTCTCGCAGGGCCGCATCGTCCTGCGGCGCTTCCTGCGGCACCGCGGCGCGATGATCTCGGCCGTCGTGCTGGTCGCGGTCGTCGTCCTCGTGACGACGTCCATCGGCTGGGGCCCGATCCCCGGATGGTGGAAGTACGGCTACCGCGAGACCAGCGACATCGTGAACGCGGGCGGCGCCCCGACGATGGGCTTCGACGGCGGGTTCCACTTCGGCGAGCACCCGTTCGGCCAGGACAACATCGGCCACGACGGCTTCGCGCTCGTCATGCGCGGCACGCAGCAGTCGCTCACCGTCATGTTCGTGATCGGCCTCCTGTCGACCACGATCGGCGTCCTCGTCGGCGCGCTGGCGGGCTTCTTCCGCGGCCGCCTGGACGACCTGCTCATGCGGTTCACCGACATGATCATCACGATCCCGGTCATCATGATCGGCGCCATCCTCGGCGTGCTGGTCGGCGGCGCGAACCCGTGGTCGCTGGCCATCGCGCTGTCGCTGGTGTCCTGGACGAACATGGCGCGTCTGGTGCGCGGGCAGTTCCTCACCCTGCGCGAGCGGGAGTTCGTGGACGCGGCCCGCGTGGCCGGCGCGTCGAACGCGCGGATCATGTTCAAGCACATCCTGCCGAACGCGGTCGGCGTGATCATCGTCAACGCGACGCTGCTCATGGCCTCCGCGATCCTGCTGGAGACCGCGCTGTCCTACCTCGGCTTCGGCATCAGCAGCCCCGAGGTGTCGCTGGGTCAGCTCATCAACGAGTACCAGACCGCGTTCGCCACGCGGCCCTGGCTGTTCTGGTGGCCCGGCCTGTTCATCGTGACGATCGCGCTGTGCGTGAACTTCATCGGTGACGGCCTGCGCGACGCCTTCGACCCGCGGCAGCGGCGCATCCCGACCAAGCGGGCCCTGGCGAAGGCGGACGCCCGCAAGGCCCGCGCCCAGGCCCGGGCCGCGGCGCGAGCCTGACGTGTCAGAGCGCCACGGTCAGCACGCTGGCCGCGATCAGCACGGCGATCGCGGCCAGCGTGCCGGCGTGCCAGCGCACCCGCGGGGTGGCGCGCTCGAGGCGCGGGTCGTCCAGGACGCCCGCGTCGCGCAGCTCCTCCCAGCGGCGGCGCACGATGATGGCCGCCTGGCCGGAGGCGCTCGACGCGAGGTCGCCGGGGCGCACGGTCCCGCCGGGGCCGTAGGTCGAGCCCGGCAGGTCCGCGACGTCCGCCTTGCCGGAGGTCGCCACGCGCGTGCGGCCGGGCGCCGGCGCGGCCCAGGCGGCGTAGTCGCCGTAGGCGGTGTGCAGCGTGAGCGCGTAGCGGGTGTCGACCCGCTGGATCGTCGGCCAGGGCAGCTCGATCGTCCGGGTGACGTTCCTGAGCTCGACGCCCGCGGGGCTGACCAGCACGGCCGGACGCCAGTAGGCGGCCCACACCCACAGCACCACCAGCACCACCGGTGCCACGTAGGGCCACGTCGCCCCCGCGTCGGCCACCAGCCCGGTCACCAGGCCGCCGAGGCCCAGGACCGCCACGACCACCGCCAGCACCCGGCCGAAGGCCGGTCTGTACTCCACCACGTCCGCCGAGACCATGCGGCCATCGTCCCAGACCAGCGGACGTCCGCCCCTCTCGACGTCGCGCGGCCCGCACACATCGGGTCGTCCCACGGAAGGATCTCGTGAACCGTGACCACTGACTACGCCACCAGCCCGGGGGCACCCGCGGCCGACGCCAAGGCGCCGATCCTCGAGGTCCGCGACCTGCGCGTCGAGTTCTTCGTCGACGGCGAGTGGTTCCCGGCGGCCCAGGACGTGTCCTACGACGTCCGCCCGGGCGAGGTCCTCGCGATCGTCGGCGAGTCCGGCTCCGGCAAGACGCAGTCGTCGATGTCGCTGATCGGCCTGCTGCCGCCGAACGGCCGCGCGGAGGGCTCCGCCAGGCTCGCGGGCCGGGAGCTGCTCGGCCTCACCCACAAGCAGCTGAGCAAGGTCCGCGGCAAGGACGTCTCGGTCATCTTCCAGGAGCCGATGACGGCGCTGAACCCGGTCTACACCGTCGGGTTCCAGATCGTCGAGACGCTCCGCGTGCACTTCGACATGACGCCGAAGCAGGCCCGCGCCCGCGCGATCGAGCTGCTGCGCATGGTCGACCTGCCGAACCCGGAGGAGTCGGTCGACAAGTACCCGCACCAGCTCTCCGGCGGTCAGCGCCAGCGCGCGATGATCGCCCAGGCGCTCGCCTGCGAGCCCAAGCTGCTCATCGCCGACGAGCCGACGACCGCGCTCGACGTGACGGTCCAGGCCGAGATCCTCAAGCTGATGCGCGACCTGCGGCACCGCGTCGACGCCGGCATCATCCTCATCACCCACGACATGGGCGTGGTCGCGGACCTGTCGGACCGCGTCATGGTGATGAAGAACGGCCGCGTGGTCGAGTCGGGCTCGGCCGACGAGGTCTTCAACCGCCCGCAGCACGAGTACACGCGCCAGCTGCTGGACGCCGTCCCGCACCTCGGCTCGGAGACCTTCGCCGCGTCCGGCCTGCACGGCGAGCACCCCGTCGCCGCCGCCGAGGGCACGGCGGCGCTGCACGTCTCGGAGCGGCCGCTCGGCCAGCCCCTGCCGCGGCCGGGCGTCCTGGACGCCGCGCAGACCGGCTACGCGCTCGAGGCGAAGGGCCTCGTCATCGAGTACCCGGGCCGCGGCCGCGTGCCCGCCTTCCGGGCGATCAACGGCATCGACCTGTCCATCGGGAAGGGCGAGGTCGTCGGTCTCGTCGGTGAGTCGGGCTCCGGCAAGACCACCGTCGGCCGTGCCGCGGTCGGCCTGCTGCCGGTCGCCGGCGGCTCGCTCTCGGTCAACGGCGTCGAGCTGGCCGGCATCAAGCCGAAGGACCTGCGCGCCGTCCGCCAGGACGTCTCGATCGTGTTCCAGGACCCGGGCTCCTCGCTGAACCCGCGCCTGCCGATCGGCGAGTCCATCGGCGAGCCGCTCAAGCTGCACAAGATCGCCTCGGGCGCCGACCTGGACCGCCGGGTCGAGTCCCTGCTGGACCGGGTGCACCTGCCCCGCGCCATGCGGAACCGCTACCCGCACGAGCTGTCCGGCGGCCAGCGCCAGCGCGTCGGCATCGCCCGCGCCCTGGCCCTGTCGCCCAAGCTGCTCATCGCCGACGAGCCGACGTCCGCGCTCGACGTGTCGGTCCAGGCGCGGGTGCTGGAGCTGTTCCAGGAGCTGCAGCGCGAGTACGGGTTCGCCTGCCTGTTCATCAGCCACGACCTCGCGGTCGTCGAGATCCTGTCCAACCGGATCGCCGTGATGAGCAAGGGCGACCTGGTCGAGGTCGGCCCGCGCGAGCAGATCCTGCGCGCGCCGCAGCAGGACTACACCCGGCGCCTGCTCGCCGCGGTGCCCGTGCCGAACCCGGCCGAGCAGAAGCTGCGCCGCGAGGAGCGGGACCGGCTGCTCGCCGCGGCCGCGCCCGCCGGCACCTCGGCCGCCGAGTCGGCCGTGGCCGACGGGCAGCGCGTCCAGGCGTTCGAGGACGAGCAGGTCACCAACGCGGGCCGGTACGACGGCAACCTCCGCCCCCGGGGCGGCGGCGACGGGTCGGTCTGACCCGCACCCGCAGCCCGTCCCCCGCGCGCCCCGGCACGACCCCTCCTCGTGCCGGGGCGCGCGTGCGCGTACAATCGATCGGCGCTCGACGTCGTCGCGCCCCTCATCTCCCCACTTCCTCGCGGAAACGAGTCCTGACATGACTGTGCCCACCTCGCCCACGGGCACGCGCGTGCGCGGCGACCTGCGCAACGTCGCGATCGTCGCGCACGTCGACCACGGCAAGACCACGCTGGTCGACGCGATGCTCCACCAGTCCGGCGCCTTCGGTGCGCACGCCCACGTGGACGAGCGCGCGATGGACTCGGGCGACCTCGAGCGCGAGAAGGGCATCACGATCCTCGCGAAGAACACCGCGGTCCGGTACGCCGGCCCCGCGGCGGCCGCGGCGGGTCAGCCCGACGGGATCACCATCAACGTCATCGACACCCCGGGCCACGCCGACTTCGGCGGCGAGGTCGAGCGCGGCCTGTCGATGGTCGACGGCGTCGTGCTGCTGGTCGACGCGTCCGAGGGCCCGCTGCCGCAGACCCGGTTCGTGCTGCGCAAGGCGCTGGCCGCGAAGCTGCCGGTGATCCTGGTCGTGAACAAGGTCGACCGCCCGGACTCCCGGATCTCCGAGGTCGTCGCCGAGGCGACCGACCTGCTGCTCGGCCTGGCCTCCGACCTGCACGACGAGGTCGAGGACCTGGACCTCGACGCCATCCTGGACGTCCCCGTCGTGTACGCCGCCGCCAAGGCCGGCCGTGCCTCGCTGACCCAGCCCGCCGACGGGGGCCTGCCGGACTCGGAGAACCTGGAGCCGCTGTTCGCCACGATCCTCGAGAAGATCCCGGCGCCGACCTACACCGAGGGCGCGCCGCTCCAGGCGCACGTCACCAACCTCGACGCCTCGCCGTTCCTCGGCCGGCTCGCGCTGCTCCGGATCTTCAACGGCGAGCTCACCAAGGGCCAGACCGTGGCCTGGGCGCGGCACGACGGCACGATGCAGAACGTCCGCATCACCGAGCTGCTCGAGACGAAGGCGCTCGACCGCGTCCCGACCGAGAAGGCCGGCCCCGGCGACATCGTCGCGGTCGCGGGCATCGCGGACATCACCATCGGCGAGACGCTGACCGACCCCGACGACCCGCGGCCGCTGCCGCTCATCACGGTCGACGACCCGGCCATCTCGATGACGATCGGCATCAACACGTCGCCGCTGGCCGGCAAGGGCGGCAAGGGCCACAAGGTCACGGCCCGCCAGGTCAAGGACCGCCTCGACTCGGAGCTGATCGGCAACGTGTCGCTCCGCGTCGTCCCGACCGACCGCCCCGACGCCTGGGAGGTGCAGGGCCGCGGCGAGCTGGCGCTGGCGATCCTGGTCGAGCAGATGCGCCGCGAGGGCTTCGAGCTCACCGTCGGCAAGCCGCAGGTCGTCACCAAGAAGATCGACGGCAAGGTGCACGAGCCGGTCGAGCGCATGACCATCGACGTGCCCGAGGAGTACCTGGGCGCCGTCACGCAGCTGCTCGCGCAGCGCAAGGGCCGCATGGAGACCATGTCGAACCACGGCACCGGCTGGGTCCGCATGGAGTTCCTGGTCCCGTCGCGCGGCCTCATCGGCTTCCGCACGCGGTTCCTCACCGACACCCGCGGCACCGGCATCGCCTCGTCGATCGCCGAGGGCTACGAGCCGTGGGCCGGCCCCATCGAGACCCGGGTCTCCGGCTCGCTGGTCGCCGACCGCGCCGGTGCGGTGACGCCGTTCGCGATGATCAACCTCCAGGAGCGCGGGTCGTTCTTCGTCGACCCGACGCAGGAGGTCTACGAGGGCATGATCGTCGGCGAGAACTCCCGCGCCGAGGACATGGACGTGAACATCACCAAGGAGAAGAAGCTCACCAACATGCGCTCCTCCACGGCCGACAACTTCGAGAACCTGGTGCCGCCGCGGCACCTCACCCTCGAGGAGTCGCTGGAGTTCGCCCGCGAGGACGAGTGCGTCGAGGTGACCCCCGAGGTCGTCCGCATCCGCAAGGTGATCCTGGACCAGACGGAGCGCGCCCGGGCCGTGGCCCGCACCAAGCGCGCCTGACGCCGCCCGCATGACCGACGCCGCGAGCACGCCGACCCGCACGGGTGGCGTGCTCGCGGTGCACGCGCACCCGGACGACGAGACGCTGTCGACCGGGGCGCTGCTCGCGACCTGGGCGTCGGCCCGCCTCCCCGCGACGGTGGTGACGTGCACCCGCGGCGAGCGCGGCGAGGTGATCGGCGCCGCGCTGGCGGCCCTGGAGGGCGACGGCGAGGCCCTCGCGCGGCACCGCGAGAGCGAGCTGGCGGCGGCGGTGGGCGCTCTGGGCGCCACCCAGCACTTCCTCGACGCCCTCCCGCTCCCCGCCGACCTCGCCGAGGTCGCAGAAGATGCCGCCTTCGCGGCTCGGGCAGCGACATCTTCTGCCGTCTCGGCGGGCGATCCGGCCGGGGGAGGCGCGGTCGGTGCGCGGTACCAGGACTCCGGGATGGCCTGGGTCGGGGCCGGACGCGCCGGTGCCGCGGGGGAGGTGCCCGCGGGGGCGCTCGTCGCCGTGCCGCTCGACGTCGCGGCCGGGCGGCTGGCCGGGCTGCTGCGGGAGCGGCGGCCGGACCTGGTCGTGACCTACGAGCCGGGCGGCGGGTACGGGCACCCGGACCACGTGCGCGCGCACGCGATCACGATGCGGGCGGTGGAGCTGGCCGTGGCGGCCGCCGCCGACGGCTGGGCGCCCGCCGTCGCCTGGGCGGTCGCGCCCGCGGCCGCCCTGCGCGCGGGATACGCCGCCCTGGCGACCGACCCGGGCGCCCGGGCGGCGCTGGCGGCCGCCGCCGACGACCGCCGCGCGACCCGGGAGGCCCCGCTGGCCCTGCCGGACCCGGCGGGCCCGCTCCCGTCGGTCGCGACCGACGCGCCCGTGGACCTGGCCGTCGCGGTGCTGCCGGTCCGGGACCGCGTGCTCGCCGCGCTGCGCGCCCACGCCACCCAGGTCCAGGCCGTCACGCCGCTCGCCCACCCGGACGCCGTGGCCTGCTACGCCCTGTCGAACCTCGTGCTCACCCCGGTCCTGCCGACGGAGTCGTACGCCTGGGCCCCGGGCCGCGCCCCGGCCGCCCCCCTCCCGCTGCCCTGAGCGGCGCGGGGTAGCCTGGCGCGCGTGCAGCCCCTGTCGACCCGGATGGTCCTCCGCGCCCTCGGCGCCCTGCTGCTCGGCGTCCTGGTCGGGACCGTCGGCACCGTGATGCACCGCTCGGTGCGCCCCTGGGGCGTGGTCGTCTGCCTGCTGCTGGTGCTCGCCGCCGCCGTGACCGTGCGCGCCTGGGGCGGCTGGGTCGCCTCGGTCGGGCTCCTGGTCGGGCTGTTCGGCAGCGTGCAGGTGCTGTCGGGGTTCGGCCCGGGCGGGGACGTGCTGGTGCCGGGCGGGGACGCCGCCCTCGGCTGGACGTGGGCGCTCGGCGCGCTGGCGGTGGCCCTCGCCGTGTCGCTCGCGCCGCGCCGCTGGTTCGCGGACGTGCCGCTGCGCCGCCGCCCGAGCGCCCCGTGACCGAGGTCGACCCGCTCTACGGCGACGGGTCCGCGCCCGGGTCCGCCGCGGCCACGGACGCGTTCCGGGCCGCGATGGGCCGGCTGCCCGCGGGGGTGGTCGTGGTGGCGGTGCGCTGGAAGGGCACCGAGCACGCGATGACGGCCTCCGCGCTGACCTCGGTGTCGCTGGAGCCACCCATGCTGCTGCTGTGCGTGCACCAGGACGCGCGGCTGCGGGACGCGCTGGACGACGTCGACACCTGGGCGGTCAGCGTGCTGGCGGACGACCAGGCGCCGGTGGCCGACTGGCTCGCCTCGCCGGGACGCCCCGCGGTGGGCCAGCTGGACCGGGTGCCGCACGTCGCCGCGCCGCGGTCGGGTGCGGCGTGGGTGTCCGGCGCGGCCGCCTGGTTCGAGTGCCGGACGGCGCAGATCGTCCCCGCGGGCGACCACGACGTGGTGCTCGCGGACGTGCTCGAGTCGCGCGAGGGCGATCCCGGGGCCGGCTCGCTCGTCCACCTGCGCCGGCGGGTGCGCGGGCTGCGCTGACCGGCGCGGGCGCCGTTGCGAAGTCGTGACCTGTGAACCGGTCGAAAGCGGGACAGGGACCCGGGGCGGAACCGGGCTGCGGCCGTAGAATCGGCGGTCGCGGTGCCCTGATCCCGGTGCCGCGCACTCGCGAGGGGGAACCTGGATGGCGAAGGGCAGCGCGGAGGGCACCGAGCCCGTCGTGGACGGCGACGGACCCGAGGAGTCGTGGTCCCCGCTGGACGAGTTCGAGCCCGAGCGGCCGCGGCGCTGGCTGCGCACGACGCTCGTCGTCGGCGGCGTGGTCGTGCTGCTGGCGGGCGCCTACGTCGGTGCGTCCTTCGCCCTGGCCGACCGGGTCCCGCGCGGCACCACCGTCGCGGGCGTCGCCGTGGGCGGCATGTCCGCCGACCGCGCCGAGCAGGTCCTGACCGACGAGCTGGGCGGTCTCGCCGTGCAGCCCGTGCCGGTCAGCGCGCAGGACATGTCCGGCACCGTCGACCCCGCGACGGCCGGCCTGACGTTCGACGCGGCGGCCACCGTCGACCGGCTGACCGGCGCGGACCTGCGCCCGCAGCGGCTGTGGCGGCACGTGGTGGGCGGCGGCGCCGAGCAGCCGGTCACCGCGGTCGACGACGCCGCGCTCGACGCGGCCGTCGAGGCCCTCGCCGGGACGCTCACCCTGGCGCCGGTCGACGGGTCGATCGCGTTCGCGGACGGGGAGGCGCACGCCGTCGCGGCCGAGGACGGCTGGGCGCTGGACGAGGACGCCGCCCGCGCGACCCTGACCGGCACGTGGCTCACCGCGGCGCGCCCGCTCGAGCTCGCCACCGAGGTGGTCGCCCCGGACATCACCCAGGAGGAGACCGACCGCGCGCTGCAGGACGTCGCGTCGCGGGTCGTGGCGGCGCCCGTCGCCGTGCAGGTCGCGGGCCAGACCGTCGAGCTGCCGGTGGACGTGCTGAGCGCCGCCGCGTCGATGGTGCCGCAGGACTCCGACCTGGTGCTGCAGATGGACGGCGCCGCGCTGGTCGAGGCGGTCCTCGCGCGCTCCACGAACCTGCTCACCACCGCCTCGGACGCGCGCTTCGAGTTCCAGGACGGCGCGCCGGTGATCGTGCCGGGCACCCCCGGCACCACCCTCGACCCCGCCGCCCTCGCCGCCGCCGTCGCGCAGGCCACCCAGGCCGACCAGCGGGACGCGGCCGTGGAGCTCGTCGCCTCCGACCCGGCGCAGACCACCGAGGCGCTGCAGGCCCTCGGCGTCACGCAGGTCGTCTCCGAGTTCTCGACGCCGCTGACGTCGGAGCCGCGCCGCACGCAGAACATCGCCGCCGGCGCCGCCGCCATCTCCGGCACGCTGGTCCGGCCGGGGGAGACGTTCAGCCTGACCGACGCCCTCGGCCCGATCGACGCCGCCCACGGCTTCACCACCGCGGGCGCGATCGTCAGCGGCGAGCACACGGACGCGTGGGGCGGCGGGCTGTCGCAGCTGTCGACGACCACGTACAACGCCGCGTACTTCGCCGGCATGGAGGACGTGGAGCACAAGCCGCACTCCGAGTGGTTCACCCGGTACCCCGCCGGCCGCGAGGCGACCCTGTTCACCGGCACGCTCGACATGCGGTGGAAGAACACCACCCCCTACGGCGCGCTGGTCCAGGCGTACGTCGCGGACGGCAAGACGTGGGTGAAGATCTGGAGCACCCCGTACTTCGAGGTGACCACCGAGGCCGGGCCGAAGACCAACGTCGTGCAGCCGACCACCGTGTACTCGCAGTCCGCGACCTGCTCGCCGCAGTCCGCGGGCAACCCGGGCTTCCGGATCACCAACACCCGGACCATCAAGCTCAACGGCGAGGTCGTCGCGGTCGAGCCGTCGACCTGGACCTACAAGGCGCAGAACAAGGTGGTCTGCGGGCCCGACCCGGCCTCGGCGCCGCCGGCGGGCTGAGGACCGCCCGGCCCCGGGCCGCGCGCCGGCTCACCGCCGTGGGCGGCGCTCCGGGGCGGGCGGGACGACCTTGCCGAGCGCGATCTCGGCACCGGGCACCCGCACGTCGCCCGCCCGGCGGGTCCGGACGGTGACGCCGTCGTCGTCCACGGCCACCAGGTCGCCCAGCACGTCGGTGTAGGGCTGCGGCTCGCCCGGCGGCAGCCGGCGCCGGACGACCACCCGCTGGCCGGCCCGCCAGGCGCGCCACGGGGCCGCGGCGCGACCCCCGTCCGCCGGGCGGTCCGCAGGCCTCGCGTCGTCGCTGGTCACGTGTCGTCCCCGTCTCGTCGCGCCCTGCTGCGCCGGTCGTGCGCAGGTGAGCGATACTAGGAGCAGCCAGCCCGAGCCGACCCGGACCGCGCCCGACCGCCGAGGCCGGGGCGCGTGGAGGACACCGTGACGTATGTGATCGCCCAGCCCTGCGTGGACGTCAAGGACAAGGCGTGCATCGAGGAGTGCCCGGTCGACTGCATCTACGAGGGCAAGCGGTCGCTGTACATCCACCCCGACGAGTGCGTGGACTGCGGCGCCTGCGAGCCGGTGTGCCCCGTCGAGGCCATCTACTACGAGGACGACGTCCCCGAGCAGTGGAGCGAGTACTACAAGGCGAACGTCGAGTTCTTCGACGACCTGGGCTCGCCCGGCGGCGCCGCCAAGATGGGCGTGATCGAGAAGGACCACCCCGTCATCGCGACGCTGCCGCTCCAGGTGCACGGGGAGTAGGCGCGTGGGCCTGCACACCGGCGCGCTGCCGGACTTCCCCTGGGACACCCTGACGGCGTACGGCGACCGGGCACGCGCGCACCCGGACGGCATCGTCGACCTGTCCGTCGGCACGCCGGTCGACCCGACGCCCGACGTGGTGCGCCGCGCGCTCGCCGACGCCGCCGACGCGCCGGGCTACCCGCAGACGTGGGGCACCCCCGCGCTGCGCGAGGCCGTCGTCGCCTGGTACGCGCGGCGCCGGGGCGTCCCGGGCCTCGACCCCGCGGGCGTGCTGCCCACGGTCGGGTCGAAGGAGCTCGTCGCCCTGCTGCCCGCGCTGCTGCGCCTGGGCGCGGGCGACCTGGTCGCGCACCCCGCGGCGGCGTACCCGACCTACGACGTCGGCGCCCGGCTGGCCGGCGCCGAGCCGGTCGCGACCGACGACCCGGCGGCGCTGCTCGCCGGCCCGGACGGGGACCGGGTGCGCCTGGTGTGGCTGAACTCGCCGGGCAACCCGGACGGCCGGGTGCTCGGCGTCGAGGAGCTGCGCGCGGTGGTCGAGGCCGCCCGCGCCGCCGCGGCGCGCACCGGCCGGCCCGTCGTCGTGGCCTCGGACGAGTGCTACGCCGAGCTGGCCTGGGACGAGCCGTGGGCGACCGACGGCGTGCCGAGCGTGCTGGACCCCCGCGTCACCGGCGGCGACGTCGCCGGCCTGCTCGCGCTGTACTCCCTGTCCAAGCAGTCGAACCTCGCGGGGTACCGGGCGGCGTTCGCCGCCGGGGACCCGGCGCTCGTCGCCGACCTGCTCGCCACCCGCAAGCACGTCGGCATGATCGTGCCCGCCCCGGTGCAGGCCGCGATGGCCGTCGCCCTGGGCGACGACACGCACGTGGCGGAGCAGCGCGAGCGGTACCGGGCGCGCCGCACCGCCCTCCTCGGGGCGCTGGGCTCCGCCGGGCTGGTGGTCGACCGGTCCGCCGCGGGCCTGTACCTCTGGGCCCGTCCCGCCGAGGGCGACGACGACTGCTGGGCCACCGTCGGGCGGCTGGCGGAGCGGGGGATCCTCGTCGCGCCCGGGTCGTTCTACGGCGCACCGCGGCACGTGCGCGTCGCGCTCACCGGGACGGACGAGCGGATCGCCGCCGCGGCGGCGCGGCTCGCGGCGGTCGACGCGCGCTGAGGGCGCACGGGCCCGGTGGCGGTTCCCCGCCTGCGACCGGGCGTGTGACTCTCGTCACAGCGTCTCGCGTCGCTCCCGGGATGGTTCCGCCCGCGGACGGCACGTAGCCTCGTCGCAGGCCGAGCCACCCCCGTGGCGCGCGCCCGCACCGCAGCGGCCGCCGGCAACCTGACCTGCACGACCTCGCGGACCGGACCGAGGTCCGAGCCCCGCACACCGCCCGAGGAGGAGCGCCATGTCCGACGTCACCACCGAGCCTGTCCAGCTGGTCGTCGACGGCACCCCGCACGACCTGCCCGTGGTGCGCGCGACCGAGGGCAACGACGGCGTCGTCGTGTCGTCGCTGCTGCGCGAGACCGGCCTGGTCACCGTCGACCCCGGCTTCATGAACACGGCGTCCTGCGAGTCGCAGATCACGTACATCGACGGCGACGCGGGCATCCTGCGCTACCGCGGGTACCCGATCGACCAGCTCGCCGAGCGGTCGTCGTTCCTCGAGGTCGCCTACCTGCTCATCAACGGCGAGCTGCCGACGGCGGACCAGCTCGACGCGTTCGTCGAGCGGATCAACCGGCACACCTTCGTGCACGAGAACTTCCGCACGTTCATGGGCACCTTCCCGTCCGGCGCGCACCCGATGGCCGTCATGTCGTCGGCGATCAACGCGCTGCCGACGTTCTACCCGGAGTCGCTCGACCCGTTCGACCCGGCGACCGTCGAGCTGGCCACCGTGCTCATCCTGGCGAAGACCCGGACCATCACGTCCTACCTGCACCGCACGTCCCGCGGCGAGCCGCTGCTCTACCCGGACTACTCGCGCGGGTACATCGAGGACTTCCTGCGGATGACGTTCGCCGTCCCGTACCAGCAGTACGACGTCGACCCCACGGTGGTGCGCGCGCTGGACAAGCTGCTCATCCTGCACGCGGACCACGAGCAGAACTGCTCGACGTCGACCGTGCGCATCGTCGGGTCGAGCCACGCCAACCTGTACGCCTCGGTCGCGGCGGGCATCAACGCCCTGTCCGGCCCGCTGCACGGCGGCGCCAACGAGGCCGTGCTCAAGATGCTCGCCGAGATCCAGGCGAACGGCGGCGACGCCACCGAGTTCATGCGCCGGGTCAAGAACAAGGAGCAGGGCGTCCGGCTGATGGGCTTCGGGCACCGGGTCTACAAGAACTACGACCCGCGCGCGGCCATCGTGAAGGAGAGCGCCGACGCCGTCCTCGCCGCGCTCGGCAAGGACAACGAGCTGCTGGACATCGCGCGCGCCCTCGAGGAGATCGCGCTGTCCGACGAGTACTTCATCTCGCGCAAGCTCTACCCGAACGTCGACTTCTACACGGGCCTGATCTACAAGGCGATGGGCTTCGACGAGCGCATGTTCACGCCGCTGTTCGCGCTCGGCCGGATGCCCGGCTGGATCGCGCAGTGGCGCGAGATGATGACGGACCCGACGACCAAGATCGGCCGCCCGCGCCAGGTGTACTCGGGCTCGCCGGAGCGGACCTTCGTCCCGGTCGAGGACCGCTGACGGGAGCACCGCCCGACCGGGCGAGCGCTTCCCCCGGATCGGGTCGGACGAACCGGTCAGAACCCGACGACTCGGACCGATCCGGGGGGCATGTCGCCCACTGAGGCCGCGCACCGTCGCGGCAGCGGCCGGCGGTCAGGACCCGTGCGGGGGCGACGCGGGGTGCGGCCGACCGGTGTCGAGCGGGCCTTCGGGCCCGAGGAGATCATCGTCTCCAAGACCGACCCCAAGGGAGTCGTCACCTACGCGAACGACGTGTTCGTGCGCGTGAGCGGGTACCCCGAGGACGAGATCCTCGGCAGCCCGCACAACCTGATCCGGCACCCGGCCATGCCGCGGGCGGTGTTCCGGCTGATGTGGGAGGTCATCCCCACCGGCCAGGAGCTGTTCGCCTACGTGCTGAACCTCGCGGCGGACGGCGGGCACTACTGGGTGCTCGCGCACGTCACGGCGTCGCGCGGGCCGGACGGGCGGGTCGTCGGGTACCACTCCAACCGCCGGTGGGTGCCGCCGGCCACGCAGCGCGCCGTCGGCGACCTCTACGCCCGGGTCCGGGCCGCCGAGGACGCGCAGCCGAGCACGCCGGACGCCCTCGCCGCGGGGGCGGCGGTGCTCGGCGCCGCGCTCGACGACGCCGGGCTGTCGTACGACGAGTGGGTGTGGTCGCTCGCCGGCCGCGACGACGCCGACGGCGGTGCCGCGTGACCGCGACGACGAGGGCGCCGGCGGTGCCGGCGGGCTCGGGCCGGGTCGAGGCCCCGGCGCCCCCGGACCGGGGACGCCGGTGGTCCCGCTCCCGGGGGCCGGTCGCGGGGCCCGACGACGGGAACGCGGCGGCGCTGGACGCGATCGCCGCGTTCTGCGACCGCATCGCGGCGGGTGACCTCGAGGGCCGGCTCGCCGCGCTGGACGGCGACGAGTCGGTGCAGCGTGCCCGCCACTCCCTCAACCGGCTGGCCGACCTGGTGGACGCCTACGTCCGCGAGTCCCAGGCCTCGCTCGCCGCCGCGGGCGAGGGACGGTTCCACCGCCGGTTCCTGCGCCGCGGCCTGCCCGGGGCGTTCCGCGAGGGCGCCGCCCGGATCGACGGCGCGCGCGCCGGGCTGGAGAGCGCCGCGACCCGCACCGCCCGGGACCGGGCGGAGCGGGCCGAGCTCGCCGAGCGGCTGGTCGCCGTGGCCGAGCGGGTGGCGGAGAGCGCCCAGCGGCTCGCGTCGTCGGCCGCCGCGCTGGGGGCCGCCGCGGAGCAGGCGACGTCCGCGGCGCGCGACTCCCGGGCGACGGTCCGGGAGCTCGCCGACACGTCCGGGCAGATCGACGAGGCGGCGGGGCTGGTGAAGGCGATCGCCAGCCGGACCCGGCTGCTCGCGCTGAATGCGACCATCGAGGCCGCGCGGGCGGGGGAGGCGGGACGCGGCTTCGCGGTCGTGGCCGAGGAGGTCCGGGCGCTCGCCGACGACTCAGCGGGCCGGTCCGACGACATCGCGCGGCAGGTCGCCGAGGCCCAGGCGGTGGCGGACGAGGCCGGACGGGCCATCGGGCGGATCGACGAGATCGTGGCCGGCATGTCGGACCAGGTCGAGGCGGTCGCGGCCGCGGCGGGCGGCGGCGCGGGCTCGGGCGCCGGCCTGGCGGAGCTCGCGGAGCAGCTCCGGGAGGAGATCACCGCCTTCGCGGCCCTCCGCTGACGCGCCGGTGCGCGCGAGATCGGTGGTTCCGCGCGAGATCGGTGGCTGCAGGCACCGATCTCGGTGGGAACCACCGATCTCGACGGGCGGGGTCAGGGGGCCGGGGCGAGGGTGAGGGCGACCGTGCCCTCGGGGGCAGCGGCGGCGTCCGCCGCGGCGCCGCCCGCGGTCCAGCCCTCGCCCGCGCGGTCCCACCGGCTGTCGCCCACCTCGACCGCGTCGACGCCCAGCGCCTGGGCCGCGGCCACCGACCACTGCGCGACGGACCAGGCGGCGCGCGCCGGGTCGCCGCCGGTCGCCGCGGTCAGCCCCGCCACGTCCAGCACGACCACCGGGCCCGACGCACCGTCCGCGGAGGCGTCGACCGCCGCGGACACCGCGCCGCCGAAGTCCCGCTGCACGCGCGCGGCCACGGCGTCGACGTCGCCGGGCTCCGCCGGGTCGAGGTCGCAGTCGACGGCGGCGGGGGTCCAGCCCGTGAGCACCGACGCCCACGCCCGGGACCTGCCCTCGTGCTGGGCGTACGCGTCCGGGAACCCCGAGCGCTGCACCGCCTGCGCCGCCTCGGTCACCGGCAGCTCGGTGTACCCCGGCACCGCGACCAGGCCGTCGTAGAACTTCCCGGTCGAGTACACCGGGTCCATGATCTGCTCGACCGTGCCCCAGCCCTGCGAGGGCCGCTGCTGGAACAGCCCGATCGAGTCCCGGTCGCCGTAGTCGATGTTGATCAGCCGGGACTCCTGCAGCGCGGTGGCGAGCCCGATCGTGACGGCACGGGCCGGCAGCCCGCGCTGCGCCGCGGTGGCGGCGATGAGCGCGGCGTTGTCGGCCTGGTCCGCGGACAGCGCCCACGCCGTGCCGCCGACGGTCGCGGTGCACCGCCGGGACGCGGGCGCGGGGGAGGTCCCGCCGAGGGCCCACACCACCGCGCCGACCGCCCCGGCCAGCAGGGCCAGGGCGGCCAGCGCCGCGCAGCCGAGGCGCGAGGCCGTGCTGCGGCGGCGGGACACGGCGTCAGTTCGCGTGCAGGGCGGCGTTGAGCGTGATGCCGGTGCCGGTGCGGGCCACGGCCTCGACGCCGCCGGTGAGCGAGTTGCGGCGGAACAGCACGCCGTCGGAGCCCGACAGCTCGCGGGCCTTGACGACGCGCGGGGCGCCGTCGTCGCCGGTCTCGCCGACCAGGGTCACCTTGGTGCCGGCCGTCAGGTACAGGCCGGCCTCCACGACGCAGTCGTCGCCGAGCGAGACGCCGAGGCCGGCGTTGGCGCCGAGCAGCGAGCGCTCGCCGATCGACACCCGCTCGCGGCCGCCGCCGGACAGGGTGCCCATGATGGAGGCGCCGCCGCCGATGTCGCTGCCCCCGCCCACGACGACGCCCTGGGAGATGCGGCCCTCGACCATCGACGTGCCGAGGGTGCCCGCGTTGAAGTTCACGAAGCCCTCGTGCATGACCGTGGTGCCGGAGGCGAGGTGCGCGCCGAGCCGGACCCGGTCGGCGTCCGCGATCCGCACGCCGTCGGGCAGGACGTAGTCGACCATGCGCGGGAACTTGTCGACCCCGAGGACCGTGACCGGCCGGCCGGTGGCGGCGCGCAGCCGGGCGCGGGTCAGCTCGAAGCCGTCGACCGCGCACGGGCCGTGGTCCGTCCAGACGACGTTCGGCAGCACCGCGAAGATGCCGTCGAGGTTGAGCGTGTTCGGCGCCGCGAGCCGGTGGGACAGCAGGTGCAGCCGGAGGTAGGCGTCGGCGGTGTCGACCGGCTCGGCGTCCAGGTCCACGACAGTCAGCACGGTCTCGGTCCGGACCCCGCGGGCGGCGTCGACCGTGACCAGGGCCGCGAGCTCCTCGGGGCACTCCGCGGCGGGGGGCACCTCGCCCAGCGCGGGCTCCGGGTACCAGGCGTCCAGCGTGGCGGAGCCGGTGACGGTGGCCAGGCCCCATGCCCAGGCGGTGCGGTCGGTCATGGCGTCCAGCCTAGGGGCCGTCGGCGAGGGGGTGGTCGTCCGCGGGTAGGGTCGCGGGCGTGACGACGACCACCCCGCTGGACCTGACCGCCGACCTCACGACGCTCACCGCCGCGATCTGCGACATCGCCTCCGTCAGCGGCGACGAGGCGGCGCTGGCCGACGCGGTCGAGGCGGCCCTGCGCGGGTACCCGCACCTGGAGGTGCTGCGCGACGGCGACGCCGTGGTCGCGCGCACGCACCTCGGCCGGTCGTCCCGGGTCGTGGTCGCCGGGCACATCGACACGGTGCCGGTCACCACGGACCCCGCGAACCTGCCGACCCGGCTCGAGGGCGCCGGCGCCGACGCGGTGCTGTGGGGCCGCGGCACGGTCGACATGAAGGGCGGCGTCGCCGTGCAGCTGGCGCTCGCGGCGGCGCTGACCGAGCCGACGCGGGACATCACGTGGGTGTTCTACGACCACGAGGAGGTCGAGGCCTCGCTCAACGGCCTGGGCCGGATCGCCCGGGAGCACCCGGACTGGCTGGCCGCCGACTTCGCCGTGCTGTGCGAGCCGACCGACGCGGGCCTGGAGGGCGGCTGCAACGGCACGCTGCGCGCCGAGGTCCGGGTGCCGGGCGTCGCGGCGCACTCGGCGCGGGCCTGGACCGGCGTGAACGCGATCCACGGCGCGGCGCCGGTGCTGGCGCGCCTCGCGGCGTACGAGCCGGCGTCGGTGGAGGTCGACGGCCTGGTGTACCGCGAGGGGCTGAACGCCGTGCTGATCAGCGGCGGCGTGGCGACCAACGTCGTCCCGGACCGGTGCGTCGTCACCGTGAACTACCGGTTCGCCCCGTCGCGCTCGGAGGCGCAGGCGGAGGCGCACGTCCGGGACCTGTTCGAGGGCTTCGAGGTCGTGGTCACGGACTCCGCCGCCGGCGCCCGCCCCGGGCTGGACGACCCGGCGGCGGCCGAGTTCGCCGCCGCGGTGCTCGGCGTCACCGGCGGCGCGCCGGCGCCCAAGTACGGCTGGACGGACGTCGCCCGGTTCTCCGCGCTCGGGGTGCCCGCCGTGAACTTCGGCCCCGGCGACCCGCTGCTCGCGCACAAGGACGACGAGCGGCTGCCGGTCGCCCAGCTCGGGCTGTGCCACGACGCGCTCCGGACCTGGCTGACGGCCTGACGTCGCCGTCGACGGGGGTTCACCCGCCGGACCACCGGGGTGCCCGTGCGCGCCCCGGCGCGGACCGTAGAGTCGGGGCCATGAGCGACGACGGCGTTCCCGTGCCGGGTTCGGGCTACCGCAAGGGCCCCGTGCTGCTGCGGCGCGGGCAGATCCCCACCACCACGTCCGACCAGCGCCTGCTGTCCGGCGGCGACGGCGCCGACTGGCTGCACGGCGACCCGTGGCGCGTGATGCGGATCCAGAGCGAGTTCGTCGAGGGCTTCGGCGCGCTCGCCGAGCTCGGCCCGGCCGTCAGCGTGTTCGGCTCCGCCCGCACGCTGCCCGAGCACCCGGACTTCGCGCTGGGCGAGGAGGTCGGCCGGCTGCTGGCCGAGGCCGGCTACGCGGTGATCACCGGCGGCGGCCCCGGCATCATGTCCGCGGCGAACAAGGGCGCCTCCGAGGCGGGCGGCCTGTCGGTCGGCCTCGGCATCGAGCTGCCGTTCGAGCAGGGCATGAACCCGTGGGTCGACCTCGGGGTCAACTTCCGGTACTTCTTCGCCCGCAAGACGATGTTCGTGAAGTACGCCGAGGGCTTCATCGTGCTGCCCGGCGGGTTCGGCACCTTCGACGAGCTGTTCGAGGCCCTGACCCTCGTCCAGACGCACAAGGTCACCGAGTTCCCGATCGTGCTGGTGGGCACCGACTACTGGCAGGGACTGCTCGACTGGCTGCGCGGCCCGGTCCTGGACCGCGGCATGATCCGCGAGGCGGACCTGGAGCTGATCCGGCTGGTCGACGGCCCGGAGGAGGCGGTGCGCATCGTGCGCGACCGCGGGGCGGAGCTGCGCGCCGCCGAGCGCGCGGCGGCCGCGGCGGCGGAGCGGGCGCAGGAGGAGGCCGAGGCGGAGGTGGCCGACGAGGCGGAGGACGCCCCGGGTGGGCGCTGAGCCCGAGCCCGGAGCCGACGCCGGACCCGCCGCACCGCCGCCGGTCGTTCCGCCCGCGGGCGGCGTCCCGGCCCCCGGTGCGCCGCTGCTGCTGCGCGGCCGCTGGTTCGGCCCGGACCACCCGGTCGTCATGGCGGTGGTGAACCGCACGCCGGACTCGTTCTACGCCGCCGCTCGGCACGACGACGCCGGCGCCGACGCGGCGGTGGCGCGCGCCGAGGAGGAGGGCGCCGACCTGGTCGACCTCGGCGGGGTGCGCGCCGGCCGCGGGCCCGCGGTCGACGTCGCCGAGGAGATCGCCCGGGTCGTGCCGCTCGTCGAGCGCGTCCGGCGCCGGCACCCGGACCTGCTGGTCAGCGTGGACACGTGGCGCGCCGAGGTCGCGCGGGCCGCGGCGGACGCCGGCGCCGACCTGCTCAACGACACCTGGGCCGGGCACGACCCCGCGCTGGTGGAGGTCGCCGCCGGGCGCGGGCTGGGCGTGGTCTGCTCGCACACCGGCGGGCTCCCGCCGCGCACGGACCCGCTGCGGGTGTCGTACCCGCTGCCGCCCGACGCGCCCGCCGGCGCCGACCCGCGGGACGGGGTGCTGCTCGACGTGCTCGCGACGCTGCGCGCCGCCGCCGCGCGGGCCGTGGACCTCGGGGTGCACCCGGCGAGCGTGCTCGTCGACCCGACGCACGACTTCGGCAAGAGCACCTGGCACTCGCTGCACCTGGTCCGGCGCACCGCCGCGCTCACCGCGCTCGGGCACCCGGTGCTCGTCGCCCTGTCCCGGAAGGACTTCGTGGGGGAGACGCTCGACCTGCCCCCGGAGGACCGGCTGGAGGGCACCCTCGCCGCGACGTCGCTGGCCGCCTGGCTCGGGGCCCGCGTGTTCCGCGCGCACGACGTGCGGGCCACCCGGCGGACCGTGGACATGGTCGCGGCGCTGCGCGGGGACGCCCCGCCGGCGCGCGCCGTCCGGGGCCTGGCGTGACCGCCGGGTCCGGGGCTCCCGGGCCGGTCCCGTCCGGGTCGCCGGAGCCGCGGTCGCCCGGGTGGCGCGCGCCGGGCACCGGGAGCGCGACCCGCGCCCCGGCCCCCGGCCGCCGCGCCCTCGACCCGCGCACCTGGCCGTGGTGGGTGCAGGCGCTCGCGGTGTACGCCGCGGCCCGCGCCTTCTCCGCCGTCGTGCTGCTGGTCGTCGCCACCCGGCAGGTGGCGAGCGGCTGGACCGGCGCGTCCCCCGGGTACGCGGACTACACGGGCCTGATGTGGGACGCGACCTGGTACCGCACGATCGCCGAGGGCGGCTACCCCGCGGAGCTCCCCGTGGGCGCCGACGGCCTGGTGCAGCAGAACGCGTGGGCGTTCTTCCCGCTCTACCCGTTCCTGGTCCGCGCGGTGATGACCGTGACCGGCGGGTCCTGGGCCGTCGTGGCCCCGACCGTGTCGTTGCTCGCGGGAGCCGGGGCGGTGCTGCTGGTGCACCGCGTCGTGGTGCGCGGGGCGCCGCGCGCGGTCGCCGCCCGCCCGGGCCTGCCGCTGGCGACGGTGCTGCTGGTGAGCGTCTTCCCGACGTCGGTGGTGCTGCAGGTCGGGTACACCGAGTCGCTGGCGCTACTGCTGGTCGCCGCGTCGCTGCTCGCCGTCGTCACCCGGCGGTACGGCTGGGCGTGCGCCGCGGTGCTCGCGCTCGGGTTCACCCGCGCCGTCGCGCTGCCGATGGCCGTCGTGGTCGCCGTGCACGCGCTGGTGCGGTGGCGGGAGTGGCGGGCGGCCGGGGAGCGACCGCGCGGCCGGGACCTCGCGGGCATCGCGGCCGTGGGGGTCGCCGCCGTGGTCTCGGGCGTCGCGTGGCTCGCGATCTGCGGCTGGGTCACCGGCGTGCCCGACGCCTACCTGCAGACCCAGGAGGCCTGGCGCGGCGCCGCCACGACCGCGCCGTTCGCCGGGTGGTCGTACGTGCCGGCGTTCTGGTTCGGCGACGCGGCGCCCCTCGTGGTGCTCGCGGCGGCCGCGTTCGTGGTCGCGTGCCTGGTCACGCCGTCGGCGTGGCGCCTCGGCAGGGAGCTGCACGCCTGGTCGGCCGCGTACCTGCTGTACCTCGCGGCGGCGGTCGAGCCGGGCAGCAGCCTGGCCCGGTTCCTGCTCCTGGCGTTCCCGCTCGGCGCCGCGACCGCGGGCGTGGTGACCCGGCCGCGCGCGGCCCGCTGGGCGTGGACCGGCGCCGTGGTGGTCCTCATGCTCGTGCTCCAGGTGGTGTGGATCTGGCACATCTGGCGGTTCGTGCCGCCGTCCGGCTGGCCGCCGTGACCCGTCGCCACCGCCCCCGTCCGCGGGGTGCCGTCGGGGCTCCGCGGGCGCTCCGCCGGGACGCCGCGACCCGGCCGCAGGGGCCTGACGAGCGGCTTGACGCACCCGGCGCGCGAGGACGGCCCCGCCTTGTCGCCCCGGTGAACTAGACTGCGGGTTGGACATCCGGGAGCCGGAGGCCCGCGTCCGCCCGTCCCGCCCCCCGCGGACGCGGCGGTACCGGGCGCCCGGACGCCCAGCTGACGACGCGAAGGAGAGCCCCGCATGGCCGCGATGAAGCCGAGGACTGGTGACGGTCCGCTCGAGGTGACCAAGGAGGGCCGCGGCATCGTCATGCGGGTCCCGCTCGAGGGCGGTGGCCGACTCGTCGTCGAGCTCAACGCGACCGAGGCGCAGGAGCTCGGCGAGGCCCTGACCTCCGTCGTCTCCTGACCACGCGGGACCTGCTTCCGACGTGGCTCGTTCCCTGACCCCGCCCGCGGTGCGCATCGGCCGCGCGGTCCCGGCGATCGGCCTCGCGGCCGGCTCGCTGGCGACCTCGGAGCTGCTGCTCGAGGCCGACGTCGACGCGGTGGCCGTCCCGGTCGCCCCCGCGGCGCCGGACGACACCGACCTCCAGCCGAGGCGCGGCACCGCGGACGCGGCGGCGCGCTACGGCATCGACCTGGCCGAGCTCGCGGAGCGGGCCGGCCTGACCGGCGCCGCCGGCGAGGCGTGGACGCTGCTGCTCCCGCGCCCCGTCGGCAGCGCCGGCGGCGACCTGCCCTGGGCGGGTCTGCCGCGCCGGCTCGTGCTGGTCGGCGTCGGCGACGGCACCCCGGACCAGCTCCGGCGGGCCGGCGCCGCCCTGGCGCGCGCCACCCGCGGCCTGCGCCGCGTGCTCACGACCGTCGCCACCGAGCCCGGCGCCGACGGCCCGCGCGCGGTCCGCGCGTTCGCGGAGGGCTACCTGCTGGCCGCCTACCGCGTGCAGCGGATCGGCGCGCCCGCGTCGCCGGCCGAGGCGCCGGCCGAGCACCTGGTCGTCGTCGGCCGTGAGGGCGTCCGGGTGCAGGCCGCGCTCGACGAGGCCGTGCGCGGCGCGACCGCCACCTGGCTGGTGCGCGACCTCGCCAACACCCCGTCCAGCACCAAGGACCCGGCCTGGGTCGCCGACCGCGCGTCCGACCTGGCGCGCGCGGCCGGCCTGCGGGTCGAGGTGCTCGGCCCGCGCGAGCTCGAGGCCCAGGGCTTCGGCGGCATCCTCGCGGTCGGCGCCGGCTCGGCGTCGCCGCCCCGGCTGGTCACCGTGTCCTACGACCCGGCGGGCCCGGCCGGCACCGCGGGTCGTCGGCGCCAGCACGTCGTGGTCGTCGGCAAGGGGATCACCTACGACACGGGCGGCCTGTCCATCAAGCCGCGCGAGGCGATGGTGCCGATGAAGACCGACATGGCCGGCGCGGCGGTCGCCCTCGCGACCGTGCTCGGGGCGGCCGCCGCCGAGGTGCCGCACCGGGTGACCGCGGTGCTGCCGCTCGCGGAGAACCACGTCGGCGCCTCGTCGTACCGTCCGGGCGACGTGCTCCGGATGTGGGGCGGCCGCACGGTCGAGATCGCCAACACCGACGCCGAGGGCCGCCTCGTGCTCGGCGACGCGCTGGCCTGGGCCGACGCGACGCTCGACCCGGACGTGCTCGTGGACGTCGCGACGCTCACCGGCGCGGCCAGCCTGGGTCTCGGCAAGCAGCACGGGGCGCTCTACGCCACCGACCCCCGGCTCACCGCCGCGCTCGAGGCGGCCGGGGCCGAGTCCGGCGAGCCGGTCTGGTCGATGCCGCTGGTCGAGGACTACGTCGACGCGGTGCGGTCCACCGTCGCCGACCTGCGGCACGTCCCGCAGGACGCGAAGTACGGCGGTGGCTCGATCACGGCCGCGCTGTTCCTGCGCGAGTTCGTGGGCGCCCGGACGTGGGCGCACCTCGACATCGCCGGGCCCGCACGGTCGACGGCGGACCGGCACGAGGTCACCGAGGGCGCGACCGGGTTCGGCGCGCGCCTGCTGCTGCGCTGGCTCGCCGCGCTGCGCTGAGCCCGACCCGGACCCGCACGGCGGGGGACGACGACGGCCGCCCACCCTCGCTGGTGGGCGGCCGTCGTCGTGCACGGCGCGGGTGTCAGCGGCGGACGGCCACCAGCAGGCCGTCGCCGACGGGCAGCATCGCCGGCATCAGCCGGTCGTCCTCGCGGACCAGCCGGCCCGTCTCGCGCACCAGGGTGGTCGCC
Organism: Cellulosimicrobium cellulans; assembly: GCF_007679345.1. Classification (GTDB taxonomy): domain Bacteria; phylum Actinomycetota; class Actinomycetes; order Actinomycetales; family Cellulomonadaceae; genus Cellulomonas; species Cellulomonas cellulans_A. The sequence goes on from NZ_VEGH01000006.1 coordinate 229,687, forward strand.
TCGTCGCGCCGGGCCGGGTCGGCGACCCGGTCGTGCCACAGCGCGTCGTCGACGGCCAGCACGCCGCCCGGCCGCAGCAGGCGCACGGCGCGCTCGACGTACGCGGGGTAGCTCTCGACGTCGGCGTCCACGAACACCAGGTCGTACGCCCCGTCGGTCAGCCGCGGCAGCACGTCCAGCGCCCGCCCGGAGATGGTGCGGGTTCGCGCCGCGCGGACGCCCTCCTCCGTGAACGCCTGCTTGGCCGCCCGCTGGTGCTCCACCTCGACGTCGATGGTGGTGAGCACCCCGTCCGACGGCATCCCGCGCAGCAGGTGCAGCCCGCTGACGCCCGCGCCGGTGCCGACCTCGACCACGGCGCGCGCCCGGGAGGCCGCGGCCAGCACGGTGAGCGCGGCGCCCGTGCCGGGCTGCACGGGCGTGCAGCCGAGCTCGCCGGCGCGGTCCCGCGCGCGCAGCAGGGTGTCGTCCTCGGGGACGAAGCCCTCGGCGTAGACCCAGCTCGCGGCCTTGTCGGTGGCGATGGTGTCCTCCTGGTCGGGGGTGGTGCGCGCCGGGTGCGGCGGGCGGTGCGCGGACGTGGCGCCGGCGCAGGCCAGCCTAGTGCGCGCGGCCGTCCCGCGGCCCGCGGCGCCCCGCGACCTCACCCGGGCGCGCAGGAACCGCGCGGGGAGTGTGCGCGTTGTGGGGGAGGAGGGGTGGACCCGGTTCGCACCGGGCCCCGTGCCCTGGGACACTGGGTCCCTGGGACTCCGCGCCGCACCCGCGGCCCCCGAGCAGAAGGACGTGGATGGCGACCTCGTTGCCCGACCCGGACTGGCAGCCCCCGACCTGGGAGGCGATCGTCCGGGAGCACTCCGCGCGCGTGTACCGCCTCGCCTACCGGCTGACCGGCAACCGGCACGACGCCGAGGACCTCACGCAGGAGGTGTTCGTCCGCGTCTTCCGGTCGCTGTCGACGTACACCCCCGGGACGTTCGAGGGCTGGCTGCACCGGATCACGACCAACCTGTTCCTCGACGGCGCCCGGCGCCGCCAGCGCATCCGCATGGACGCGATGGGGGAGGACGGCGACCGCTACCCGGCGACCGGGGCCGGCCCCGAGCGCGCCTTCGAGCACGAGAACCTCGACGTCGACGTGCAGCGCGCGCTCGACGAGCTGCCCCCGGAGTACCGGGCGGCCGTCGTGCTCTGCGACATCGAGGGGCTGTCGTACGAGGAGATCGCGGTGACCCTGGGCATCAAGCTCGGCACGGTGCGCTCGCGCATCCACCGCGCCCGCGCGCGGCTGCGGGTGGCGCTCGAGCACCGGGCGCCCTCGGCCACGCGCGCGGTGGCGGCGGAGCCCGCGGGCGACCCCGCCGAGGCGACGGCACCGGCGGGCGCGAGGTGAGCGCCCACCTCGGCGACCGCGTGAGCGCGCTGGTCGACGGCCAGCTCGCCCCCGCCGCCGCGGAGCGCGCCCTGGCGCACGTCGCCGGCTGCGCCCGGTGCGCGGCCGACCTCGCCGCGGCGCGCGCCGCCCGGCGCGTGCTGTCGGCCTGCGACGACGTCCGGCCCGCCGGCGACCTCACGGCCCGGCTGCTCGCCCTGGGCGGCGCGCCCGTGCCCCCGGGCGCCGACGGTGCCCCGCGTCCGGGCGGCGTCCGGCCGATGGACCCGTTCGTGCCGCCGTCCGCCGTGCGCGGCGCGGCGGCGTTCACCGGCTCGCCGACGTCGACCGCGTCCGGCCTCACGGGGCTGCTCGGCGGGCGCGGTCCGTTCGGCGAGGGCGTCCTCGGCGGGCGGTCCGTGCTCGGCGGCCACTCCGTGCTGGGCGGCTCGGTGCTCGGCTCCCGGCGGCTGCTCGGCGACCGCCCGGTCGTCGGCAGCGCCCCCGCGTCGACCGGCCCCGGTGCGACCCGCCGCGGCCTGCGGGCGGCGGTGGGGTCGATCACCGGCCTCGGCGTCGTCGCGGTCGGGCTGTTCCTGCTGGGCGACCGCCCGACCGTCGCCCCGCTGACCGAGTCCACCGAGGCGCTGTCGCTGCTCGGCGACGCCGGTCCCGCAGCGCTGCCGGTGGTCGCCACGGGGTCGGAGGGCGCCGCGCCCGCCGCGGGCGCGACGACCCAGGACTACCTCGACTGGATGCGCGCCGAGGGCTGGACCTGCCCCGAGCAGGTCCCCGCCGGCTGGGCGGTGACCGCCGTGCACCTGCGCGACGACGGCGGCACGCTCGAGGTGGACCTGTCCGGGCCGACCGGGGACGTCGTCGTCACCGAGCAGCACGGCCGGCTCGACGTGTCGGCGCTCACCGCCGCGGAGCCGATCGACGTCGAGGGCCGCACCGTCTACCTGCTGTCCGCCGAGCCCTGGCACGCCGCGTGGCAGTCGGGGGACACCGTCGTCGAGGTCGTGTCGTCGCGCACCGGTCCCGGCGCCGCCGCCGTGGTCGCGCAGTTCCCCGAGGGCGAGTTCGACGCGGGCCTCGGCGCCCGGCTGACCCGCGGGTGGGACACCTTCGCGACCGCGGTGCACCTGCCGTGACCGCGCCCGAGGAGCACGCCGGGGGCCGACCGGCGGACGCGACCCAGGACGCCCCGCAGGACGCGCCGCAGGACCGGGCGGGGCACCGGCCCGCGGGCGCCGACCCGTTCGCCCCGCCGCCGGCCGCGCCGCGCGGCTGGACGCCCCCGCCCGCGTGGGGGGCGCCCTCGGGGACCGTGGCCGGGCACGGCGCCGCGACGTCCGACGCCGTGGGCGCCGGTCCGGTGGCGTCGGGTCCCGTGGCGTCGGGTCCCGCGCCCACCGGGGCTCCGGGCCCCGCCGGCCGGCGCCCCGCCGATCCCTACGCGGCCCCGCGGCCCGCCGACCCCTACGCGGCCCCGCGCCCGTTCCCGGCCGGCGCACCGCAGCCGCCGGCGCCGTCCGGGTGGGGCTCGCCGTCCCCCTGGGGCGCCCCCACCGCCCCCGGCCGCCCGGCCGGCCCCGCGGCGTCGCCGTACCCCGCCCCCGGCGCCCCCGCCGGGACCCTGCCGCCGACCCCGCTGCCGACGGACCCGGCCGCCGCCCCCGCGCCCGCGCTCCTGCCCCCCGGCGTCCTGCCGCCCCCGATGCCCGACCTCGGCGTCCCGGCCCGGAGCCGTCGGCGCGGCCGTTCCCGCCGGCTGCCGCTCGGCGTGGTCGCCGGGCTCGTCGTGGCGGCGTTCGGCGCGGGACTGCTCGGCGGCGTCGTCGGCGCCCGGTTCGACCGCGACGACGCGCACCTGGCGGACGCCGGCCTGCCCGCCGCCGTGGGCTCCGGAGCGGGCGACCGCGCGCCCGACAGCGTCGCCGGCATCGCCGCCGCGGTGCTGCCGTCCGTCGTGTCCATCGAGGTGTCGTCCGCCTCCGGGGGGTCGACCGGGTCCGGGCTCGTCCTCCGGCAGGACGGCTACATCCTCACCAACCACCACGTCGTCGCGAGCGCGGCCGGCGCGGGCTCGTCGATCGTCGTGCTGCTCGCGGACGGGTCGCAGCTGCCCGGGACGATCGTCGGCAGCACGTCCGACTACGACCTCGCGGTCGTGAAGGTCGAGGCCGAGGGCCTGACCCCGCTGGTGCTCGGCGACTCGGACGAGGTGCAGGTCGGCGACCCGGTGGTCGCGATCGGCGCGCCGCTGGGTCTGGCGGGCACCGTCACCACGGGCATCGTCAGCGCCCTCAACCGGCCCGTCGCCGCGGGCGAGGGCGCCGAGGACACGGCCTTCATCAACGCGATCCAGACCGACGCCGCGATCAACCCCGGCAACTCCGGCGGCCCGCTGGTGAACGCCGCCGGCGAGGTGGTCGGGATCAACTCCGCGATCGCCCAGCCGCCGGGCGCCTCGGCCACCAGCGGCGGCAGCATCGGCCTCGGGTTCGCCATCCCGTCCAACCAGGCGCGGCGCACCGCCGAGCAGCTGATCGAGACCGGTGTCGCGACCTACCCGGTGATCGGCGTGCTGCTCGACGGGTCGTACACGGGGGAGGGCGTGCAGGTCTCGGCCGAGCCGCAGGGCGGGCAGCAGCCCGTCACCCCCGGCGGCCCGGCGGAGCGCGCGGGCATCCGGGCCGGCGACGTCATCCTCGCGATCGACGGCCGGCCGGTCACCGCCTCGGACGAGCTGGTGGTCGCGATCCGCGCCCGGACGCCCGGGGACGCCGTGACCCTCCGGGTGCGCGCGGCCGACGGCGCCGAGCGGGACGTGCGCGTCGTCCTCGACGAGTCCGCCCAGGGGTGACCCGGACGTGGTCGCGCGACCGCTAGGTGGGGGGCGTCCCGGACGGTAGCCTGGGGCGCGTGTTCGGGATCAACGGCGGCGAGCTCCTCGTGATCCTGGTCGTGGCCGTGATCGTCATCGGACCCACCCGGCTCCCCGGGTACGCCGAGCAGTTGGCCCGGTTGACCAAGCAGGCCCGGCACTTCCTCGCGGACGCCCGGCAGCGGGTGGACGAGGAGCTGGGCGACGAGGTCAAGGACATCGACTGGGCCGCGCTCGACCCGCGCAAGTACGACCCGCGCCGGATCGTCCGCGACGCCCTGCTCGACCCCGAGCCCACGCCCGCCGGGGCGCGCACCGCCGCCGCGGCGGCCGCCGCCGGGACCGCGGCCCACGCCACGCGCGCCGCGCCGGCGACGACGCCGCTGCCGCCGGACGCGCCCGCCCCGTTCGACGACGAGGCCACCTGAGCCCTCCGGCGTCCCGCCCCCCGTCCCCCTCCTGCACGGGCCACCCGCCCCCGACCGTCAGAATGGACCCATGGTCTCCGGCTCCCCTCGCATCTTCTCCGGGATGCAGCCCACCTCCGACTCCCTCCACCTCGGCAACTACCTGGGGGCGCTGACCCAGTGGGTCGCGCTGCAGGAGTCCTACGACGCCCTCTACTGCGTCGTGGACCTGCACGCCCTGACGGTGGCGCCGGACCCCGCGGCGCTGCGCGAGCGCACCCGGCGGACCGCGGCGCAGTACCTCGCCGCCGGCGTGGACCCGGAGCGCTCCATCCTGTTCGTGCAGTCGCACGTCGCGGAGCACGCCGAGCTCGCCTGGCTGCTGTCCTGCCAGACCGGCTTCGGCGAGGCCGGCCGGATGACGCAGTTCAAGGACAAGTCGGCCAAGCACGGCGCCGAGGGCACCACCGTCGGGCTGTTCACCTACCCGATCCTCATGGCGGCGGACATCCTGCTGTACGACACGGCGCTCGTGCCGGTCGGCGAGGACCAGCGCCAGCACCTCGAGCTGACCCGCGACCTGGCCGAGCGGCTGAACAAGCGGTTCGGCGACGGGACCGCGGTCGTGCCCGACGCGCACATCGTCAAGGCCACCGCGAAGATCTACGACCTGCAGGACCCGACCGCGAAGATGAGCAAGTCCGCGTCGAGCCCGAACGGCATCATCGAGCTGCTCGACCCGCCCAAGACCGTCGCCAAGCGGATCCGGTCGGCGGTCACCGACACGGGCTCGGAGATCCGGTTCGACCGGGAGAACCAGCCCGGCATCGCCAACCTGCTGACGATCTACTCGGCGCTGACCGGCCGCGAGGTCGAGTCGATCGTCGCCGACTACGAGGGCAAGGGCTACGGCCACCTCAAGGTCGACCTCGCGGACGTCGTCGTGGAGTTCCTCGCGCCGTTCCAGGAGCGGGTGAACGGCTACCTGGCGGACCCGGCGTCCCTGGACGCGGTCCTCGAGGACGGCGCCGAGCGTGCCCGGGCGATCGCGCGCGGCACCCTCGACCGGGTCGCGGACCGCTTCGGGCTGCTGCCGCGCCGCCGGACCGCATGAACCCCACCGGGCCGTTCGGCGACGAGCTCCGGATCGGCGTCGCGGTCTCCGTCCCGGAGCCCTACGCCGCCGAGCTCCAGGAGGCGCGGGCCCGCGTCGGCGACCCGGCCGCCCACCTGATCCGCCCGCACATCACGCTGCTCGGCCCGACCGTGCTGCCGACCGCCTCCCTGCGGGACGCGGAGGAGCACCTGCGCGCGGTCGCCTCGCAGCACGCGCCGTTCACCGTGCACCTGCGGGGCACCGCGACGTTCCGGCCGGTGTCGCCCGTGGTGTTCGTCCAGGTGGTCGAGGGCATCGCCTCGTGCGAGCTGCTGGAGGTCGCCGTCCGGTCGGGCGTGCTGGACCAGGAGCTGCGGTTCCACTACCACCCGCACGTCACCATCGCCCACGAGGTGCCGGACGAGGCGCTCGACCGGGCCTTCGCCGACATGGCCGACTTCGAGGCCCGGTTCGACGTGACGGAGATCCACGTGTACGAGCACGGGGACGACGGCGTGTGGCGGACGATCGGGGCGTTCCCGCTCGGCGGCTGACACCGGTGCCGGGCGGCGCGCCGGTGGGTGCTCGGGGCGCTCGTCGACGGTGCGTGCGCGGCCGTGACCGGCGGCGACGCCCCGCTCGGGATGCCGAGCGAGCGCGCGCTCCCTAGGGTCGTCGGCATGGGAGTCCCGGCCGAACCGCAGGGCGCCGGGCGGGCGCACGCCGCCGCCGCGAGCGCGGAGGACGTCGCCGCCGGCAACCGGCACGACGTCGGTGCCCGGGTGTACCCGGGCGGGTTCGCCGGGCTGGTCGCGCGCGGCAAGGCCGTCCTCGCCTGGTGGCAGCGCACCCGGGCGGCGCGGGCCAACGCCCGGTTCGGCGAGGCGGGCGGCGGCGTCCTGACGGGCGGCATCGCCTACGCGACGATCTTCTCGGTGTTCGCGGGGCTCACCATCGGCTACTCCGTGTTCATGGCCGTCCTCGGCAACAACGAGGCCCTGCGGCAGACCGTCCTCGACACGATCGACGCCAACCTGCCGGGGTTGATCAAGACCAGCAGCGACGACAAGACGGGGGTGATCGACCCGGACTCGCTCCAGCTGAGCACCGGTGTCGGCATCGCGGGGCTGATCGCGTTCGTGGTGCTGCTGGTCAGCGCGATCTCCGCCATGGCGGCCCTGCGCACCGCGGTGCGGGCGATGTTCGCCGCCGAGCGGGCCGGCGGCAACGCCGTCACGGGCAAGCTGCGCGAGCTCGGCGGGTTCGCCGGCATCGGCCTCGCGATCCTCGTCTCCGCGCTGCTCAGCATCGCGACCACGACCGCCGCCGACTGGGCGCTCAGCGCCCTCGGGCTCGACGGCTCGACGGTCGGCTCGCTGGTCCTGCGCGGCGCGGGCATCCTCGTGGCGTTCGTCGTCGACGCCGGGACCTTCGTGCTGATCGTGCGGGTCCTCGCGGCGCAGCACCCGGCGTGGCCGGACCTGCGGCAGGGGATGCTCGTGGCCGCGGTCGGGCTCGGGGTCGTGCGGGTGCTGGGCACCTCGGTCGTCGCGGGCTCCGCGGACCGGAACGCGATCCTGGCGTCGTTCGCGGTGATCGTGACCCTGCTGATCTGGATCAACCTCATCGCCCGCATCGTCCTCCTGGCCGCGGCCTGGACCGCCGACCCGCCGGCACCCGAGGAGGACCACCAGGACCCGGAGCCGGCGGCGCCCACGGCATCCTGACGCCGGTCCTCGTCCGACCCCGAGGTCCTCAGCCCGGCCCGGTGTCCTGACGGCGCCCGGGGGCCGCCCGCGCAGCGTGCAGGGCTCGTGGGCGGTTGCGCGTCCGCCCCGCGCGCCCGCGCAGCTGCCGGAGTGGATCCAAGCGGACGGACACACCCCGGCGAGTCGGTGCGATCGGATCCTTGCGGCCGCCAGGCGTCCCGGGCGCGTGCTCCCGCAGGTGCCGAGTCCTCCACAGGCCCGCCCGAGGCATGTCGTCCCCAGGGTGGGAGCGTCGGCGTACCGCCCGCAGGCGCGGTCGGAGGACGCTCCCCGGATGGTGACGACGGATGCGGTACTCAGCGTGCTCACGACAGCGCAGGCACGAGCGGCGGGGGTGTCCCGGCTGCTGCGGGACGGGACCTACGCGCGGGTCGCCCGAGGGCTGTGGTTGGTGGCCGGCGCCGACCCGGAGGACCCGGACACGCGCATCCGGCTGGCGACGGCGGGGGTGCCGGGTGACGTCGTCGTCGGGGGGTGGGCCGCCGCCCGGCTCCACGAGGCGACCCGCCTGCGGCGCGGGCGTCCGGGGCAGGTCGACGGCCGGAGCGGGGTCCCGCTCCGGCCGGAGCCGGTGCTGGTGCTCGTGCCGCCGGAGACGCGTCTGGTCGACCGGCCCTTCCGTCGCCTGCTGCGGACGCGCGTCCCCGACCGCGACCGGGCAGAGGTGGCGGGCGTCGCCGTGACGGCGCCCGACCGGACGGCCGTCGACGTCGCGCGGCTCTCCCCGCTGCCGCTCGCTGTCCCGGTGCTCGACCGGCTGCGAGCGCTCGGGCTGGTCAGCGCGGCCAGTGTGGCCGCTGCGCTGGACCGGTGCGGCCCTCTGGCCGGCCTGCACCGGGCACGTCGCGCCCTCGCCTTCTCGGTGGACGGCGCGGAGTCGCCCCAGGAGTCGGCCATGCGCCTGCTCTGGTGCGAGGCGGGGCTCCCGGTCCCGGAGCCCAACGTCGAGATCCTGGACGGCTCGGGCCGGTTCGTGGTGCGGGTCGACGTCCTCGACGCGGAGGCCGGTCTGGTGGGCGAGTACGACGGTGCCGTGCACGCGTCCGCGCGCAGCCGGTCCGCGGACGCGACTCGTCAGCAGCGGCTGGAGCAGCTCGGCCTCGTCGTCGTGCGTGCGACGTCGGTCGACCTGGCGACGCCGGCAGCGCGCGCGGCGTGGTGCGTCCGGCTCCGCGAGGCGCACCGCCGCGCCCGCGCGCACCCGATCAAGGCGACCTGGCGACGACGCCGACCCCGCGCCCGCCTGCCCGGCCCACCGGCTGCTGGTACGCGAATGGATCCGAACGCACCGACACACCTGGGCGTGTCGGTGCGTTCGGATCCATTCCGCGACCGCTGAGGGGGGCGGAGGGGAGGGGAGGGCCCAGCAGGGTCAGAACGCGCGGGTGATCATCGCGCGCTTGACCTCCTGGATCGCCTTGGTGACCTCGATGCCGCGGGGGCAGGCCTCGGTGCAGTTGAAGGTGGTCCGGCAGCGCCAGACGCCCTCCTTGTCGTTGAGGATCTCGAGCCGCTGCGCCCCGCCCTCGTCGCGGCTGTCGAAGATGAACCGGTGCGCGTTGACGATCGCCGCGGGGCCGAAGTACTGGCCGTCGGTCCAGAACACCGGGCACGAGCTCGTGCACGCGGCGCACAGGATGCACTTGGTGGTGTCGTCGAACCGGGCGCGCTGCTCGGGCGACTGCAGCCGCTCGCGGGACGGCTCGGTGCCGGTGGTGATGAGGAAGGGCATGATCTCGCGGTAGGAGGCGAAGAACGGCTCCATGTCGACCACGAGGTCCTTGATCACGGGCAGGCCCTTGATGGGCTCGACGGTGATCGGCTTGTCCGGGTTGAGGTCCTTGAGCAGGGCCTTGCACGCGAGCCGGTTGCGGCCGTTGATCCGCATGGCGTCCGAGCCGCACACGCCGTGGGCGCAGGACCGCCGGAACGTCAGCGAGCCGTCGGACTCCCACTTGATCTTGTGCAGCGCGTCGAGCAGGCGGTCGGTGCCGTGGGCGGTGACCGTGTGCTCCTCCCAGTACGCCTCGTCGCCGTGCGTCTCGGGGGTGTAGCGGCGGATCTTGAGCGTGACCTCGAACGACGGGATCTCGCCGGCCTTCGGCTCGGGCGCGGCCGAGCGCTCTGCGACAGCAGTCATCAGTACTTCCGCTCCATCGGCTGGTACACGGTGGTCACGACGGGCTTGGTGCCCAGGAGCACGACCGGGCGGCCCGGGCCCGGCTCGGGGACCTCCTCGCCCTTCGGCGCGGAGAGGGCGGGGGAGTCCACCGGCACGCCGGGGACCCGGCGGTAGGCCATGGTGTGCTCCATGAAGTTCTCGTCGTCGCGCTTCGGGTAGTCCTCGCGGAAGTGCCCGCCGCGGGACTCGCGCCGGTTCAGCGCGCCGACGACGACGGTCTCGGCGATGTCGAGCAGGAAGCCGAGCTCGATGGCCTCGATGAGGTCGGTGTTGAACGCGCGGCCCTTGTCCTGGACCGACACCCGCGTGTAGCGCTCCTGGAGCACCTGGATGTCCTGGAACGCCTGGCGCAGCGACTCGGCGGTGCGGAACACCTGCGCGTTGGTGTCCATCGTCTGCTGCAGCTCGCGGCGGACGTCGGAGACGCGCTCGCCCTGGGGGCGGTTCCGCATGTCCTCGAGCTGCCCCACGACGGCGTCGGTCGGCGCGTCGGGCAGGTCCACCCACGACGTCCCGGCGGCGTACTCGGCGGCCGAGATGCCGGCGCGCTTGCCGAACACGTTGATGTCGAGCAGCGAGTTGGTGCCCAGCCGGTTCGAGCCGTGCACGGAGACGCAGGCGACCTCGCCGGCCGCGTACAGGCCCTTCACGACGTGCGTGGTGTCCCGCAGGACCTCGCCCTCGACGTTGGTCGGCACGCCGCCCATCGCGTAGTGCGCCGTCGGGTACACCGGCACCGGCTCGGTGTACGGCTCGATGCCGAGGTAGGTCCGGGCGAACTCGGTGATGTCCGGGAGCTTCGCGTCGATGTGCGCGGGGTCCAGGTGGGTCAGGTCGAGCAGGACGTAGTCCTTGTTCGGCCCGGCGCCGCGGCCCTCGCGCACCTCGTTGGCCATCGACCGGGCGACGATGTCGCGCGGCGCGAGGTCCTTGATGGTGGGGGCGTAGCGCTCCATGAACCGCTCGCCGTCGGCGTTGCGCAGGATGCCGCCCTCGCCGCGCGCGGCCTCGGACAGCAGGATGCCGAGGCCGGCCAGGCCGGTCGGGTGGAACTGGAAGAACTCCATGTCCTCCAGCGGCAGCCCGCGGCGGTAGGCGAGCGCCATCCCGTCGCCGGTGAGGGTGTGCGCGTTCGACGTCGTCTTGTAGATCTTGCCGGCGCCGCCGGTCGCGAGGACCACGGACTTGGCGCGGAACACGTGGATCTCGCCGGTCGCGAGCTCGTACGCGACGACGCCCGAGACCGCGACGTCCTCGCCGTCCGGCACCTCGCGGCCCGTCAGGTCGTGCGTCAGCAGCAGGTCCAGCACGTAGAACTCGTTGAAGAACGCGACCTCGTTCTTCACGCACTGCTGGTAGAGCGTCTGCAGGATCATGTGCCCGGTGCGGTCCGCGGCGTAGCAGGCCCGGCGCACCGCGGCCTCGCCGTGGTTGCGGGTGTGGCCGCCGAACCGGCGCTGGTCGATCCGGCCCTCGGGCGTGCGGTTGAACGGCAGGCCCATGCGCTCCAGGTCGAGCACCGCGTCGATGGCCTCGTTGGCCATGATCGTGGCGGCGTCCTGGTCGACCAGGTAGTCGCCGCCCTTCACGGTGTCGAAGGTGTGCCACTCGGGGTTGTCGTCCTCGACGTTGCCGAGCGCGGCGCACATGCCGCCCTGGGCCGCGCCGGTGTGCGAGCGGGTCGGGTACAGCTTCGAGATGACCGCCGTGCGGGTGCGGGCGGACGACTCGAGGGCGGCGCGCATCCCGGCGCCGCCGGCGCCGACGATCACGACGTCGAACTGGTGGGTCTGCATCGGGGTCGATGCCTCCAAGGCGAGAGGGGAGCGGGGGCGCTCAGGCGGTGCAGAAGGACGGCAGCAGGTCCGCCGGGCTGTTCGCGGGGCACGGGTCGAAGGTGAAGATCACCAGCGTGCCGAGCACGACGACCACGGTGAACGCCGTGTACAGCGCGAGCTTGAGCACCAGGCGGGTGCCGTCGCGCTCGGCGTAGTCGTTGATGATCGTCCGGACGCCGTTGGTGCCGTGGATCATCGCGAGCCACAGCATCAGCAGGTCCCAGATCTGCCAGAACGGCGACGCCCACTTGCCGGCGACGAAGCCGAAGTCGATGGCGGAGATGCCCTCGCCGGCGACCAGGTTGACGAACAGGTGGCCGAAGATCAGCACGAGCAGCACGACGCCGGACGCGCGCATGAACACCCAGCCGTACAGCTCCCAGTTGCCGCGCGAGGTCCGGCGGCCGGGCCCGGCGCCCCGGGTGCGGGGGGCGGCGATCGTGGTCATCACTCGCCTCCGAAGACGTGCATGAGGTGCCGCGGCAGGAAGCCCGCCATGGTCACGACGAACAGGCCGAGCACGACCCAGAGCATCACGCGCTGGTACTTCGCGCCCTTGGGCCAGAAGTCGACCAGCATGATCCGGACGCCGTTGAAGGCGTGGAACACGATGGCGGCGACCAGCCCGGCCTCGCCGAGCCCCATGATCGGGTTCTTGTAGGTCCCGATGACGGCGTTGTACGCCTCGGGGGAGACCCGCACGAGCGACGTGTCGAGCACGTGCACGAGCAGGAAGAAGAAGATGAGCACGCCGGTGATCCGGTGGGCCACCCAGGACCACATGCCTTCGCGGCCGCGGTAGAGGGTGCCGCCGGGGATCCGCTTGGCCGTGGGGGCGGCGTCGTCGCGGGCTTCGGCAGGCGCAGTGGGCACGGGTGGCCTCCTGGCGAGTTCGGGCGGGACTGCTGTGTCCGGTCCGATCACTGTAGTGATCGTGCGCTGGGTCACCCTGCCGTCGGGGGCCAGATCGGGCCCGATGTGATCAAGCGCACACGCGCACCGGGACCTGGGTCCCTGGTCGACGGTACCCAGCGCCGGGGGGATGGAGAGGGTGGGCGACCGACCGGTTGTGTCCCGATACGCTGCCGGGCATGTCGAGCCCCGCCACGTCCGCGTCGCCCGCGCAGCCCCGCCCGATCGACGGCTTCCACGCCGTCGTCCCCGCCGGCGGTGCCGGCACCCGGCTGTGGCCGCTGTCCCGCCAGGGCGCGCCCAAGTTCCTGCACGACCTGACCGGAACGGGCCGCACCCTGCTGCAGGGCACCGTCGACCGGCTGCTGCCGCTCACCGGCCGCGACGGGGTCCTCGTCGTCACCGGCGTCCGGCACGCGGAGGCCGTCGCCGCGCAGCTGCCCGAGCTCGGCCCGGGCCAGGTCGTCGCCGAGCCGTCGCCGCGCGACTCCATGGCGGCCATCGGGCTCGCCGCGGCGATCCTCGCCGAGCGGCACGGCCCCGAGGTGGTCCTGGGGTCGTTCGCCGCGGACCACGTCATCGACGACCTGGCCGGCTTCTGGTCGGCGGTCACCGAGGGCGTCGCCGCGGCCCGCGCCGGCTACGTCGTGACCATCGGCATCACCGCGACGGAACCGTCCACCGCGTTCGGCTACATCCGCGCGGCCGAGCCGCTCGGCGCCGAGGGCGCCCCGAGCGCGCGGCACGTCGCCGGCTTCACCGAGAAGCCCGACGCGGAGACCGCCGCCGGCTACCTCGCGACCGGCGACTACTGGTGGAACGCCGGCATGTTCCTCGTCCAGGCCGGCGTGCTGCTGGACCACCTGGCGCAGCAGCTGCCCCCGCTGGCCGCCGGGCTGCGGGCGATCGCCGCCGTCTGGGACGACCCGGAGCGCCGGGACGCCGTGCTCGCGCAGACCTGGCCCGGGCTGACCAAGATCGCCATCGACCACGCGATCGCCGAGCCCGTCGCGGCCGCCGGCGGCGTCGCCGTGGTGCCGGGGTCGTTCACCTGGGACGACGTGGGCGACTTCGACTCGCTCGCCGCCCTGCTGCCCGCGGTCGGGGTCGACGGCGGCCGCTCGCTCGGTGACGACGGCCTGGTGCTGCGGCTCGACGCCCCCGGCGCGGTCGTGGTGCCCGGCGCGGGCCGCGCGGTGACCGTGCTCGGCGTCCGGGACGCCGTCGTGGTCGACACCCCGGACGCCCTGCTCGTCACCACCCGGGCGCACGCCCAGGCGGTGAAGCAGGCGGTGGACGGCTGGCGCGAGCGCGGTCGCGACGACCTGCTCTGACCGGGCGCCCCGGCCCGCGGCGTCCCCCGCCGCGGGCCCGCCCGCCGCGGGCCGCCGGAGTGCGCGGACCTGCCGCCACCTGCGGGGACGACTAGGGTCGGGAGCGTGATCGTCGATGCCTCCCGGGTCAACCAGCTCGTCGCCACCCTGCAGCCCGAGCTGGTGGAGATCCGCCGCGACATCCACGCGCACCCCGAGCTCGGCCGCACGGAGCAGCGCACCACCCGCCTGATCGCCGACCGGCTGCGGCTGTCCGGCCTGTCCCCGAAGCCGCTGCCCGGGACGGGCCTGATCTGCGACATCGGGCCCAGCCCTCTCGAGACGGGCCGCCGCCGCATCGCGCTGCGCGCCGACATCGACGCGCTCCCGGTCCAGGAGACGACGGGGCTGCCCTACTCCTCGACCGTGCACGGCGTCGCGCACGCCTGCGGCCACGACGTGCACACCACCGCGCTGCTCGGCGCCGGGCTGGTGCTCGCCGAGCTGCATGCCGCCGGCGAGCTGCCGACGGGGGTGCGGCTGGTGTTCCAGCCCGCCGAGGAGGTGCAGCCCGGCGGCGCGCTCGACGTCCTGCAGGCCGGGGCGATGGACGGCATCGGCCGGATCTTCGCGCTGCACTGCGACCCGAAGGTCGACGTCGGCCGGATCGGCAGCCGGATCGGCCCGATCACCTCGGCCTCCGACGAGATCACCGTCGTCCTGACCGGGCCCGGCGGGCACACGTCGCGCCCGCACCTCACGGCCGACCTGGTCTACGCGCTCGGGCAGGTCATCACCCAGGTGCCCGCGGTGCTCGGCCGCCGGCTCGACCCGCGGTCCGGGGTCAACCTCACCTGGGGCGCGGTGCAGGCCGGCTCGGCGCACAACGCCATCCCCGCCTCCGGCTCGGTGCGCGGCACCCTGCGCTGCCTGGACGTGCGCGCGTGGGAGAAGGCGTCCCAGGTGCTGCACGCGGCGGTGGAGCAGGTGGTCGCGCCCTACGGCGTCGAGGTCGAGGTGCGGCACCAGCGCGGCGTCCCGCCGGTCGAGAACGACGAGCGCGCGGTCGCCGTGCTGGAGGCCGCGGCGCGCGACGTGCTGGGGGAGGAGGCGGTCCAGCTCACCGAGCAGTCGCTCGGCGGCGAGGACTTCGCCTGGTACCTCACGCGCGTCCCCGGCGCGATGGCCCGGCTCGGCACCCGCACCCCGGGCGGCCGGACGTACGACATCCACCAGGGGGACCTGGTGGTGGACGAGCGTGCGATCGCGGCCGGCGCGGCGCTGCTCGCGCGGGCGGCGCTGCGGGTCGGCGCGACGCCCGGGGGCTGATCTCCGCCCGGCCCGCGGCCCGCGGCACCGCGCGCTGGGCCGGTCGGGTGAGTCGTCCCGCGGACGAATGTTCCAAGTCAGTAACGAAGGGCCCCGGAAGGGGTCCGGTAACACAGCCGACACCTGGGCGTGGCTAGTGTTCCTCGCAACGCCGGACGACCCCTCCCGACCCACGCGCAGCGTCGCGCGCGGCGACCGGGCGGGCCTCACGGACCGGTCGACGACGAGAAGCAGGAGCATCGCGTGAAGAAGATCATCCGTGCGGCCGCCCTCACCGGGGCTGTCGCGCTCGCCCTCGCCGCCTGCGGCAGCGCGCCGGAGGAGTCCGACAGCACCGCCGGTGGCGGCGACGCCGGCGGCTCCGACTTCAAGGCCTGCATGGTGTCCGACTCCGGCGGCTTCGAGGACAAGTCCTTCAACCAGTCGGGCGCCGAGGGCCTCGACCGCGCCAAGGACGAGCTGGGCATCCAGGAGGTCAAGGTCGAGTCGACCGCGGAGACCGACTTCACGCCGAACATCGACTCGCTGGTGCAGCAGGACTGCAACCTGATCATCGGCGTCGGCTTCCTGCTCGAGGACCCGATCCAGGAGGCCGCCGAGGCCAACCCGGACATCGAGTTCGCGCTGATCGACTCCGCGTTCTCCGACGCGGACTTCAACCCGGTGACGCTGGACAACGCCAAGCCGCTGCTGTTCAACACGCAGGAGGCCGCGTACCTGGCCGGCTACGTCGCCGCGGGCACCTCGACCACGGGCACCGTCGCCACCTTCGGCGGCATCCAGCTCCCGTCGGTCTCGATCTTCATGGACGGCTTCGCCGACGGCGTCGCCAAGTACAACGAGGACAACGGCGCCGACGTCAAGGTCCTCGGCTGGGACAAGGAGGCCCAGACCGGCTCCTTCACCGGTGACTTCGAGAACCAGACCAACGGCCAGAACCTGGCCAAGGGCTTCATCGACCAGGGCGCGGACGTCATCATGCCCGTCGCCGGCCCGGTCGGCCTCGGTGCCGCCGCGGCCGCGCAGGAGGCCGGGAACGTCTCCATCGTGGGCGTCGACGCCGACTGGTTCGAGACCTCGCCCGACTACTCCTCGATCATCCTGACCTCGGTCATGAAGGAGATCGGCCAGGCCGTGTTCGACACGGTCAAGGAGGCCTCGGAGGGCAACTTCTCCTCGGAGCCGTACGTCGGCACCCTGGAGAACGAGGGCATCGGCATCGCGCCGTTCCACGACTTCGACTCGGTGGTCCCCGAGGAGGTCAAGACGGCCGTCGAGGACCTGAAGGCCCAGATCATCTCCGGTGACCTGGTCGTGGAGTCCATCAGCCAGAACTGACGCACCAGCACCACCGGTGGCCCGGGCAGCACGCCTGCCCGGGCCACCGGTGCGTTCACCCGCGCACCCGGGACCTGAGGCTGTGATCGGCCGTCCGGTTTGGCCTAGTGTGCGCAGCGACACGATCGACCGAAGGAGCATTCCCACGTGAAGCTCGAGCTGCGGGGGATCACCAAGCGCTTCGGCGCCCTGGTGGCGAACGACCACATCGACCTGGTGGTCGAGCCCGGCGAGATCCACGCGCTGCTGGGCGAGAACGGTGCCGGCAAGAGCACCCTGATGAACGTGCTGTACGGGTTCTACGACCCGGACGAGGGCGAGATCCTCGTCGACGGGCGGCCCGTGGAGTTCGCCGGCCCCGGCGACGCGATGGCCGCGGGGATCGGCATGGTCCACCAGCACTTCATGCTGGTCCCGGTGTTCACCGTCGCGGAGAACGTCGTCCTCGGGTACGAGCCCGTCAAGGGCGGCGGGATGCTCGACCTCGCCGCGGCGCGCCGCCGCGTCAAGGAGATCTCCGACCGGTTCGGGTTCGACGTCGACCCCGACGCCCTGGTGGAGGACCTCCCCGTCGGCGCGCAGCAGCGCGTCGAGATCATCAAGGCGCTGTCCCGGGACGCCCGGGTCCTGATCCTCGACGAGCCGACCGCGGTGCTGACGCCGCAGGAGACCGACGAGCTCATCGCGATCATGCGGCAGCTCAAGGCGGCGGGCACCTCCATCGTCTTCATCACCCACAAGCTCCGTGAGGTCCGCGCCGTCGCGGACCGGATCACGGTCATCCGCCGCGGCCAGGTCGTGGGCAGCGCCCGGCCCGACGCCGCGGAGACCGAGCTGGCCTCGCTCATGGTCGGCCGGTCCGTCTCGCTCGGCGTCGACCGCTCGCCCGCGCAGGCCGGCGAGGTCGCCCTGCAGGTGCGGAACCTGTCGGTGCTCGACGAGGCCGGCGTCCGGCAGGTCGACGACGTGTCGTTCGACGTGGCCCGCGGCGAGATCGTCGCGGTCGCCGGCGTGCAGGGCAACGGCCAGACCGAGCTCACCGAGGTCATCCTGGGCCTGCAGCAGCCGGTCGCCGGGTCGGTCGTCCTCGACGGGACCGAGCTGGTCGGCCGCACGGTCAAGCAGGTGCTCGACGCCGGCGTCGGCTTCGTCCCCGAGGACCGGACGGAGGACGGGGTCGTCGCCGACTTCTCCGTCGCGGAGAACCTCATCCTCGACCTGTACGACCGCGCCCCGTTCGCGCGCGGGATCTCGCTGGACCCGAAGAAGGTCCTGGAGAACGCCGAGCGCCGGACCGTGGAGTTCGACGTCCGCACCCCGTCGACCGAGGCGCACGCCGGCACGCTGTCCGGCGGCAACCAGCAGAAGGTCGTCCTGGCCCGCGAGATGTCCCGCCCGCTGCGGCTGTTCATCGCGTCCCAGCCCACCCGCGGCCTGGACGTCGGGTCCATCGAGTTCGTGCACAAGCGGATCGTGCAGGAGCGGGACTCCGGGACCCCGGTCATCATCGTCTCGACCGAGCTCGACGAGGTGCTCGCGCTGGCGGACCGGATCGTCGTCATGTACCGCGGCCGCATCGTCGGCATCGTCCCCGGGGGCACCGACCGCGACGTGCTCGGCCTGATGATGGCCGGCGTCCCGCAGGCCGAGGCCGTGCAGCAGGCCGCGACCCACCACACCGTGCTCGGCGAGGCCGACATCGAGGCCTCCGAGGAGGAGAGCAAGTGAGCCAGGCGACCCCCGCCCCCGAGCAGCCGCCGGCCGGGTCCACCGCGCCGGCGCGCCGCGACGACGGCCTCGAGTCCCGCGCCCAGGGCGCGCTGCGCGAGATGCTGGAGAGCAGCTGGCTGGTGACGCTCGCCGCCCTGGTGCTGGCGCTCGTCATCTCCGGCGTGCTGATCGCGGCCGCGGACAGCGCCGTGCAGGACGCCGCGGGCTACTTCTTCGCGCGGCCGGCGGACTTCTTCTCCGCGGCGTGGGACGCCGTCTGGGGCGCCTACGTGGCGCTGTTCCAGGGCGCCGTCTTCGACCCGGGTGCCGCGACGTTCGCCCGCGGCATCCGCCCGATCACCGAGACCATGACCTGGGCCGTCCCGCTGATCCTCGCCGGCCTGGGCCTGGGCATCGGCTTCCGGGCCGGCATGTTCAACATCGGTGCGCAGGGCCAGATCATCCTCGGCGCGATCTTCGCCGGCTACATCGGCTTCGCCTGGGACCTGCCGCCGGTGCTGCACCTGCTGCTCGCCGTGATCGGCGGCGTCATCGGCGGCGGCCTGTGGGCCGGCATCGCCGGCTACCTCAAGGCCCGGACCGGGGCCAACGAGGTGATCGTCACGATCATGCTGAACAACATCGCGATCTACCTGGTGGGCTACCTGCTGACCACGTCGGCGTTCAAGCGCGGCGACAGCAACAACCCGGTGTCCCCGCCGATCGCCGAGACCGCGCTGTACCCGCAGCTGCTCGGCCCGCAGTTCCGGCTGCACCTCGGCTTCGTCGTCGCGATCCTCGCCGCCGTCTTCGTGTGGTGGCTGATGAACCGGTCGACGATCGGGTTCGCGTTCCGCGCGGTCGGGTCCAACCCGAACGCCGCCCGCACCGCGGGGATCAACGTCAACCGGATGTACCTGCTGGTGATGCTCGTGGCCGGCGGCCTGGCCGGCATGGCGGGCACCGCGCAGGTGCTCGGCACCGAGAAGGTGCTCACCGCCGGCATCGCGGCGAGCTTCGGGTTCGACGCGATCACCGTCGCGCTGCTCGGCCGGTCCAAGCCGCTCGGCACCTTCTTCGCCGGCCTGCTGTTCGGCGCCCTGCGCGCCGGCGGCTTCGCGATGCAGTCCCGCACCGGCACGCCGATCGACATCGTGCTGGTCGTCCAGTCCCTCGTCGTGCTGTTCATCGCGGCGCCCCCGCTGGTGCGCGCGGTGTTCCGCCTCCCGTCCCCCCGCGGTCCCGGCGCCCAGCCGGCCGAGCTCGCCGCGCCCGTCGTCAAGGAGGCCGCCGCGTGAGCGCCGTCGCCGCCCCCGCCCCCGCGCGCGCCGCGGCGGGCAAGCCGCTTCCGCCGATCTCCTACAAGGCGCCGATCGCGTACGGCGCGGTCGCCGCGGTCGCCCTGCTGCTGTTCGGGATCCTGCCCGCCTCGGGCCGGGAGACCTCGTTCACCATGTTCGCGCCGGGGGAGAACATCGAGTTCTCCGTCCCGTCCAAGCTGACCGCGATCGTGCTCTGCCTGATCGCGCTCGGGCTCGCGGCCTGGTCGTTCCAGGCCGCACGGACCCGCCGCAAGGTCGGCGTCTGGCTGCCCGCCGTGTACGCGGTGGCGCTGGTGTTCGCGCTGCTCACCTGGGCCGTCGCGGGCAAGGCGCAGCCGCTGCCCCTGACCAGCCTGCTGCAGGGCTCGCTGTTCCTCGCGGTGCCGCTGGTGTTCGGCGCCCTCGCCGGCCTGGTCAGCGAGCGGTCCGGCATCATCAACATCGCGATCGAGGGCCAGCTGCTCGCGGGCGCGTTCCTCGCCGCGGTCGTCGCGACCATCACGTCCAGCGCCTACGTCGGGCTCATCGCCGCGCCGATCGCCGGCGCGCTGGTGTCGGCGCTGCTGGTCGCGTTCGCGATCAAGTACGTGGTCGACCAGATCATCGTCGGCGTCGTGCTCAACGTGCTGGTCGTCGGCATCACGAGCTACCTGTTCTCCACGGTCCTCAAGGAGAACGCCGGCACGCTCAACACGCCGCCGCGCCTGCCGACCCTGGCCATCCCCGGGCTGTCCGACATCCCGATCATCGGCCCGGTGCTGTTCCGGCAGACGATCCTCGTCTACCTGATGTACGTCGTGGTGATCGTCCTGCAGGTGCTGGTGTTCCGGAGCCGCTGGGGCCTGCGGCTGCGGGCCGTCGGCGAGCACCCCAAGGCGGCGGACACCGTCGGCATCAAGGTCAACCGCACCCGCGTGTGGAACACCCTGCTGGGCGGCGCGATCGCCGGCCTCGGCGGTGCGTTCTTCACGGTCGCGAACGGCCTGGCGTTCGGCAAGGAGATGACCGGCGGCAAGGGCTTCATCGCCCTCGCCGCGATGATCCTCGGCCGGTGGAGCCCGAAGGGCGCGCTCGCCGCGGCCCTGCTGTTCGGCTTCGCGGACAACCTGCAGGTGGTGCTCGGCATCATCGGCACGCCGATCCCGAGCCAGATCATGCTGATGACCCCGTACGTGGTGACGATCTTCGCGGTGGCCGGCCTCGTCGGCCGCGTGCGCGCCCCCGCCGCCGAGGGCATCGCCTACGTGAAGTGAGCACGTCACGACCGCCGTCGCCCGCGCAGGGCGGCGGCGGTCGTGCTTCACGGGCACACTCGGGAGCGTCCGAGCAGGTGCCGTGAGACGCCCCGGTCGCCCGGGGAGAACAGGAGACCGGCTGTGCCGGAGATCGACTGGGACGCCCTGCGTGCCGCCGCCACCGAGGTGATGCACCGCGCGTACGTCCCGTACTCGAAGTTCCCCGTCGGCGTCGCGGCGCTGGTGGACGACGGCCGCGTGGTCGTCGGCTGCAACGTCGAGAACGCGTCGTACGGCCTGACCCTGTGCGCCGAGTGCGCCCTGGTGTCCGGCCTGCACGTGTCCGGCGGCGGGCGCCTGGTGGCGTTCGCCTGCGTGGACGCCCACGGGAACGCCCTCATGCCGTGCGGCCGCTGCCGCCAGCTCCTCTGGGAGCACGGGGGCCCCGACCTGCTCGTCGACACGGTGAGCGGGATCAAGCCGATGACCGAGGTGCTGCCCGACGCGTTCGGGCCGGCCGACCTGGTCGAGAGGAAGTCATGAGCACCGAGAAGTTCGACGCCGTCGACGTCATCGTCGCCAAGCGCGACGGCCACCGCCTGACCGACGCGCAGATCGACTGGGTCATCGACGCGTACACCCGCGGCGTCGTGGCCGAGGAGCAGATGTCCGCCCTCAACATGGCGATCCTGCTCAACGGCATGGACCGCGCCGAGATCTCCCGGTGGACCGCCGCGATGATCGCCTCCGGCGAGCGGATGGACTTCTCCGGCCTGCGCCGGCCCACCGCCGACAAGCACTCCACCGGCGGCGTCGGCGACAAGATCACGCTGCCGCTCGCCCCGCTGGTGGCCGTGTTCGACGTCGCGGTCCCGCAGCTGTCCGGCCGCGGCCTCGGCCACACCGGCGGCACCCTCGACAAGCTCGAGTCCATCCCGGGCTGGCGCGCGGCGCTGTCGAACGACGAGATGATGGCGCAGCTCGACGGCCCGGGCGCAGTGATCTGCCAGGCCGGCTCGGGCCTCGCGCCCGCCGACCGCAAGCTCTACGCGCTGCGCGACGTCACCGGCACCGTCGAGGCGATCCCGCTCATCGCGTCGTCGATCATGAGCAAGAAGATCGCGGAGGGCACCGGCGCGCTGGTGCTGGACGTCAAGGTCGGCTCCGGCGCGTTCATGAAGGACCTGGACCGCGCCCGCGAGCTCGCGCGCACCATGGTCGACCTGGGCACCGACGCCGGCGTGAACACCGTCGCGCTGCTCACCGACATGTCGACGCCGCTCGGCCTCACGGCGGGCAACGCGCTCGAGGTCCGGGAGTCGCTCGAGGTGCTCGCCGGCGGCGGGCCGTCCGACGTCGTCGAGCTCACGGTGGCGCTGGCCGAGGAGATGCTGGCCGCCGCCGGGCGCCCGGGCCTCGACGTGCGGGCCGCTCTGACGGACGGCCGCGCGATGGACGTGTGGCGCCGGATGATCGAGGCGCAGGGCGGCGACGCCGACGCCACGCTCCCGGTCGCGCGGCACACCGAGCAGGTCCTCGCGCCGGCCGACGGCGTGCTGACCCGGCTCGACGCGTACGCCGTGGGCATCGCGGCGTGGCGGCTGGGCGCCGGCCGCGCGCGCAAGGAGGACCCGGTGCAGGCCGGCGCGGGCGTCGAGCTGCACGCCAAGCCGGGCGACGCCGTGCGGGCGGGCCAGCCGCTGCTGACCCTGCACACGGACACCCCGGAGCGGTTCGAGCGCGCGAAGGAGGCCCTGGAGGGCGGCTTCGACGTGGCCGCCGAGGCGCCGGCGGCGACCCCGCTGATCCTGGACCGCATCGCGGCGTCCTGACGGCGGTGACGGGGCCCCGCAGCGCACGCGCTGCGGGGCCTCGTCGCGTCCGCCCGCGCCGCAGCGGGACCGCGCTCGTGCGCGGCCCCCTCTCGCCGAGTCTGCACCTCCGGGCTTTGGCGGGCGGCGCGGTCGGAGGCGAACAATGGAGACTCGGCGAGCGAGGGGAGCGGGCGTGGGCGCGCGTGCGGGGTGGCGCAGGGGGCAGCTGGTGACGGTGCTGCGGGCGGTGCGCGGGCGGGTGGTGCCGCCGGCGCCGGCGGACGGCGTGGGTGGCGTGGGCGGCTCTGCCGGGGAGCCGGCGCGGTCGCGCGTCGACGGGGTCGCCCTCGCCGCGGCCGGCGCGCGGGCCGCGCTGCCCGACGGCGCGCTCGACGGCCTCGACGCCCGGCGGCGCGGGCAGGTGCTCGCCCCGCTCGACGTCCCCGCCGGCCGGACCGTCCGGTGGGGCACCGCCGCCGCGCGGCAGGTCGACGGCACCACCTGCGGCGCGGCCGTGCTCGGCCTGCTCGCGGCGTCGGGCGACCCGCGGCTCGCCCTGTGGCTGGTCTCCGGGCGGCTGCCCGACGGCCCGCGCCCGCCCGAGCTCGTCGGCCTCGACCTGCCCGAACCTGCCGACCCGCACCACCCCGACGCCCCGACGTGGTTCCGCACCCCCGGCGGCCGGGTCGTGCACGCGTCCGCGACCGGCGAGGAGGCCGCCGCGGCACGCTGGGGCCTGCTGCAGGCGGCCCTGCACCGGCGCAGCACCGCCCGGGCGGTCGCCGGGGTGCTGCCCTGGCCGCGGTCGCTCGGCACGCCGCCGTGGGCCGCCGCGCGGCTGGCCCGGTTCCCGGGGGTCCGGTACCGGTCGGTGCTGGTCGACGACACCCGGACCGCCGAGGTCGAGGACCTGCTGGCGCGCGTGGACGCCGCCCTCGACCGGGGCGTGCCCGTGCCGCTGTACTCCGGGGGCGACCTGTCCGGCGGCGTCGCGGCGGCCGTGCCGCGGCACGTGGTCCTCGCGGTCGGGCGGGCGGGCGACGGGTACCGCGTGTACGAGCCCGGCGCCGGTGCGGTGCTGCCGCTGCCGCGCGCGGCTCTCCGGTCGCCGTCCGGCCCGGTCCCCGCGCTCGGGCACTGGCCGCACCTGGCCTGGGCGCTCCTCCCGACCCCGACCCGCTGACGCCCCCCTCTCCGCACCCCGTACCTCGACGCCGAACCTGCACGAGCTGCGGGGTTCGCGGGCCCGGAACCCCGCCGGTTCTGCGATCTCGGCGGGTCTCGGAGGCCGCAGCGGGGGGAGGGAGGGCTGCGGAAGGCCGCCCCGGCTTGGCGGGGTGGCGCCGTCCGGGACACGATGGAGTCGTACCCCGCTGTCGACGACAGGAGTGGACATGAGCACCGTTCCCGGCGACCGGACCTGGCGCGACGCCGGGCTCGTGGAGCCCGCGCTGACCGACCTGCCCGAGGTCCAGCCCGACGACGACACCGACGCCCGCGACGGCGCCTACCAGCCCGACGAGCCGCGGCCCGACCTGGCCGGCGAGGCCGACCCGGGCGACGTCGCCGAGCAGAAGACACCCGTCCCCGAGGACGAGCGCGACGACTACCCCTGAGCGCACCGCGGACCGCGCCGCACGCCGCGCAGGACCACCCGGGCGCCCGGTTCCCCGATGCGGGGTTCCGGGCGCCCGGCCACTACGGTGGGGCGCATGACCGTGACCTTCGAGCAGATCGTCGCGCTGCCGAAGGTCCTGCTGCACGACCACCTCGACGGAGGCGTGCGCCCGCGGACCGTCGTCGAGCTCGCCGAGAAGGCGGGCCACACGCTCCCGACGACCGACCCGGAGGCGCTGGCCGCCTGGTTCCGGGACGCCGCCGACAGCGGCAGCCTCGAGGCGTACATCGCGACGTTCAGCCACACCCTCGCCGTCATGCAGCGACCCGAGGCGCTGCGCCGGGTCGCCCGCGAGGCGGTGCTGGACCTGGCCGCGGACGGCGTCGTCTACGCCGAGGAGCGGTTCGCCCCGGAGCTGCACCAGGCCGGCGGGCTGTCGCTCCAGCAGGCCGTCGACGCCGTGCTGGAGGGGCTCGCCGAGGGCGAGGCCGAGGCCGCCGCCGAGGGCCGGCCCATCCGCGCCCGGCTGCTGCTGTGCGCCATGCGCCAGTCCGACCGCGCCGACGAGATCGCCGCCCTGGCGCTCGCCAACCGGGACCGCGGCGTCGTCGGCTTCGACATCGCCGGGCCCGAGGCCGGCTTCCCGGCGAGCGCCCTGGGCGCCGCCTTCGCGCAGCTGCGCACCGCCCGGTTCCCGGTCACCGTGCACGCCGGCGAGGCCGCGGGCCGCGACTCGATGGACGAGGCGGTCGACGTGGGCGCCCTGCGCCTGGGGCACGGCGTGCGGCTGGTCGACGACATCAAGCACGACGACGACGGCGCGCTCGTGCTCGGCCGCCTTGCGCACTGGGTCCGCGACCGAGGCATCGCCCTCGAGGTGTGCCCGACGTCGAACCTGCAGACCGGCGCCGCCACCTCGATCGCCGAGCACCCCGTCACGACCCTGCTGCGGCTCGGGTTCGCCGTCACCGTGAACACCGACAACCGCCTCCAGTCCCGCACCGGCCTCAGCCGCGAGCTGCACCTGCTCGTCACCGAGGCGGGCTGGACCCTCGACGACGTGCGGACGGTCACCCTGACCGCCGCCCGCCACGCGTTCGTGCACGCCGACGAGCGCCAGGACCTCATCGACCGGGTCATCGTCCCCGGTCACGCACCGACCGGAACAGGAAGGCACCGCGCATGACCCAGTCCCTCGACGCCGCCGCGCTGGCGCAGTTCGTCGACCACACGCTGCTCAAGCCCGAGGCGACCCGCGCGGACGTCGAGGCGCTCGTCGCGGAGGGCGCCTCGCTCGGCGTGTACTCCGTGTGCGTCTCGCCGTCGTTCCTGCCGCTGGACGCGCAGGGCCTCAAGGTCGCCACCGTGTGCGGCTTCCCGTCCGGCAAGCACCACAGCGACGTCAAGGCCACCGAGGCCGCCCGCTCCGTCGCCGACGGCGCGGACGAGGTGGACATGGTGATCGACGTCGGCGCCGCCAAGGAGGGCCGGTTCGCCGACGTGCAGGCCGACATCGCCGCCGTGCGCGCCGCCACCCCGCCGCCCGTCGTGCTCAAGGTCATCATCGAGTCGGCGGCGCTGACCGACCACGAGATCGTCGAGGTCTGCCGGGCCGCCGAGGCCGCGGGCGCCGACTTCGTGAAGACCTCGACCGGCTTCCACCCCGCCGGCGGAGCCTCCGTGCACGCCGTCGAGATCATGAACGCCACCGTCGGCGGCCGCCTCGGCATCAAGGCCTCGGGCGGCATCCGCACCACGGCCGACGCGCTGGCGATGATCGAGGCCGGCGCGACCCGGCTCGGCCTGTCCGGCACCGCTGCGGTGCTCGGCGGCTTCGAGGCGGACGGCGGGTACTGAGCCCCGGCGCGCACGCGCACGCACGACGACGGCCCGTCACCCCGGCAGCGGGGGACGGGCCGTCGTCGCGTCCGGGGCCGGCGCGGGTGCGTGCGGTCAGGGTGCCGCGGCCTCGCGCGCCGCCCACCCCGCGGCGACCACCGCGAGGGGCAGCAGCCACGCCGCGCGCGGCCACCGGCGGCCGAGCAGGACCGCGAGTCCCGCCGCCCCGGCCGCCGCGGCCAGCAGCGCGCCGGTGAGGCGCAGCCCGTGCACCCGTGCGCCGCCGACCGAGCACCACCAGGGCACCGGGAGCACGGCCGGGCACATCAGGTCCGGCGGCAGTCCCAGCACCACCGGCCACAGCGCCGCGACGCCCGCCCCGGCGACGAGGGCGATCGCGAGCAGCGGGCCCGCGACCGCGCGCGAGGCGGCGGTCCGAGGCGCGGCGGGGGTCACGCTGTCCACACCGGCACCGTAGCGGGGCGGTCCGGTGCGGCGGGCGCTGTGCGCACCGACGACGACGACCCGCCCCCGATCGGGGGACGGGCCGCCGCCTCGTCTCGCCGCCGCCGGGGCGGCGCCTCAGAGCCCCAGCGCCGCCGCCACGTCCGCGCGCACCGCGCCGAGCCGCGCACGCGCGGCCACCCGCGCCTCGCCGACCGACGCCACCGAGGCGTGCTCCTCGACCGGCACGACGACCTCGAGGTAGCACTTCACCTTCGGCTCGGTGCCGGAGGGCCGGACGATGACCCGCGTGTCGTCCTGGGTGAGCAGCCGGATGCCGTCGGTCGGCGGCAGGCCCTCGCGGTCGGCGTCCGAGCCCGCTGCCAGGTCGAAGACCGCCATGACCGGGGAGCCCGCGAGCATCACGGGCGGGTGCTCGCGCAGCCGCTGCATGGTCTCCGGGATCTGCGACAGGTCGGTGAACCGGGCCGACAGCTGGTCGGTCAGGTGCAGGCCGTGCCGCCGCGCCAGGTCGTCCAGCACGTCCACCGGGGCGCGGCCCTCGGCCTTGAGACGGGCGGCCAGGCCGGCGAGGGTCAGGGCGGCGGAGATGCCGTCCTTGTCCCGGACGTGGGCGGGGTCGACGCAGTAGCCGAGCGCCTCCTCGTAGCCGTAGACGAGGCCCTCGACGCGGGAGATCCACTTGAACCCCGTGAGCGTCTGGGCGTGCCGGAGGCCGGCGTGCGCGGCGATCCGGCCGAGCAGCCGGGACGACACGATGGAGTTGGCGAGCACGGGGGCGTCGTCCGCCACCGGCGCGCCCGCTGTGCCGAGCCGGGAAGCCGTGACGCTGCCGAGCAGCGCGCCGGTCTCGTCGCCGTGCAGCATCCGCCACCCGTCGGACCCCGCGGCTCCGGGGCTCATGTGCGTCCGCGCCCGCGGGTCGACGACGGCGGCGCCGCACCGGTCGGCGTCGGGGTCGAGGGCGATGACCAGGTCGGCCTGCACCTCCGCGGCGAGCGCGACGGCGAGGTCGATCGCGCCGGGCTCCTCGGGGTTCGGGAACGCGACGGTCGGGAAGTCGGGGTCGGGCTCGGCCTGCAGGTCCACGACGTGCACGTCGGTGAAGCCCGCCTCGGCGAGCACCCGCCGGGCGGTGCCGCCGCCGACGCCGTGCATCGGGGTGAGCACGACGCGCAGCGCGGCGTGGCGGGCGCGGGCCTCGTCGGACAGGTCGGCCAGGCCGAGGACCTCGGCGACGTAGGCGTCGACGATCTCGGGGCCGATCGTGGACCAGCCGTCGGCCGCGCGCGGCACCGCGGCGACCGAGGGGACCCGGCCGATCTCCGCGGCGATCGCGCCGTCCATCGGCGGGACGATCTGGGCGCCCTGGCCGGAGTCGGTGACGACGCGGCCGCCGAGGTAGACCTTGTAGCCGTTGTCCTGCGGCGGGTTGTGGCTCGCGGTGACCATGACGCCCGCGTCGGCGCCGAGGTGCCGGACGGCGAACGCCAGGACGGGCGTCGGCAGGTACGGCGGCAGCATGACGACCTCGATGCCGACGGCGGTCAGCACCGCGGCGGTGTCGCGTGCGAAGTCGACGGAGCCGTGCCGCGCGTCGTGGCCCACGACCACGCGGGGAGCCGGGGAGACGCCCTCGAGCTCGCCGAGCAGGTACGCGCCCAGGCCGGACGCCGCGCGGATCACGACCGCGCGGTTCATCCGGTGGGGGCCGCCCTCGACCGCACCGCGCAGGCCGGCGGTGCCGAACTGCAGCAGGCCCTGGAACCGGTCGGCCAGGTCCTCGCGCGCCTCGCGCACGTCGGTCGCCGCCTGCTGCTCCTCGGGCGACGCGCCGCCGGGCACCGACGGCTCGCCGGCCTCGGCGCGGTCGAGCAGCGCGGTCAGCTCGGCCGCGGTGCGCGGGTCGGGGTCGTCCGCGATCCACTCGCGGACCCGGCCGGCCAGGTCCGCCCAGCGGCCGCCCGGCCCCTGCTCGGTCACGGCCGGGTGGTCCTCGGTGCGCTCGCTCATCGACTGCCGTCCTCCCCGGGGCGCCCCGCCCCGACCCTCGTCCTGCGCGGCGCGGACGCGCCGTGGTGCGTACCGCGCCGCCGCGGCGTCCGGGCCGCGGCGGCGCGCCTGTCAGATGCGGCCGACGATGTCCGCCAGCAGGCGGCTGATCCGCGGGCCGGCGGCGGCGCCGGCCTCCAGGACCTCCGCGTGGGACAGCGGCTCGTCGCCGACGCCCGCCGCCAGGTTGGTGACCAGCGAGATGCCGAGCACCTCCATGCCGACGTGCCGCGCGGCGATGGCCTCGATGGTGGTGGACATGCCGACCAGGTCGCCGCCCATGATGCCGGCCATCTTCACCTCGGCCGGGGTCTCGTAGTGCGGGCCGCGGAACTGCACGTACACGCCCTCGTCCAGCGACGGGTCGACCTGGCGGGCCACGTCGCGCAGCCGGCCGGCGTACAGGTCCGTCAGGTCGACGAACGTCGCCCCCTCCAGCGGGGACACGGTCGTCAGGTTGATGTGGTCGCGGATGAGCACCGGGGTGCCGGGGCCCCACGCCGGGTTCAGGCCGCCGCAGCCGTTGGTGAGCACGACGGTCGAGCAGCCGGCGGCCGCGGCGGTGCGGACGCCGTGCACGACGCGGCGCACGCCCTTGCCCTCGTACAGGTGGGTGCGCGAGCCGAGCACGAGCGCGTGCTTGCCGGTGGCCGCGATCCGCACGGAGCGGATGGTGCCCACGTGGCCGACGACGGCCGGCGCGGCGAAGCCCGGGACGTCGGGGGCGGCGATCTCGGCGACGGTCTCGCCCAGCAGGTCGGCCGCGCCGCCCCAGCCGGAGCCCAGCACCAGGGCGACGTCGTGCTTCTCGACCCCGGTCGCCTCCGCGAGGTACGCGGCGGCGTCGGCCGCGACGGCCAGCGGGTCGGTGGTCGGGTCGTCGAGACGGGCGTCGTCGGCCATGCGGGTGCTCCTCGCGGTGCGTGCGGCGGTGTCGGTGCGGGTCGGTGCAGGTGGCGACCCGGCGCGCGGGACACGTGCGGTCGCAACGGTCGAGCGTACCGGCCGTGCCCGCCCCGCAGGACCCCGGAAGGTCCCGCACCGCGCGCGGGCGGGGCGTGGCGCGAGGTGCGCAGCGGCGCGGGTCCGGGAAGATGGACGCGTGACGCAGCCGACCCCCACGCCCGCGCCCGCCGAGCCCGGCCCGGCCACCCCGGCCGCGGCCGACGCCCCCGACGCCGCGGCGGCCCCGCCCGCCTCCTCGACCAGCAGCGCCGCCGAGCCCGCGCCCGGTCCCGTCGACGACGGCCGGCCCGCGCCGCGCGTCGTCGTGGTCGGCGGCGGCCCCGGCGGCTACGAGGCGGCCCTGGTCGCCCGCCGGCTGGGCGCGGAGGTCACGGTCGTGGAGCGCGCGGGGCTCGGCGGCGCCGCGGTGCTGACCGACGTCGTGCCGTCGAAGACCCTGATCGCCACCGCCGAGTGGATGACGATCGCCGAGCGCGCCCCGGACCTCGGCATCCGCCTCGACGTGCCGGCGGGCCCGGCCGAGGACGACGACCCCGCGCGCGACACCGGCCGCAGCCGCCGGCACAGCATCGACCTGGCCGCGGTGAACGCGCGGGTGCGCGACCTCGCCCTGGCGCAGTCCCACGACATCCGCACCCGGCTCGAGCGGGAGGGCGTGCGCGTGGTCATCGGCCACGGGCGGCTCGACGGCCCGGAGCGCGTGGTCGTCACCGGCGACGCGGAGGAGACCCTCGACGCCGACGTCGTCCTGCTGGCGACCGGCGCGACCCCGCGGACGCTGCCCGACGCGCAGCCCGACGGCGAGCGCATCCTCACCTGGACGCAGCTGTACCACCTGGACGCGCTGCCGGAGCGGCTGATCGTCGTCGGCTCGGGCGTCACCGGCGCGGAGTTCGCCGGGGCCTACGTGTCGCTGGGGTCCCAGGTCGTGCTGGTGTCGAGCCGCGACCGGGTGCTGCCGGGGGAGGACGCCGACGCCGCGACGATGCTGGAGGACGTGTTCCGGACCCGCGGCATGGAGGTCGTCGGGCGCTCGCGCGCCCAGGCGGCCCGGCGGACCGGGGACGGGGTGGTCGTGACGCTCGCGGACGGCCGGGAGATCCACGGCTCGCACGTGCTGCTCGCGGTCGGCTCGATCCCGAGCACCGAGGGCCTCGGCCTGGCGGAGGCGGGCGTGCGGACCACGCCGTCCGGGCACATCGAGGTCGACAAGGTGTCGCGCACCTCGGCGCGCGGCGTCTACGCGGCGGGCGACGTGACCGGCGTGCTGCCGCTGGCGTCGGTCGCGGCGATGCAGGGGCGGATCGCGATGTCGCACGCGCTCGGCGACGCGGTGGCGCCGCTGAAGCTGCGCGGCGTGGCGGCGAACATCTTCACCGCCCCGGAGATCGCGACGGTCGGCCTGAGCGAGACGGCGCTCGTCGAGCGGGACGCGCACTTCGTCACGCACACTCTCCCGCTGGCCCGGAACCCCCGCGCGAAGATGCTGGGCGTCCGCGACGGCTTCGTGAAGCTGTTCGCGCACTCGACGGCGGGCACCGTGCTCGGCGGGGTGGTGGTGGCGCCGCGGGCGTCGGAGCTGATCTTCCCGATCACGCTGGCGGTGTCGCACAGCCTGACCGTCGACGACGTGGCGAACGCGTTCACCGTGTACCCGTCGCTGTCGGGCTCGATCGGCGAGGTCGCGCGGGTGCTGCACCGGACCGACCAGGGCTGAGCCCGGGGCCCGGGCGCGCTGGGCGCGGGGCCGGGCGGGCGCGCCGCCGTCAGCCCGCCCGGACCTCCGTCACCAGCGCCAGGTGGTCCGACGAGTCGTCGGCGAGCACCCGCGCCTCGGCGAACGTCACGCCCTGCCCGAGCACCCAGTCGATCCTGACCTCCGGGTCGTTGCTCGGGTGGGTGAGCACGTCCTCGGCGCCCGCGGTGTCCATGGCGCTCACCCACCCGGCGTCCGCGAGGGCGTCGAGCTCGGCCGAGCCCGGCTCGGCGTTGAGGTCGCCGGCCAGCACGGACGGCCCGTCGTCGGGCAGCGCCGCCCGGAGCGCGGCGAGCTGCTCCAGCCGGGTGTCGACGTTGTCGTCACGGTGCTGCAGGTGCACCGACGTCACCCGGACCGGCTCGCCGCCGGGGCCCTCGACCCGTGCGGTCAGCGCCGAGCGCGCCTGCGGCCCGGCGCCGTACGGCAGCTCGATCACCTCGACGTCGCTGAGCTCCGTGCGGGACAGCAGCGCGTTGCCGAACTGCTGGTCCGCGGCCGGGGCGAACGCGACGTGCATGCCGAGGCGGTGCCCGAGCCAGGTGAGCATGTCGGCGCCGCCGCCGAGCACCCAGCCCCGGGACACCTCCTGGAGCGCCACGACGTCCGGGCCCTGGGCCTCGATGGTCCGGGCGATCTGCTCCAGGTCGACGGCGGTGTGCGCGGCGACGCCGTAGTGCAGGTTCCAGTCGACGACCACGAACGCGTCGGGGTCCCGGTCGGCGGCGGGCGCCGGGGCGGCGACCGTGGCGGACACCCAGCCGACCAGCAGGAGCGCGACGGAGGGCAGCACCAGGAACCGCAGGGCGTTGGCGCGCAGCGGGGGTGCGGGCTCGCGCCCCGCGGGCTCGGCGGGCGTGCGCCAGCGCAGCCCGCCGGTGGCGAGCAGCGCGGCGGCGAGCACCACGACCCACGCGTTGTCGACGGGCAGCGGGACGTCGTAGTCGAGCAGGTAGAGCAGCAGCACCACGACCAGCCCGAGGCCGACGCCGCCGGTGGCGAGCGCGGTGCGGGGGATCCCGGGCGGCGCGGGCCGGCGGGTCTTCAGCGCGACGGTGAGCACGACGCCGAGCGCCGCCTCGGCGACCAGGATCGCGATGAGCGCCGTGACGCCGGTGGTGAGGAACGCGACCGCCGCGGCGACGGGGAGCAGGACCGCGGCGGCCCACCGCACCGGCCGGGCCATGATGCGGGGCACCAGCAGGAGCCAGGCGGTCAGCGCCGACGCCAGCACGGTCGCGGTCCCGGCCACCATCAGCGGCAGGTGCGACTGCGCCGCCGCGAAGGCGGGGTTCCCCAGCACCATGACGACCAGCGCGAGGGCCGGCCCGAGCACCCAGGTCCGCCGGGGGCGGCCGGACGCCTCCTGCCGGCGGGCGACCACCGCCACGGCCACGGTGACCAGCACGAGGACGACCGCGACGACGCTGCCGAGCACCCCGCCGCGCCACAGCGGGTCCCAGGTACCGAGCGCGAGCTGCAGCGCCGCGGACAGCCCCGTGCCGAGGGTCAGCCCGAGCGCGGCCTGGCGCCCGCCGCCGGCGCGACCCGCGACGAGCGTGGTCGCCAGGACCAGCGCGGTGACGGCGAGCGAGGCGGTGACCAGGCCGGCGACGAACCGCGGGCCGTCGTGCAGCACCTGCGTGACCAGCCGGGCGGCCCCCAGGGCGACGACGGCGACGAGCGCGGTGCGCCCGGAGGCGGTGCCGGGGCCGCGGCGGCCGGTGCCGAGCAGCGCCAGCGCCGCGAGCAGCCCCGCGCCGAGGAAGGTGAGCAGCGCCGCGGCCCCGACGGCGACGGTGCTCACGGCGAAGGCGCGGTCCAGGACCGGCCCGGCGGCCCGCACGGCGTCGACGGCGAGCACCGTGACCAGCGCGACGAGCGACACCCGGGTGGCCGTGCCGGCGTCCGGGGGGAGCGGGCTCCCGGCCGGCGACGGTGCGGACGCGGGAGGCACCGACGGCGGTGCGGCTTCGGGGACGCTCACGGCTGTCAACGTAGTGGGCGGCGAGCCGCCCGGGCCAACGAACTGGCCCGCACGGACGCGCGCCGGCGGTACGCCCGGGGTCAGGACGCGGCGCCCTCGACCTCCGGGGGCAGGCCCGCCCGCAGGGTCGGCCAGGCGTCCGCGAAGGCGGGCAGCAGCGGCAGCGCCGTGACGTCGTCCAGCGCGACCCAGGCGATGGCGAGGCTCTCGTCGTCCGTCGGGCGGGGGTCGACCGGCCCGGCGGTCACGGCCACGACCGTCGTGTACGACCAGTCGCCGTGGTCCAGGACGTGCTCGCCGACCACCCGGACGGACGCGGGCTCGATGCCGGCCTCCTCCTGCGACTCGCGGAGCGCCCCGTCGACGGCGGACTCGCCGGTGTGCCGGGCGCCGCCGGGCAGACCCCAGGTGCCGCCCTGGTCGCTCCACGGCGCGCGGTGCTGGAGCACGGCCGCCGCCGGGGCGGTGCCGGTCGCGGGGCGCACGAGCAGCAGACCGGCGGCCCCGGCCGTGCCCCAGTGCCGGCGGCCGCACCGGCACTCGACCCACCCGTCGCCCGGGTGGTGCGGTCGCCGCGCCACCGCGGTCAGTCGACGATCTCGCAGATGGCGGTGCCCGCCGCGACCATGCCGCCGACGTCGGCGGACAGGGACGCGATGGTGCCGGCGCGGTGCGCGACCAGCGGCTGCTCCATCTTCATGGCCTCGAGCACCACGACCAGGTCGCCCTCGGCCACGGTGTCGCCCTCGCCGACCGCGACCTTGACGATCGTGCCCTGCATCGGGGAGGTGAGCGCGTTGCCGGACGCCGCGGGACGGCCCGCGGCGCGGCGCGGGGCCGAGCGGCGGGGACCGGCGGCGGCGGGACGGCCGCGGCCGGCGCGCAGGGCGAGCGCGGCGGGCAGCACGACCTCGAGGCGCTTGCCGCCGACCTCGACGACGACGCGCTCCAGCTCGGTCGGCTCGCCGTCGTCGGCCGGGCCCGCGGCGGTCACGGCCGGGGTGCCGGTGAGCGCGGGCAGCCGGTCGGCGAACTCGGTCTCGATCCACCGGGTGTGCACCGCGAACGGCTGCTCCGGGTCGGTCGGGACGAAGGCCGGCTCGGCCATCACCGCGCGGTGGAACGGCACGACGGTCGGGATGCCGGCGATCTCCAGCTCGGCCAGGGCGCGGCGCGCGCGCTCGGCGGCCTGCTGCCGGGTGGCGCCGGTGACGACCAGCTTGGCGATCATCGAGTCGAACGCGCCCGAGACGGTGTCGCCCTCGACGACGCCGGAGTCGACCCGGACGCCCGGGCCGGCGGGGAACCGCAGCGTCGAGATCTTCCCCGGCGCGGGCAGGAACCCGGCGGCCGGGTCCTCGCCGTTGAGCCGGAACTCGAAGGAGTGGCCGCGGGTCTCCACGTGGTCGTAGCCGAGGGGCTCGCCGTCGGCGATGCGCAGCTGCTCGCGGACCAGGTCGATGCCGCTGATCTCCTCGGAGACCGGGTGCTCGACCTGCAGGCGCGTGTTCACCTCGAGGAACGAGATCGTCCCGTCGGCGGCGACCAGGAACTCGCAGGTGCCGGCGCCGACGTAGCCGGCCTCCTTGAGGATGGCGACCGAGGCGTCGACGAGCTGGGCGCGCTGCGCGTCCGTGAGGAACGGCGCGGGGGCCTCCTCGACGAGCTTCTGGTGCCGGCGCTGCAGCGAGCAGTCGCGGGTCGACACGACGACGACGGTGCCGTGCTCGTCCGCGAGGCACTGGGTCTCGACGTGCCGGGGCCGGTCGAGGTAGCGCTCGACGAAGCACTCGCCACGACCGAACGCGGCGACGGCCTCGCGCACCGCGGAGTCGTACAGCTCGTCGATCTCCTCCGAGGTGCGGGCGACCTTGAGGCCGCGGCCGCCGCCGCCGAACGCCGCCTTGATGGCGACCGGCAGGCCGTGCTCGCGGACGAACGCGTGCACCTCCTGGGCGCCCGACACCGGGTCGGGGGTGCCGGCGACGAGCGGGGCGCCGGCGCGCTGCGCGATGTGCCGCGCGCTCACCTTGTCGCCGAGGTCGCGGATCGCGGCGGGCGGCGGGCCGACCCAGACCAGGCCGGCGTCCAGGACGGCCTGGGCGAACTCGGCGTTCTCCGAGAGGAACCCGTAGCCCGGGTGCACGGCGTCCGCGCCGGAGCGGCGCGCGACGTCCAGCAGCTTGGCGATGTCGAGGTACGTCTCGGCCGCGCGGGCGCCGTCGAGGGCGTACGCCTCGTCCGCGACGCGCACGTGCAGCGCCTCGCGGTCGGGGTCCGCGTAGACGGCGACGGAGGCGAGGCCGGCGTCGCGGCAGGCGCGGGCGATGCGGACGGCGATCTCGCCGCGGTTGGCGACGAGGACCTTCGAGATGCGGGGCACGGCTCACCGTAACGCGGGGTGCCTCCGGCGTTCACGCCCGCGGCCGGTCGCGCCACGAAGATCGCCGATCCGGCCAACCGGGTCCCCGCCGCGTTGGAGGGTTCCACAGCGGACGCGCGGCGCCGGGTGCGCGGCCCGGCGCGCCCTTGTCCGCCCCCGACAAACCCGCCGGCCCGCCCGCCGGGCCGCAGCGCGCCTCGCCCCCTCGGCGCCGGCGCGGCGTGCGCCGAGGGGGTGGCGTGCGCCGAGGGGGTACCCGACACGTCGAGCGAGTAGTCGGCGGTTACTCGCTCGACGTGTCGGCTACCCGCTCACCTCCGGCGCGGCGCGCGGCGCGCGGCCTGCGAGGGCGGGCGGCGGGCGGCCGGCCGACGGCGGGCGGTTCCGGGGCGGGTCAGGCGGGGAGGCGGGTCCAGAGGGTGTGCAGGGGGACGCCGCGCGCGGCGAGGAGGTCGCGCAGGAGCGGCAGGCTCAGGCCGACGACGCCGTGGTGGTCGCCCTCGACGCCCGTGATGTACGCGCCGCCCAGGCCGTCGACGGTGAACGCGCCCGCGACCCACAGCGGCTCGCCGGTGGCGACGTAGGCGTCGATCTCGGCGTCGGTGACGTCGGCGAAGTGCACGACCGTCGTGGAGGTGGCGCCGGCCTCGGCGGCAGCGTCGCCCGCCGCGGAGCCGCCCGCCGGCGCATCGTCGCCCGCTGCTGCGTCGCCCGCCGCCGCGCCCGCGCCGCCGCGCCGGTCCACCAGCCAGTGCCCCGTGTGCAGCCGCCCGCTGCGCCCGCGCATCGCGCGCCACCGCTCGCGAGCCTCGGCGGCGTCGGCCGGCTTGCCGAGCACCCGCCCGTCGAGCTCCAGCATCGAGTCGCACCCGAGCACCAGCGCCCCGGCGTGCCCCGGCGCGACGTCCCGGGCCTTCGCGCGGGCCAGCAGCAGCACCGCCTCGGCGGGCGGCACGTCGCCGGCGGCGGCCAGCACCGCGGGCTCGTCGACGGCCGACACCGCGACGGTCGGCTCGATCCCGGCCGCGCGCAGGGTCGCGAGCCGGGCGGGGGAGGCGGAGGCGAGCACGAGGGTCGTCACCCGGCGAGCGTACGGCCAGGTCGGGGACGTACGTCCCTCGGGCGGCACCGCGTCCGTGCCGATGATGTCCGGGGAACTCCCAGGAGGGGATGCGACGATGACGGGCGTGACCGAGGACAGCGCGCGGGCCACGCGCCCGAGCGGCGCAGCAGCCGACCCGACCGACCTGCTCGACCACGACCCGGTGGACGACGACCCGGACTCGCCCGCGCGCGCCGCCTGGCGCCGCCGGACCGCGATCGAGATGGCCGTGTCCGGCGTGATCGGGCTGTTCACGTCGTTCGTGCTGTCGATCGAGGCGTGGCACCTGGCGAAGGACCCGACCGCGGCCCTGTCCTGCGACCTCAGCTCGGTGATCTCGTGCAGCACCGTGGCGCTGTCCCCGCAGGCGGAGGTGCTCGGCTTCCCGAACGCGTTCCTCGGCATCGCGTTCGAGTCCGTGGTGATCGCGATCTCGATCGCGGGCATCGCGGGCGTGCGGTTCCCGCGCTGGTACATGCTCGGCACCCAGGCGCTGTACACGGTCGCCCTGGTGTTCGCGTGGTGGCTGTTCCTGCAGTCCTACTTCGTCATCAAGGCGCTGTGCCCCTGGTGCCTGCTCATCACCGTCACCACGACGCTGGTGTGGGCCGGCCTCACCCGGTGGAACGTCCGGGACGGCCACCTGCGGCTGCCCGGTCGTGCCGGCCCGTGGGCGCGCGGGTTCGTGGCGTCCGGCACGGACTGGTACGTGACGATCGCCGTGCTCGTGCTCTTCGTGGCCGCGATCCTGCTGAAGTACGGCCCGTCGCTCCTGGCGTCCTGAGCCGCACCCCGCACCCCGCACGCACGAGGGCCCCCGGACCGCGCAGGTCCGGGGGCCCTCGTCGTCCCGTGCCGGTCAGGCCAGCGCGGTCCGCAGCACGTCGAGCGGCAGCGCGCCCATGCCGAGCGCCCGCGCGTGGAACGCCCGCAGGTCGAACGCCTCGCCGCGGGCCTGCGCGGAGTCGCGGGCGCCGTCGCGGATCTGCTCCCAGATCCGCTGGCCGATCTTGTACGACGGCGCCTGGCCGGGCCAGCCCAGGTACCGGTTCAGCTCGAACCGGATGAACTGCTCGGGCATGTTCACGTTGGCCCGCAGGAACTCCCAGGCCTTGTCGGCGTCCCAGGTGCCGCCGCCCCAGCGCTCCGGCGCCTCGAGGCCGAGGTGCACGCCGAGGTCCAGCACCACGCGGGCCGCGCGCATCCGCTGCCCGTCGAGCATCCCGAGCCGGTCGCCCGGGTCGTCCAGGTGCCCCAGGTCCGCCATCAGGCGCTCGGCGTACAGGGCCCAGCCCTCGCCGTGGCCGGACACCCAGCACGCCAGCCGGCGCCAGGAGTTCAGCTGGGCGCGGTTGAAGACGGCCTGGCCGATCTGGAGGTGGTGGCCCGGGACGCCCTCGTGGAAGACGGTCGTCTTCTCGCGCCAGGTGTTGAACGTGGTGACCTCCGGCGGCACCGACCACCACATCCGGCCGGGCCGGCTGAAGTCGTCGGACGGGCCGGTGTAGTAGATCCCGCCGTTCTGGGTCGGGGCGATCCGGCACTCGAGGGTGCGGATGGCGTCCGGGATGGTGAAGTGCACGCCGTCGAGCGCGGCGACCGCGGCGTCGGACGTCTCCTGCATCCAGCGCTGCAGCGCCTCGGTGCCCTCGAGCCGGCGGGAGGGGTCGGCGTCGAGCGCGGCCACGGCCTGCTCGACGGTCGCGCCCGGGCCGGCGATCTCGGCGGCGACGGCCTCCTGCTCGGCGACGACGCGGGCGAGCTCCTCGAGCCCCCACTGGTAGGTCTCGTCCAGGTCGACGGTCGCGCCGAGGAAGTACCGGGACCACAGCGCGTAGCGCTCGCGGCCGGCGGCGTCGGCCTCGGGCGCCTGCGGGGCGAGCTCGTCGCGCAGGAAGGTCACCAGGTCGGCGTACGTCTGCCGGGCGGCCTCGGCGCCGCGCTCCAGGTCGGCGCGCAGCGCGTCGCCCCCGGCCTCGACGGCCGCGGCGGCCTCGGGGCCGGCGACGAACGACGTGAAGAACGACGAGGACGGGTCGGCCAGCTCCTCGGCCTGCGCGATCGCCTCGCGCACCTGGCGGATCGCCGGGACCTGCCCGCGGGAGGCCGCCAGGCGCAGCGACTCGACGTAGCCCGCGCCGGAATTCGGCAGGCCCGCCAGGCGCTGGGCGATCGTCGACCAGGCGTCGGGGCCGTCCGTGGCCATGATGTCGAACACGTCCCGCATGCCCTGGACGGGCGAGGCGATGACGTTCAGGTCGGCGAGGGTCTCCCCGGCGGCGTCCAGCTCGAGGTGCAGGCCGAGGCGCTCGCGCATCGCGGCGAGCGTGATCGCGTCCACCTCGTCGGCCGGGGCCAGGCCGTCCAGCTGCGCCAGCGTCGCGCGGGTCGCGTCGGCGCGGGCCTCGTGGCCGGCGGGGGACAGGTCGGTGACCTCGTGGTCGTGGCCCGGGACGCCCAGCGCGGTCGCGTCGAACGGGTCCAGGGCGGCGTAGGTGGAGACGTAGGCGTCGGCGACGGCGTCGATGGGCGTCGCGGGGCGCTGCGGCGCCCCGGTGGTGTCAGGAGTGCTCACCCGGTCGACCCTACCCGCGGCCCGGTCGGCGCGTCAGCGCAGGCTGCGCCGCCACGCGTCCGGCCCGGTGCGCCACGCGCCGCGGGCGCCGGGCAGCGAGCGGGCGCGGTCGCCCCAGGCCGGGCGGGGCA
Source organism: Cellulosimicrobium cellulans (assembly GCF_007679345.1). Classification (GTDB taxonomy): domain Bacteria; phylum Actinomycetota; class Actinomycetes; order Actinomycetales; family Cellulomonadaceae; genus Cellulomonas; species Cellulomonas cellulans_A. Next base: position 269,088 of record NZ_VEGH01000006.1, read on the forward strand.
GCCCGTCCTCGGCCGCGTCGTCGTCCCCGGGCACCGACGCGGCCACCAGCCCGGCGACCAGCGCGGCGAGCTCGACGTCGTCCGGGGTGCCGCGGACCACCTGGACGTGCGGCAGCACCACGCCGTCCCCCGCGCTCACGACTCGCCGTCCTCGTCGTCGTCGAACGACACCGGCGCGCCCCTCGACGCGCCCCAGCCCTCGACGGTGAACCCGCTGTCGAGCAGGCGCTCGACGATCTCCGCGCCCCCGTTGTCGACGATGCCGAGCACGGCGTCGATCGACTGGTCGTGCGGTCCCGCGGGCATGCTCACGACGAACCCGAGGTGGAACTCGTCGGTGTCCTCGTCCGCGGCGGGCGCCTCGGCGGGCGCGGCCCCGTCCTCCCAGGTCATGCCCGTGAGCTCGGAGTGCATGCCGAGGCTCTCGTGCAGCAGGTCGTACAGCCGGGCGTTCAGCCCGGAGACCCGGGACTCCAGGGCGAGCACCCGCGGGTCCTCGTCGGCCTCGGCGGCACCGAACTCGGCGCGCACGCCCGCGGCGGTGTCCACGTACTCGTGCAGCGCCGCGGCGAGACCGTCCACGACGCCGTGCATCGCCGCGGTGTCGACGCCGGGCAGCGGCTCGGGCCCGTGCGCGCCGCCGGCGTGGTCGTGCGCGTGGTCGTGGCCGTCGTGCTCGCCGGGGCCGGGCAGCAGCGGGTCGCCGGTCACAGCGGGATGTTCCCGTGCTTCTTGGGCGGCAGCGCCGCGCGCTTGGTCCGCAGCACGCGCAGCGCGCGCACGATCTGCGTGCGGGTCTCGGCGGGCGCGATGACGGCGTCCACGTAGCCGCGGTCCGCGGCGTCCCACGGGTTCACGATGGCCTCCTCGTACTCGCGGGTGAGCCGGGCGCGCTCGGCCTCGACGTCCCCGCCCGCCTCGGCGACCTGCTTGAGCGCGCCGCGCTGCAGGATGTTCACCGCACCGCCGGCGCCCATGACCGCGATCTGCGCCGTGGGCCAGGCCAGGTTCACGTCGGCGCCGAGCTGCTTCGACCCCATGACGATGTACGCGCCACCGTACGCCTTGCGGGTGATCACGGTGACCAGCGGGACGGTCGCCTCCGCGTAGGCGTAGATGAGCTTCGCGCCGCGGCGGATGATGCCGTTCCACTCCTGGTCGGTGCCGGGCAGGAAGCCCGGCACGTCCACGAACGTCAGCACCGGGATGCTGAAGGCGTCGCAGGTCCGGACGAACCGCGCGGCCTTCTCGGCGGCGTCGATGTCGAGCGTGCCGGCCATCGTCAGCGGCTGGTTCGCGACGATCCCGACCGCGTGCCCCTCGACCCGGCCGAAGCCGACCAGCACGTTCCGGGCGAACAGCGGCTGGACCTCCAGCAGGTCGCCGTCGTCCAGCACGTGCTCCACGACGGTGCGCATGTCGTACGGCTGGTTGTCCGAGTCCGGCACCAGGGTGTCGAGCTCGAGGTCCTCGTCGGTGACGTCGAGGTCCGCCTCCTGCGGGTAGGCCGGCGGGTCGGTGAGGTTGTTCTGCGGCAGGTAGGACAGCAGCGAGCGCACGTAGTCGAGCGCGTCGTCCTCGTCGGAGGCCAGGTAGTGGGCCACGCCGGACCGGGTGTTGTGCGTGGTCGCGCCGCCGAGCTCCTCGAAGCCGACGTCCTCGCCGGTGACCGCGCGGATCACGTCCGGGCCGGTGATGAACATGTTCGACGTGCCGTCGGCCATCACGATGAAGTCGGTGAGCGCGGGGGAGTACACCGCGCCGCCGGCCGAGGGGCCGAGGATCAGGCTGATCTGCGGGATGACGCCCGACGCGGCGACGTTGCGCCGGAAGATCTCGGCGAACTGGGTCAGGCCCGCCACGCCCTCCTGGATGCGGGCGCCGCCGCCGTCCGAGATGCCGACCAGCGGCATGCCGGTGCGCAGCGCGAGGTCCATGACCTTGGTGATCTTCTGGCCGTGCACCTCGCCGAGGCTGCCGCCGAACACCGTGAAGTCCTGCGAGTACACCGCGACCGGACGGCCGTCGACCGTGCCGTGGCCGACGACGACGCCGTCGCCCGGGACCCGCTTGGCCTCGAGGCCGAAGTTGGTCGAGCGGTGCCGCACGAACGCGTCGAGCTCGGTGAACGAGCCCGGGTCCAGCAGCTGCTCGACGCGCTCGCGGGCGGTGCGCTTGCCGCGGGCGTGCTGCTTGGCCGCCGCCGCCTCCTCGGGCTCCGTGACGGCGCGGCGGTGCCGGTCGGCGAGGTCGGCGACCTTGGCGGCGGTGCCCGCGGGCCGGGGTGCGGCGGTCGCGGCGGGCGCCTCCGGCGCGGCGGGCTCGGGCGTGGCGGCGGGCTGGTCCGCCGGGAGCTGGTCGGTCACCCGCACGAGGCTAGTGGCCGGACGCGCCGGCGGGCCTGGGCGACGGGCACGGACTCCCGCGCGCCGGGTCGTGCGAATGCGACAACGCCGCCGCGAGCCGGGCGGGCGAGGATGGGGCGGTGGACGACACCGACCCGCGCGCGCCGCTGCGCGTCCCCGAGCTGCGCGCCGCCCTGCTGCACCCCGCGGGGCCGCTGGGCCGGTGCGAGGTGCTGCCCGCCGCCGGCTCGACCAGCACCGAGCTGCTGGCGCGCGTCGCCGCCGATCCCGGGTGGGCCGACGGCGGGCTCCTGGTCGCCGAGCACCAGCAGGCGGGCCGCGGCCGCGCCGACCACGCCTGGACCACCCCGGCGGGCGCGGCGCTCACCCTGTCCCTGGCGGTGCGCCCCGGCGTGCCGCGCGCGCGGTGGGGCTGGCTGCCGCTGCTGACCGGGCTCGCCGTCACCCGCGCGGTGCGCGCGGCGACCGGGCTCGCGGCGGGGGTCAAGTGGCCGAACGACGTGCTGCTGCCCGCCCCGGACGGTGCCGACCTGCCCGGCTGGGGGGCGCACCGCAAGGTCGCCGGCGTCCTCGCCGAGGTCGCGCCGGCGGGGGACGCGGTGGTGCTCGGCATCGGTCTGAACGTCGACCAGGCGCCGGCCGAGCTGCCGGTGCCGAGCGCCACGTCGCTGCGCGCCGCCGGGGCGGGGGCCGTGGACCGCACGGCGCTGCTGGTGGCCGTCGTCGGGGAGGTCGTCGCGGTGGTCGAGCGCTGGCAGGACCACGACGGCGACGTCGCGGCGGCCGGGCTCGACGCGGCCGTCGCGGACGCCTGCCTGACCCTCGGCGGCGCCGTGCGCGCGACGCTGCCCGACGGCACGGAGCTCCGCGGGGCGGCCGAGCGGATCGACCCGCAGGGCGCCCTGGTCGTGCGTGACGCGTCCGGCGCCGAGCGGGTGCTGCTCGCCGGTGACGTGCGTCACGTCCGCCCGCTCGGTGAACTAGGGTCGCAGTCGTGACGGACGAGGTGCAGGACGGGGTGCAGGCGGCCGCGCTGGACGCGGCGCTGCTCGGCGGCCCCCGGGCGCTGTCGCTCCGGGACCTCGCGGACCGCTCCGGGCTCGACCTGGACCTGGTGCGGCTGTACTGGCGGACGCTCGGCCTGCCGCACCCGGACGCCGACGACGTCGCGTTCACCGGCCGGGACGCCGAGGCCGTCGAGCGGGTCGCCGCGCTGCTGCGCGAGGACCAGGTGGGCCGGCGCACGATGATCTCGCTGACCCGGGCGCTCGGGCACACCAGCGACCGGCTCGCGCTGTGGCAGGTCGAGGCGCTGGTGGAGGACATGGCGACCCGGCGGGACCTCGACGACCCGGCCGCGCGGCGCGCCGTGCTCGACGAGCTGCCGCGGCTCGCGCCCGTGCTGGAGGCGCAGCTGCTGCACGCCTACCGCCGGCACCTCGCGTCCATCGCGGCCCGGTACGCCGTCGAGTTCGCGGCCGGGGGTGACGCCGGCGCCGGGACGGACCCGGCCGCGCTGCCGCTGGCGCGTGCCGTCGGGTTCGCCGACATGGTGTCGTTCACCCGCCGCACGGCCGGCCTGGGGTCCACCGACCTGTCGGACTTCGTGCAGCGGTTCGAGACCGCGGCCCGGGACGTGGTGACCCAGTGCGGCGGCCGGGTGGTCAAGACGATCGGCGACGCGGTGCTGTTCGTGGCCGACGACGTGCGGACCGGGGCGAAGGTGGCCCTCGAGCTCGCGCGGGTGCTGGGCGGGGACCTGGACGTCGAGCGGGAGCGCGCGGCCGGCGGGATCGCCGAGGGCGCCCGCGGCGTGACACCCGTGCGGGTCGGCGTCGTCTGGGGCCGGGTGCTCTCCCGGTTCGGCGACGTGTTCGGGCCGTCGGTCAACGTGGCGGCGCGGCTCACCGACATCGCCGACCCGAGCACCGTGCTCACCGACCCGGCGACCGCGCGGCTGCTGCTCGACGCCCCGGGGCTGCTGCTCGAGCCGCTGCCCGAGCGCGAGCTCGAGGGGATCGGGGCGCTGGCGCCGGTCCGGATCCGGCGGGCGTGATGGCGGCGACGGTGCCCGGCGAGGGCCGCCCGGTCCGCCAGCTGCGGCTGGTGGTCGAGGCGGAGGACTACGACGCGGCGCTGGCGTTCTACCGGGACGTGCTCGGGCTCGAGCAGCTCGAGGCGTACGAGGGCGGCGACGGCGCGCACGTCGCCATCCTCGACGCCGGCCGGGCGACGCTCGAGATCGCCAACCCCGCGCAGAAGCGCCTGATCGACGACGTCGAGGTGGGCCGGCAGGTCGCTCGGCACGTGCGGGTCGCGTTCGAGGTGGCCGACACCCGGGCGACGACGCAGCGGCTGGTCGAGGACGGCGGTGCGGAGCTCGTCGCGCCGCCCACCGAGACGCCGTGGCGCTCGCTGAACGCGCGGCTCGAGGGCCCCGCCGGGCTGCAGCTCACGGTGTTCCAGGAGCTCGGCCCGGCAGACTGAGCCGGGCCCGCGGCGGCGCGCCGTCGGCGCCCGGCCGGGTCCCGGTGGCGCTCGGGGCCGTGACCTGCGTAGGGGTCGAATCGATTCGCCCGGGGGCTGTGCGCGTGCGACGATGCAGCACGAGATGAGCACCGGCGAACCCGTCCCGCACCCCGCCCGACCCTCGACGACCGCCGCGGCACCGTCGGCCGGACCCGGCCCCGCGCCCGCGTTCCGCCCCAGCGCCAAGTACGTCCTGCTGCTCGGCGTGATGACCGCCCTGCCCGCGATCACCACCGACATCTACCTGCCGTCGCTGCCCGACGTCGCGCGCGACCTGGGCACCAGCGCCGCCGCGGCCCAGCTGACGATGACGATGATGCTGGTCGGCGGCGCCGCCGGGCAGCTGGTGATCGGCCCGCTGTCCGACCGGTTCGGCCGCCGGCTGCCCGTGCTGATCGGGGTCGCGCTGCACGTCGTGACGTCGCTGCTGTGCGCGGTCGCGCCGGCGATCGTCCCGCTCATCGGGCTGCGGATGGTGCAGGGGTTCTTCAACGCCTCGGCGTCGGTGGTCGCGATGGCGGTCATCCGGGACCGGTTCGTCGGACCGGACGCCTCGCGGCTGCTGTCCCGGCTCATGCTCGTGATCGGCGTCGCCCCGCTGTTCGCGCCGAGCGTGGGCGGCCTGATCGCCGGCGAGTGGGGCTGGCGCGCCGTGTTCGTCGCGCTCGCGATTTACGGCGCGGTGCTGTGGGTCGTCGTGCTGCTCCGGCTGCCGGAGACGCTGCCCGCCGAGCGCCGGCTGCCGACCTCGCGCGGGGTGTGGCGCGGCTACGGGGTGCTGCTGAAGGACCGGCACTTCGTCGCGCTGGCGCTGCTGCCGGGCCTCGGGCTCGCGGTGCTGATGAGCTACGTCGTCGGCTCGCCGTTCGTGCTCCGGGAGGGGTACGGCCTGTCGGCCGGCCAGTTCGCGCTGATCTTCGCGATCAACGGCATCGGGCTGGTCGGTGGCGCGCAGGTCAACGCCGCGCTGGTCCGCCGGTACGCGCCCATCCAGATCATCCGGGTCGCGCTGCCGGCGTCGTTCGTGCTGGTCCTGGCGCTGCTCGTCATCGCGATCACGGGATGGGGCGGCCTGCCCGCGCTGCTGGTGGTGCTGTTCCTGACGATGTCGCTGGTCAACTTCACGCCGCCCAACGCGTCGGCCATCGCGCTGTCCCGGCACGGCGAGCGCGCGGGCACCGCGGCGGCGTTCATCGGCGCGCTGCAGGCCGGCGTCTCGGGCGTGGTGGCGCCGCTGGTCGGCGTGCTGGGCGAGTCGGCGTGGGCGATGGCGACCGTGATGCTCGCGGGCGCGGGCGGCGCGCTCCTGGTGCTGGCGCTGGCCACGCCGGCGTACCGCCGCGGCGGCTGGACCGAGGGCGGCCTGGGCACGGCGGTCGAGACCCACTGACGCCCGCCGGTCGCCGACCGCGAGGGCTCCCGTCCACCGCGGTGGCTCCAGCCGAGCGCGGTCGCTCCAGCTGCCGCGCTCGGCGCGATCTACCGCGCTCGCCGAGAGCTGCCGCGCTCGCCGAGAGCTGCCGTGCGGCTCAGCCCGCCAGGGACGCCAGGCGCCCGGTCGCCTCGCGGAGCACCGGCTCCTGCTTCACGTAGGTGAACCGGACCGCCGTGCGCAGCGCGCGGTCCGCGGGAGAGCCGTCGTGCGTGAACGCCCCGACCGGCACGCCGACGACGCCCGCCAGGCCGGGGAGCGCGCGGCACAGGTCGGCGGCGTCCCGGAGGCCGTGCCGGGCGAGCGGGCCGGCGAGCAGCCGCGCGGCGTCGGCGACGACGAAGTAGGTGCCCTGCGGCCGGACGACGTCGAACCCGGCGGCGGTGAGGCCGGCGCTCAGCAGGTCCCGGCGCGCGGCGAGCGACGTCGCGAGCCCGCGGACGTACCCGGCATCGGGGGAGTCCGTGGTCTCGAGGTCGAGCGCGTGCGCGATCGCGGGCTGGAACGGCGCGCCCGACACGTAGGTGAGGAACTGCTTCACCGCGCGCACCGCGTCGACCAGGGCCGCGGGCCCCGTGACCCAGCCGATCTTCCAGCCCGTGAACGAGAACGTCTTGCCCGCCGAGGAGATGGTGAGCGTGCGGTCCGCGGCCCCGGGCAGCGTCGCGAACGGCACGTGCGGGACGCCGTCGTACGTCAGGTGCTCGTAGACCTCGTCGGTGACCACCACGCAGCCGTGCCGCTCGGCGACCTCCGCGACTACCGCGAGCTCCTCGCGGGTCAGCACCGCCCCGGTCGGGTTGTGCGGGGTGTTGAGCAGGATGACCCGCGTCCGGTCGGTGACCGCGGCGCGCAGCGCGTCCGCGTCGAGCCGGAACCCGTCCGGGGTCGCGGCGAGCGGGGCGGTGGTGTGCCGGGCGCCCGCCAGCCCGATGACCGCGGCGTACGAGTCGTAGAACGGCTCGAGCGTCAGCACCTCGTCGCCGGGCTCGGTCAGGGCGAGCACCGCGGCCGCCAGCGCCTCGGTCGCGCCGGTGGTGATCAGCACCTCGGCGTCGGGGTCCGGGCTCAGGCCGTAGTGCCGCTGCTGGTGCTCGGCGACCGCGCGGCGCAGCTCCGGGACGCCGGGCCCCGGCGGGTACTGGTTGACTCCCGCGGCGATCGCGTCGGCGGCGACCCGCTTGACCGACTCCGGCCCGTCGACGTCCGGGAACCCCTGCCCAAGGTTGAGCGCGCCGGTCCGTGCGGCGAGCGCCGACATCTCGGCGAAGATCGTCGGCCGCGGCACGCCGTCGGCGCCGAGCAGCCCGGCGGCCCGGGCGACGTCGCGCCACCGGCCGGGCGTCGTGGGGCGGGCGGGGGAGGGCGTGGCGGTCATCGCGGTCCGTTCGTGAGGGGACCCGAGGGAGGCTAGCCGACGCCCCGCACGCGCGCTCCGGGCGGTCACGGGCGCCGAGACCGCAGCAGGTGCGGGGTTGCCGGCCCCGGAACCCCGCAGGTGCCGCACTCTCGGCGGTGGTGGCCCGGGGGGGAGTCAGAGGATGCCGGAGGCGGCCGCCAGGCCGGCGAGGACCAGCAGCACCAGCGACCCCCACGCGCACGCGACCCACCACGGCACGTGGTGCCGGGTCCGGGTGCGCGGGTGCTGCGTGGTCATGCCTGTGTGATCGGCACCACGCGGCCGGGCTCAAGTGATCGCCGCGGACCCGGCCGGGTGAGTTCCCCGGCGGGGCGTCACCCGGTCGCCACCCGGTCGTCGGCCGGCGCCGTGCGGGCCCCGGCCCGGCGGCCCGGGCTCAGCCCTGCTCGGTCTCCTGCACCTGCTGGGACAGCTGCTCGACCTGCTGGGCGAGCTTGTCGAGCGCGTCGGCCGTCGTGGCGTCGACCTGCGAGGACGCCGAGTCGAGCGCGCTGCGGGCCGAGTCGAGGGCAGAGCGCGCGGAGTCGAGCTGCGCCTGGGTCGCGGCGGTGCCGTCGGCCTGGGCCTGCTCGAGCGCCGCGGTGGCGTCGTCGATCGCGGTGGAGGACTGGTCGACCGCGCCCTGCGCGGCCTCGCGCGCGCTCGCGTCGAGGTCCTGGAGCCGGGCGCGGGCGTCGTCGACGGCGGACTGCGCGGACTCGACGCGCTCGCGGACCTGGTCGGCGAGGTCGCGCAGGTTGCCGGCGGCCTCGCTGGCCGAGTCGGCGACGGACTGCGCCCCGGACGCGAGGTCCTCGGCCTGGGAGCAGGCCCCCAGGGTCAGCGCGGCGGCGAGCGCGAGCGGCAGGGCGGTCGCGGCGCGGGCGCGGCGGGCGGTGCGGCCGGTGGTGCGGCGGGTGGTGCGGCGCGTGGTCATCGGCGGGCCTCCTCGTCGGTGGACCGCCCAGTGTGCCAGGCGCACCTCGGAGCGCCCCGGGAGCCCTCGGGCACCCGGACGCAGAGGAGCGCCCCGCCCGCGACGCGTGGTCGCGGGCGGGGCGCTCGGCGAGCAGCGGCCTGGGGTCAGGCCGGGCGGACGCTCAGGCGTCGGCCGGCGCCGGGGCCCCCGCCCCGGCGGGCGCGCTCTGCGCACCCTGCTGCTCGCGGCGGCCCCGCACCTCCGCGACGGAGGTGCCGTAGTAGGCCGCGGTCATGATGTCCTTCATGTCCGCCCGCATCGGCATGCGGGGGTTGGCGGGCGCGCACTGGTCCTCGTACGCGCCCATGGCGACCTCGTCGAGCCGGGACAGGAAGTCCTGCTCGTCGACGCCCTGCGCCTGGAAGGACGACGGGATGCCGACCTTGGCGCGCAGCGCCTCGATCGCCAGGGCGTAGGACTCGACGCCCTGCTCCGGGGTCTCGGCCGGCAGGCCCAGCATCTGGGCGATCTGCTGGAACCGCTCCGGGGCGACGTAGTGCTCGTACTTCGGCCAGCTGGTCAGCTTGGTCGGGATCTGGCCGTTGTACCGGATCACGTGCGGGAGGAGCGTGGCGTTGGTCCGGCCGTGCACCAGGTGGAACGTGGAGCCGATGACGTGCGCCATCGCGTGCACGATCCCGAGGAACGCGTTGCCGAACGCCATGCCGGCGATGGTGCCCGCGTTGTGCATCTTCTCCCGGGCGTCCTTGGTGGCCGGGTCGGCCGGGTCGCCGTTCACGGACTGCGCCAGGTTGTCGAAGATCAGGCGGATCGCCTGCAGCGCCATGCCGTCGGTGAAGTCGTTGGCGTACACCGCGACGAACGCCTCGGTGGCGTGGGTCAGGGCGTCGAAGCCGGAGTCGGCGGCCAGCGAGCGCGGCATCTTCGAGGTGAGGACCGGGTCGATGATCGCGACCGTCGGGGTCAGCGCGTAGTCGGCGAGCGGGTACTTCTTGCCCGCGTCCGGGTCGGAGATGACGGCGAACGGGGTGACCTCCGCGCCGGTGCCCGAGGTGGTGGGGATGCACACCAGCTTGGCGAGCTCGCCCAGGGTCGGGAACTTGAACGCGCGCTTGCGGACGTCGAAGAACTTCTGCTTGAGGTCGGAGAACACGATCTCCGGGTGCTCGTAGAGCAGCCACATGACCTTGGCGGCGTCCATGGGCGACCCGCCGCCGAGCGCGATGATCGTGTCGGGGCGGAAGTGGCGCATCTGCGCGGCGCCCGCCTGGACGGTCTTGACGCTGGGCTCGGGCTCGACCTGGTCGATGATCTGCACGGACACGTTGTTGCCGCGGCGGTGCAGGACGTCCAGGACCCGGTCGACGAAGCCGAGGGTGGTCATCGTGGCGTCGGTGACGATGGTGACGCGCTCGACGTCCGCCATGTCGGTCAGGTAGCGGATGGCGTTCGGCTCGAAGTACGTCTTGGCCGGGACCTTGAACCACTGCAAGTTGTTGTTCCTCCGGCCCACGCGCTTGATGTTGACGAGGTTGATCGCCGAGACGTTGTTCGACACCGAGTTGTGGCCGTAGGAGCCGCAGCCCAGGGTCAGCGACGGGATGAAGGCGTTGTAGATGTCGCCGATGCCGCCGAGCGAGGAGGGCGCGTTCGCGATGACGCGGATCGCCTTGACCCGGTTGCCGTACTCCTCGGTGAGGGCGTCGTCCTGGGTGTGGATCGCGGCGGAGTGGCCGAGGCCGTCGAACTCCACCATCTGCTCGGCGAGCTGGATGCCCTCCTCGGTCGAGGTGGCGCGGAGCACGGCGAGGACCGGGCAGAGCTTCTCGCGGGTGAGCGGCTCGTTCGGGCCGACCGAGCCGACCTCGGCCAGGATGATCGAGGTGTCGGCGGGGACGGTGAAGCCGGCCTGCTCGGCGATCCACTGCGGGGACTTGCCGACGACGGTCGGGTTCAGCTTGGCGTCGCCGCAGTTCTTGCCCTTGGCCTCGACGCCGAAGATGAACTTCTCGAGGAGCGCCTTCTCCTTCTTGGACGCGCGGTACGCGTGCAGCACGGCGAACTCGGCCAGCGCGGCGTCGTAGATCTCGTCGTCCAGGATGACGGCCTGCTCGGAGGCGCAGATCATGCCGTTGTCGAAGGACTTGGACAGCACCACGTCGTTGACGGCCCGCTTGAGCTTGGCGGTCTTCTCGATGTAGGCGGGGACGTTGCCGGCGCCGACGCCGAGGGCCGGCTTGCCGCAGGAGTACGCGGCCCGGACCATCGCGTTGCCGCCGGTCGCGAGGATCGTCGAGACGCCCGGGTGGTTCATCAGCAGGCCGGTGGCCTCCATCGAGGGGGTCTCGACCCACTGGATGCAGTGCTCGGGGGCGCCGGCGGCGACCGCGGCGTCCCGCACCACGCGGGCGGCGGCGACGGACGACCTCTGCGCGTTCGGGTGGAACGCGAAGATGATCGGGTTGCGGGTCTTCAGCGCGATGAGCGACTTGAAGATCGCGGTCGAGGTCGGGTTGGTCACCGGGGTCATCGCGCAGATGACGCCGACCGGCTCGGCGATCTCGGTGATGCCGTTGATCTCGTCGCGGGAGATGACCCCCACGGTCTTGAGCGCCGCCATCGAGTTGGTGACGTGCTCGCAGGCGAAGATGTTCTTGACGGCCTTGTCCTCGAAGACGCCGCGGCCGGTCTCCTCGACGGCCAGCTCGGCGAGCTGCCCGTGCTGGTCCAGCGCCGCGACGGCGGCCTTCTTGACCAGGCGGTCCACGTCCTCCTGGGTGAAGCGGGCGTACTCGGCCAGCGCCTTGGTCGCGCCTGCGACCAGCTGGTCGATGGCCGCGGCGGTGTCGGTGCTCGTCGTCGTGGTGGTCACGGGGACTCTCCCGAGGGTGGTGGGTTGGGGTGCGGAGGGCTCCGTCGACCTCACGACCAGAACGGTATCGAGAAAAGTTTCACAAAGTCTGGGACCGGAGTCCCGGGGACCTCGGTCCCGGCCGCGGGCCCCGGCCGCGCGCGCCGGGCGCGGTGCCGCGATGTCGCGCGGGCGCCGCGCAGAATGTCGCGAAAATGCGCAGAAACCCCGGTCTGGCATCGATTGCCCACATTTGTCCCGCTGGTCAGCGAACTGCTGACATTATCGGGCAGCGCGGATAGCGTACGGCGCACCGCACGTCGGCCCCCGCCGCGCGCGACCACCGACCCGCGGCCGGACCCCCGACGGCCGCCGCCGAGGAGCCCCCCCGTGCCCACCCTGCAGGACGTCGCCCAGGACCTGATGAACCTCGACGGCGCGATCGCCTTCGCGTTCGTCGACCACACGAACGGGCTCATGCTCGCGTCCGCCACCTCGGTGCCGTACGACATCGAGCTCGCCGCCGCCGTCGCCACCGAGTTCGTCCGCGCCAAGCTGCGGGCGGTCGAGCAGATGGGTCGCGGCGGGGCGGTCGAGGACATCCTCGTCACGCTGCACGACGAGCTGCACCTGACGCTCGTGTGCGACCACCCGCGGCTCCAGGGCGTCTTCGGGTACCTGGCCCTCGACCGCCAGCGCGGCAACCTCGCGCTCGCTCGCCGGACGCTGCGCTCGCTCGGCGGCGCCGTGGACCTCTGACGGCCCCGGCCCCGCGCCCCCGAAACCCCGTTCACGGGGTGGTGCGGCCGTATTGGGGTGGTGCGCCCCGGTGGCAGCGTCGCTCGCGTTCCACCCGGACGACGAGGAGTGACGCATGGTCAGCATGGAGGAAGCAACGGCCCAGGTGATGGCGCTGGACGGCGCGATCGCGCTCGCGGGCGTCGACTACACGAGCGGCATGACGATCATGTCGACCGTCGTGAAGCCGTTCGACATCGAGCTCGCGGCGGCCGTGGCCACCGAGGTGGTGCGGGCGCAGATGCGCTCGATCGACCAGCTCGGCGGCGGGCAGTCGATCGACGACATCCTGATCTCGCTGTCGGACGAGCTGCACCTGATCACGCTGAGCGACGACCCGCGGTACGCCGGGCTGTTCTCCTACCTCGTGCTCGACCGGCACCGGGGCAACCTCGCGCTGGCCCGCCGGCGGCTGCGCGAGCTGACGCAGGCCGGCATCGAGCTCGAGCGCTGAGCGGCGCACGGCGACGACCCTGGAGGTGCGCGTGGACGTCGCGCTGGTGCTCGACACGCTGGTCCGGGCGCTGCCCCCGGGGGCGACGGCCTCCTGGCTCACGCCCGACGGCTCGGGCGCGCCCGGGGTGGCGGCGCCGGAGCCGGGCGTCGCGGCGCTCGTCGGCGCGCTGACGGCCACGGTGTCCCGCCACGGCGGCGACCTCGCCGGGGACGCCAGCAGCCTGCTGGTGGAGTCCCCGGCGCGGACGCTGCTCGCGCACCGGCTCGGCGGGCACGGGACGCTCGTCGTCGCGGCCGGGGCGGACCTCAACCTGGCGCTGGTGCGCCGGCTGGTGCGGACCGCGCTGGCCGACGGCGAGCCGCACCGCGCCGGTGCCGGCCCGGTGCGCCGCGCGGCGGACGAGCCTGCCGCGGACGGTCCCGCCGCCGACGGGTCGGGCGACGACGCGGCACCCGCGGACGGGCCCGCCCCCGCGCTCCCGCGCCGGGAGCCGGCCCCGCGGGTGACCGACTTCCGCTACGAGCCGGAGGACGTCGAGGTCCTCCGGCAGCTCCGCGAGGCGCTCACGGGCTGACCGGCGCGAGCGCCCCGCGGCCGCTCAGTCGTGCGAGACGGGCGGCGGGGTGAGCACCGTGGGGTGGTCCGGAACGCTGGCGGTCATGAGCGTGCCGTCCGCGCGCCGGGTGCCCTCGATGTCCCGGACCGTCGGCGTGCCGATCAGCCGCGGCGCGGGCGCCAGCGGCAGCACGACGGGGTCGCCCGCGGTGACCTTGACCGGCTCGCCCCGCACGACCAGGTCCGCGGCGTCGCCCTCCTCGACGGTGAGCCGCAGCTCGGTGTGCCGGACGTCGACCCGCACCCGGCTGCCGCGGAGCGTGAGCCGGAACGTCAGGCCGTCCCAGACCTCCGGGAGCCGCGGGTCGAGGGACACGACGCCCTCGTGGTCCCGCATGCCGCCGAACCCGCACGCCAGCGCGCTCCACACGCCGCCCGCCGACGCGACGTGCACGCCGTCGGCGGTGTTGTGGTGCAGGTCGGCGAGGTCCACGTACAGCGCGGAGGTGAAGTAGCGCAGCGCGAGCTCCTGGTACCCGACCTCCGACGCCACGATCGACTGCACGACGCCGGACAGCGTCGAGTCGCCGGTGGTCAGCGGGTCGTAGTAGTCGAAGTCGGCCAGCTTCTCCTCGGCGGTGAACTGGTCGCCCTGCAGGAACAGCGCCAGCACGACGTCGGCCTGCTTGAGCACCTGGAACCGGTAGATGACCAGCGGGTGGTAGTAGAGCAGCAGCGGGCGCTTGGCCGGGTCCGTGTTGGCCAGGTCCCACAGCTCCTTCTCGAGGAAGTTCGCGTCCTGCGGGTGGATGCCCAGGCGCTCGTCGTACGGGATGTGCATCCGCTCGGCGGCGTGCGCCCACTCGTCCAGCTCGTCCTGGGTCAGGTGCAGCCGGGCGACGAGCGCGGCGTGCTCGGCCGGGTGCTCGTGCGCCAGGCGGTCGACCGCCTCGACGGCGCCGCGCAGGTTGGCGCGGGCCATGACGTTCGTGAACAGGTTGTCGTTCACGACGGTCGTGTACTCGTCCGGGCCGGTGACGCCGTGGATGTGGAACGACGCGTCGCCGTTGGTCCCGCGCCAGAAGCCCAGGTCGGCCCACATGCGGGCGGTCTCGACCAGGATGTCGACGGCCTCGCGGGCGAGGAAGTCGTCGTCGCCGGTCGCGGCCACGTACTGCCGCACGGCGTGCGCGATGTCCGCGTCGATGTGGTACTGCGCGGTGCCGGCCGCGTAGTAGGCGGACGCCTCCTCGCCGTTGATCGTGCGCCACGGGAACAGCGCGCCGTTCTGGTTCAGCTCCGCGGCCCGGCGGCGCGCGGCGTCGAGCATCGTGTACCGGAACCGCAGCGCGTTCCGCGCGATCCGCGGGGAGGTGTAGGTGAGGAACGGCAGGACGTAGATCTCGGTGTCCCAGAAGTAGTGCCCGCTGTACCCGGACCCGGTCAGGCCCTTCGCGGGGATGCCGTTGCCCTCAGCGCGGGCCGTGGCCTGCGCGAGCTGGAACAGGTTCCACCGGATGGCCTGCTGCAGGTCCGGCTGCCCGGGCACCTCGACGTCGCTGCGCGCCCAGAAGTCGTCCAGCCACGCGCGCTGGTCGGCGAACTGCTGCTCGACCCCGGCGGTCTGCACGCGGTCCAGCGTGCGGCGGCACCGGTCGGCGAGCTCGCGCGCGGGCACGCCGCGGGAGGAGTGGTAGGTGACGACCTTGGTGATCCGGACCGGCTGGCCCTGCTTCGCCTCGATCCGGTAGACGTGCTTGGCGAGGTCCTCCTCGACCAGCGACAGCTCCTCGTAGGCGTTGTCCGTCTCGATGTCGTGGTCGGCGGCGACCGAGAGCGTCATGCCGGACGCGGCGGCGCGGTAGGACATGACGTACCGGCCCTCGGCGCCCCAGTGGGTGCGGGGCTCCAGGACGCGGGCGGACAGCGTCTCGGACTTGCGGGGGTCGAAGCCCTCGCCCATCGCGGCGGCGCGGACGTGGTACTCGTCCTGGCCGTCCTGGCGGTTGAGGATCTGGCTGCTCAGCACCACCGGGGCATCGGCGTCGAGCATCGTGAGCTCGTACGTCATGACCGCCAGGTGCCGCTCGGCGAACGACACCATGCGCCGGGTGCGGATCTGCACCCGCTTGCCCGACGGGGTCTGCCAGACCAGGTCGCGGTAGAGCACCCCGTCGCGGAAGTCGAGGCTGCGCTCGTAGGAGTGCAGGTCGGCGACGGTCAGCAGCAGCGGCTCGTCGTCCACGTACAGCCGCATGATCTTGGCGTCCGGGACGTTGACGATGGTCTGGCCGACGCGGGCGAAGCCGTACGCCTCCTCGGCGTGCCGGATCGGCCAGGTCTCGTGGAACCCGTTGATGAAGGTGCCGTGACTGTGGCTGTCCCGGCCCTCCTCGACGTTGCCGCGCATGCCGAGGTACCCGTTGCCGACGGCGAACAGGGTCTCGGTCCGGCCCAGGTCGGACGCGTCGTGGCGCGTCTCGCGCAGCCGCCACTCGTCCTTGGGGAACCGGTTGCGGTCCAGCGGGTCGGGGGTGAACAGGGAGGTCGGGTTCACGGCAGGGTGCTCTCGTGCTCGTCGGTGTCGTCGGACGTGGTGACGAGCTCGGCGAGGTCGTCCACCACCAGGTCTGCCCCCTGCTCGCGCAGCACGTCCGCGCCAGCGCCGCGGTCCACGCCGACGACGAGCCCGAACGCCCCGGCCCGGCCGGAGGCGACGCCGGACTCGGCGTCCTCGACGACGACCGCGCGCTCGCGCGGCACGCCGAGCTGCTCGGCGGCGTACAGGTACGTCGCCGGGTCCGGCTTGCCCGCCAGGCCGTGCGCGGCGGCCACGAGGCCGTCGACCACGAGCGGGAACCGGTCGGTCAGGCCCGCGGCGGCCAGCACGGGCACCGCGTTCCGGCTGCTCGACACCACGGCGACCTTCCGCCCCTGCGCGAGGAGCGCGTCCACCAGGCGCACGGAGCCCGCGTAGGGCGTCACGCCCTCGGACTCGAGCACCTGCGTGAACACGGCGTTCTTCCGGTTGCCCAGGCCGCAGACCGTCTCGGTGTCGGGGGAGTCGGCCGGATCGCCCCAGGGCAGCTCGATGCCGCGCGACGCCAGCAGGGACCGCACGCCCTCGTAGCGCGGCTTGCCGTCGATGTGCGCGAAGTAGTCGGCGTCCGTGTACGGCGCGGCCCCGCGGGCGTCGAGCAGGGGCGCGAACAGGCGCGCCCAGGCGTGCATGTGCACGACGGCGGTGGGGGTGAGGACCCCGTCCAGGTCGAACAGGACGGCGTCGAGGCCGTCGAGGACCGCGGAGGGGCGGTCGGCTGCGGTTGCCACGGTGGTGCTCCCAGGGGCGTGGTGTGCGGGTGGTGCTGGTCGGTGCTGCGGGTGCTGCGGTCGGGCGTCAGGCGCGTCGGCCCCCGGCCGGTTCGGGGACGGTGCCGCGCGGTGCCGGCGCGGCGCTGGACGCCCGGACGACGAGCTCCGGCGCCACCAGCCCGGCGGGGGCGGGCGGTCGCCCGAGGTCGACCCCGAGCCGGTCCAGCACCTGCTCGACGAGGGTCTGCGCCACCAGTCTGATCGGTTGCCGCAGGCTCGTCAGCCCCGGGCGCGCGAACGCCGCGAGGTCGGAGTCGTCGTAGCCGGTGACGGCGACGTCCCGGCCGGGGGTGGCGCCGGCGTCCGCGACCGCCGCCAGCGCGCCCAGCGCGAGCGCGTCGGACGCGCACACCAGCGCGGTCGGTGCCGTCGCCGGGTCGCGAAGCAGCGGGGACACGGCCGCGGCGGCCGCGTCGGGGGTGTCCGCGGCGGCCGTCAGCTCCGGGCCGCGCGTGGCGTCCGCGCCGGCGCGCGCCGCGGTCGCCGCGTGCCAGGCGGCGCGCCGGGCGTCACCGCCGGCGCCGTCGGCGGGCCAGCCGACGAACCCGATCCGGCGGTGGCCGCGCTCCGCGAGGTGCTCGACCGCGAGCCGCACGCCGAGGGCGCCGTCGACGTCGACCCAGCGGTGGCCGGCGTCCGGGTCGCCCCAGGGCCGGCCGTGCGCCACGAACGGTGCGCCGCGCGCCGCGAGCCATCCCGGCCGGGTGTCGCCCGGGTGCGTGTCGGCGACGACCACCGCGTCGACGTCACCGGCGGCCAGCAGCTCGTCGTACGCCGCGATCTCCGCGGCGTCGTCCCCGTAGGGGGCGTTGAACGCGAGGAACCGGTAGCCGTGCGGGCGGGCCGCCGCGACGAGCTCGTGCAGCAGCCGGTCGGGGTGCGCGGCGGTGCGGTGGGCGGTGGACCCGACGCGGATGCCGATGAGGCCGGACCGGCGGGAGGTCAGCGCGCGGGCGGCGTGGTCGGGGCGGTAGCCGAGCGCCGCGACCGAGCGGCGCACGCGCTCGAGGGTGGCGGGCGACAGCCGGCCCGGGGCGTTCAGGGCGTTGGACACCGTCTGCCGGGACACGCCCGCGTGCTCCGCGACGGCGCGGATCGTCACCCGCGGCGCGTGCGTGCTGCTGCGCGTGTCGTCGGCGGTGGGCATGGGGGCGGTCCTCGTGGCGTCCGTGCGGGGTGGGGTGCGGTGCGGCGTGCGGACCGACGGAGCCACTTTGACCGGTCAAATCCGCGACGATTCTGGTGGCCCGCGGGCCGCGCTGTCAAAGGGCCAGGACGACCCGGACGAACCGGGCGCGGCGGCCGCTGCCTGCACGTTCGTGCACATCGCGACCGGGTGGTCGGTCGTGCGGCCGCGGGCTGCGCGGACGTCCGCGGGCGGGGGTGTCCGCGGGTCCGGCGGAGCCGCACCCGCGGGCGTGCCGGGGGCCCGGGTGTGACTAGGGTGACACCCATGACGTGGCTGACGACGCCCGCGCACGCCCGCTGGCTCGAGACCGAGACCGACCGCCTGCTCGCCTTCGGGACGGCGTCCGCCGCACCGTCGGGCGGGTTCCTCCGCCTGGACGACGTGGGCCGGCCCCTGCCCGGGCCCGCCGAGCTCTGGATCACCTGCCGGATGACGCACGTCTACGCGCTGGCCCACCTGCTCGGGCGGCCGGGCTCCGCCCCGCTGGTCGACCACGGGCTGGCCGCGCTCGACGGGCTGTTCCGCGACCCGGAGCACGGCGGCTGGTACGCCGAGGTGAACGCCGACGGCTCGCCCAGGGACGACACCAAGGCCGCGTACCCGCACGCCTTCGTCGTCCTCGCCACGTCCTCCGCGGTCGCCGCGGGCCGGCCGGGCGCGCAGGCGCTGCTGCGCGAGGCGCTCGAGGTGTCCGGGCGGCGGTTCTGGGACGAGGACGCCGGGATGGCCGTCGAGCAGTGGGACCGGACGTTCACCGAGCTCGACACGTATCGCGGCGTCAACGCCAACATGCACACCGTCGAGGCCTACCTCGCCGCGCACGGCGTGACCGGCGAGCGCGTGTGGCTGGACCGCGCCGTGCGCATCCTCACCCGGGTGGTGCACGGCTTCGCGCGGGACAACGACTGGCGCATCCCCGAGCACTTCGACGCGCGGTGGCACGCGGACCTCGAGTACAACGCCGACAGCCCCGCGCACCCGTTCCGGCCCTACGGCGCGACGGTCGGGCACTGGCTCGAGTGGGCGCGGCTCACCCTGCACGCCCGCGCCTCGCTCACCGCCGCCGGGGACGTCGCCCCCGCCTGGATGCTCGAGGACGCCACCGCGCTGTTCGAC
The DNA here is from genome assembly GCF_007679345.1 of Cellulosimicrobium cellulans. Classification (GTDB taxonomy): domain Bacteria; phylum Actinomycetota; class Actinomycetes; order Actinomycetales; family Cellulomonadaceae; genus Cellulomonas; species Cellulomonas cellulans_A. The sequence continues at coordinate 288,092 of NZ_VEGH01000006.1, forward strand.
GCGGCGGTCCTCGAGGGCTGGGCCGTCGACGGCGCGCCCGGCTTCGTCTACACCGTCGACTGGTCCGGGCAGCCGGTGGTGCGCGAGCGGATGCACTGGGTCGCCGCCGAGGGCATCGCCGCGGCCGCCGCCCTGCACGCCGCGACCGGCGAGCAGCGGTTCGACGACTGGTACGCGACCTGGTGGGACTACGCCGAGGAGTTCCTCGTCGACCGGTCGGGCGGGTCCTGGTGGCACGAGCTCGGCACGGACAACCGGGTGTCGCGGACCGTCTGGGAGGGCAAGGCCGACCTGTACCACGCGGTGCAGGCCACGCTGATCCCGCGGCTGCCGCTCGCGCCGGTGCTCGCGCCCGCGCTGGCGCAGGGGCTGCTCGACTGACGGGTCGTCGCGCGGTGGCGCGCCGGGGCACCTAGAGTTCCGCCGTGCCCAGGCTCCGGCGTGCCGTCCCGTGGTGGGCGGTGGCCGTGGTGCCGGCCGCTGCCGCGCTGCTCACGGGCGCCCTCCCGCGGGACGACGCCGGTGCGCTCGCCGAGCGCGTCGGCCCGGTGCTGCTGTTCGTCGCGGCCCTCACCGTGGTCGCCGAGCTGTGCGGGTCGGCCGGGCTGTTCGACGTCGCGACGGACGCGGCCGCCCGGGCCGCCGGCGGTCGGCGCTGGCTGCTCTGGCTGCTGCTGGTCGCGATCGCCGTGGCGTCGACCGTCCTGCTGTCGCTCGACACCACGGCCGTGCTGCTCACGCCCCTCGCGATCACGCTGGCCCGGCGCACCCGGACGTCGCCCCTGCTGCTCGTGCTGACCGTCGTGGCGCTCGCGAACACGGCGTCGCTGCTGCTGCCGGTGTCCAACCTGACCAACCTGCTCGCGGACCACCGGTTCGCGGAGCAGGACGCGGGCTACCTCGGCGTGATGTGGGCGCCGGCGCTCGCGGCCGTGCTGGTGACCGTCGCGGTGCTGGCGGTCCGGGGACGGAGGGACCTGCGCGGCCGGTTCGAGCCGGGCGCGCGGTACACCCCGCCCGACCGGCCGCTGCTGGTCGCGACCGGCGTGACCGTCGCGGTGATGGCGGTCGGGTTCGTCGCGGGCCTGCCCGTGTGGGCGGTCGCCCTGGGCGCGGCGGCGGTGCTGCTCGCGGCGTTCGCCGTGCGGCGCCGGCCGGTGCCCGGGCGGGCGCGCGACCTGGTGCCGTGGCGGATGATCCTCGTCGTCGGGGCGCTCTTCGTGGTCGTGGAGACGCTGCACGTGCGGGGGCTGGGCGACTGGGTCCTCGACGCGGCGCCGGCGGGGGCGGACTCCGGGGCGCTGCTCGGCGTCGCCGGGCTGTCCGCGGTGGTGGCCAACGCCGTGAACAACCTCCCGGCCTACCTGCTCCTGGAGCCGGTGGCCGGCGAGGACGTGCGGCGGCTCGCGGCGGTGCTGATCGGGACCGGCGTCGGGCCGCTGCTCACCCCGTGGGCGTCGCTCGCGACCGTGCTGTGGTGGCGACGGTGCCGGCAGGCGCTCGTGCACGTGCCGGTGCGGGCGTTCCTGGTGCAGGGGCTGTGGCTGGCCCCGCTGTGCGTGGTCGCGTCCGTGCTGGCGCTCGCCGCGGTGGCCTGAGCCGCCCGCGCCCCGTCAGCCCTTCCGGGTGGAGCGGGCCAGCACGTGCATCCGCTCGCCCTGCGGGCCCCAGAGCGTCAGCACCTCCGCCGCGCCGGGGCCCGGGTTGGTGAACCAGTGCGGGATCCGGGTGTCGAACTCGACCGCCTCGCCCGGCTCGACCATCAGGTCGTGCTCGCCGAGCACCAGCCGCATCCGCCCGGACAGCACGTACATCCACTCGTAGCCCTCGTGGGTGCGCGGCTCCGGCGGCCCGGGGTTGTGCCCCGCCGGGAACACCTGCTTGTACGCCTGCAGCCCACCCTGGCGGCGGCTCAGGGGGACGTAGGTGACGCCGTGCCGCTCGACCGGCGACAGGTGCACCCGCGGGTCCCCGGTCTCGGGTGCGCCGACGAGCTCGTCGAGCGGCACCTGGTGCGCCCGGGCCAGCGGCAGCAGCAGCTCCAGCGTCGGCCTGCGCTGCCCGGACTCCAGCCGGGACAGCGTGCTGACGGAGATGCCGGTGCTGCGGGACAGGTCCGCGAGGGTGGCGCCGCGGCGCTGGCGCAGGTCGCGCAGCCGCGGGCCGACGGCCTCGAGGACGGGCTCCAGGTCGCCGAGGGTGCCGGGGGCTCCGGTCGCTCCCGGCGCGCCGGGGGTGCCGGGGGTGCCCGGCGGGGGGGCGGCTGCGGAGCCGGGCGCGCCGGCCGCCGGCGTCGCGGGAGTGCGCGGTCTGCGGGTCTCGGCCATGGGTCCATTTGCCGTCTCGGCAACGACGTTTGTCAACCGCGCGCTCCCGCCCGCACCGTGGACAGCACGACGAGAGGGCGGAGGACCCGATGGTGACCGAGCAGGACGACGTGCTGGTGATCGGCGGCGGTGCGGCGGGGCTGAGCGCGGCGCTCACGCTGGCCCGCGCGCGCCGCCGTGTGCTCGTGGTGCACGACGGCGCGCCCCGGAACGCGCCGGCCGCGCACATGCACGCCTACCTCGGCCTGGACGGCCTTCCGCCCGCCGACCTGCTGGCGCGCGGCCGTGCCGAGGTCGAGGGGTACGGCGCCCGGGTCGTCGAGGACCGGGTGGTGGACGTCCGGCGCGACGGCGACGGGTTCCGCGCGGCGCTCGCGGGCGGCCGGGTCGTCCGGGCGCGGCGGGTGCTGGTCGCGACCGGGCTGGTGGACACGCTGCCGGACGTCCCCGGCGTGGCCGAGCGGTGGGGGCGGGACGTGCTGCACTGCCCGTTCTGCCACGGGTTCGAGGTCCGGGACCGGGCGGTGGCCCTGCTCGGGTCGGGACCGCTCGCGGTGCACCAGGCGCAGCTGTGGCGCGGGTGGACGGCGGACGTGACGCTCTTCCTGGGCGCCGCGGCGGGCGCGGGCGACGGCCTGTCCGAGGACGACTGGGAGCGGCTCGCGGCGCTCGGCGTGCGGGTCGTGGACGGTCCGGTGGCGGGCCTGGAGGTGGTGGACGACGTGCTGACCGGGGTGCGGCTCGTCACGGGGACCGTGCTGGCGTGCGACGCGGTGGTCGTCGCGACCGGCATGGGCGCGCGGCTCGACGGCCTCGAGGGCCTGGGTCTGCCGACCGAGCCGGTGACGATGGGCGACCGCGTGATCGGGACCCGTGTCGTCGCGGCGCCGGACGGGGCGACCGCCGTGCCGGGGGTGCGCGTCGCCGGGAACGCCACGGACCTCCGCGCCCAGGTGCAGGTCGCCGCGGCGGCCGGGCTGACCGCGGGCGCGGCGCTCGTCGGCGAGCTCGCCGCCGAGGACGCCGACGCCGCCGTGGCGCGGTACCGCGCGGAGCAGGTGGCGCCGTTCTCGGCGCGGGCGGAGCGCGAGCTCGCCGCACGCCGGGCGGGCGACGGGCCGGTCGGGCTGTGACGGGCCGGGACGAGGCCGCGGGACGGTCCCGCGGCGGGGACGACGAGGAGGAGCGGGGCATGGCGCAGGGTGAGGGCGGGCACGGGCACGGCGGGGACGCGGCGCACGGCGGGCACGCGGCGCACGGCGGGCACGCCCACGGCGGCGATCCGGGCGCGGTGCGGCACGACCGGGCGTTCTGGGAGGACCGCTACCGCTCGGCGCCGCAGGTGTGGAGCGGCCGGCCGAACCGGCAGCTCGTCGACGAGGTGGGCGACCTCGCGCCGGGCCGCGCGCTGGACGTCGCGTGCGGCGAGGGCGGCGACGCGCTGTGGCTCGCCGGCCGCGGGTGGGCCGTGACCGCCGTCGACCTGGCGCAGACCGCGCTCGACCGGGTCGCGGCCGCGGCGGCGCAGGCGGGCCCGGAGGTCGCGGCACGGGTGCGGACCGAGCGCGTCGACATCGCCGGCTGGGACGCCGGGGACGGTGGGTACGACCTCGTGACCACCCACTTCCTGCACCTGCCGCCGGAGGTCCGCGCCGTGGCGTTCGCCCGGATGGCGCGGGCGGTGGCCCCCGGGGGGACGCTGCTGGTGGTCGCGCACCACGCCAGCGACCTGCGCACCACGATCGGCCGCCCGGACCTGCCGGAGCTGTTCTTCGACCCCGAGGAGGTCGTCGCCGCGCTCGACCCGGGGGCCTGGGACGTCCCGGTCGCGGAGGCGCGGCCACGGTCTGCCACGGACCCCGACGGGCGGGAGATCACGATCCGGGACACCGTCGTGCGGGCGGTCCGCCGCCGCTGACCGCCCGCCTGCCACCCGCCGGGGCCGACCCCGGTCCCGGCGGGTGGCAGGATCGCGGCCATGAGCGACGACACCGAGGTCCGGGCCCTGATCGCCGAGGTCGAGGGGCAGGAGCGCGACCTGCGCTTCGCCACCTTCACCAACGACGACGCGTGGGAGCTCGGCACGCTGCTGGTCCGGCTGGCGACCGAGCGCGGGCTGCCCGTGACGATCGACATCCGGCGCGGCGCGCAGCAGCTGTTCCACGCCGCGCGGCCCGGCACGGTGGCCGACAACGACTCGTGGATCGAGCGCAAGGTCCGGGTGGTCGAGCGGTTCGGCACCTCGTCCTACCTGCAGGGTCTGCGGGCGCGGGCGAAGGGCACCACGTTCGGCGCGGTGCACGAGCTGCCGCTGCAGCAGTACGCGGCGCACGGCGGGGCCTTCCCGGTGCACGTCGAGGGCGTCGGGATCGTGGGTGTGGTGACGGTCTCGGGCCTCCCGCAGGCCGACGACCATGCCCTGGTGACCGAGGCGGTCCGCACCTTCCTCGACGGCTGAGGTCCCCGCGAGGTCGAGCGTTCGCGGCGAGGTCGAGGGTCTCCGCGCGGCATCCGGGCGCGAACCCTCGACCTCGGCGTCAGGGGACCGGGAGGACGGTGGGGAGCCAGGCCGTGACGGCCGCCGCGACCGACCGCGGGTCCTTCTTCAGGGAGTGGTCGCCGGGGACCGCGACGACCGCTCGGGTCGGGGACGGCGGCGGCGTGCCGTAGGGGTCGGTGGTGCCCTGGACCACCAGGACCGGCACGCCCGCGGCGTCGAGCTCGGGCAGCCGGCTCGGCGCGTCCGGCCGGCCGGGGGGCTGCGTCGGGAACGCGAGGCACAGCACCCCGGCGGCGCCGGTGGCGAGCGCCGTGCGGCAGGCGGTGCGGGCGCCCGCGGACCGGCCGCCCGTGACCAGCGGGGCGTCGAGCGCGTGCGCGCGCAGGTGCGCGACGACCGCGGTCCACGCCTCGTCCAGCGCCGGGCCCCGCGGGCCGACCCGCTTGCCGGCGACGCGGTACGGCTGCTCGACGAGCGCGACCGCGAGACCCAGGGCCGTCGCGGCGCCCGTCACCGCCCGCAGGTCGGGCGCGTCGATCCCTCCGCCGGCCCCGTGGCCGAGCACCAGCGCCCCGGGGACGGCCACGCGGCCGTCGGCGCCCGGCGCGACGCCGGCGGGCAGGTGCAGGTGCGCGCGGGCGGGGCCCTGCGGGGACGGGACGTCGAGGACGGCGGCGGCGCTCACGCCCGGCACGCTACCCGCGCGGTGGGCGAGGCGGCCCCGCGAGCTCGCCGGTCGCGCGCGAGCTCGCCGGTTCCGCGGTGCCTCTCGGCGCGGAACCGGCGAACTCGGGCGGGGTGCGCGTCAGCGCGGGTCGATCAGGCCGCGCTCGACGGCGCGGGCGAGGCGGCGGGGGACCTCGACCAGCCGGCCGTCGGGGGTGCGCACGGGGGTCAGCGGGACCGCCGCGGCCTTCCACTGCGACCGGCGGGCGCGGGTGTTGCTGCGGGAGAGCTTCCGCTTCGGGACGGCCATCAGCCCTGCCTCGCCTTCCAGCGCGGGTTCTTCTTGTTGATCACGAAGGTCCTGCCGTGGCGGCGCACCACGATCGAGCCCTCCTTCTTCTTCAGGGACGCGAGCGACGCGCGGACCTTCATCGGGTCTCCTCGGGGGTGGTGAGGCCGTAGCGCTGCCGGAACCTCTCGACGCGGCCGGCGGTGTCGAGCACGCGGGACCTGCCCGTGTAGAACGGGTGCGACGCGGAGGAGACGTCGACGTCGACCACGGGGTACGTCCTCCCGTCCGACCACTCGACGGTCTTCTCGGACGTGATCGTCGACCGGGTCAGGAACGCGAAGTCCGCGCTGATGTCCCGGAACACGACGGGTCGGTACTCGGGGTGGATGCCCTGCTTCATGATGTGCTCCTCACCAGCTCGACTTCGTGACACCGGGCAGCTCGCCGCGGTGGGCCATCTGCCGCATCCGCACGCGGGACAGACCGAACGTCCCGACATAGCCGCGCGGGCGGCCGTCGGCAACGTCGCGGTTGCGCAACCGGGTCGGGCTGGCGTCTCGGGGGAGGGCCTGCAGAGCCGTGCGCGCGGCGACCCGGTCGGCCTCCGGCAGGTGCGGGTCGACGGACGCCGCCTTGAGCTCCCGGCGCCGCTCGGCGTACCGGGCGACGACCGCGCGTCGCTGCTCGTTCCTGGCGATCTTGCTCTTCTTGGCCATCAGCGCTCCTCCGTGAAGTCGACGTGCCGCCGCACCACGGGGTCGTACTTCTTCAGTACGAGGCGGTCGGGGTCGTTGCGGCGGTTCTTGCGGGTGACGTAGGTGAAGCCGGTCCCCGCGGTCGAGCGCAGCTTGATGATCGGGCGGACGTCGGCGGCGCGGGCCATCAGACCTTCTCCCCACGGGCGAGGATCCGGGCGACGACGGCCTCGATGCCGCGCCTGTCGATCGTCGTGATGCCCCGGGCCGAGACGGTCAGCGTCACGTGCCGGCCGAGCGAGGGCACCCAGTAGCGCTTGCGCTGGATGTTCGGGTCGAACCGGCGCTTGGTGCGCCGGTGCGAGTGGGAGATGGAGTGGCCGAACCCGGGCGACGTGCCCAGGACCTGGCAGTGAGCGGACATGCACCCATCATAGGTAATGAGAATCGTTCGCGACAAGCGCTAGTCTGGCAGGCATGTCCCGACGCGATCTCACGCCCCTGCTCGTGCTCGCCACCGTCGACCCGCTGCTGCGCGACGCCGTCGCCTTCGGCGTCGTGGTCGACCGGCCCCGGACCGTCGTGCTGCGCCACGACATCGTCGACGGCCCCGAGGGCGGTGGCATCCGCCGCGTCGTCGCGGACGCGACGGGCGTGCTCGAGGACGTCCTGGTGCCGCTGGAGCACGCGTGCCTGAGCTGCTCCGTGCGCGAGGACGCGGTGCCCACGCTCGAGCGGCTCGGCCGTGACCCGCGGTGGGACGCCGTGCTGCTGGCGCTGCCCGTGTCGGCGGAGTCGCTGCCGGTCACCCGCGCGCTCGGCTGGGCGACGCGGCGCGGCGGCGGCCTGCGCTCGCTGCGGCTCGCCGGCGTGGTCGCGGCGCTCGACCTCGCCACGTTCGCCGACGACCTGCTCGGCGACGACCTGCTGGACGAGCGCGGCCTGGCGCTCACCGAGGACGACGGCCGCGCGGTCGGCGAGGCGCTCGCGGCCCAGGTCGGGCACGCCGACGTCGTGCTGGTCGCGGGCGATCCTGCGGAGCACCCGGTCGCCTCCGACCTGCTCGACCACGTCCGCGCCGCCGACGGCCGGCGCGTCGACGGGGTGTACGCCGCGGACGTCGCGGCGCTGCTCGCGGGGGTGCACGACGTGCGGGCGGGAGAGCGGCGCCTCGACCCGCGGCACGCCGCCCCGGTGCCGGGTGCCCCCACGGCGCGGGGGGTGTGGACGCTCGAGCTGCGCGCCGACCGACCGCTGCACCCTGAGCGCCTGGTGGCCGAGGTCGCCCGGCTCGGGCAGGGCCGGCACCGCAGCCGGGGGCACTTCTGGGTCCCGACGCGGCCCGACTCGGTCTGCGTCTGGGACGGCGCCGGCGGTCAGCTCAGCGTCGGGGCGCTCGGCACCTGGGGCCGGCGGCCGGCGGCCACACGGCTCGTCTTCACCGGCGTCGAGGACGTGCGGGCCGACCTGCTCGCGGCGTTCGACGACGTGCTGCTGACGGCGGACGAGCACGCGCGGGGGCTGCACCCGTGGCTCGGCGCGGAGGACGTGCTGGCGCCCTGGCTCGGCGACCGCGCGGCCTGACCGGGGCCTGCGGATGCGGGCGGCGCGGCCTGGGGGCATCGTCGGGAGGACCGGACGTCGTCCACACCGAGGAGGTCGCCATGCCGCGCCGTGACCCGGGCCCGAGCGTCAAGGACAAGGGGCTCTACGAGGAGCTCCGCGACGAGGGCAACAGCAAGGAGAAGTCGGCCCGCATCGCCAACGCCGCGGCGGCGCGCGGGCGGTCGTCGGTCGGGAAGAAGGGCGGCGAGTCCGGTTCCTACGAGGACTGGACCGTCGAGGACCTGCGCAAGCGGGCGGCGGAGATCGGCATCGAGGGCCGGTCGTCCATGAAGAAGGCCGACCTGGTCGAGGCGCTGCGCTCGCACTGAGCCGGGCGCGCGGACGGCGCCGCACCCCCGGCGGGTCCGGCGCCGTCGTCGCGCCCGCGGTCACGCCCCGCAGGTGAGCCCGGCGGTCAGCGCGGCGAGGTTGTCCCGCATGACGCCGAGGTAGTCGCGCTCGTCGCCCTCGGCGAGCCCCTCCAGGGGGTCGAGGACGGCCGTGGCCACGCCGAGGTCGTCGGCGAGCGTCCGCGTGACCTTGGGGCTGGTCAGCGTCTCGAAGAACAGGGTGCGGACGCGCTCCGCCTCGACGGTGGCGGCGACGTCGCGCAGCCGCGCGGGCGACGGCTCGACCTCGGGGTCGATGCCGCTCAGGCCCACCTGGTGCAGCCCGTACCGCTGGGCGAGGTAGCCGAAGGCCTCGTGCGAGGCGACCAGCGTCGCGCCCCGGCAGGCCGCGAGCCCGGCCTCGAGGTCCGCGTCCAGCGCGTCGAGGTCGGCGACCAGGTCGTCCGCCGCGGCGGCGAAGTCGTCGGCGTGCTCGGGGTCGATCTCCGCGAGCGCGTCCCCGACCTGGTGCGCGACGTCCGCGAGCCGGGTCGGGTCCAGCCAGAAGTGCGGGTCCAGGCTGCCACCGCCGCCGGGCTCGACGCCGTCCGGCCCGACCTCCAGCGCCGCGGCCTCGGCGGCGTCGACCACGTGGGCGGGCGACGTGGCGGCGACGGCGGCGTCCGTCGCGGCCTGGAACCCGGACAGGTAGACGACGAGGTCCGCGTCGCCGACCCGGGAGACGGCGCTCGGCGACAGCTCGAGGTCGTGCGACTCGCCGCCGGGCGGGGTCAGCGAGGTGACGGCGACGTGCTCGCCGCCGACCCGCTCGGCGACGAACTGCAGCGGGTAGAACGCCGCCACGACGTCGTGCGGGGTGTCGCCGTCCTCACCGGCGGGGGAGCACGCCGCGAGCGCGGCACCGGCGAGGCCGAGCGCGAGGGCGGAGGCGACGGTGCGGGTGGTGCGGGGCGTGGGGGTGGTGCGGGGCACGGGGGTCCTTCCGGGTCGGGATGCGCGAGGGTGGAGCGCCCTGCCCGGCACGCGCGGTGTGCCCGGGCGGGACGCTCCACCCGAGGAGGTGGGGCGGGGGTCAGCCCTCGGCGCCCTCGTCCTCGTGCGCGTGCTCGTCCTCGTGCGCGTGGTCGGCGTGGTCGCCCTCGGCGTGGTCGTGCCCGCCGTGCTCCGCGGCGGCGCCGGAGACGCCCGCGACCTCGTTCGGCGTCACCTCGAGGTCGGCGCTCAGCCAGACCTCGCCGGTCTCGATGTCGACGGCGTGCACGGAGTTCGTGGCCGGGTCGGTGATGTACGCGGAGCCGTCCAGGACGGTGATCGCCGGGCGCGGCTCCTGCCACTCCTCCGGCTCCTCCCAGGCGTCGATCACCGGGACGGACCGCACGACGGTGCCGGACTCCGGGTCGATGACGTGCAGGGCGCCGTCGGTGCCGAGCACCAGGGCCTCGCCGGCGTCGCCGCGGGCGAGCGAGCGGAACGTGTAGGAGGCCGGCAGGTCGACCAGGCGGATCGAGGCGTCGCGGGTGTCGATCAGGGAGACCCGGGTCGGGCGCTCCAGGTCGGCGTCCGGGTCGGACTTGTAGTCGCCCAGCACGTACGGCGAGGCCTCGGACCCGGCCTGGTTGCCGATCCGGCCGTAGGCGTCGGGGGCGGTGACCTTGGTCAGCGCGCCGCCGGCCCAGACGACGGCGCCGTCCTCGCAGCCGATGACCACGGCCTCGTCGGCGGCGACGGCCTCGCCGTGCACGCCGGGGCAGGTGTCGATCGCGGCGATCTCGGCGTCGTCCGCGTCGAGGACCCGCACGCCGGTGCGCTCGTCCTCCGTGCCGTCGGAGACGACGAGGGTGCCGTCCGTGAGCTCGACCGCGACGCCGTGGTGCGCGGACGGGGTGGTGTGGTCGCGGGTCTCGGCGTCCGGGTCGGCCAGGGCGTCGGAGTCGACGACGGTGACCTGGCCCGTGCCGTCGTCGAACAGCGCGGTGCGCCCCTCGTGCCGGACGGCGTGGCCCGGCGTCTCGGCCGGCCACAGCACGTCGGTCAGCACCGGGTCGGCCGTGTACGAGTGCGTGTGGTCGCCGTGCGGCTGCGTCCAGGTGCCGGCGTCGAGCACCTGGAAGCCGCCGGTGGTGGAGACGAGCACGTGCCGGTTGTCGCCGGCCGGGTTCAGGCGGTTGAAGCCGGCCAGCTCGATGTCGGAGACGACCGCGAGCGTGTCGGCGTCCAGCACCTGGATGCCGCCGTCGTAGGTGAGGGCGAGGCGCGGCTTCGCGGTGGCGACCTCGGTGGCGGCCGGGGCGGCGGACGTCTCCTCGGCGGCGGCGGACGGCTCCGCCGCGGCGTCGCCGGACTGGCCGCACGCGGCGAGCAGCGCCGCGGTCACGCCGAGGCCGAGCGCGCCGGCGAGGCGGGGGCGGGTACGGGTCGAAAGGGTCATGTGGGGGGCCGGCGGCCGGGGGGCCCGTGCGGGCGCACGGGTGCCCTCGCCGCCGTCTCCTCTCCGGTCGCGGGTCGGATGATCAGCGCCGTCACGCTAACACAACTGATACTCACTCTCATTACGGGGGGCGCACCGGCTCACCACGCCGCGTCGAGGCGCTCCCGGGCCGCTGCGGGGAGCACCAGCCGCACCCCGGCCATCGCCGTCGCGAGCTGCTCGGGGCTGCTCACCCCGACCACGGGCGACACCCGCGGGCTGCCGCCGGCCAGCCACGCGAGCACCACCTCGCTCCGGCTGACGCCCAGCTCGGCCGCCACGTCCGCCAGGACGGCCAGCCGCCGCGCGGTCCCGGGGTGGTCGAACCCCGCGGGCACCGGCCGGTCGGCCCGCTCGTAGGCGCCCGACATCAGCGGGCTGTACGCCCACAGCCCGACGGCGGGGTCCGCCTCGGCGTAGTCGAGCACCTCGTCGGTGATCCAGCCGAACCGGTGGTCGTGCTCGTGGTCCCGGACCATCGGCCGCGGCTGCAGGTAGGAGTACCGGAGCTGCAGCGCGGTGGGCGCCGCCAGCCCCCGCGCCCGGGCGGTGCCGGCCGCACGCTCCACCCGCCACAGCGCGGTGTTGGAGAAGCCCCAGGCGCCGACCACCCCGTCGTCGACCAGCCGGGCGAAGCCGTCGACGATCTCGCGCAGGGGCGTCGAGCGGTCGTCCCGGTGCGCCCAGAACAGGTCGATGCGGTCGATCCCCATCCGGTCCAGGCTCTGCCGCGCCACCGACCGCACGACCTCGGCGCCCAGGCCCGTCGTGCGCTCGGGGAACGAGCCCGGCCACAGCGGCTCGCAGCCGACCTTGGTCGCGATCCGCACCCGGTCCCGCATCCCGGGGCGGGCGGCGAGCCAGCGCCCCAGCACGGGCTCGCTCTGGCCGCCGCGGCCGGAGTCGTCGGCCCAGAACGCGTAGCAGTCGGCGGTGTCGATCCACACGCCGCCCGCCTCGACGTACGCGTCGAGCAGGTCGAACGACTCCGCGTCGTCGTGCCGGGTGCCGAACAGCATGGCGCCCAGGGCGACGGGCGGGGCTGCGGCCACGCGCTCGTCGGCGGGTACGGGTGCGGTGGTCTGCCCGGTCGCGGGCGTGGTCGTCGTCATGCCGGCCAGCGTCGCGGCTGGAGCGCGCTCCAGCGCAAGTCCTGTCGCCGGACCGCTCCCGTCCGCGCCCGGCCCGCGCCACACTGGCGGCCATGACCACCTACGCCCCGGCCGACGCCGCCCGGCGCTCCGGCTTCAGCCTCGACACGCTGCGCTACTACGAGAAGATCGGCCTGGTCCGCGACGTCCGGCGGGACGCCGCGGGCCGCCGGCTCTACGACGACGCGGACCTGGACTGGCTCGGCGTGCTGCGCTGCCTGCGGGACACCGGCATGCCGATCGCCGCGATGCGCCGGTACGCAGGGCTGGCGCTGGCCACCGGCCCGCAGGCCGACGCGACCGTGCCGGAGCGGCTGGCGCTGCTCGAGGCCCACGCCGAGCACGTAGCCTCGACCCTCGAGCGGCTGCTGCACCAGCAGGAGCACCTCGCGGAGAAGATCGAGTACTACCGCGGCCTCGTGCGCGCGGCCCCGGCCCCGGCGGCCGCGCGGTCCGCCGGCTGAGCCGCGGCGGGCGCACCACGGAGGGGCCACGCGCATGGACCTGCTGCTGATCGGGGTGATCGGCGCCGTGGCGGTGGTGACCGTCACCGCCCTCGCCCCGCGGGTGGGGGTGTCGGCGCCGCTGCTGCTCGTGGCGCTCGGCGTCGCCATCAGCCTGGTCCCGGCGGTCCCGGCGGTGGAGATCGAGCCGGAGTGGATCCTCGGGATCGTCCTGCCCCCGCTGCTCTACGCGACCTCGGTGTCGGTGCCGACGATGGACTTCCGGCGCGACCTCACCGCCATCAGCGGCCTGTCGGTGCTGCTCGTCGTCGCGACGTCCGTGGTGCTCGGCGTGATCTTCTCCTGGCTCATCCCCGACGTGACGCTGGCGACCGGGATCGCGCTGGGCGCCGTCCTCAGCCCGACCGACGCGGTGGCGACGTCGATCGTCCGGAAGTCGGGGGTGAGCCCGCGCATCGTCACGGTCCTGGAGGGCGAGAGCCTGCTCAACGACGCCTCGGCGCTGGTGCTGCTGCGCTCCGCCGTGGTGGCGACCGCGGCGTCCGTCACGCTGTGGGAGGTGGCGACCGACTTCGCCTACGCGGTGGTCGTGGCGGTCGCGATCGGCGGTCTGGTCGGCAAGGTCAGCCTGTGGGTCCGGACCCGGATGGCGGACCCGCACCTGACGACCGCGGTGTCGTTCATCGTGCCGTTCGTCGCCTACATCCCGGCCGAGCACCTGAACGCGTCCGGCCTGGTCGCCACGGTGAGCGCCGGGCTGGTCGCCGGGGCGGGCAGCGTGCGGCTGAGGCCGCAGGACCGGATCGCTGAGGCGGCCAACTGGCGCACCCTGGAGCTGCTGCTCGAGGGCGCGGTGTTCCTGGTCATGGGGCTCGAGCTGTACGGCCTGGTCGAGGAGGTCCGCGCGGACCACGGGCACCTGTGGGCGGCGGTCGGCCTCGGGGCGCTCTCGGCCGCCGTCGTCCTGGTGGTCCGCACCGGGTACGTCGCCTACCTGCTGTCCCGGCTGTCCCGGCGTGCGCGGCGGGGGGTCACGGTGCGCGGCTACCTCACGGCGCTGAACGAGCGCCCGGAGCGGCTGGCGACGCTCACCCGGGAGGACCTGGCCGAGCACCGGCTCCCGGGAGCGCCGCCGGCGGGGGCGGCCCCGCGGGCGACCACCGCCCCGGTCGACGCCGCGAAGGTCCGGCGCGTGCTGGGCCGGCGCCGGCCGCGTCTCGGCCGGGACGACGCCCCGGAGAGCCGGGGCGTGCGGCTCCGCTACCGGATCACCCGCCGGATCGCCGACATCGACTACCTGCAGGCCGAGCACCTCGGCCCGCGCGAGGGCGCGATCCTCGTCTGGGCCGGCATGCGCGGCGTCGTGACGCTGGCCGCCGCGCAGTCGCTGCCGCGGGACACCCCGCACCGCGCGCTGCTGGTGCTGGTCGCGTTCATCGTCGCCGCGGGGACGCTCCTGGTGCAGGGCGGGACGCTCGGCTGGCTGGTGCGCCGGCTCGGGCTGGGCCGCGACGGCGCCGACGACCGCGCCGAGGTGGACCGGCTTGCGGGGGAGATGACCGCCGCCGCGGCCGCGCTGCTGGGTGACCCCGACCTGCGCCGGCCCGACGGCACCCCGTACGACCCGGCCGTGCTCGAGAAGGCCCGGCGCATCGCCGAGCGGCAGGGCGGGGAGCTGGACGAGGACGAGGACGCCCAGGACCGCGCCTCCGCCGCGGCGCAGGTCCGCGAGCTGCGGCTGGCGGTGCTGGACGCCCAGCGGGAGGCGCTGCTGAAGGTCCGCGACCTGGGCACGGCCAGCTCCGGCGCGCTGACGGAGGCGCTGCGGGTGCTGGACGCGGACCAGATCAGCCTGGAGCTGCGCGAGCGGGACTAGCGCACGGCGGCGTCAGCCGACCGGGCCGCCCCGCGCGTCCAGCATGTCCTGCAGGGCGGTCAGCTCGCGCTCCTGGGACGTGACGATGTTCCGGGCCAGGGCCACCACCTGCGGGCGCTGCGCGTGCTCGACGGCGTACTCGGCCATCTCCACGCCGCCCTGGTGGTGCGGGATCATCAGCTGCAGGAACAGCCGGTCCGCCTCCACGCCGGTGGCCGCGGTCAGCCGGGCGAGGTCCGCGCGCGACACCCAGCCGGGCATCGCGGCGTAGCCATCGGCCGCCGCCGCGCCGTGCCCGTGCTCCGAGCCCGTCATCCACGCCATCGGCGGATCCGACGCCGCCGCGGGGAGCCCCCAGGTCGACAGCCAGCCGGCCATCTGCCCGATCTGGTTCTGCTGGGTGAGCAGGATGTCGAGCGCGACCGTCCGCACCTCCTCGTCGGTGCTCCGGTCCCGGACGAGCACCGCGAGGTCGACGGCCTGCGCGTGGTGCGCCTGCATGTCCCGGGCGAACCCGGCGTCGACCGAGCCCTCCGGCGCGGCGGTCAGCGCCGGCTGGCGCGCGAGCAGCGCGCCGGCCAGGGCGCCGAGCACCAGCGCGGCGAGGGCCACGACGACGAGCACGGCGCGCCCGTGGCCCCGCCCGGCGGGGGCGGGCGCCACGGCCGCGTCGTCGAGGACGGCGGAGGTCACGCGGGCGTGCCCACGCCGCTCGAGCAGGGCGCGCCGACCTCGGCGAGCTCCGGGTTGAGCAGGTACTTCTGGATGAACACCGGCAACCGCTCGTCGTCGACGGAGTCGACCTTCAGCTGGTAGCCCCAGGCGCTGATCGCCACGGGGGAGTCGAGGCCCTCGTAGGGGGAGACGAGCACGTACGACTGGCCGGCCGCGTACGCCTGCAGCGTCGCGACGTCCTCGGCGGGCAGCGACGGGTCGTAGGTGATCCAGACCGCGCCGTGCTCGAGCGAGTGCACGGCGTTCTCGTCCGGCACCGGCTCGGTGTACACGCCGCAGTTCAGCCACGCGGCGTTGTGGTCGCCGCCGGCGGGCGGGGACTGCGGGTAGTCGACGGCGGTCGTCACGTGGTTGAACGTGAGGCCGTCGAACGACTCGACGCCGTCGATGTCGGCGTCCGCCTGGGCCTGCACGGCGGCCTTGTCGCGGCCGGCGTCGACGATCACCCAGGCGCTCACGCCGACGAGGGCGAGCACCAGGACGCCGGCGATCGAGCCGATCCAGACGGCGCGGCCGCGCTCCTTCTTGCGCTGCTCGGCTCGGACGGCGGCCAGGCGGGCCTGGCGCTCGGCCGCGGTGGGACGGCGGTCGGGCATGGGGTACTCCTCGGGTCGGTCGGCGCGGCCCGGGGGCCGGTCGGTCCGGCGAGAATACTTGAAGGATCTACTAATTGACAGGCGCGGGCGCGGCCAGGCGGTCGTCGAAGGCCGCCGCCGGGCCCGGGCGGCCGAGCGCCCAGCCCTGCGCGGCGTCGCACCCGAGCCCGCGCAGCAGCGCCAGCGTCCGGTCGTCCTCCACGCCCTCCGCGACCACGTACATGCCGAGCGCGTGGCCGAGGTCCACGGTCGACCGCAGGATCTCCGCGCACACCCGGTCGTCGGCCGCCGGCGCCACGAACGCCCGGTCGACCTTGAGCACCGTGAACGGCAGCCGGCGCAGGTAGTCGAGCGAGCCGTAGCCCACCCCGTAGTCGTCCACCGCGAGCCGCACCCCGAGGTCCGCGAGCGCCCGCAGGGTCCGCCCGGCCTGCGCGGCGTCCCGCATCGCCATCGTCTCGGTGACCTCCAGCCCGAGCGCGTCGGGCGGCAGCCCGTGCCGGTCGAGCGCCGCCGCCACGTCGGCGACCAGCCGCGGGTCGTCCAGATCGTGCGCCGACACGTTGACCGACACCCCGAACGTGGCCGGGCCGCGCGCCCGCCACCGCGCGCACTGCGCCAGGGCGACGTCCAGCACGTGCAGCGTGACCGGGCGGATCAGGCCGGTGCGCTCGGCGGCGGGTACGAACGCGTCCGGGCCGAGCAGGCCGTGCTCCGGGTGCTGCCAGCGCACCAGGGCCTCCGCGCCCTCGACGCGGCCCGCGGCGACGGACACGAACGGCTGGAAGTGCACCACGAGCTCCCCGGCGGCCACCGCGGCGGGCAGCCGCTGCAGCAGGTCCGCCTCGCGCGGCCCGCCCGCCGCGCCGGGGCCCCGCGAGGTCGGCACCGCGGGCGCCTCCGCGTCGACGGCGACCCGGTCGTCCCGGCGGCGCGCGGTGGCGAGCGCGCCGTCGGCCCGGGCCACGAGCACGTCGGGGGGGGGGGGGGGGCCGGGGGGGGGCCCCCCCCCCCCCCCCCCGGCCCGCGC
>NZ_VEGH01000007.1 GCF_007679345.1 Cellulosimicrobium cellulans
TCGGCGACGGCGTCGAGCATCGCGGCGTGCTGGTGGGCCTCCATCCGCGCCCGCGCCGCCACGACCTCCACGAGGATGGCGGGGGACAGCACCGTCAGGTCCAGGCCCCGCAACCACGCGTCGAGCACGGGTCCGGGCGGGCAGGCGGCGATGGCCTCGACCTGCCGCTGCTCACCGGTCCGGGGTGCCCCGCCGAACGCTACGACGGGGTCGGGGCCGTAGTCGGTCAGGCAGACCCCGTCGGCGGCGTAGACCGGCAGCACCGGATCGGCGAGCGTGTCGCCGTCCGGGTGTTCCTGCAGGTCAACCATGGTAGAACGCTACCGGCGACCACTGACACGACCCCGGCCCGAGAGGCCGCCGCCCGGCCGCCGGCGCTGACGCCGCGCGCCCCGGGGCCTACAGTGGCGCATGGGCCGGCTTCGGTCTGCTGCGACGATGCAGGACGTCGAGCTGGTCGACGTCACTGACCGCCCCCGCGCGCCCGGACGCCCTCGGACCTGGCTGCCGCGGCCCGCGCACCGGCGTCGCTGGGTCGCCCTGGTGGTCGTGCTCGGGCTGGTGGTCGCCGGTGCCCTGGTCGGCCGCGCGGCGGCGCCCGACGCCCCCGTGGTCGTGGCGCCCGGGATGCTCGCCCCGCTGGACGGGCCGCCGTGGGCGCGCTGGCGCGTCCCGGTCGCCCGGTCCGCGGACGTGCTGGCCGCATCCGGCGCGCTGGTCGTGTCGGGGGTGCGCGACCGCCGCTTCGCGGTGGCGGCCTACGACGAGGAGTCCGGCGAGCGGCTCTGGACCCGCGACCTCGGCCCGGTGGCCGGCACCCGTCCGCTGACGGGCTGCCCGCACGCCTCGGCGGACGTGGGTCCGGTGGTCCTCTGCGTGGTCGAGCCCCCGGTCGTCGCCGGCGGGGGGCACGGGACGGTGCCGTTCCCGGCGCCCGACGAGCGCTGGGCGCAGGTGTCGGCGCTCGACGCCACCACCGGGGACGTCCTGGGCCGGTGGACGGTGTCGGGCCGGCTCGCGGCGGTGGAGCGGATCGGGGACGACCTCGTGGTGCTGCGGGTCGGCGCGGACGGGCACGCACGGGTCGGCCGGTACGCGGGCGCCGACGGCCACCGCGTCTGGTGGTACCGCGGCAGCAGCCCGCTGCGGCTGCGCGAGGGGATCGTCAGCGGGTCCGAGCTGCGGGTCAACGACGCGTTCGTGCTGCTGCAGGGGTGGTCCGCGACGGTGCTGGACGCCGCCGACGGCGAGGAGCTCATCGCGTCGCCGCGCGGCTCGTTCGTCGTCGGGTCGCTGTCCCGGGACGTGTTCGGGACCTGGTCGAGCGGGGACGGGGGCGTGGTGCGCGACCGGACGGGGCGGCCGCTGTTCACCTCGCGCGCGCTGTTCCCGGCGGTCACCGCCACCGACGGCGACCCGTCGGACGTGCTGGTGATGGACGAGGGCGGGACGCTGAGCGCCCGGTCGATCCCGGGCGGGACGGAGCTGTGGCGGCACGACACGTACCGCGCGGTGCGGCTGCAGGCCGGCGGGCACCTGCTGCTGCTCGGGGTCGACGGCTACCAGGTGGTGGCCGCGCGCACGGGCACCGTCGAGTGGGAGTCACCGGAGCGGGTGCTCATGTGGTGGGCCCCGCTCACCGACGGCACGCTCGTGCTCGCCGCGGGACGGTCGGGGACGGGCACGCCGACGATGGAGGCGCGCCGGCTGGCCGACGGCGGGCTCGAGTGGGTGCTGCCGATCGAGCAGGGGGTGCGCTCGGTGACCGCGGTCGGCGGGCACCTGGTGCTCCGCAGCCGGGACGAGCTGATCCTGCTGACCTAGCCGTCCGCATGCTGAGCGGTTGCGGTCCGCCGGGTGGTGCGGAGTACAGTCGAACCGTGCTCACGCTTCGCAGCCTCCTCCTTCGCCGCCGCGACGAGGCCCTCTAGGCCGGATCCTCGTCGCGGTGTTCGGTGCGCCGGCTGACCCCAGCACCCGCGAAGCGAAGGACCCCCGATGAGCTACCACACCCGCACCGCCCAGCAGCCGTCCGGCATGCCGGTGCACAAGTACCGACCGTTCGCCGACCAGATCCGGGTCGAGCTGCCGGACCGCACCTGGCCGACGAAGCAGATCACGAAGGCGCCGCGCTGGTGCGCCGTCGACCTGCGCGACGGCAACCAGGCGCTGATCGAGCCGATGAACGCCGCCCGCAAGCTGGCGATGTTCGAGCTGCTGGTGCAGATGGGCTACAAGGAGATCGAGGTCGGCTTCCCGTCCGCCTCGCAGACCGACTTCGACTTCGTGCGGATGCTGATCGAGGAGGGTCGCATCCCCGACGACGTCGTCATCCAGGTGCTGACCCAGTCGCGCGAGCACCTGATCGAGCGGACCTACGAGGCGATCGCCGGCGCCAAGCAGGCGATCGTCCACCTGTACAACTCGACCTCGGTGCTGCAGCGCGAGGTCGTCTTCCGGTCCGACGAGGACGGCATCGTCGACATCGCCGTCTCGGGCGCCCGCCTGTGCAAGAAGTACGAGGAGAGCATCCCGGAGACCGAGGTGTTCTACGAGTACAGCCCGGAGTCGTACACCGGCACCGAGCTCGAGTTCGCGGTCCGGATCTGCAACGCCGTGCTGGACGTGTTCGAGCCGACGGCCGAGAAGCCCGTGATCATCAACCTGCCGGCGACGGTCGAGATGGCCACCCCCAACGTCTACGCCGACTCCATCGAGTGGATGGGCCGCCACCTGCGGTACCGCGAGAACGTGGTGCTGTCGCTGCACCCGCACAACGACCGCGGCACCGCCGTCGCGGCCGCCGAGCTGGGCTACCTGGCCGGCGCCGACCGCATCGAGGGCTGCCTGTTCGGCAACGGCGAGCGCACCGGCAACGTCTGCCTGGTGACCCTGGGCATGAACCTGTTCAGCCAGGGCGTCGACCCCGAGATCGACTTCTCCGTCGGGGGCGGCATCGACCACATCCGCCGGGTCGTCGAGTTCTGCAACCAGATGGCCGTCCCCGAGCGGCACCCGTACGGCGGCGACCTGGTGTTCACCGCCTTCTCCGGCTCGCACCAGGACGCCATCAAGAAGGGCCTGGACGCGATGGAGGCCCGGGCGGCGGCCGAGGGCAAGGACGTCGACGACCTCGTCTGGGCGGTCCCGTACCTGCCGATCGACCCCAAGGACGTCGGCCGGTCGTACGAGGCGATCATCCGGGTCAACTCGCAGTCCGGGAAGGGCGGCATCAGCTACCTGATGAAGTCCGAGCGCGACCTGGACCTGCCGCGCCGCCTGCAGATCGAGTTCTCGCAGGTCGTGCAGCGGTACACCGACGCCCACGGCTCGGAGGTCACGGCCGACGTGCTGTGGCGGATCTTCACCGACGAGTACCTGCCCGTCGACGCCGCGTCCGACCTGGACGCCTGGGGCCGGTTCGCGCTCCGCGGCACCCGGACCACCAGCGCCGAGGAGGGCCCGGACACGCTCGCGGTCGACCTGGTGGACGGCGGCGTCGACCGCACCGTCGAGGCCTCCGGCAACGGCCCGATCGCGGCGTTCGTCGCCGCGCTCGACCAGGTCGGCGCCCGGGTGCAGGTGCTCGACTACGCCGAGCACGCGCTGTCCGCCGGCGGTGACGCCGCGGCCGCCGCGTACGTCGAGTGCGCCGTGGGCGACCGGACGCTGTGGGGCGTCGGGATCGACTCCTCCATCACGACCGCCTCGCTCAAGGCCATCATCTCGGCCGTCAACCGCGCCGAGCGCGAGGCGGCCGCCTCCCGCTGACCCGCGCGGGCCCCTGGACGGGGCCGGCGCCACCCCCGACCGGCCCCAGCGCCCGGTCCCGCCCGCCGCGCCCACCCGCGCGCGGCAGCGGGGCCGGGCGTCGCCGCGTCCGGGTGGAGGTTCCGCGGGGGCGCGGCACGCGGTCGGCGAACAGGTGCGCGGTCCGGGGCGGTCGCGGGGGACAATACGAGCGTGAGCCTCTACCGCGACGAGGCGATCGTGCTGCGCACCCACAAGCTGGGGGAGGCGGACCGGATCGTCACCCTGCTGACCCGCAGCCACGGCAAGGTGCGCGCGGTCGGCAAGGGCGTCCGTCGCACGACCTCGCGGTTCGGCTCCCGGCTCGAGCCGTTCATGCACATCGACGTGCAGCTGAACACCGGCCGGAACCTCGACGTGGTCACCCAGGTCGAGACGCTCGGCGCCTACGGCCGGCCGGTGTGCGAGGACTACGCCCTGTACACCGCGGGCACCGTGATGCTGGAGACCGCCGAGCGGCTGGTCGAGGCCGAGCGCGAGCCCGCGCTGCAGCAGTACTGGCTGCTGGTCGGCGCGGTGCGCTCGCTCGCGGCCCGGGAGCACGCGCCGGGCCTGGTGCTGGACTCCTACCTGCTGCGCGCGCTCGCGATCGCGGGCTGGGCCCCGTCGTTCACCGACTGCGCCCGCTGCGGCCGGCCGGGGCCGCACCACTCGTTCGCGGTCGCCCAGGGCGGCGCCGTCTGCACGTCCTGCCGCCCGCCGGGCGCGACCGCCCCGGCCCGGGAGACGTTCGAGCTGCTGACGGCCCTGCTCGTCGGCGACTGGCCCGTGGCCGAGGCGTCCGCGGAGCGGCACCGCAAGGAGGGCAACGGCCTGGTGTCCGCGTACTCCCAGTTCCACCTGGAGCGCACGCTGCGCTCGCTGCCGATGGTCGAGAGGATCTGATGCCGGTTCCGCCGCCCCCGCACCCGAGCGGGGCCCGCCCGCCCGTGCTGCCGAAGGAGCTCGTCCCGCAGCACGTCGCGATCGTCATGGACGGCAACGGCCGGTGGGCGAACGCCCGCGGGCTGCCGCGCACCGCCGGGCACGCGGCGGGGGAGGCGTCGCTGCTCGACGTCGTCGCCGGAGCGATCGAGATCGGTGTGAAGCACGTCTCCGCGTACGCGTTCTCGACGGAGAACTGGTCCCGGTCGCCCGAGGAGGTGCGGTTCCTCATGGGCTTCAACCGGGACGTGCTGCGCCGCCGCCGGGACGTGATGAACGACTGGGGCGTCCGGGTGCGCTGGGCCGGACGGCGCCCGCGGCTGTGGCGGTCGGTCATCTCCGAGCTGGAGGAGGCCGAGCGCCTCACCGCCGGCAACACCACCTGCACGCTGACGATGTGCGTGAACTACGGCGGCCGCGCGGAGATCGCCGACGCCGCGAAGGCGATCGCGCAGGACGTGGCGGCGGGCCGGCTGAAGGCGGACAAGGTCTCCGAGAAGACGATCCAGCGCTACCTGGACGAGCCGGACCTGCCGGACGTCGACCTGTTCCTCCGCTCGTCCGGGGAGCAGCGCACGTCGAACTTCATGATCTGGCAGGCCGCGTACGCCGAGCTGGTGTTCCTCGACGAGCCCTGGCCCGACGTCGACCGCCGGCACCTGTGGCGCGCCGTCGAGACGTACGCCCGCCGCGACCGCCGGTACGGCGGCGCGGTGGACAAGCCCGCGACCGCCTGACCCGGGCGGTCGCTGCGTAGGTGGGCACGGCGTCTTCACCACGGCTCCCGGTCATCCCCACGGGTCCACCTACGTCGGCCACCCGGCCGGGCACGGGGTGCCGCCACGCTACCTAGCGTCGCGCGCATGACTCGTCCCACCCGGCCCTCCCGGGTCCACGTGACCCCGACGCAGGTGCTCGCGCTCCTGCTGGCGTTCGTGCTCGCGTCGGTCACCGGAGGGCTGCTGCTCGCCGGCACGCTCATGCCGGTCGCCGCGGTCGCGCGCACCGCCACCGACCTCGGCGACGAGGCGCTCCGGGACCTGCCCTCGCACCTGGAACGCCGCCCGCTGTCCCAGCGGTCCGTGATGACCGCCGCGGACGGCACCCCGTTCGCGGAGTTCTTCGCCGAGGACCGGGTGGTCGTGCCGCTCGACCAGGTGTCGGTGCACCTGCAGCACGCGGTGGTGGCGACCGAGGACCGGCGGTTCTTCGACCACGGCGGCGTCGACCCCACCGGCATGGCCCGCGCCCTCGTGCAGAACCAGCTCACCGGGTCCCAGCAGGGCGCGTCGACGCTGACGCAGCAGTACGTGAAGAACGTGCTCATCGAGCGGTCGGCCCGCGACGGCGACCACGCGGGCGTCGCGGCCGCGCAGGAGTCCGACGGCGCGGAGGGCTACGCCCGCAAGCTCCGGGAGGCGCGGCTCGCGGTCGCGTTGGAGCAGGAGCTCACCAAGGAGGAGATCCTGGCGAGCTACCTCAACATCGCACCGTTCGGCGTGGCGGTGTACGGCGCGGAGTCGGCCGCCCGGCGGTACTTCAGCAAGCCGGCGGCGGAGCTCGACCTGGTGGAGGCCGCGACGATCGCGGGGATCACCAGGAGCCCGAGCGCTCTCGACCCGACCCGGTCGCCGGCCGCCGCCGAGCAGCGCCGCAACACCGTGCTGATGCTGATGCGGGACCAGGACTACATCACGCCCGAGGAGCACGACGCCGCGGTCGCGACCCCGGTCGCGGACACCCTGCGGGTCAGCGAGGCGCGCAGCGGCTGCATGGCGGCGGACGCCGCGATCCCGGGCGCCGGGTTCTTCTGCGACTACGTCACCCAGGTGATCCGGCACGACCCCGCGTTCGGTGAGACGCCCGAGGAGCGGGCCGACCTGCTGTACCGGGGCGGCCTGGTCATCACCACGACGCTCGACCCGCGGCTGCAGGCGCTCGCGGACGAGCAGGTGAAGGCGCGGGTGCCGGTGGACGACCGCTCGGGCGTCGGCTCCGCCATGGTGGTCGTCGAGCCCGGGACCGGCCGCGTCGTGGCGATGGCGCAGAACCGCACCTTCGACAACACCGCCCAGGCGGGCGGGTCCGCCGTGTCGGTGAACTACAGCACCTCGTTCTCCTACGGCGGGTCCGGCGGCTTCGCACCCGGCTCGACCCTCAAGCCGTTCACGCTGCTGGAGTGGCTCGAGCGGGGGAACCACCTCGGGGCGAGCGTGGACGGCACGGCCCGCACGCTCAACACGAACCAGTTCACCGCCTGCGGGTCCCGGCTGCCGAGCCAGACGTGGCCGGTGCGCAACGCCGAGGGCGGCGCGGGCCGGATGTCGGTGCTCCAGGCGACGCAGCGCTCGGTGAACCTCGCGTACCTGTCGATGGCGATGCAGCTCGACCTCTGCGACATCATGCAGGGCGCCGCCGACCTGGGCGTCACGCAGTCCTCGCCCGGGCGCGAGGGCGAGCCGTTCGGCGCGTACGCGGCGAACGTCCTCGGCTCCGAGTCGACGTCCCCGCTGGCCCTCGCGGGGGCGTACGCGGCCTTCGCGGCGGACGGCGTGTTCTGCACCCCGGTGGCGGTCAGCGCGGTGCGCGACGCGGAGGGCGCCGCGCTGCCGGTGCCGGACGCCGGGTGCTCCCAGGCGATCGACCCGGACGTCGCCGCCGCGATGAACCACGCCCTGGGGCACGTGTGGCAGGGCACCGGGCGGTCGCTCGGGACGCCGGGGTACGCCGCGGCCGGCAAGACCGGCACCACCAGCCGCAACGAGCAGACCTGGTTCGTCGGCTACACGCCCCGGCTCGCCGCCGCCACCTGGGTGGGCTACCCGGACGCGTTCCGGCCGATGCAGAACGTGGTGATCGACGGCCGACGGCACCAGCACGTCTTCGGCGCGACCATCGCGGGGGTGGCGTGGCGGGACTTCATGGACGCCGCTCTCGCGGACGGGCAGCCGAACCCCGCGTTCACCCCGGTGACCGACCAGACCCGGCTGGGCCGCTCGTCGTCGGTGCCGTCCGTGGTGGGCCTGGACCGGGACGCGGCGGTGGCGGCGCTGCGGCAGGCCGGGTTCGAGGCGGTGATCGGCGGCAGCACGGCGTCGGACCTGCCGGCCGGGACCATCGCGAGCCAGAGCCGGATCGGCAGCGCCGAGCCGGGGTCGCGGATCACGCTGTACCCGTCGCGCGGCCCGGCGGGCGGGGGTTCGTCCGGCGGCGGCAGCGCGAGCGGGGCGGGGCGCGACGGCGCCGGTGCCGGACAGGCGCCGTCCGAGGGTGACGCGGCGCCGGAGGCGGAACCCGGGGACGACGCGGCCTGAGGGCGGGCGTCGCCGCCCCTCAGCCGGCGAGGGGGTAGCCGACGCGCCGAGCGAGTACCCGCCGACCACTCGCTCGACGTGTCGAGTACCCCCTGGGCGGATCGGCGACCCCGCGGCGCCCCGGCGGCGGGCCCGCCGGCGTCAGACGAGCTGGTCGGCGCGGGCGGCCCGGCCGGCGGCATCCCGCCGACCGGCCGCGCGGCGGGCGCGGGCACGCCGGTGCGCGACCAGCCACGCCGCCAGCCCCGCGAGCACCAGCAGCACCGCCGCGAGGCCCCACGGGGACGCGGTCGCGAGCCGGACCGCCGCCCAGACCGCGCCCAGGCCGACGGTGCCCCACACGAAGGCCCACGCCACGCTGCCCGGCACCGACGCGACGAGGAACCGGGAGTAGGGCATCCGGACCAGGCCGGACCCGACGAACACGGCCGTCTGCACCCCGACGGTGAGGTACGCGAGCGTCACCGCGAACGGGCCGAACCGGTGCACCAGGTCCAGCCCGCGGCGGGCCGTGGGGGTGCGCATGAGACGCAGGACCCGCGCGCGGGCGGCTGCGCCGCGAGCGGCGGGGCGGTCGGTCCCGTCGCCGGGCGCTCCCGCGGCGGCCGGGACCTCGTCCTCGGCGCCGGGCGCCCGGTCAGCGAGCCGCGCCGCGCCCGAGGTCACCCCGCGGCCGACCCAGTAGAACAGGTGCGAGCGCGCCATCACGACGACGAACAGCCCGGCGATCACGGCCCAGAACGGCCACCCGCCCATCCCGTACGTCGCCGCCGTCTCGCTCACCCGCCCGAGTCTACGAGCGAGCGGACCGGCGGTGCCGCCCCGCGACCACCGCCGGGAGGCCCTGGGACCGAGGTCCCGGTCTCGGCTCGCGGCGGACGTGCTAGCGTCTTCGCCGAACCTGAGTTCACCCAGGGTTGTTACCCGCCGTCGTCGCGGGGCAAGACCTGAGTCGCAGCGATGCGCCTCAGGTCTTTTTTTGTGCCCCGACGCCGACGGCCTCGACGAGGAGTACGAACATGACGTCCGCGACGACGCGCGACAGTGCCGAGGAGATCATCCGGGCCGTCGGAGGCCCGGAGAACGTCCTCAGCCTGACCCACTGCGCCACCCGGCTGCGCTTCGAGCTGCGCGACGCCTCGGTGGTCGACCAGCAGGCCGTGGAGGCGGTGCCCGGCGTGATGGGCGCCGTGCCGCAGTCCGGCGAGCGCTACCAGGTGGTCGTCGGCGGGGCCGTGCAGACGGTGTTCACGCAGATCATGCACCTGCCGCAGATGTCCGGGGTGGGCGCTGGCCGGCAGTCCGACGCCGACGTGAAGGCCGCCGCCCGCTCCAAGGCGCGCGGCAAGGTCGCCTGGCTGGACGCGGTCTTCGAGTACCTGTCCGACTCGTTCCGGCCGCTGCTCGGCGTGCTGCTCGGCGCCTCGCTGATCATCGCGTTCGCCGCGGTGCTGGACGCCCTCGGCGTGGTGGACTTCCGCGCCGCGGACAAGCCCGCGACCTGGGTGTTCGTCGACGCGATGTGGCGCGCGGTGTTCTACTTCCTGCCGATCATGGTGGCGTACAACGCGGCCAAGAAGCTGCAGGTCGACCCCTGGCTCGGCGCCACGATCATGGCCGCCGTGATGACGCCGGACTTCCTGAAGCTCACCGACGCGGCCACGACGGTGTGCACCACCAACGCCACGCTCGGCACCACGGCGTGCGTCGCCGACGTGTTCGGCCTGCCGATGCAGCTGAACGACTACGGCGGCCAGGTGTTCGTGCCGCTCATCATGGTCGCGGTGCTCGCCCCGGTGTACCGCGGGCTGAAGCGGGTGTTCCCGGAGAACATCCAGATGGTGTTCGTGCCGTTCCTGTCGATGGTCGCGATGATCCCGGTCACCGCGTTCCTGCTCGGCCCGCTCGGCATCTGGCTCGGCTCCGGCCTCGGCGACGGCCTGGCGTGGCTCAACGGCAACGCCCCGATCGTGTTCGCCATCGTGATCCCGCTGATCTACCCGTTCCTGGTCCCGCTGGGCCTGCACTGGCCGCTCAACGCCCTGATGCTGGTCAACCTCAACACCCTCGGCTACGACTTCATCCAGGGCCCCATGGGCGCGTGGAACTTCGCCTGCTTCGGCGCCACCGCCGGCGTCCTCGTCCTCGCGGTCCGCGACCGGGACGTGCAGATGCGGCAGACCGCGACCGGCGCGCTCGCAGCCGGCCTGCTCGGCGGCATCTCGGAGCCCTCGCTGTACGGCATCCACCTGCGGTTCAAGCGGATCTACCCGCGCATGCTCGTCGGCTGCCTCACCGGCGGCATCATCATCGGCGTGCTCGGCGGCGTCGACACCAACGCCTTCGCGTTCACCTCGCTGCTGACCATCCCGGTGTTCAGCCCGATCCCGGTGTACCTGATCGCGATCGCCGCGGCGTTCGCGGTGTCGATGGTGCTGGTGATCGTGTCCGACTACCGCACCCCGGAGCAGCGCGCCGAGGCCCTGGCCGCCAAGGCCCAGGCGGAGGCCGACCTGGCGCTGGAGACGGCGTCGGCGGCCGCCGCCCCGGTCCCGGCGGCCGCGGCGCCGGCGGGGCCCACCGCCGCCGTCCTGGCCCCCGTGGCCGGCGAGATCGTCCCGCTCGCCGAGGTCGACGACCCGGTGTTCGCCTCCAAGGCGCTCGGCGAGGGCGTCGGCGTCGTCCCGTCGGACGGCGTGGTGGTGGCCCCGGTCGCGGGCGAGCTGCTGACGGTCGCCGACACGGGCCACGCCTTCGGCCTGAAGACCGCCGACGGGGTCGAGGTGCTCGTCCACGTCGGGATCGACACCGTCAGGCTCGCCGGCACCGGCTTCCAGGTGGCCGTCCGCAAGGGCGAGCACGTGGCCGCGGGGGACCGGCTCGTCACGGTCGACCTCGGCGTCGTCCGCGAGGCCGGGTACGACACCACGACGCTCGTCACGGTGGTCAACGCCCGCGCGCTCACGCGCGTCGAGCCCCGCCCGGCCGGTAGCGTCGCCCGGGGCGGCGTCGTCATCGACGTCGAGCCCTGACCGCCCTCGCGGGGGCCGCGCCGGACGGTGCGGCCCCCGCGCGCGGCGCCCCCGGGCGTCGCACCCCCGACCCCGGCGAGGAGCGACGTGGACATCCTCCGCGTGTTCAACAACAACCTGGTGCTCGCGCGCGACGAGGACGGCTCCGAGGTGATCCTCACCGGCCGCGGGCTGGGCTTCCAGGCGAAGCCGGGCGACCGTGCGGACCCCGGGCGGGTCGTGCGCGTCTTCCGCCCCGACGACGGCCGGGACCCGGACCACCTCGCGGGTCTGCTCGCGGGCATCCCGCCGGAGCACGTCCAGCTGGTCGGCGACGCACTCACCGAGGTCGGCCTGCAGGCCGTCGCGGCCCGGCCGGCGCTCGTCGTCGCGATGGCGGACCACGTCAGCTTCGCGCTGGCGCGGGCCGAGGCGGGACAGACGGTCGAGTACCCGCTGCTCGCCGAGGTGACCAACCTGTACGCGGGGGAGCACGCCCAGGCCACCCGCCTCCTCGCCGCCATCAACGCCCGCGTGGCGACCCCGCTGCCGGCCACCGAGG
Organism: Cellulosimicrobium cellulans; assembly: GCF_007679345.1. Classification (GTDB taxonomy): domain Bacteria; phylum Actinomycetota; class Actinomycetes; order Actinomycetales; family Cellulomonadaceae; genus Cellulomonas; species Cellulomonas cellulans_A. Next base: position 11,622 of record NZ_VEGH01000007.1, read on the forward strand.
CCGTCGGCCTGGCGCTGCACCTGGTCAACGCCGGGTTCGCGACCGGCGACCTCGCGTTCAGCTACACCATGACCGGCCTGATCCAGCAGTTCCTCGACGTCGTGGCCGGCGCGCACGGCGTCGTGCTCGAGGCCGGCTCGGTGAGCGTCGGCCGGTTCGTGACGCACCTGCGCTACCTGTTCGTCCGGGTGCACCAGCGCCGCCAGCTCGACGACGCCCGGCACTCCGCGGTCGGCGACGCGATCCGGCAGACCTACCCGGAGGCCGTGGACACGGCCGACCGGCTCGCGCGGCTGGTCGAGGTCCGGCTGCAGGCGTCGCTGACGCCGGACGAGGTGGCGTACCTGGCGCTGCACGTCGCGCGCGTGGTCCAGGACGCGCAGCAGCCGGCCTGAGGCCGGCCCGACCGGTGAGCCGGCTCACGTCAGCGACCCGCCCGACACGCACCGGCGAGTCCGGCAGGACGCGCCACCCGGCGGGTCACGGCGCCGGGGACTCAGCGGACCGCGGGGAGCTCCACGTCGTCCGGCAGCTCCGGGTGCGGGTCGTGCGGCGCGTCGTCGGTCCGCCGCCGGGCCAGCAGCGGCCGGGTGACCGCCGCCAGCGCGTACAGCCCGATCGCCAGCAGCACGATGGTCGCCCCCGGCGGGATGTCCTCCCAGTAGGTGATCGACAGCCCGACCACGCTGACGGCTACGCCGATGCCCGACGCCAGGGCCATCACCCGGGAGAACGAGCCGACCACCAGCTGCGCGACCGCCACCGGGACGATCATCAGCGCGCTGACCAGCAGCAGGCCGACGACCCGCATGGCGATCGTGACGGTGAGCGCCGACATGGCGGCGACGACCATGTTCAGCGCGGTGACCGGCAGGCCGGAGCCGCGGGCGAACTCCTCGTCGTGGCTCACCGCGAACAGCACGTGCCGCAGGCCGAGCCCGACCAGGAGCACGCCGACGGCGAGGCCGGCGGTCCACCACAGGTCGCCGGTCGACACGGTCGAGATCGAGCCGAACAGGTAGGACACCAGGTTGGCGTTCGTGCCGCCGGCCAGCTTGATCAGCAGCACGCCGCCGGCGATGCCGCCGTAGAACATGAGCGCGAGCGCCAGGTCGCCGGAGGTGCGGCCGCGCGCGCGCACCCACTCGATCGCGACCGACCCGATCAGCGCCGCGACCACCGCGCCCGGGATGGCGAGCGTGTCCTGGGGGACCAGACCCGCCCAGGTGCCGACGAGCCAGCCGAGCGCGACGCCGGTGAGCGCGACGTGGCCGAGCCCGTCGCCCATCAGCGCGAGCCGCCGCTGGACGAGGAACGTGCCGACCACCGGCGCGGCGGCGCCGACCAGCACGGCGGCGATCAGCGCCCGCTGCATCAGCGGGGACGACAGCATCGCCCCGAGCGTCTCGAACCACGTCACGGCAGGACCTCCATGGACAGCCCGGTGCCCGGGTCCGGCGGGGGCGGGTCGGCGTGCGGGTGGGTGTGCTCGTGCTCGGGGCCGGCGTGCTCGCCGCGCGGGGTCGGCGGCGGGCCGTCGTAGACGACCCGGCCGTGCCGCAGGGCGACCGCGCGGTCGATGAGCCCGGCGAACGAGCCGAGCTCGTGCAGGATCACCAGGACCGTGCCGCCCTGCTCATGCAGCCGGCGGACCGTGGCGACGAACGTCTCCTGCGTCGGCAGGTCGATCCCGGAGGTCGGCTCGTCGAGCACCAGGAGGTCGGGCTCGCGGACCAGCGCGCGGGCGATGAGCACCCGCTGCTGCTGGCCGCCCGACATCTGCAGCACCGAGCGGCGCGCGTGCCGGGCCATGCCCACCTGCTCCAGCGCGGCGAGCGCCCGCTTCCGGGCGTCCCGCGGCGGGCGGAGCGTGCGACCGTGCACCAGTCCGGACACGACGACCTCGACCGCGGTGGCCGGGACGCCGCCGCCGGCGGGCAGCCGCTGGGGCACGTAGCCGATCCGGTCCCACGGGACGCCGTCGCCGAGCGCGCCGCCGAGCAGCCGGACCTCGCCCGCCGTGCGCGGCGCGATGCCGAGCAGCGCGCGGACCAGCGTGGACTTGCCGGAGCCGTTGGCGCCGAGCAGGGCGACGACCTCGCCGCGCTCGACCCGCAGGTCGACCCCCTGCAGGATCTGGTGCCCGCCGAGGACGACGTCGACGCCGGTGGCGAGGACGGCCGGCTCGGGCGCGGTGGTGTCGGTCACGAGCACGAGAGTGCCGTACGGAGCGTCTCCAGGTTGGCCTGGGACACCGAGACGTAGTCCTGCGTGTCGTCCGTCAGGCCCTCCAGCGGGTCCAGCACCGCGGTGTCGACGCCCAGCTCGTCGGCCAGCGTCTCGGCGACCTTCGGGCTGGCGAGCGTCTCGAAGAAGATCGTGGACACGCCCTCGTCCTGCACGACCCTCCCGACCTCGGCCAGGCGCGCCGGCGACGGCTCGCCCTCGGGGTCGACGCCGGAGATCCCGACCTGCTCCAGGTCGTACCGCTCGGCGAGGTAGGAGAAGGCCTCGTGGGTGGTGACGATCGTGCGGCTCTCGCAGGACGCCAGGCCGGTCTCGTACTCGGCGTCCAGGTCGGCCATCCGCTGCGCGAACGCCTCGGCGTTGGCCTGGAACTCGTCCGCGTGGTCCGGGTCGATCTCGGCGAGCTGCGCGGCGACGTCGTCGGCGACCGGCGGCAGGCGGGTCGGGTCGAGCCAGAAGTGCGGATCGAGGGAGCCATGTGCGTGATCGCCGTGGCCGTCCGCTGCCTCGTCCCCGTCCTCGGCGTGCTCGGCGGCGTGCAGCTCGGTGTCCTGCGCCGCGTCCACCACGTGCGCCGGCGGGTTGGCGTCGACCGCGTCGTCCACGGCGGCCTGGAAGTCCGAGAGGTAGACCACGAGGTCGGCGCGACCGACCTCGTCCACCTGGGCGGGGGAGAGCTCGAGGTCGTGCGGCTCCGCGCCGGGGGGCGTCAGGGTGTCGACCTGCACCAGGTCGCCGCCGACCTGCTCCGCCACGTACTGCAGCGGGTAGAACGACGCCAGCACCGCGATGCCGTCGCCGTCGCCCGAGCCGCCGCCGGAGCCGCCGGAGCCCCCCGAGGAGCAGGCGGCGAGCGCGAGGACGGCGCCCGCGGACACGGCGAGGGGCAGGGTGGTGCGGCGGAAGGACATGTCCCCATCATCCGACTGTTGAGAACGAGTGTCAAAACCGCTTCTCGCGGTGCCCGTCCGGCGTGCGGCGCCGCCGGTCACGGGCCGCCCCGGCCCGGTAGCCTGTCCGACGATCCCTTCCCCCGCGCCACCCAGGCGCGCAGGACCTCGGCACCAGGAGCACTCACCGTGGCAGCACCCTCCCGTCTCGACTCCGTCGTCTCCCTCGCCAAGCGGCGCGGCTTCGTCTTCCAGAGCGGGGAGATCTACGGCGGTTCCCGCTCCGCGTGGGACTACGGGCCCCTGGGCGTCGAGCTCAAGGAGAACATCAAGAAGCAGTGGTGGCGGACCGTCGTGCAGTCGCGCGACGACGTCGTCGGCCTCGACTCCGCGGTGATCCTGCCCCGCCAGGTGTGGGTGGCCTCGGGCCACGTCGGCGTGTTCACCGACCCGCTCACCGAGTGCCTGCACTGCCACAAGCGGTTCCGCGAGGACCAGATGGTCGAGGAGTTCGAGGAGAAGAAGGGCCGCGCGCCCGAGGGCGGCCTCGCCGAGATCGCCTGCCCGAACTGCGGCACCCGCGGCCAGTGGACCGAGCCGCGCGACTTCAACATGATGCTCAAGACCTACCTCGGCCCCGTCGAGGACGAGTCGGGCCTGCACTACCTGCGGCCGGAGACCGCGCAGGGCATCTTCGTGAACTTCGCGAACGTGCTGACCACCGCGCGCAAGAAGCCGCCGTTCGGCATCGGCCAGATCGGCAAGTCGTTCCGCAACGAGATCACGCCCGGCAACTTCATCTTCCGGACCCGCGAGTTCGAGCAGATGGAGATGGAGTTCTTCGTCGAGCCCGGCACCGACGAGACCTGGCACCAGTACTGGATCGACCAGCGCACCGACTGGTACGTCGACCTGGGCATCTCGCGCGAGAACCTGCGGCACTACGAGCACCCCGCCGAGAAGCTGTCGCACTACTCCAAGCGCACCGTCGACATCGAGTACCGATTCGGCTTCTCCGGCTCGGAGTGGGGCGAGCTCGAGGGCATCGCGAACCGCACCGACTTCGACCTGTCGACGCACTCGAAGCACTCCGGCCAGGACCTGTCGTACTTCGACCAGACCAAGGACGAGCGCTGGGTGCCGTACGTCATCGAGCCGGCCGCCGGCCTGACCCGGTCGCTCATGGCGTTCCTCGTCGAGTCGTACGCCGAGGACGAGGCCCCGAACGCCAAGGGTGGCGTCGACAAGCGCACCGTGCTCAAGCTCGACCCGCGCCTCGCGCCGGTCAAGGCCGCCGTGCTGCCGCTGTCCCGCAACGAGGCCCTGTCGCCGAAGGCGCGCGACCTCGCCGCCGAGCTCCGGAAGTCGTGGAACGTCGACTTCGACGACGCGGGCGCCATCGGCCGCCGGTACCGCCGCCAGGACGAGATCGGCACCCCGTTCTGCATCACGGTCGACTTCGACACGCTCGAGGACCAGGCCGTCACCATCCGGCACCGCGACGACATGACGCAGGAGCGCGTCGCGCTCGACCAGGTGACCGGCTACCTCGCGCAGCGGCTCGTCGGGGCCTGACCCCTGGGCGGCTCGCACGGCCACGCGCACGGCGCGGGTCCCGCCGCCGACGTCACCGTCGGGCGGCGGGCCCGCGCCGTCGTCCTCGTGCTGCTCGGCGTCGCGCTGCTGGCGACCGTCGCCGGGCTCGTGGCGCTCTGGCCGCGCGAGGACGCGCCGACGCTGCAGACCACGCCGGACGGGTCGTCGTACGTCGAGGCGACCGCGACCGACGTCGACCTGCTCGCGGACGCGGAGAGCGGGCCGGCGCTGCTCGCGGAGACCGACGACGGCGCGTCGATCACCGTGCAGGTCGCCCCCGAGTACCTCGACGTCATCGAGGCGGGCGACCGGATCCGGGTGCTGACGCTCCCGCAGGCCGGCGGGGCGCCGCCGTACGTGTTCGTCGACCTGGTGCGCGGGCCGCCGATGGCGCTGCTCGCCGCGGTGATGGGCGTCCTCGTGCTGGCGGTGGCGCGGCTGCGCGGGCTCGGCGCGCTCGCGGGCCTGGTCGTGTCCGTCGGCGGGGTGCTGTGGTTCACCGTCCCCGCGCTGCTCACGGGCGGGCCGCCGCTGCCGATCGCCCTCGTCACCGCGTCGGCGCTCATGTTCGTGCTGCTCTACCTGGCGCACGGGGTGTCGATCCGGACGTCCACCGCGCTGCTCGGCACCCTCGGCGGGCTGCTGGCGACCGGCGCGCTCGCCGCCTGGGCCACCGGGGCGACGCACCTCAATGCGCTCAGCGGCGAGTACGCGCTGGACCTGCGCGCCAACGCCCCCGAGGCCGACCTGCAGGGGATCCTGCTCTGCGGCATCGTGCTCGCCGGGCTGGGCGTGCTCAACGACGTCACCATCACGCAGGTGTCGGCGGTGTGGGAGATCCGGGCGCTGTCGCCGGCCGCCTCCCGGCGGGACCTGTTCCGGGGCGGCATGCGGATCGGGCGGGACCACATCGCGTCGACCGTGTACACCGTGGCGTTCGCGTACCTCGGGGCGGCGCTGCCGCTGATCCTGCTCGTGGCGATGTCGGACCGGACGCTGCTCGACACGCTGACGAGCGGGGAGATCGCGGAGGAGGTCGTGCGGACGCTGGTCGGGTCGATCGGCCTGGTGCTGGCGATCCCGCTGACGACCGCGATCGCCGCGGCCCTGGCCCCGGCCCCGGCGCCGCCGGCGGTCGCCGCGCCCGCCGCGCCCGCCTCGCCGGCCGAGGCCGACGCTCCCCGCTCCTGAGCCGACCCGCCGAGTCTCCGGATCCGGACTGCGCACCGTGCGCGCCGCACAGGCCGCCGGCGGAGACTCGGCGTCGACCGGGCGTCGTCAGGTGACGACGTGGAGAGGGCCCTCGTCCGGTGTCGGGACCTCGAAGGCGTCGAGGTAGGCCATGGCCCGGGCCGGGGGGACGGGGACGTCGTCGGGGCCGGTCCCGCCGCGGGCCGCGAGCCGGGCGAGGACGACGGCCCGCGGGGTGTCCAGGTCGTGCGCGGCGCGGTCGTGGCGCCGAGCCTGCAGCAGGTGCGGGGTTCGGGGGCCTCGAACCCCGCGTGTGCTGCCGTCTCGGCAGATGCTCGGGCTGGTCGGGCACTCTGGCTGTGCGGGTAGTTGATCTGATACGGTACTGGGCATGACACAGGCACCCGATCGCACAGCCGCGGGGTCGGACGCGTTCGCCGCGGACCTGCTGCGCGGGCACACCGACACGATCGTGCTCGGTGTCCTGCGCGGCGCCGACCGGTACGGCTTCGAGGTCTACAAGGCGATCCGCGACGCCACCGGCGGTCAGCACGAGATCAAGGAGGCGACCCTGTACGCCTCGTTCCGGCGCCTCGCCCGCGACGGCCTCGTCGAGGCCTACTGGGGCGACGAGTCGCAGGGCGGCCGGCGCAAGTACTACCGGCTCACCGACGCCGGCCGCGCCGTGTACCGCCGCAACGTGGCGGACTGGCGCGCCACCCAGCAGATCATCAACACGCTCCTGGACCTCGAGGAGGGCCCACGATGACCACCACCGTCGACACGAGCATCCACCGCGCGCTGGACCGCGCCTTCGCGGCGGCACCGGCCTCCGCCGAGGCGCAGGACCTCAAGGAGGAGGTGCGCGCCAGCCTGATGGCCCGCGCCGCCGACCTGGAGGCCGCCGGTACCGCCCCTGCGGAGGCGGCCCGCACGGCCCTGGCGGAGATCGGCGACCTGCGCGACGTCGTCGCCGCGGTGGCCGACACCCCGGCGGACGACGCGGGGCACGCCGCGCTGCTGTCCGCGCACCGGGTCCGGCCGCGGCCGGCGTTCGTCGTGCGGGTGACGCTCGCCGCTGTCGTGCTGGCGGGCGCGGCGACTCTGGAGGCGCTGGTCGCGACCGGGGTGCTGGCGTGGTCGGTCGTGGCGGGGGCGGTGCTCGCGGTGGTCGCCGGGGTGGCGACCGGAGTCGTCGTCGCCGACGCGCTGCGCCAGGAGACGACCCAGAACTACCCGCTGCCCGCGCGCCGGGCCCTGGGCTTCGGCGCCTCGAGCGCGGGGGTCGTGACGGCCCTCGGGCTCGGCGGGCTGTTCGCGGCCGACCTGGGCCGGATCTGGCTCGCGGTGGCGGCGGGTGTGCTGCTCGTCGCCGGCGTGCTCGGGTTCGTGGTGCTCGGCGTCACGCAGACCAACCGGCACAAGCCGTGGACCGTCGAGCTCGGGCGGCAGGCCGTGGGCCAGGACCGGTTCACGCGGGAGCCCGAGGCGGCGGCGCGGTTCGGCATCTACTCGGGGGCGCTCGGACTGGTGGCTGTCCTGGCATTCGTGGTGCTGACCATGACCGTGGGGATCGCGTGGTCGTGGCTCGCGCTCGTCGGGGCGATGGTCGTGCACATGGTCCTGCTGGCCCGCATGCTGTTCCCCGCGACCCGCGGCCCCGAGGCCTGACGCCCGTCTCGGCGGGGAGCGCGGCCGGAGGGAGCAGGCGTCAGGGCGTCAGCGGGGCGGGTCGGCGGCGTCCGCCTCCGTGACGGCGTGGACGTGCGCGTGGGCGTGGGTGTCCGCCGCCGCGTGGCGCGCCGGGGCGGCGCCCGCGCGGGTGACGACCAGGGCGGCGATGCCGGTGGTCAGCGGGATCGCCAGCACCAGGCCGATCGACGACACCATGGTCCGCACGATCTCCTCCGCGAACTCCCCGGAGGTCAGCGTCGGCCCGAGCGGCAGGCCGTAGAGCTCGAGCAGCAGCAGCACCGGGAGGGCCGCGCCGGTGTAGGCGAACGCGATCGTGTAGACCGTCGACGCGATGTGGTCCCGGCCGATGCGCATGCCGCCGCGGAACAGCTCGGCCCGCGACGCCCCGGGGGAGGCCGCGCGCAGCTCCCACACCGCGGACGCCTGGGTGATCGTCACGTCGTTCAGCACGCCGAGCCCGGCCAGCACCAGGCCGCACAGGAACAGCCCGCGCAGCGAGGTGGCCCCGGTCTCGCCGAGGAGCTGCGCCAGCCGGTAGGAGTCCTCGCTGCTCACGCCGGACAGCCGCGCCCACGAGGCGCCGAGCACGCCCAGGACGGTCGTCGCCGCCAACCCCGCGAGGGTGCCGAGCAGCGCCGCCGACGTCCGGAGCGACAGCCCGTGCGCCAGGTAGAGCACCACGGCCATGATCAGCGTGGACGCGCTGAGCGCCACGACGACGGGGTTCTCGCCCCGGACCAGCGCCGGCAGCACGTAGACGCCGATCAGCGCGAACGCGATGAGCAGCCCGATCAGCGCCCGCAGCCCGCGTCCGCGCGCGACCAGGATGATCGCCAGCGCGAACACCAGGGCGATGGACACCAGCGGCAGCGTGCGGTCGTAGTCGTGCCAGGCCCAGACCTCGGCGTCGGTGCCGGTGGCGGGGTAGTGCTCGACCAGGATGCGGGTGCCGGCCGGGACCTGGTCGGCGGTGGTGGACGCGGTGGCCCACACCTCGACCTCCCGCCCGCGCTCCGGGCCGCTGGTGATCGTCGCGTGCACCTGCAGGCACGCCACCTCGTCCGGGATGGTGCCGTCCGGCTGCCGGTCCTCGACCGTGCCCTGGCACTGCTCCACCGACGTCCCGGTGACGGTGGCCGTCGGGTAGTCGATCGCGACGTCGCTGATCTGCCGGGCCGTCGACGGCTCGCCGTGCGGCCAGGTCAGGGCCATGCCGATGGCCGCGGCCAGCACGAGCGGCAGCAGGATCGCGGCGATGACGCGTCGGGTGCGCAGGGCGTCGGGGGAGGGCACGGGGCGATTCTGCCGGGTGCGCCGCGCTCCCGCCCCGGGGCCCGGTCGCCGGGCGCGCCGGAGGTCGGTCCAGGCGCCGTCCGCGCCGGGCCGCGAGGTCCACCCGCGCCGTGGGGGACAATCGAGGCATGACCGCTCCCGCCACCGCCGACCCGGCCGCCCCGGCGGCCGAGGGGCACGTGCTCCCGCCGCTGCGCATCGGGCCGCTCACGATCGACACGCCCGTGGTGCTCGCGCCCATGGCCGGCGTGACCAACGCGGCGTTCCGCCGGCTGTGCCGCGAGTCGGGCGCCGGGCTGTACGTCGCGGAGATGGTGACCTCGCGGGCGCTGGTCGAGCGCGGCGAGGAGTCGATGCGGATCATCTCGCACGCCCCTGACGAGAAGCCGCGCTCCGTGCAGGTGTACGGCGTCGACCCGGCGACCGTGGGCGCCGCGGTGCACCTCATCGCGTCCGAGGACCGCGCCGACCACGTCGACCTCAACTTCGGCTGCCCGGTCCCCAAGGTCACCCGGCGCGGCGGCGGCTCCGCGCTGCCGTGGAAGCGCGAGCTGTTCGAGTCGATCCTGAAGGCTGCCGTCGACGCGGCGCGCCCGTACGGCGTCCCGGTCACGGTCAAGATGCGCAAGGGCATCGACGACGACCACCTGACCTACCTCGAGGCCGGCCTCGTCGCGCAGGACCTCGGCGTCGCGGCGGTCGCCCTGCACGCCCGCACCGCCGAGCAGTACTACTCCGGCACCGCGGACTGGGAGGCGATCGCGCGGCTCAAGGAGACCGTCACCGACATCCCCGTGCTCGGCAACGGCGACATCTGGTCCGCGGAGGACGCCGTGCGCATGGTCCGGGAGACCGGCTGCGACGGCGTCGTCGTCGGGCGCGGCTGCCAGGGGCGGCCGTGGCTGTTCGCCGACCTGGCCGCGGCGTTCGCGGGCTCGGACGAGCGGATCACGCCCGGCGCCCGGTACGTGGCGCAGATCATCCGGCGGCACGCCGAGCTGATGGTCGAGCACTTCGGCGACGAGGGGAAGGCGCTGCGCGAGCTGCGCAAGCACATGGCCTGGTACTGGAAGGGCTACGTCGTCGGCGGCGAGCAGCGCGCGGCGCTCGGGCTCGTGTCGAGCCTCGCGGAGCTCGACGACCGGCTCGCGGCGCTCGACCTGGACCAGCCGTACCCGGGCGAGGCCGCCGAGGGCCAGCGCGGCCGCGCCGGGAGCCCGAAGCGCCCGCACCTCCCGGACGGCTGGCTGGACAGCCGGGACCTCTCGGAGGACTTCCGCCGCGGCCTGGCCGAGGCCGAGCTGAGCGTCAGCGGCGGCTGACCCGCACCCGCGCGGCCAGCCCCGCCACCGCGTCCCGGGTCGCGTGCGGGGCGGCCAGGGCCTCCGTGGCGACCGCCAGGGCGCCGGCCGCGGACGCCCACGCCAGGGCCTCCGCCGTGCCGCGGCCGTCCAGGGTCGCCGCCAGCAGACCCGCGAGGAACGCGTCGCCCGCGCCGTTCGTGTCCACGACCGCGCCCGCCGGCGCCGCACCGACCTCCCAGAACCCGCCCGCGTCCAGCGCCAGCGCCCCGCGCGCGCCGCGGGTGCACACCGCCAGCCGCGCGCCGCCGGCCAACCGCGCCCGCAGGTACGCCACCGGGTCCGCGAGCCGGGCCTCGGAGACCAGCAGCACGTCGGCGGCGTCCGCGAACGGGCGCTGGAACTCCGCGACGCCGTCGTCGTCGTGCACGTCGCACCACACCGGCACGCCGGCGGCGCGCGCCGCGGCGAGCACCGGGATCGACAGCTCCGCGAGGTCCACGACCGCCGCCCGCGCGCCGGCGAGCCCGGCCCCCGCCTCGGCTGCGACCCCCGGCGACGGCAGCGTCAGGTACACCGACACCCGCCCGCCGTCCGCGGCCATGAGGTTGACGTGCCGCTCGGTCCGCCCGTCCCGCGCGGGCACCGCGTCGAGCGCGATCCGCGGGTGGTCGAGCGCCGCCCGCACCGCGTCCCCGAGCGCGTCCGCGCCCAGCACCGTCCGCAGCCGCACGTCGACGTCCAGCGCGGCCAGCGTCACGGCCTTGCCCGCGGACGTCCCGCCGAGCCCGTCGCGGTGCCCGGACGCGAACAGGGTCTGCGACCGCGCGTCGGGCAGCGCGTCCACCCGGACCAGGGTGTTCCAGGAGGCGGGCCCCACGACGACGACGGGGCCGCCCCCGTGCGTGGGGACGGCCCCGTCGGGGTGCGTCATGGCGTCAGCGCGCCCGGAGCCAGACGGTGGTGTCGCCGGGCAGCTCGGCGCCGACCGGGGCGTCGCCCGGCAGGCCGGAGGCCAGCAGCACCTCGGCGCCGGCGGGCAGCGCGACCGGGGAGGAGCCCAGGTTCGCGACGACGACGACCGAGCCGTTGCGCACGGCGATGACGTCCTCGTCGTCCTGGAACTCCGGCTCCCAGGACGCCCCGCCGAGGCCGAGCTTCTCGGCCCGGCGCAGGCGCAGCGCGGCGCGGTACAGCTCGAGGGTCGAGCCCTCGACCCCGTCCTGCGCGTCGGCGGCGAACGCGGCCCACTCCGCGGGCTGCGGCAGCCACGTCCTCCCGTTCGGCGAGTAGCCGAAGCCCGGGGCGTCGGCCTCCCACGGCAGCGGGACGCGGCAGCCGTCGCGGCCCTTCTCGGCGCCCTGCGTGCGGAAGAACGCGGGGTCCTCGCGCACCTCGTCGGCGAGGGCGGTGTGCTCGGGCAGGCCGAGCTCCTCGCCCTGGTAGACGTAGGCCGAGCCCGGCAGGCCGAGCATGAGCAGCGAGGCGGCGCGGGCACGGCGCAGGCCGAGCTCGGCGTCCGGCTGCTCGTCCTCGGCGCCGATGCCGTTCGGGCGCGACGACGGGTCGGCGAGGCCCAGGCGGGACGCGTGCCGGACGACGTCGTGGTTCGACATCACCCAGGTGGTCGGCGCGCCGACGGTGTCGTTGACCTGGTAGGACGCCGCGATGACCTTCTTCAGCGCGGGGGCGTCCCAGCCGGTGGCCAGGAACGCGAAGTTGAACGCCTGGTGCATCTCGTCGGGGCGGACGTACCGGGCCAGGCGGCTCAGCGGCTCGACCCAGGCCTCGGCGACGAGCATCCGGTCGCCGTCGTACTCGTCGAGGACCTTGCGCCACGCGCGGTAGATCTCGTGCACGCCGTCCTGGTCGAACATCGGGCCCTGGTTGCCAGAGCCGGAGACGGCGTCGCTGTCGTCGGCCCCCTCGATCATCGACACGTGGCCGTCCCAGTCGGGCAGCCCCTCGGCCTTGACCATGCCGTGCGCGACGTCGACCCGGAAGCCGTCGACCCCGCGGTCCAGCCAGAACCGCAGCACGTCCTCGAACTCGCGGCGGACCTCGGGGTTGGACCAGTCGAGATCGGGCTGCTTGGAGTCGAACAGGTGCAGGTACCACTGGCCGTCGTCGACGCCGTGCTGCTCCGGGGTGAGCCGGGTCCAGGCCGGGCCGCCGAAGATCGAGCCCCAGTTGTTCGGGGGCTCGGTGCCGTCGACCCCGCGGCCCTCGCGGAACAGGTACCGCGCGCGCTCGGGGGAGCCCGGGGGAGTCGTCAGGGCCTCCTGGAACCACACGTGCTCGTCCGAGGAGTGGTTGGGGACCAGGTCGACGACGACCTTGAGGCCGAGCGCGTGCGCGCGCTCCAGCAGCGCGTCGAAGTCGGCGAGCGTGCCGAACAGCGGGTCCACGTCCCGGTAGTCCGCGACGTCGTAGCCGGCGTCCGCCTGCGGGCTCTTGTAGAACGGCGACAGCCAGACCGCGTCCACGCCCAGCGCCGCCAGGTGGTCCAGCCGCGCGGTGATGCCCGGCAGGTCGCCGATGCCGTCGCCGTCCGCGTCCGCGAAGGACCGCGGGTACACCTGGTAGATCACCGCGTCCCGCCACCACGGGCCGTCGACGGGGCCGGGCTCGTGCACCACCTCCGGGGCGGGGCGGGAGATCGGCTGCTGGTCGAGCTGGGTCACGCTGGTCCTCCGGGGGAGACGGGTGCGGAGCTGGTGGAACCGCGCACGATGAGCTCGGGGTGGAACAGGAGCTCCGTGCGCGAGGTGGGGGTGCCGTTGATCTCCGCCATGAGCGCGGAGACGGCGGCCTGCCCCATCGCCTGGACGGGCTGGCGCACCGTCGTCAGCGGGGGGTCGGTGAAGCCGATCAGCGGCGAGTCGTCGAAGCCGACGACCGACACGTCCTCCGGGACGCGCAGGCCGCGGGACCGGGCGGCGCGGATCACGCCGAGGGCCATGAGGTCCGACCCGCAGATGATCGCGGTGTGGCCCGAGTCGAGGAGCTCGTGCGCCGCGGTGGCGCCGCCCTCGACCGTGAACAGGGTGGTGTTGACGTGCGGCGCGGCGTCCTCGACGCCGAGCTGGGCGCGCAGCTGGGTGGCGAACGCCTGGCGCTTGCGGGCCGCCGGCACGAACCGCTCCGGGCCGATCGCCAGGCCGACGCGCCGGTGCCCGAGGGCGACGAGGTGCCGGACGGCCAGCTCGATCGCGACGGAGTCGTCGGTGGCGATGCTCGGGGCGTCGACCGCCTCGGCCCGGCCGTTGACGAGCACGATCGGCAGCCCGCGCCCGCGCAGCGCGTGGTAGCGCTCCACCGACGCCTGCGTGTCCGCGTGCAGGCCCGAGACGAACAGGATCCCGGCCACGTCGTGGTCCAGCAGGATCTCGACGTACTGGTCCTCGGTGGTGCCGCCGGGCTGCTGCGCGCACAGCAGCGGCGTGTAGCCGCGCTGGGTCAGCATCGACTCGATGACCTGGGCCATCGCCGGGAACACCGGGTTGGACAGCTCGGGCACCACGAGGCCGACCAGGCCGGCCGGCCTGGTGCGGAGCTTCTCGGGTCGCTCGTAGCCGAGGACGTCGAGGGCGGCCAGCACCGCCTGCCTCGCCTGCGAGGAGACGCCGGGCTTGCCGTTCAGGACCCGCGACACGGTCGCGGTGGAGACGCCGGCCTGCTCGGCCAGGTCGGTGAGGCGTGTGCGCACGGTCGCGAGCGTAGAGGGCACCGTCGCCTCCTCGTCGTCGTTGTCGTCATCCGATCGGGGCTGCTTCGTCCCCTCGGGTCGGAGAGCACTGTAACCGATGCCTGAAAGTTACCGTAACGGCTTGCAACGGGACCGGGAAGTTGATTACCGTCCCCGTCATCGAGCCAGCGCCGGCGGTGCCGGAGACGGCTCGCACCGCCCCTTCTGACGCTGGGAGAACACCCTGATGCGACGGAGCATCCCCGCCCTCGCCACGACGGCCGTCCTCGCGCTCGCCCTCGCGGCGTGCTCGAGCTCGGACACCCCGTCCGACGCCACCTCCGACAGCCCCGCCGCCGACTCCGGCGCCGAGGGCACCCTGACGATGTGGGTCGACGACACCCGCATCGACTCCATGCGCCCCGTCGTCGAGGCCTTCACCGAGCAGTCCGGCGTCGACGTCGACCTGGTCCAGAAGGCCACGGGCGACATCGGCCCCGACTTCGTGACCCAGGTCCCGACCGGCGAGGGCCCGGACATCATCGTCTCCGCCCACGACGGCCTGGGCGAGTGGGTCAACAACGGCGTCGTCGCGCCGATCGAGCTCGGCGACAAGGCCGACGAGTTCGCCGACTCCGCGGTCGCCGCCATGGCCTACGACGGCCAGACCTACGGCGTGCCGATCTCGATCGAGAACATCGCGCTGGTCCGGAACAACGCGCTGCTGCAGGACACCCCGGCCACCACGTTCGACGAGCTCGTCGAGCAGGCCAAGGGCGCCGGCACCGACTTCTCCGTGCTGATCCAGCAGGGCGAGGAGTCCGACCCGTACCACCTGTACCCGCTGCAGACCTCGTTCGGCGCCCCGGTGTTCGAGCAGTCCGCGGACGGCTCCTACACCGACACGCTCGCGCTCGGCGGCGACGCCGGCCACGCCTACGCCCAGTACCTGGCCAAGCTCGGCCAGGAGAAGGTCCTCGACCTGTCGATCGACGGCGACAAGGCCAAGCAGGCGTTCCTCGACGGCCAGGCGCCGTACATCGTGACCGGCCCGTGGAACACCTCCGCCTTCGAGGAGGCCGGCATGGACATCTCCGTGCTCCCGGTCCCGTCGGCCGGCGGCCAGCCCGCGCAGCCGTTCGTCGGCGTGCAGGGCGTGTTCATCTCGGCGAAGTCGGCCAACCCGGTGCTCGCCAACGAGTTCGTCGTCAACTACCTCACCACCGAGGAGGCGCAGGACGCGCTGTACGCGGCCGGCGGCCGCCTCCCGGCGCTGACCGCCTCGGCGGACAAGGTGGACGACCCGGTCCTCCAGGGCTTCAACGACGCGGGCGCCACCGGTGCGCCGATGCCCGCGATCCCCGCGATGAGCTCGGTGTGGTCCTTCTGGGGCGCGACCGAGGCGCAGATCGTCGGCGGCCAGACGGCCGACCCGGCGGGCGCCTGGGACGCCATGGTCCAGAACATCCAGGACGCCATCGGCGGCTGACCGCCTCCGCGACCGCCGGGGTGCCCACGAGGCGCCCCGGCGGTCGCCGCTCGCCCCCCACCCCCGAACCAGCAGCACCGCCGCGCCGCCCGGAGGCACCCGCATGTCCGACCAGTCGACCGTCCAGGAGGTCGCTCCCGGCGACCCCGGGACGACCCGCCCGCCCCGCCGGCGCGTGCCCCGCGGCACCACGTCGCACGCCCGCTCCTTCTCCCCGGGCTTCATCGCCAAGCTGATCCTCATCGGCACGGTCGACGCGCTCGGCGTGTACGGGATCCTGTCCGCCTGGGCCGTGGGCCAGTGGGGGATCCTGGCGTTCCTGGTCGTGGCGCTCGCCGTCGCGAACTGGGCCTACTTCTCCCGCCGGATGCTGCCGGCGAAGTACCTGGTGCCCGGCCTGGTGTTCCTGGTCGTGTACCAGCTGTTCGCGATGGGCTACACCGGCTACGTCGCGTTCACGAACTACGGCGACGGGCACAACTCGACGAAGGCCGACGCGATCTCGCAGATCGCCGCCCAGAACGAGCGCCGCGTCGAGGGCTCGCCCGCGCTGCCCCTCGCGGTCGTGCAGAACGGCGACGAGCTCGGCTTCGCGGTCGTCACCGAGGACGGCGACGCCCAGGTCGGCACCGCCGAGGAACCGTTCCAGGACGTCGACGCGACCGTCGAGTCCGGCCGCATCACCGCCGTCCCCGGCTGGGAGGTCCTCGGCTTCGCGCAGGTCGCCGCCGACCAGGAGGCGATCACCTCGCTGCGGGTGCCGTTCTCCGACGACCCCGCCGACGGTTCCGTCCGCACCCAGGACGGCTCGACCGGCTACGTGTTCCAGTCGACCCTCGAGTACGACGCGGCGAGCGACACGTTCACCGACACCGAGACCGACACCGTCTACACGCCCGGCGAGGGCGGCAACTTCGTGTCGGAGGACGGCGAGCGGCTGACCCCCGGCTGGCGGGTCGGCGTCGGCTTCGACAACTTCACCGCGATGGTCACCGACTCCCGGATGGCCGGGCCGTTCGCGCAGATCTTCGTCTGGACGTTCGCGTTCGCGTTCCTGTCCGTCGTGACCACGTTCGCGCTCGGCCTGTTCCTCGCGATCACGTTCAACGAGCCCCGGGTGCGCGGCCGGAAGGTCTACCGCTCGCTGCTGATCCTCCCGTACGCGTTCCCGGGCTTCCTGTCCGCCCTGGTGTGGCGCGGCATGCTCAACGAGCGGTTCGGCCTCATCAACGAGGTGCTGCTCGGCGGGGCGTCGATCCCGTGGCTCAGCGACCCGTGGCTGGCGAAGGCCGCGATCATCGGCGTGAACCTGTGGCTCGGCTTCCCGTACATGTTCCTCATCTGCACGGGCGCGCTGCAGTCGATCCCGCACGACATGACGGAGGCCGCGCGGATCGACGGCGCCGGGCGCTGGCGGATCTTCCGCTCGCTCACGCTGCCGCTGCTGATGGTGTCGGTCGCGCCGCTGCTGATCTCGAGCTTCGCCTTCAACTTCAACAACTTCTCGCTGATCTACATGCTGACCGGCGGCGGCCCGAACTTCGTGGGCACCCCGTACGTCGTGGGCCACACGGACATCCTCATCTCGATGGTCTACTCCGTGGCCTTCGAGTCCGGGGTCAAGCAGTACGGCGTCGCCAGCGCGCTGTCGATCGTCATCTTCCTCATCGTCGGGGTCATCTCCTACCTCGGCTTCCGTCGCACCCGCACCCTCGAGGAGATCTGAGATGGCCCGCTCGCCCGAGCTGCACACCGCCGTGCGCGGCCGCCGCTGGTGGTCCGAGGTCGGCTGGCGGCACGTCGTCGGCGTCGTGATGATCGCGATCTGCCTGCTGCCGCTGCTGTACGTCCTGTCCGCGTCGCTCAACCCGGGCGGCACGCTCACGGGCTCCAACCAGCTGTTCCGCACGTTCAGCCTGGAGAACTACACCGAGCTGGGCCCGCGCGGGTACGACAACTGGGCGCTCAACTCGCTCGTGGTGTCCACCGCGACCGCCGTCGGCACCGTGCTCATGGGCGCCGCCGCGGCCTACGCGTTCTCGCGGTTCCGGTTCCGCGGCCGCCGCTCGGGCCTGACCACGCTGCTGCTGGTGCAGATGTTCCCGCAGATGCTCGCGTTCGTGGCGCTGTTCCTGCTGCTGCTGTCGCTGTCCGAGGTCTTCCCGGCCATCGGCCTGAACACCCAGCTCGGCCTGATCTGCGTCTACCTGGGCGGCGCCCTCGGCGTGAACACGTTCCTCATGTACGGGTTCTTCAACACCGTGCCGCGCGAGATCGACGAGGCCGCCAAGATCGACGGCGCCAGCCACGCGCAGATCTTCTGGACGATCATCCTGCGGCTGGTGGCGCCGATCCTCGCGGTGGTCGGCCTGCTGTCGTTCATCTCGTCCTACGGCGAGTTCATCATCGCCAAGGTCGTGCTGCAGCGGCCCGAGCGGTTCACGCTCGCGCTCGGCCTGTACAACTGGGCGTCCGACGAGCGGAACGCGCGCTGGGGCATCTTCGCCGCCGGCGCGGTGATCGCCGCGATCCCGGTCGTGCTGCTGTTCCTGTTCCTGCAGAAGTACATCGTCGGCGGCCTCACCGCCGGCTCGGTGAAGGGCTGACGCGCTTGTCCGACCCGACGACGCGGGGCCGGCACGCCGCCGGCCCCGCCGCGTCCGACGCCGTCCCCGTGCCGCTCGGCGCGCACCACGACGGCTCCGCCCTCTACGTCCCGGGCGGGACGCCGTCCCTCGGTGACGTCGTTCCCGTCCGGGTGCGGGTGCCCGCCGCCGGGCCGGACCCCGAGGTGTGGCTGCGCGTCGTCGAGGACGGCGAGCCCCGGGTGTACCCGGCGCGGGCCGACGGGGGCGACGCCCACGAGCGCTGGTTCACCGCCGACGTGCCGGTGACCAACCCGGTGACCTCGTACCGGTTCCTGCTGGCCGGCCCCGGCCGCCCGGGCGGGCAGGAGTGGCTGAACGGCGAGGGCACCATCGCCCGGGACGTGCCGGACACCTCCGACTTCCGGCTCGCGGTCACGCCGCCCGGGCCTGACTGGGCGCGGGACGCCGTCGTCTACCAGGTGTTCCCCGACCGGTTCGCGCGGTCGTCCGGCCGGCACGACGGCCCGCCCGAGGGCGACCTGCCCGACTGGGCGCTGCCCGCGGCGTGGGGCGACGAGCCCATCGGCGGCGGCCCCGGCACGGGCACCCAGCTGTACGGCGGCGACCTCGGCGGCATCGAGTGGCGGCTGGACCACCTGCAGCGGCTCGGCGTCGACACCCTCTACCTGACGCCGGTGTTCCCCGGCCGGTCGAACCACCGGTACGACGCGCGCACCTTCGACCACGTCGACCCGGTGCTCGGCGGCGACGAGGCGTTCGCCTCGCTGGCGCGGGCGCTGCACGGCCGCGGGATGCGGCTGGTCGGCGACCTCACGACCAACCACACCGGCGACGCGCACGACTGGTTCCGGCGGGCGCTCGGGGACCCGGCGGCGGAGGAGCGCTCCTTCTACTACTGGCAGGACGCCGAGCCGGGCTACGTCGGCTGGCTCGGCCACGCCTCGCTGCCGAAGCTCGACCACCACGCGCCCGCGCTCGCCGCGCGGATGTTCGGCGGCCCGTCGTCGGTCGTGGGCCGGTACCTGTCCGAGCCGTTCGGCATGGACGGCTGGCGGGTCGACGTCGCGAACATGACCGGCCGGCAGGGCGCGGACGACCTGACGCACGAGGTCGCGGAGCGGATGCGCGCGGCCATGGCGGAGATCAACCCGGACGCGGTGCTGATCGCGGAGCACTTCCACGACGCGGGCGCCGACCTCCGGGCCGCGGGCGGCTGGCACGGCACGATGAACTACTCCGCGTTCACCCGGCCGGTGTGGACCTGGCTCACCGACCCGGCGTCCGAGGCCGCGGCGGGGCTGCGCTACGTCGAGCTGCCCGTCGGGATCCCGCGACGGCCCGGCACCGCGGCCGTGGCGGCCATGCGCGAGTTCGGCGCCGCGGTGCCGTGGAGCGTCACGACCCACCAGTGGAACCTGCTCGGTTCGCACGACACCGCGCGGTTCCGGACCATCGCGGGGTCGCGCGACCTGGTCGAGGTGGGCGTCGGCCTGCTGATGACCTACCCCGGCACGCCGGTGCTGTTCGCCGGCGACGAGGGCGGGCTCGTCGGCCGCAACGGCGAGAACTCGCGCGTCCCGATGCCGTGGGACCAGATCGACGCCGGCGGCGGCCCGACGTGGGACACCGGGCTGTTCGAGACGTACCGGTCGCTGATCGCGCTGCGCCGGTCGTCCCGCGCGCTGCGCGAGGGCGGGCTCCGCTGGGCCCTCGTCCGGGACGACGCGATCGCGTACCTGCGGGAGACCGCCGAGGAGCGCGTGCTCGTGCTCGCGGCGCGGGCGCCGTGGGGCGGGGCGCTGCTGCCGCGGCACCTGCTGGCGGCGGGGGAGCAGCCGGAGAACCTGCACGGCGGGGCGGCCCTCGGCGTCGAGTCCGGCGGGCTGCGGCTGCCGGGCGACGGGCCGGGGGTGCAGGTGTGGCGGCTGGCGTGACGCGGCGCGCTCGCGGCGGGGTGCCGTCGTCCGCCGCCTAAACTGGGGCCCGTGACCAGCGAGCACCCCGACGGCTACGTCGACGCCGACCGGGAGCGCTGGGTCGCCGAGGCGCCCAAGTCGCGCTCCCGGACCCCGTTCGAGCGCGACCGCGCTCGCCTGGTGCACTCGTCGGCGCTGCGCCGGCTCGGCGCCAAGACCCAGGTGCTCGGCCCGTCGAGCGACGACTTCGTCCGCACGCGGCTGACGCACACCCTGGAGGTCGCGCAGGTCGGCCGCGAGATCGGCAAGACCCTGGGCTGCGACCCGGACGTCGTCGACACGGCGTGCCTCGCGCACGACCTCGGCCACCCGCCGTTCGGCCACAACGGCGAGCGCGCGCTGGCCCACCTCTCCCGCGACATCGGCGGCTTCGAGGGCAACGCGCAGACGCTCCGGCTGCTCACCCGCCTCGAGCCGAAGGTCGTCGGCCCGGACGGGGTCGCCGTCGGCCTCAACCTCACCCGGGCCTCCCTCGACGCCTCGGTGAAGTACCCCTGGGGTGCCGGCGAGGGCCCGCTGTCCGCGACCGGCCGCCCGACGCACAAGTTCGGCGTCTACGCCGACGACCTGCCGGTGTTCACCTGGCTGCGCGACGGCTCCCCGACCGGGCGCAAGTGCCTGGAGGCGCAGGTCATGGACCTCGCCGACGACATCTCCTACTCGGTGCACGACGTCGAGGACGCGGTCGTGGGTGGCCGGTTCGACCTGTGGGTGCTGACCGTCCCCGACCAGCGCGCGCGGGTCGTCGAGGCGGTGCAGACCTGGTACGGCGACGCGATCGACGCCGCCGGGCTCGAGGCGGCGATGGACCGCCTGGTCGCGGCCGAGCTGTGGCGGCCCGGGTTCGACGGCACCCGGCGGGCGCTCGCGGCGCTCAAGGACACGACCAGCCAGCTGATCGGCCGGTTCGCCCGCGCCGCGCAGGTCGCCACCCGCGAGCAGTACGGGCCCGGCCCGCTGACCCGGTACGCCGCCGACCTCATCGTCCCGGAGGAGACGCAGGCGGAGATCCTCGTGCTCAAGGGCCTCGCGGTCGCGTACGTCATGGCCCCGCGCGAGCTCGAGCCGCTGTACCAGCGGCAGCGGGAGATCCTGGCCGACCTGGTGCACGTGCTGTCCGAGCGGGCGCCGCTGGCGCTGGAGCCGCCGTTCGCCGCGGACTGGCGCGCGGCGGCCGACGACGCGGCCCGGCTGCGGGTCGTGGTGGACCAGGTGGCGTCGCTCACCGACGTCAGCGCGGCCGCCTGGCACGCGCGGCTGGCGCCCCCGCCGCGGTACTGACGCAACCTCCTCAGGTCAAGCCTGACGCTCTTTGAGGCACCGCGCCATCTGCCCGACCGCGTCGACGACTAGTGCGAGTAGATCTTGCGCCTCGTCCATGTCGTACACCTTCTCTGGGTGCTGGGTGGGGTTTCGAAAATGCCGCCTGAGGTTATCAAGGGTAGTGAGAAGCAGTTCGGGGGGAGGGTTCCGGCGTGCGCGCATATCGGCGACCATAGGCCCCCACATGCGCGGTTCCGCTATCCTCTTGGACTTGACAATCTTGGTGTAGAAATCGCGCAGAACGGCCTCGGTGCCCCTAAGGAGGTGAAACGCCGCCGCCGTTGGTGTCTCGAAGGCGAGACCTCGGCCCGCCTGCCGAAAGTCGAACTGGGCTAGTGCTGGTAGCCCGGCAAATGTCTCGGGGTTAAAGATCTTGTCGATCGAGTCTGCGAGCATTTCAACGGTGTACCGTTTGTCCGACGCGACATAGGCGAATTTCCCAGCCGCTTCCGCCAATAGGGTTTCACGGCCCGTCGATGCGACTTGCGTCAACTCGTCCGCCTCTGCGCGAGAAAGGGCGCGAGACTTGGCCCACGCCTGGTCGTCTTCGTGCTCCTTCCTGTCGGATTCGAACTCTTCCAGCATTCCCCACAGTCTCCACAGTACCCGGTAAGTTACGTGAAATTCATAATTAAGCAAGTCGTTCTGCAGAGTAGTCGCGTTCGCGACAATTCGGCTTTCGCCAAAGATTCGGGCGCCTTCTCTGCTGTCCAGCAGGAAGCGGATTGCGGTGCCAAGGAAGATGTATCCATCGACGGTTCGTTTCTCCATGATAAACCTTGCCTCTCGCTAGGCGGTGCGCCGTCCACCCGAGGACGGTTCCGAGCATCCAAGCACAGGCGCCCGCAGAAGCGGAGGATAAACGGATCTGTTAGCTCGAGTAATCGGTTCCGCGAGGGTGCGCAAGTTGCGGAGTGCGTCCATCGATCGTCTGACTATGCCTAGGATCGACCCCGTGGCGGGACGGATCCGACGGGAGGACGTGCAGACGGTCCGCGAGCGCGCCCGGATCGAGGACGTCGTCGGCGAGCACGTCGCGCTGAAGACCGCCGGCGTCGGCTCGATGAAGGGCCTGTGCCCGTTCCACGACGAGAAGTCGCCGTCGTTCCACGTCCGCCCGCAGGTCGGGCTGTACCACTGCTTCGGGTGCGGCGAGGGCGGCGACGTCATCGACTTCATCCAGAAGATCGACGGCCTGCCGTTCACCGAGGCGGTCGAGTACCTGGCCGGCCGCGCCGGCGTGACGCTGCGGTACGAGGAGGGCGGCGGCCCGCGCCCCGGGCACGAGCCCGGCAAGCGCCAGCGGCTGCTGGAGGCGCACCGCGTGGCCGCCGAGTACTTCGTCGAGCAGCTGCTCGCCCCCGAGGGTGCGACGGCGCGGCAGTTCCTGGCCGAGCGCGGCTTCGACCGTGCCGCGGCGGAGCAGTTCGGCGTGGGCTACGCCCCCCAGGGCTGGGACCACCTGCTGCGGCACCTGCGCGGCCGGTCGTTCACCGAGGCGGAGCTCACGGCCAGCGGTCTGATGAGCCAGGGCAACCGCGGGCTGTACGACCGGTTCCGCGGTCGGCTGGTGTGGCCGATCCGCGAGGTCACCGGCGACGTCGTCGGGTTCGGCGCGCGCCGGCTGTACGAGGACGACCAGGGGCCGAAGTACCTGAACACCCCCGAGACCCCGCTCTACAAGAAGTCCCAGGTGCTCTACGGCATCGACCTGGCGAAGCGGGAGATCGCGAAGACCAAGCAGGTCGTCGTCGTCGAGGGCTACACCGACGTCATGGCGATGCACCTGTCCGGCGTCGGGACCGCGGTCGCGACCTGCGGCACGGCGTTCGGCTCGGACCACGCCCGCATCGTGCGGCGGCTGATGGGCGCGGGCGGGGCCGGCTCCGGCATCCAGCTGGCCTCGGGGGAGTCCGTCGGCGGCGAGGTGGTGTTCACCTTCGACGGGGACTCCGCCGGGCAGAAGGCCGCGATGCGCGCGTTCGGCGAGGACCAGGCGTTCAGCGCCCAGACGTTCGTCGCCGTGGCCGAGGGCGGCATGGACCCGTGCGACCTGCGGCAGGCCCAGGGGCCCGACGCCGTGCGCGCCCTGGTCAAGACGCGGCAGCCGCTGTTCCAGTTCGTCATCCGGACCACGCTCGACGGGTTCGACCTGCACACCGCCGAGGGCCGCGTGGCCGCGCTGCGCGCCGCCGCGCCGATCCCGGGCGGCATCCGGGACGCGGCGCTGCGCCCGGAGTACACCCGCATGCTCGCGGGGTGGCTCGGGATGGACATCGAGACGGTGCAGCGCGCGGTGCAGCAGGCCTCCCGCGGCGGGCGGTCGTCGGGCGGTCGGGACGCCGGCGCCGGGCGCGGGGCGCCGTCGGCGGGCTACGGCCAGGGCGGCGGCTACGGGTCCGACGGCGGCCGGTCGGCGTTCGTGCCCCCCGGGCCTGAGGAGGGCGGCTGGCGCCGGGACGGCGGGCGCGGCCAGCGCGGGGGACGACCCGGCGGCGGCGGCCCGGGCGGCGGCCAGCGCGGCCAGGGCGGCGGCGGTGGCGGCCGGTGGGACGACCGGCGCGGGGGCGGCGACCGGTTCCCGGGCGGTGGGCGCGGCCCGGCCAACCCGGGTCAGGGCTACGGCCGGCGGTTCGACGAGCCGCCGCCGGAGCCGTACGACGACGCGCCCCCGCACGACCTCCACCAGGCCGGCGCCGGCCCGCGCGACGGCGCGACGCCGCTGCCCGCGCCGCAGATGGCCATGCCCGACCCCCGCGACCCGGTCACCGCGACCGAGCGGCGGGCGCTCGAGGCCGTGCTGCAGATGCCGGACGCCGTGCCGCCGGAGTTCGACGACCTGCCGCCGGAGGCGTTCACCGCGCCCGCGTACCGGGCCGTGCACGCCGCGATCCGCGCCGCCGGGGGTGCGGCCGCCGCGCGCGCCCGGGTCGCCGCGGAGGGTCCCGGCGCGGCTGTCGGCTGGGTCGAGGCCGTCCGCGAGGAGGCGGCGTCGCCGGTCGAGAGCCTCATCACCCGGCTCGCGGTCGCGCCGCTCCCCGAGGACCGGCCCGACCGGCTGCCCGGCTACGCCCGCGGGCTGGTCATGGCGCTGGTCGAGATGGAGCTCACCCGGCACATCGCCGACCTGCGGGGACGCCTGCAGCGGATGGACGCGCAGGCCGACCCGGACGGGTACCGCGACCTCGCGCGCGAGCTGTTCGAGCACGAGAACCGGCGCCGGGCGCTGCGCGAGAGCGCCTGAGCCGCGCGCCCCGAGGCGCCGCGGCACCCGGGGCACCCGGCGGCTGCGCGGCCCGGCGGTACGGTGCCCGCATGGAGCTGTGGGGCGCGGCGCTGTACGGCGAGCCGTGCGGGGAGTGCGGATACACCTGGCGGCTGTCGGCGGACGCCGCCGTGCACGCGGTGTCCGAGGTCCCCGGCCGGTTCGCGGCCGTCCTGGTCACCGCGCCGGACCCCCTGCGGCACCCCGACCTCGGCTGGTCGACCGCCGCGTACGTCCGGCACGTCGCGGACAACCTGGAGACGTGGGCGTACCGGCTGGACGCCGCCCGCTGCGACGGCCGCACCACCACCGCGGGCTACGACCCGGATGCGCTCGCGGCGGTCCGGGACTACGCGCACGCCACGGTCGGGGCGTCGCTGCTCGCCCTGCGCCGCGTCGTCCCGGGCTGGGTCGACGCGGTCACCGCCGCTCTCGCGGAGGGCGTCGTGCTGGACCACGCCACCCGCGGGCCGCAGCGGGCCGAGGACGTGGCGCGGAACAACGCCCACGACGCGCTGCACCACCTGCACGACGTGCGGCGGATCGTCGAGCACGCGGCGGCGGTCACCGGGTCCTGACAGCGGCGGGCGACCGCGCGCACACCCGGGAGCACTACCCTGACCGGCATGACGACTGCGGAGGCCGCGCCCGGCCAGGACCTGCCCGACGAGCGCGAGATCCTGGGCTGGGACGAGTTCGGCGAGGCCGCGCGCGACCTCGCGCGCGCCGTGGTGGCGTCCGGCTTCGAGCCCGACGTGGTGGTGGCGGTCGCCCGGGGCGGCCTGCTGCCCGCCGGCGCGCTGTCCTACGCGCTGGGCCTCAAGGCCTGCGGCACCCTCAACGTCGAGTTCTACACCGGCATCGACGCGCGGCTGCCCGAGCCCGTCGTGCTGCCCCCGCTGCTGGACAACGCGGCGCTGGTCGGCCGCCGGGCGCTCGTCGTGGACGACGTGGCGGACACGGGGGAGACCCTGGCGCTGGTGCAGCGGCTCGTCGCCGAGCACTGCGAGGAGGCGCGCACGGCGGTGCTGTACGCGAAGTCGCACTCGATCGTCGCCCCGGACTTCGTGTGGCGGCGGACCGACCGGTGGATCACGTTCCCCTGGTCGGCGCAGCCGCCGGTCACGGTCTGACGGCGCGGTCGGCGGGGGCAGCCGCGTGCGGGGCGCGTCGGCGATCCGGCTGCGCTGCGTCGCCGCCCGCGGCGTGTTCCTCCCCGCGGGCCGTCGACCCCGCGGCACCACCGGGGCGTCCGCGTACGCGGTGACGCCCGGGCGCACGTACGAGGCGGTGGGGGTGCTGGTGCTCGCCGACCACCTGAGCGCGCTGGTGCGCGACGACTGGGGCGGCCCGGCGCTCGTGCCCGCGGAGCTGTTCGCGGGCGTCGCTGCGGCCGTGCCCGCGGGCTGGGCGTTCGCCCTCGACTCGGGTGCCCGGGCCGGCCGGCGCACGCTCTGGGGCGAGCCGGTCGTCGCGGTCTGGGGCTACCCGGCGCTCGTCGAGGAGGACGGCCACGCGGCGGCGCTGCTCGCCGGGGACGCCCGGGCGCTGGCGCTGTTCGACGAGGCCTGCGCGGCGTAGCCGCGGCGGGAACGGGCCGGGGCACCGCGCCTCAGCCCGGCGTCGCCCCCGCGCCGCCCAGGCCCTCGGCCCGTGCGCGCACGATCGCCGCCGACCGGTCGGGCACCTCCAGCTTGGTGAGCACGTTCGCCACGTGGTTCCGGACCGTCTTCGCCGACAGCCCCAGCCGTCGCGCGATGACCACGTTGTCGTGCCCGCCGGCGACCAGGTCGAGCACCTCGCGCTCGCGGTCGGTGAGCCGCGGGAACGGCACCCGCACGGCGCTGCGTCCGCCGAGCACATACGCCATCGCCCGCTCGGCCACGGAGGGCCCGAGGATCATCTCCCCGGCGGCGACGGCACGGACCGCGCGCTCGACCTGCTCGGGCGGCGCGGACTTCACGAGGTACCCGCGCGCCCCGGCCCGGACCGCGGCGACCACGGCGTCGTCGTCCTCGTGCATGCTCATGACGAGGACGGCGGTCCCCGGGCGCGCGGCGATGACCTCCCGCGTGACGTCGATCCCCGACCCGTCGCCGAGGTCCAGGTCCATGACGACGACGTCCGCACCGGGCGCGCCGTCGTCGGTCAGCAGCGCCCGCGCCTCGGCCGCCCCGGCCGCCGCCCCGACGACCTCGACGCCCGCGAGGGAGCCCAGCAGCGCCGCCATGCCGATCCGGAACACCGGGTGGTCGTCCACGAGGGCGACCCGCACCGTCACGTCGGCACCGCCTCGGCGGGGTCGGCCTCGACGGCCGCACCGGCGCGCGCCCCGACGCCCACCCCGGCCGCCTGCGGCACCGGTGCCCCCGGCACCAGCGGCAGCACCGCGCGCACGACCGTCCCCGGTGCCGCGGCGGACACCTCCACCCAGCCGCCGAGCTCCTCGGCCCGTTCCCGCATCGAGCGGGTCCCCACGCCGACGGCGTCGCCCGGCCGCGCGGACCCGGCGGCGGGTCCCGGCCCGCGGCCCGCGTCCGCGCACCGCACGTCCAGCAGGTCCGCGGACCGGCGCACCACGATCCGGCAGCCGTCGGCCCCCGAGTGCCGCTGCGCGTTGCGCGCCGCCTCGCTCAGCACCCCGTACGCCGCGGCCGCCACGACGGGATCGAGCGCGCCGGGGTCGTCGCCGGCGACCTCGACGGCGAACCCCTCGCGCCCGAGCCGTCTGGCCAGGTCGTCGAGCGCCGGCCCGAGGCCCTGCTCGTCGAGCACCGGCGGCAGCAGGCCGCGGGCGAGGTCCCGGACGTCCTCGACGCGCCGCTCGGCCTCGTCCCGCAGCGCGGTCAGCGCGGTGCGCGCCGCCTCGACGTCGCCGGGTCGGCCGCCGTCGAGCAGGTTCACCGCCCCCTGCAGCCCGAGGCGCATCCCCGACAGCCACGGCCCGAGACCGTCGTGGAGCTCCCGCCGGACCGCGCGGCGCTCGCGGAGCCGGGCCGACGTCGCGGCGTCCCGCGCGCGTTCCAGGTCCCGGGCGCCGGTCGCGAGCGCCAGGCCGGCGGCGACGACGGGGGCGAGCTGGTCGAGGGCGGTGCGGCTCCGGGCGTCCAGCCGCTCGCCGGGCGGAGCGGTCACGGCCAGGTCGCCGACGAGGTCGCCGGCGCGCTCGACCGGCACGCGGACCGGCTCGGAGGTGGGCGACCCCCAGGAGGCGGCGACCGGGTCGGCGCCCCGGGTCGTCAGGCGGACGGACTCCAACCGGAGCGACTCGCCGACGCCCGCCGCCAGCCCGGCCAGGAGGTCGGCGGACCCGCCCGGCGTGGTGAGGCTCCGGCCCAGGAGCAGCGCCGCCCGCCCGGGGTCGGTGGCCTCGCCGTAGACGAGGTGGCGCACCCGGGTCTGGAGCCAGCCGCGCAGGGGCTGGAGCAGCAGCACCACGCCGACCGCCGCGGCCACCTGCGCGCCCGGGGTCGAGGTGCCCGCGAGCGCCGACACCCCGGCGGTGACCAGCGCGTACACGCCGGCGAGGGTGAGCGTCAGCAGCGCCGCGACCGTCGCGCGGCTGATCGCCAGGTCGAGCCCCCACAGGCGGTTGCGCAGCACCGTCACCAGCAGCGCCGCAGGGAACAGCGCCTGGCAGACCAGGTGGCTCACCGGCACGGCGAGGAACAGCGCGGGTCCGGGGTCGGCGAGCACCAGCGGCACGAACGACAGCGCCATGATCGCGGTCGCGACGGCGAGCAGACCCAGCCCGCGACGCTCCGCCTCGGGCCCGTGGCGGTACCGCCACCACGTGGCGCCGGCGGTGAGCAGCCCGGCGACCACGACCAGCGCGATCGCCCCCTGCGCGTCCGACATCGGCGCGAGCAGCCGGGTCCCGGTGAGCAGCAGGGCCGAGCCGGTCCCCAGCGCGACGCCGGCCCAGGCCACCGGCCCGAGCCGCCGGTCGCGGGCCAGCCACGGCACCACGGTGAACAGCGCGACGGTGCCCGGCACCCACACCCAGCCGAAGGCGCCGGTCAGCCAGTCGAGCGCGGGAGCGCCGGGCCGGGTGGCCGCGAACACGCCCCACGCGCCACCGACCGCCGACACCCCGCCCGCGACGCCCGTCAGCGCGACGAGCCAGCCCACGGGGTGCCGGCGCCGGGACAGGATGACCGCGCCGACCGTGCCGTAGACGGCCGCCACGGTGACGTCGACGGCGGTGAACAGCAGGTCCCCGGCGGACATCCCGCCCCCGGTGGCGACGTGCAGCACAGCGGCGGTCCCGGCGAGCAGCCAGGCGACCAGGGCGATCGCGAGCGCCACGCCGGGCAGCCCGTCGCGCGTCCGGTCGCGCGCGCCCGAACCCTCCCGGTCCATGGCGTCACCGTAGGGGCAAACCACCACAGAACGGGAGGGTTCGGGCGCGACCACCGTGCCGAGGGTCACCGGCGGTCGCCGGCGGCGAAGCCGATCGCCGTGACCAGCAGCCAGAGCGGCCCGGTGAACCCGGCCATGTACTGCAGCGGCGAGATGCCGAGCAGCAGCGTCAGCCCGCCGAGCACGGCGCCGACCCAGCCGAGCCAGCGCGGCGCCGCCGCGTGCCGGAGCGCCGCGACCGCCACCGCCACCCCGGACAGCCCCGCCCCGACCCAGAGCCACGGGATGGTCGCGATCCAGTCGCTGAAGAACGCACCCGACTCCGGGACGATGAGGTCGACGTCGGCGAAGCCGAACATGAACTGCGTGTCCAGCCCGGACCCGAGCAGCCCGGCCACGGACACGAGCAGCAGCCCGGCGCCCGCGACCGGTCCCAGCAGGCTCCCGGCGGGCGCCTGCTGGGACAGCCGCCGCGCGAGGCCGGCGGCGAACACGACCGCCAGCAGCGCCGAGACGATCGTCGCCGTGTGGAACACCAGCAGCGCCCCGGTGCGCCCGGACAGGTCGGCGACGATCGCGTCCGCGTCGCCGGCGGTCTCCTCCCAGTTCACGCCGAGCGCCATGGAGGCCTGGACGCCGACCAGGCCGGTCAGCCCGGCGGCGATGCCGGCGAGCGCCCAGCCGCGCGGCTGGGGGCGCACCCGGGTGGCCGCGGCCGACGCCGGGGTCGTCATGGGCGAGGTGTCGTGCGTGGTCATGTCCAGCCCTTTCGTGAGGGGAGGCCCGGTGCCTCCGCCGGGCACGACGCTGGGCCGGGGCACGTCCCGGGCGGAAGGGCGGAGAGCCCGGGTCGCCGGGCGATCCGGCAGGGCGCGCCGGCGTGCGCGCGCCCGCGGGTCCTACGCCCATCGGCGTGGGCGAGGCCGGAAGGCGTAGGCGTGCCGTCCGGCCCGCTCCGACCACCCGCGGGGTATCCCGGTGCGGCCCGCTGGATCGCGTCTATACACTGGTGCTCACAGGCACCGATCCGGCCATCACCGGGGAGCCTCCGGAAGAACAGGGCGAGCCGCAGCACGCACGCGACGCGCCCCCAGTAGACCCGGACGGGGCAGGCCCGTCACAGCCGTCGCAGAGAGTGGTCGCGCGCCGACCCCCGCGAGGGGACCGGCGATCGGCAAGCGGGGTGGTACCGCGGTGCACGCCGGGCGAGAGCCGGGCGGGCGTCGTCCCCGTGGATCCGCCACCGCACCGCGAGCCCCCGGGCCCGCCGACCACCAGGAGCGCCATCCGCCATGGCCTATCCGCTGCACCGCACCCCGAGCGGCAAGCACGCCGCCCCCGTCGCGCCGGGCGCGTCCTTCGGCCTGCCCGCGTCCCCGGACCTGCCGGCGCTGGAGAAGGACGTCCTCGCGTACTGGGAGTCCGACGGGACGTTCCAGGCGTCGATCGACGCGCGTGACGCCGGCGCCGACGGTGCCAACGAGTTCGTGTTCTACGACGGCCCGCCGTTCGCGAACGGCCTGCCGCACTACGGCCACCTGCTGACCGGGTACGCCAAGGACATCGTCGGCCGGTACCAGACGCAGCGGGGTCGCCGCGTCGAGCGCCGGTTCGGCTGGGACACGCACGGCCTGCCGGCGGAGCTCGAGGCGGAGCGGATCCTCGGCATCACCGACAAGGCGCAGATCGAGGAGATGGGCATCAAGGCGTTCAACGACGCCTGCCGGACGTCGGTGCTGCGGTACACCGACGAGTGGCAGGTGTACGTGACGCGCCAGGCGCGCTGGGTCGACTTCGAGCACGACTACAAGACGCTCGACCCGACGTTCATGGAGTCGGTGATCTGGGCGTTCAAGCAGCTCTACGACAAGGGCTGGGCGTACGAGGGCTACCGCGTGCTGCCGTACTGCTGGAACGACCAGACGCCGCTGTCGAACCACGAGCTGCGGGTGGACGACGACGTCTACAAGGACGTCCAGGACCAGACGGTGACCGTCACGTTCCCGCTGACCGGCGAGCGCACGGCCGAGCTCGGCCTCGACGGCGTCGCCGCCCTCGCCTGGACGACCACGCCCTGGACGCTGCCGACCAACTCGGCGCTCGCGGTCGGGCCCGACGTCACCTACGCGGTGGTCCCCGCCGGCCCGAACGGCACCTCCGCGACGGCGGAGCAGTTCCTGCTCGCCCGCGACCTCGTCACGGGCTACGCCAAGGACCTCGGGTACGACTCGGCGGAGGACGCGCTCGCCGCGGTGACCCGCGAGGTCCGCGGCGCCGACCTGGCCGGCGTCCGGTACGAGCGGCTGTTCGACTACCTGGCCGACCAGCCGGGCATGGCCGAGCACGGCTTCCAGATCCTGCTCGCCGACTACGTCACGACCGAGGACGGCACCGGCGTGGTGCACCAGGCCCCGGCCTACGGCGAGGTCGACCAGGAGACCTGCGAGGCGGTCGGCATCCCGACGGTGCTGAGCGTCGACGAGGGCGGGAAGTTCACGTCCCTCGTCCCCGACTTCGAGGGCCAGCAGGTGTTCGAGGCGAACAAGCCGATCACCCAGCGGCTGCGCGCCGACGGCCGCCTGCTGCGGCAGGCGTCGTACGTGCACTCGTACCCGCACTGCTGGCGGTGCCGGAACCCGCTGATCTACAAGGCCGTGTCGTCCTGGTTCGTGAAGGTGACCGCCTTCCGCGACCGCATGGTGGAGCTCAACCAGGACATCTCCTGGGTGCCGGAGCACATCCAGGACGGCCAGTTCGGCAACTGGCTCGCGAACGCGCGCGACTGGTCGGTCTCCCGGAACCGGTACTGGGGCACGCCGATCCCGGTGTGGGTGAGCGACGACCCGGCCCACCCGCGCATCGACGTCTACGGCTCGTTCGCCGAGCTGGAGGCCGACTTCGGCCGGCTGCCGCTGAACGACGCCGGCGAGCCCGACCTGCACCGGCCGTTCATCGACGAGCTGACCCGCCCGAACCCGGACGACCCGACCGGGCAGAGCACCATGCGCCGGATCCCGGACGTGCTCGACGTGTGGTTCGACTCCGGCTCGATGCCGTTCGCCCAGGTGCACTACCCGTTCGAGAACGCCGACTGGTTCGAGCACCACTACCCGGGCGACTTCATCACGGAGTACATCGGGCAGACCCGCGGCTGGTTCTACCTGCTGCACGTGCTGGCGACGGCGCTGTTCGACCGCCCGGCGTTCCGCACGTCCGTGTCGCACGGCATCGTGCTGGGCTCGGACGGCCGCAAGATGAGCAAGTCGCTGCGGAACTACCCGGACGTGAACGAGGTGTTCGACCGCGACGGCTCGGACGCGATGCGCTGGTTCCTCATGGCGTCGCCGATCCTGCGCGGCGGCAACCTGGTCGTCACCGAGGAGGGCATCCGCTCGGAGGTCCGCCAGGTGCTGCTCCCGCTGTGGAGCACCTGGTACTTCTTCGCGCTGTACGCCAACGCGGCGAACGACGGGACCGGCCTCACCGCCGGCCGGGTCACGCCCGACACCCCGGTCACCACCATGGACCGGTACGTGCTCGCCCGGACCCGGAAGCTGGTCGAGACGGTGACCGCGCAGCTCGACGCGTACGACGTGCCGGGCGCCTGCGAGACGGTCCGGGTGCACCTGGACCTGCTGACCAACTGGTACGTCCGCACGCAGCGCGACCGGTTCTGGTCGGAGGACCAGGCGGCGTTCGACACGCTGTGGACCTCGCTCGAGACGCTGACCCGCGTCATGGCGCCCCTGGCCCCGCTGCTCTCCGAGGAGGTGTGGCGCGGCCTGACCGGCGACCGCTCGGTGCACCTGACCGACTGGCCGACCCTGGGCGACGGGTCGGCGGACGACCGGGCGCTCGCGGCCGACGACGACCTGGTCGCCGCGGTGGACGGGGTGCGGGAGGCGGTGTCGGCGGCGCTGGCGCTGCGCAAGGCCAACGGCCTGCGCGTCCGCCAGCCGCTGAGCGAGCTGCGCGTCGCCACGGCGACGCCCGGGGCGCTGGCCCCGTTCGCGGACCTGCTCGCGGCCGAGCTCAACGTCAAGCACGTCGCGCTCTCGACGGTCGAGGAGGCCGCCGCCGGCGGCGTCGCGGTCCGGAGCAACCTCGCGGTGAACGCCCGCGCCGCGGGCCCGCGCCTGGGCCGGGGCGTCCAGGCGGTGATCCGCGCCGCGAAGGCCGGGGACTGGTCGACCGACGCCGAGGGCACGGTGGTCGTGCGCACCGACGACGGCGACGTCCCGATGCTGCCGGCCGAGTACGAGCTGACGACCACGATCGACGTCACGACGGCCGAGGGCGAGGCCCCGACGCTGGCCGCCGGCGTGCTGCCCTCGGGCGGGTTCGTGGTCCTCGACCTGGCGCTGGACGAGGCGCTGCTCGCCGAGGGCTACGCCCGCGACGTGGTCCGCGCGGTGCAGGACGCCCGCAAGGCGGCCGACCTGGTGGTCACCGACCGGATCCGGCTCACGCTGGGCGTCCCGGCCGAGCACCGCGCGGCGGTCGACGCGCACCGGGACTTCGTCGCGCGGGAGACGCTGGCCACGGAGGTGGTCGTCGAGGACTCGGGCGCCGAGCTCACCGTCGGCGTCGAGCGGGTGGACGCCTGATGGCCGCGGCGAAGGGCCGCGGGGGAGCGGACCACCAGCGCGACGAGGCCGCCGCGGCGGCCCGGCGCGCCGCCGACGAGGTGTACGCCGGCATCCTCGAGCGGGCGCCCGAGCACGACATCGACCCGACCCTCGACCGGGTCGCGGCGGTGTGCGAGCTGCTCGGCGACCCGCAGAAGGCGTACCGGGTCGTGCACCTCACGGGCACGAACGGCAAGACGTCGACGGCGCGCATGGTCGAGCGCCTCGTGCGCGAGCACGGCCTGCGCACCGGGCGGTTCACCAGCCCGCACCTGCACCGGGTGACCGAGCGCATCGCCATCGACGGGGAGCCGATCTCCGACGAGGCGTTCGTCGCCACCTGGCAGGACGTCGCGCCGTACGTGCACATGGTCGACGTGCGGGAGCAGGAGGCCGGCCGTCCGCGGCTCAGCTTCTTCGAGGTGTTCACCGTGATGGCGTTCGCGGCGTTCGCGGACGCGCCGGTGGACGTCGCGGTGGTCGAGGTCGGGATGGGCGGCCGCTGGGACGCGACGAACGTCGCCGACGGCGAGGTCGCGGTCATCACGCCGGTCGCCTACGACCACGAGCGCTGGCTCGGGCACACCCTCGTCGAGATCGCGGGGGAGAAGTCCGGGATCGTCAAGGACGGCGCCACCCTCGTGCTGTCGACGCAGGAGGAGGACGCCGAGGGCGTCATCCTGCACGCCGCCGCGGAGCACGGGGCGCGGGTGGTCCGCGAGGGCGTCGACATCGACGTGGTGGACCGGCAGGTCGCGGTCGGCGGGCAGCTGCTCACGCTGCGCGGCACCGGCGGCGTCTACACCGACGTGTTCCTGCCGCTGCACGGCGAGCACCAGGCGCACAACGCGCTCGCGGCGCTCGCGGCCGTCGAGGCGCTGATCGCGGGCGGCGGGGCGCTGGACGGGTCGGTGGTCGAGGTGGCGTTCGCCGACGTCGACTCGCCGGGCCGCCTGGAGCTGGTCCGGTCCAGCCCGACCGTCCTGGTCGACGGGGCGCACAACCCGGCGGGGGCCGAGGCGCTGGTCGCGGCCGTCGAGGAGGCGTTCCACTTCCAGCGGGTCGTGGGGGTCGTCGGTGTGATGGCGGACAAGGACCCGGAGAACATCCTCGCGGTGCTCGAGCCCGTGCTGGCCGAGATCGTCGTCACCCGGGCGTCGAACCCGCGCGCGATGGAGGTCGACGACCTGGCCGAGGTCGCGATCGACGTGTTCGGCGAGGACCGGGTGCACGTGCGGGAGCGGCTGGACGACGCCGTGACCCTCGCGGCCGACCTGGCGGAGCAGGAGGTCGACCGCGGCGCGGCCGTCCTGGTGACCGGCTCGATCTTCCTCGTGGCGGAGGCGCGCGTCCTCACCGGCCGCGCCTGACGACCCGCCGCGCGGCGGGCGGACGGGATCGACGGCGGGGGTGCACGAACGTGCACCCCCGCCGCACGTCTCACCCTTGACGCCCCCCGACCAGCGCGGCGAGTGTGGGCTCAGCCGCGGCGAGGGCGCCGGGGCGCCGGGTGCCGGGAAGGAAGCATCGCCGTGAAGAAGCTCATCAACGACCCCCAGTCCGTCGTCGCCGAGTCGGTGGAGGGCTTCGGCCTGGCGCACGCCGACGTGGTCGAGGTGCACACCGACCCCCTGTTCGTGGTCCGGGCCGGGGGTGCGGTCAGCGGCAAGGTCGGGCTGGTCTCCGGCGGCGGCAGCGGGCACGAGCCGCTGCACGCCGGGTTCGTCGGCGACGGCATGCTCGACGCGGCGGTGCCGGGCGCGATGTTCACCTCGCCCACCCCGGACCAGATCGCGCCCGCGTTCGCCGCGGCCGACGGCGGCGCGGGCGTGCTGGCGATCGTGAAGAACTACACCGGCGACGTGCTGAACTTCGAGACCGCCGCCGAGCTGGCCGACGCGGACGACCTGACGGTCCGGACGGTGGTCGTCAACGACGACGTCGCCGTCGAGGACTCCCTCTACACCGCCGGGCGCCGCGGCGTCGCGGGCACGGTCGCGGTCGAGAAGATCGCCGGCGCGGCCGCGGCCCGGGGCGACGACCTGGACGCCGTCGTCGCGGTCGCCGAGAAGGTCGTGGCGAACGTGCGGTCCATGGGCGTCGCGCTCACCGCGTGCACCGTCCCGCACGCCGGCAAGCCGTCCTTCGACCTGCCCGAGGACGAGATCGAGATCGGCATCGGCATCCACGGCGAGCCGGGCCGGCGCCGGATCAAGGCCGCCCCCGCGGACGAGATCACCGAGATGCTGCTGACCCCGGTGGCGGACGACCTGGCCCTGGCGTCGGGGGAGCAGGTGCTGCTGTTCGTCAACGGCATGGGCGGCACGCCGCAGTCCGAGCTCTACGTCGTCTATCGTCAGGCACGCAGGCTGCTCGAGGGCCGCGGGGTCCAGGTGACCCGGTCGCTCGTGGGCAACTATGTGACATCACTGGAGATGCAGGGCGCCTCGGTCACTGTCCTCCGGTTGGACGACGAGCTCACCGCGCTCTGGGACGCGCCGGTGCGCACGGCCGCGCTGCACTGGTAGCCGGCCCGCCGCCCTCCCGGCGGCGTGGCCGCGGGCTCGACGGCGGAGGTGGGAACGCGACATGACGGGGTCTCTGGATGCGGGCTGGGCGGTCGCCTGGGTGCGTCGCACGGCGCAGGTGGTGACCGAGCACCGGGACGAGCTCATCGAGCTCGACCGGCAGATCGGCGACGGGGACCACGGCGAGAACCTCACGCGGGGGTTCACCGCCGTGCTGGCCAAGCTGGACGCGCTGGACGCGCCGCCCGGCGACGTCGGTGCGGTGCTCAAGCTCGTCGCCACGACCCTCATGTCCACGGTCGGCGGCGCCGCGGGCCCGCTCTACGGCACCGCCTACCTGCGCGCCGCGAAGGTCACCGGGCTGCCCGAGCTGGACAGCGCGGCGGTGGTGGCCATGCTCGAGGCCGGCCTCGAGGGCATCGTCGTGCGCGGCAAGGCGACGACGGGCGAGAAGACGATGGTCGACGCGTGGAGCCCCGCGGTCGAGGCCGCGGTCGCCGCCGCGGACGCCGGCGCCTCCCCGGCCGCGGTGCTGGCCGCCGCGGCCGAGGCGGCGCGCGGGGGCGCGGAGGCCACGATCCCGCTGGTCGCGACGAAGGGCCGCGCCTCCTACCTCGGCGAGCGCTCGGCCGGGCACCAGGACCCGGGCGCCACGTCGACCGCGCTGATCCTCGAGGCGGCCGCGTCCACGGCGGAGGCGGCGGCATGAGCGCCGCCCCGGTCGCGCTCGTCCTGGTCTCGCACTCGGCGACGCTGGCCGAGGGCGTCCGGGAGCTGGCCGCGCAGATGGCGCCCGACGTGCTGATCCTCGCGGCCGGCGGCGACGGCGCCGGCGGGCTCGGCACCAGCTTCGACCTGGTCGAGCAGGCGCTCGGCGAGGCCACCGCCGACGGCCGGTCCGCCGTGGTGCTCACGGACCTGGGCTCGGCGGTGCTCACCACGGAGTCCGTGCTCGAGCTCCTCGACGAGGACGTCGCCGCCCGGGTGCACCTGGCGGACGCGCCGTTCGTCGAGGCGGCCGTGGCCGCGGGCGTCACCGCGGCCGGCGGCGCCCCGGTCGGCGAGGTGCTCGGGGCCGCCGTGGCCGCCGGGGCGGGGTTCCCGCACGCCGTCGGGGCGGGGCAGGTCGAGCCGGCGTCGGGCGCGGAGGCGGCCCCGGCGGACGTGGTCCCCGAGCCGCACCACGCGGGGGACGCCGCGACGCCGATCACGGCGCACGTCGTCGTGCGCAACCCGATGGGCCTGCACGCCCGGCCCGCGGCGGTGCTCGCGCGCATGATGGCGGGCTTCGACGCCGCGGTGCAGGTGGACGGCGTGAACGGCGCGAGCGTGCTCGAGCTCATGCAGCTCGGCGCCACCCAGGGCCGGACGCTCGAGGTCGCGGCGACCGGCCCGCAGGCCCGGGTCGCGGTCGACGCGTTCGTGGGTGCGGTCGAGGAGGGCTTCGGCGAGGTGTGACGGCCCTCGCACCACCGTTGCCCTGGACAACTCTGCACGGTCTGCAATAATGCAGGACGTGCAAGAAGTCGTGGAGTCGGAGGGGCTGCGCGCGCGCAAGAAGCGCGCCCGCCTGGAGGCGTTCGTCGACGCCACCCACCGCCTCGCCGCCGAGCAGGGCCTGGACCGGGTGACGGTCGAGGCCATCTGCGCCGAGGTCGGCGTCTCGGTCCGCACGTTCTTCAACTACTTCGAGTCCAAGGACGACGCCGTGCTCGGCATGGAGCACTGGCGCCTCGACCCGGCCGCCGCCGAGGCGTTCGCCACCGGCGGCCCCACCGGCGACCTGCTCGCGGACATGCAGGCGCTGACCGCCAGCGCCCTGGACCACCCGCCGCTCGGCAAGGAGCGGATGGAACGGGCGTTCGAGCTGGCGAAGGGGCACCCGGAGCTGATGCTCCGGGCCTACACGCACGTCCAGGGCCTGCACGACGAGATCGGGGCCCTGGTCCGGCGCCGGCTGGGCGACGCGGCCGACGAGTCGGCGGTCGCCCTGGTGGGCACCCTGCTGCTCGGCCTCGCGCACGCGACGTTCGT
Source organism: Cellulosimicrobium cellulans (assembly GCF_007679345.1). Classification (GTDB taxonomy): domain Bacteria; phylum Actinomycetota; class Actinomycetes; order Actinomycetales; family Cellulomonadaceae; genus Cellulomonas; species Cellulomonas cellulans_A. Next base: position 49,737 of record NZ_VEGH01000007.1, read on the forward strand.
GCGCTGGGACTCGGCCGGCGCGGCGGGCGACGTGCAGGACCACCTGCCGTCGGTCGTCGCCGACCTCACCGCGATCTTCTCCCGCACCACCTGACCCACGACGCGCCCCCGCGCGCCGCACCCGAACCCGCACCCCGCCGAGGACGGCGCCGCCCGCCGCGACCCGGCGCGACGGCCCGCGGCGGTCCCACGCACGAGAACGGACGGAACCATGGCCACCGCCGCCCCCGCCCCCGACAAGCCCCTGGTGGAGCTGAACCAGCGCACCGTGTGGCTCATCTTCGGGGCCCTGCTCGCCAGCATGCTGCTGTCGTCGCTCGACCAGTCCATCGTCGGCACCGCGATGCCCACCATCGTCGGCGAGCTCAACGGCGTCGAGCACCAGGGCTGGGTCGTCACGATCTACATCCTGGCGATCGCCATCGTCATGCCGCTGTACGGCAAGTTCGGCGACCTGTGGGGGCGGCGCTGGCCGTTCCTGGTCGCGATCAGCCTGTTCACGCTCGCGTCCGCCGGCGCCGGCTTCGCGCAGACCTTCCACGAGCTGGTCATCTGGCGCGGCGTCCAGGGCCTCGGCGGCGGCGGCCTGATCATCCTGTCGCAGGCGATCATCGCGGACATCGTGCCCGCCAAGGAGCGCGGCAAGTACATGGGCCCGATGGGTGCGCTGTTCGGCGTCTCCGCGGTGGCCGGCCCGCTGCTCGGCGGCCTGTTCACGGACCACTTCGACTGGCGCTGGTGCTTCTGGATCAACATCCCGATCGGCATCGCCGCGCTGATCACCGCCTGGTTCACGCTCAAGCTGCCCAGCCACCGCTCGAACCGCCCGCTCGACGTCGCCGGCATCGTCCTGCTCACCCTGGCCACCTCCGGCCTGGTGCTCGTCACCTCGTGGACCTCGCTGTCCGGCGAGGGCGGCTACGACTGGTCCGACCCGCGCCTGGTCGGCCTGCTGGTCGGCACCCTGGCCGCGGCCGTGGCGTTCGTGCTGGTCGAGCTGCGCGCCGCCGAGCCGATCCTCCCGCTGCGCCTGTTCAAGAACCCGACGTTCACCCTCGCCACCGGCATCGGCCTGGTCATCGGCATGGGCATGTTCGCGTCGCTCGCGTTCCTGCCGACGTTCCTGCAGATGTCGACCGGCTCCGGGGTCACCGAGTCCGGCCTGCTCATGCTCCCGATGACCGTCGGCGTCATGCTGACCTCGATCGCCTCGGGTCTCGCGATCACGAAGACCGGGAAGTACAAGGCGTTCCCGATCACCGGCATGGCGATCACGACGCTCGGCCTGGCGTGGCTCACCACCATCACCGGCGACATGTCGATGGTGCTGTTCGGCGCGATGATCTTCGCGCTCGGCGCGGGCCTCGGCCTCGTCATGCAGACCGTCGTCCTGGCCGTGCAGAACTCGGTCGACCCGCACGAGCTCGGCACCGCCACCTCGGCGAACAACTTCTTCCGCGAGATCGGCGCCGCGGTGGGCACGGCGCTGTTCAGCACGATCTTCACCACCCGGCTGTCCGAGCGGCTGGAGTCCGTGTTCGCGGGCGCCGGGTCCGCGGGGATCGACACCGGCGGCTCCGCCGAGTCGCTGACCCCGGCCCTGGTGTCCCAGCTGCCCGAGCCGCTGCACGACGGCGTCGTCACCGCGTACACCGAGGCGCTCGCCCCGGCGTTCTGGTACCTGGTGCCGCTGCTGGCGGTCGGCTTCGTGCTGACGCTGTTCCTGCGCGAGGTGAAGCTCTCCGACGTCGCCGGCATGGTGGCGCGCGGCGAGGCGACCGCGGCGGCCCCCGCCGCGCCGGCGACCGTCTCGGCCGGCGTCGGCGCCACGGGCGCCACCCCGAGCGCGACCGCGTCCGCCCCGGGCGCGAGCGCGGGCCCGGACCACGGCTCCGCCGACGACCGCAGGTAGCCTTCCCGCGTGAGCATGCACTCCAACCGGCCCGTGCGTCAGAAGCGCCCCGCCAAGCCCCAGTTCACCTCGATGATCCTGGTCCTCGAGGGCGTGCTGGTGCTGTTCGCGGCGCTGACGGCGTACGGGCTGGCGCAGGCCGGCGTCGTCGCGGCCTCGCCGGCGGTGCTCTGGACCGTCGCGGGGGTGCTGTTCGTCGTGCTCGTCGTGCTGTCCCGGCTGGTCACCGCGCCCGGCGGCTACGTCGCCGGGTCGGTCGCGCAGGTGGTGGTGATCGCCTGCGGGTTCGTGATCCCGCTGATGTTCGCGCTCGGCCTCCTCTTCGCGGTCCTGTGGTTCGTGTCCCTGCGCCTCGGCGCCCGCATCGATCGCGAGCGGGCGGCGTTCGACGCCGAGTACCCGGACCAGACCCCGCAGGGCGGCCTCCCGCCCCGCGCCCAGGACCCGCCCGCGGCGCCCGACGCGCCGAGATAGGACCTCCGCGCCGAGGTAGGACCTCTCGAGGCCCAATCTCGGCGGGACCGCCCTATCTCGGCGTGTGGGTTCGTTAGGGTTCGGGGCATGAGCGACATCCAGCGCACCCTCGTCCTGGTCAAGCCCGACGGCGTCGGCCGCGGACTCTCCGGCGAGGTCCTCCGCCGCATCGAGGCCAAGGGGTACACCCTCGTGGCCGTCGAGCTCCGCACCGCCGACGACGCCCTCCTGGAGCAGCACTACGCCGAGCACGAGGGCAAGCCCTTCTTCCAGCCGCTCGTCGACTTCATGAAGTCCGGCCCCGTCCTGGCCGTCGTGGCCGAGGGCCACCGCGTCATCGAGGGCTTCCGGTCCCTGGCCGGCGCCACCGAGCCCACCACCGCCGCGCCCGGCACCATCCGCGGCGACCTCGGCCGCGACTGGGGCCTCAAGGTCACCCAGAACCTCGTGCACGGCTCGGACTCCGAGGAGTCGGCCGCCCGCGAGATCGCCCTGTGGTTCCCGGCCCTGGCGGCCTGACCCACCGCCTCCCGGGGCACGGGCCGCGGCCGCACTAGGCTGCGGCCCGTGCACCTGAAGACGCTCACCCTGCGCGGGTTCAAGTCGTTCGCCTCGGCGACGACGCTGAACCTCGAGCCCGGGGTGACCTGCGTCGTCGGGCCGAACGGCTCCGGCAAGTCCAACGTCGTCGACGCGCTCGCCTGGGTGATGGGGGAGCAGGGCGCCAAGTCGCTGCGCGGCGGCAAGATGGAGGACGTCATCTTCGCCGGCACCTCCGGCCGCCCGCCGCTGGGCCGGGCCGAGGTCGCGCTGACCATCGACAACACGGACGGCGCCCTGCCGATCGAGTACACCGAGGTCACGATCTCGCGGACGCTGTTCCGCAACGGCGGGTCGGAGTACGCGATCAACGGGCGCGCGTGCCGGCTGCTCGACATCCAGGACCTGCTGTCCGACTCCGGCCTCGGCCGCGAGATGCACGTCATCGTCGGCCAGGGGCAGCTCGACGCCGTCCTGCGCGCGACCCCGGAGGAGCGCCGCGGGTTCATCGAGGAGGCCGCGGGCGTCCTCAAGCACCGCAAGCGCAAGGAGAAGGCGCTCCGCAAGCTCGACGCGATGCAGGCGAACCTGACCCGGCTCACCGACCTGACCGCGGAGCTGCGCCGCCAGCTCGGCCCCCTCGGGCGGCAGGCCGAGGTGGCGCGCCGCGCGCAGACCGTGCAGGCCGACCTGCGCGACGCCCGCGCCCGGCTGCTGGCCGACGACCTGGCGCAGCTGACGGCGCAGCTGGAGCAGGAGATCGCCGACGACACCGCGCTGCGCGCACGGCGGGCCGAGGCGGAGGCGGCGCTGGACGCGGCGCGGCTGCGGCTCGCGGCGCTGGAGCGGGAGGCGGCCGAGGCGGCGCCGGCGCTCGGCGAGGCGTCCGACGTCTGGTACCGGCTGTCGTCGCTGCGCGAGCGGCTGCGCGGGACGGCCTCGTTGGCCGCGGACCGCGCGCGGCTCCTGGGGAGCGCGGGCCCCGAGCCGACCCGCGGGCAGGACCCGGACGACCTGGAGCGTCAGGCCGAGCGCGTGCGCGCCGCCGAGGCCGAGCTCACCGCCGAGGTGGACGCCGCCCGCGCCGCGCTGGAGGCCGCCCAGGCCGCGCGCCAGGAGGCGGAGGGTGCCGCGGCCGCGGCCGAGAAGGCGCTGGCCACGGTGCTCCGCGGCGCGGCCGACCGCCGCGAGGGTCTGGCCCGGCTGGCGGGCCAGGTCGGCGCGCGCCGCAGCCGGCTGGAGGCGACCGAGGCGGAGATCGGCCGGCTCCGGGAGACGCTGACCGCCGCCGAGCGCCGCGGGCACGAGGCGACCGTCGAGTTCACCGCGCTGGAGACCCGGGTCGCCGGCGTCGAGGAGGGCGAGGAGGACCTCGACGCCGCGCACGAGGCGGCGGCCGAGGCGGTCGAGACCGCGTCCGCGCGGGTCGCCGAGCTCACCGCGCAGCTCACCGAGGCCGAGCGCGAGCGGAGCGCGCTGGAGTCCCGCATCGAGACCCTCGAGCTCAGCCTGACCCGCAAGGACGGCGCGGGCGCGCTGCTCGCCGCCGACGACCTGGCCGGCGTCGTGGGGTCGGTGGCGGCGCTGCTCGGCGTGGCCGCCGGGGACGAGGACGCGATCGTGGCGGCGCTCGGCGCCTCCGCCGACGCCGTGGCGGTCGAGTCGGTCGAGGCCGCGGTGGACGCGATCCGGTGGCTGCGCGAGCAGGACGCCGGGCGCGCCGGGCTCGTCGTGGCGGCGGGGGGCGCGGCGGGCGACCCCGCGGACGCGGGCGACCCGGACCAGGGCGCGGCGCCCGCGGGGGCCGACTGGGCCCTCGGCCTCGTGCAGGCGCCCCCGGCCGTCGTCCCCGCCGTCCGGCGGCTGCTGCGTGGCGTCGTCGTCGTGGACGACCTGGTCGCCGCGCGCGGCGTGCTCCGGGACCGTCCCGACCTGGTCGTCGCGACCCGCACCGGCGACGTGCTGGCCGCGCACCGCGCCTCCGGGGGCTCCGCGACCGCGCCGAGCGCCCTGCACCTGCAGTCGGCGCTGGACGACGCCCGCCGGGGCGCCGAGGCCGCGGCGGCCCGCGCGGAGCAGGCGCGGTTCGCCCTGGTGGGGGCGCGCGAGGCCGAGGAGGTGGCGCGCGCCGAGTACCAGCGCACGCTCGACGAGCTCAACGAGTCGGACGCCGCGCTGGCTGCCGTGGCGGAGCAGCTCGGGCACCTGGGCGCCACCGCCCGTGCCGCGCGGAACGAGGCGGAGCGCGTCCAGGCGTCGCTGACCGCCGCCGAGCAGACCCTCGCCGACGGGGCGGCCGAGCTGGCCGGGCTGACCGAGCGGCTCGCCGCCGCCGAGGCCGAGCCCGCCGACACCGACGCCGCGATCGAGGAGCGCACGGGGGAGCGCGACGCCGCGAACCAGGCCGCGACCGCCGCGCGCGCCAGGGAGACCGAGGCGCGGCTCAGCCTGCGCACCGCCGAGGAGCGCGCCCGCGCCCTGTCCGGCCGCGCCGAGTCGCTGGACCGCGCCGCCCGCACCGAGCGCGCCGCGCGCGAGCGGGCCGCCGAGCGCGAGCGCGCGCGGGCCCGGCAGGCCGCCGTCGCCACCGCGGTCGCCCTCGGCGCGACCCAGGCGCTCGGCGCCGTCGAGCGCGCCCTCCACCAGGCCGCGGACGAGCGGGACGCCGCCGAGGCCGCGCGGGCCGAGCGGGAGACCGCGCTGTCGGCGGTACGGTCGCGGGTCGACGAGACCCAGCGCGAGGTGGCCCGGCTCACGGACGCCGCCCACCGGGACGAGGTGCTCCGCGCCGAGCAGCGGCTCCGCGTCGAGCAGCTGCAGGTCCGGGCCGTCGAGGACCTGGGCATCGACCCGGCGGTGCTCGTCGAGGAGTTCGGGCCGCACCGCGCGGTGCCCGTCCTCACCCCGCCCGCCGCGGACGACGAGGACGCCGGCCCCCGCGAGATCCCCTACGTCCGCGCCGAGCAGGAGAAGCGGCTCAAGGCCGCGGAGCGCGCCCTGTCCCAGCTCGGCCGGGTCAACCCGCTGGCGCTGGAGGAGTTCGCCGCGCTCGAGGAGCGGCACAAGTTCCTGGTCGAGCAGCTCGCCGACCTGAAGAAGTCGCGCGCCGACCTGCTGGAGATCGTCAAGGACATCGACGAGCGGGTCGAGCGGGTGTTCGCCGACGCCTACCGGGACACCGCCGAGCAGTTCGACCGGGTGTTCCCGCGGCTGTTCCCCGGCGGCGAGGGCCGCCTCGTGCTGACCGACCCGTCGGACATGCTCACCACGGGCATCGAGGTCGAGGCCCGGCCCGCCGGCAAGAAGGTCAAGCGGCTGTCGCTGCTCTCCGGCGGCGAGCGCTCGCTCACGGCGGTGGCGCTGCTGGTGTCGATCTTCAAGGCCCGGCCGAGCCCGTTCTACGTGATGGACGAGGTCGAGGCCGCCCTCGACGACGCCAACCTCGGGCGGCTGCTGGAGATCTTCCGCGAGCTGCAGGAGGACTCCCAGCTCATCGTCGTGACGCACCAGAAGCGGACGATGGAGATCGCCGACGCGCTGTACGGCGTGACCATGCGCGGCGACGGTGTGACGACGGTCATCTCGCAGCGGCTCCGCGACGAGGTCCCCGCCTGACGGTGTGAAGATCGCGTGCGGGTTCGCGGGCGATGCCGGTGCGTCCCGATCGGCGCGGGGGGTGGCGGCGGACAATCGGGACCATGGGCGGCTATCTCGTGGTGATCGGGCTGGCGCTCGTCGCTGCCATCGGCGTGATCGTCCTGGCGAACGCGGCGGGTGACGGGGGGACGGACCTGCGCACGTTCTGGTCGGACCTGCGCAGCGGGCTGCGCCGGCGCCGGGGCGGCGACGACGAGGCCCCGGTGGTCGACGACGGCGAGCCCGTCGACGTGCCGTTCGACCAGCTGTTCGCGGAGGCGTCCCAGCCCGACGACGGCTACCTGCAGCTCGACGAGCTCGCGGAGATGCTGGAGCGCACCGGGGAGCGCGCCGTGCGGCTGCGCGAGCACCTGCCCTACCCGCGCGCCGGGGCCGGGCACCCCGCCGAGCGGGCGGTCGTGCAGGACCGGGTGCCCGCGCCGGCCCCGGGCGCGGTCGCGCCCGCCGCCGCCCACGCGCCGCACGCGCCGCACGCGCCCCGGGTGCCCCGTCGCGGCGGGCACGTCCCCGTGCGGACGGTGGGCGCCACCGCCTCGCCCGCGCGCCCCGCCGCGGCCACCACGGTCGCCGGGCCCGCGCCGCTCCCGCCGTCGGTCCCGCCGCAGCGCGGGGACGCCTGACCCTGCGCCCCGCGGCGCCACGGGCCGCGCCGCGCGCGGCCCGTGCGCCTGACAGACTGTGCCGGTGGACTCGAACGACCTCCTGAACCTGCTCCTCGTCGGCGTGCCCGCGCTCGCCATCCTGGGCGGCGGTGCTGCCGTCATCCAGCGGCGGCGCTCCGCGGGCGACCGCGACGACGAGCGCGAGCGCCCCGCGGGCGGCACCGGCACGTCGACCCTGGAGCGCCCGGCCGCCGGCGCGCCCACGGCGGAGCCCGGGACCGAGGCGCCGCCGGCCCCCGGCGCCCCCGCGCCCGAGGACGCCGCGACCGCCCCGGCGCTCGAGGTCCCCGCCCCCACGGCCGGCCGGCTCACCCGGCTGCGCGACCGCCTGGCCCGCTCCGGCTCGCCGCTCGGCGCCCGCATGCTCCAGGTGCTGTCCCGCGACCACCTGACCGAGGACGACTGGGACGAGCTCGAGGAGACCCTGCTCCTCGCCGACGTCGGCGCCGGGCCGTCCCAGGACCTGGTCGAGGCGATCCGCACCCAGGCCCGGGTCCAGGGCCTCAAGGACCCCGCGCAGGTGCGCGCGCTCCTGCGCGAGCAGCTGCTCGCGCTCGTCGACCCGTCGCTCGACCGCTCGCTGCGCACCGCGCCGCAGACCGGCGAGGACGGCGTGACCGTCCCGGCCGTCGTGCTGGTCGTGGGCGTCAACGGCACCGGCAAGACCACCACCGTCGGCAAGCTGTCCCGCGTCCTGGTCGCCGACGGCCGCACCGTCCTGCTGGGCGCCGCGGACACGTTCCGCGCCGCCGCGGCGGACCAGCTGGAGACCTGGGGCTCGCGCGTCGGCGTGCGGACCGTCCGCTCCGACCGCGACGGCGCCGACCCGGCGTCGGTCGCGTTCGAGGCCGTCCGCGAGGGCGCCGCCGAGGGCGTCGACGTCGTCCTGGTCGACACCGCCGGCCGCCTGCAGAACAAGGCCGGCCTGATGGACGAGCTCGGCAAGATCACCCGGGTCATCACGCGCACCGCGCCGCTGTCCGAGGTGCTGCTGGTCCTCGACGCGACCACCGGCCAGAACGGGATGAACCAGGCCCGCGTGTTCGCGGAGGTCGCCGGGGTCACCGGCATCGTGCTCACCAAGCTCGACGGCACGGCCAAGGGCGGGATCGTCGTGGCCGTGCAGCGCGAGCTCGGCGTGCCGGTGAAGCTCGTCGGCCTCGGCGAGGGCCCGGACGACCTCGCGCCGTTCGACCCGGAGGAGTTCGTGGACGGCATCCTGGGCTGACCGCCCGGCGGCACCCCCGCCGCCCTGCCGACCGGCCCGCGTCCCGCCCCCTGAGACGCGGGCCGTCCCGTAACACGATGTTGACGCGGGCGGACCGCTCGTCACACCGGTGTAACACCGGTGGCGCCGTCGCGAAACCGCCGCGCACGACTCTGGTCCCCGATCCGGCAGACCGGCCGGCGAGGGGAGAGGCGTTCCACATGGATCTGGACACCGGAGCGACAGCCTGGATGCTGATGTCAGCGTCCCTGGTGCTGCTCATGACGCCGGGACTGGCGTTCTTCTACGGCGGCATGGTGCGCGGCAAGTCCGTGCTCAACATGATGATGATGTCGTTCATCAGCATCGCGGTCGTGGTCGTCGTGTACGTGTTCTGGGGCTGGTCGATGTCCTACGGCTCGGACGTCGCGGGGCTCTTCGGCAACCCGTTCGACCAGTTCGGCCTCTCGGGCGCGATCTGGGACGAGAACGGCGAGTACCTGATCGACGGGTTCGGCGTGCCGGTCATCGTCGGCGTGGCGTTCCAGGTGACCTTCGCGATCATCACGGTCGCCCTCGTCTCCGGCGCCATCGCGGACCGCGTCAAGTTCGGCACCTGGGTGGCCTTCACCGCCCTGTTCGCCACCCTCAGCTACTTCCCGCTGGCGCACATGGTCTGGGGCGGCGGCGCGCTGTCGGGCTCGGAGAACGGCATCGCCGCGATGCTCTTCGGCACCACCGACGGGGCGGCCACGGTCGCGCCGATCGACTTCGCCGGCGGCACCGTCGTGCACATCAACGCCGGTATCGCGGGCCTGGTGCTCGCGCTGATCGTCGGGCGGCGCCGGGGCTTCGGCAAGGAGCCGATGCGCCCGCACAACCTGCCGTTCGTGATGCTCGGCGCCGCGCTGCTGTGGTTCGGCTGGTTCGGCTTCAACGCGGGCTCGGCGTTCACCGCCGACGGCACCGCGGGCCTCGCGTGGGTCAACACCACGGCCGCCACCGCGGCCGCCATGATCGGCTGGCTCATCACGGAGAAGATCCGCGACGGCCACGCCACCTCGCTCGGCGCCGCGTCCGGCGTCGTGGCGGGCCTGGTCGCGATCACCCCGGCCGCGGGCGCGCTGCGGCCGGTGACCTCGATCGTCCTGGGTCTCGTCGCGGGCGCGCTCTGCGCCCTCGCGGTCGGCCTGAAGTACCGGTTCGGCTTCGACGACTCGCTGGACGTGGTCGGTGTCCACCTGGTCGGCGGCCTCGTCGGCACCATCGGCATCGGCTTCCTGGCCGCCGAGGGCGGGCTGTTCTTCGGCGACGGCGTGAAGCTGCTGGTGGTGCAGGTGGTCATCGCCCTGCTGGCGCTGATCTTCTCCGGCTCGGTGACCACGGTCATCGGCCTGATCCTCAAGGCCACGATGGGCTGGCGGGTCAGCGAGGAGGCCGAGGTCGGCGGGATCGACCTGGCCGTGCACGGTGAGACGGGTTACGAGACGCTGGGCGGGGCCCGCGTGGTGACGGAGGTGAAGGCATGACGAAGCTCGTGACGGCGGTCATCCAGCCGCATCGGCTCGACGACGTGAAGTCCGCCCTCGAGGCGGCGGGGGTCCGCGGCCTGACGGTGAGCGAGGCCAGCGGCTACGGCCGGCAGCGCGGTCACACCGAGGTCTACCGGGGCGCCGAGTACACGGTCGACCTGGTCCCGAAGGTGAGGATCGACGTCCTGGTCACCGACGAGGACACCCCCGGTGTCGTCGAGGTGGTCGTGAAGGCGGCGCAGACCGGCAAGATCGGCGACGGCAAGGTCTGGGTCGTCCCGGTCGAGGACGTCGCCCGGGTGCGCACGGGCGAGCACGGCCCCGACGCGCTCTGAATGACCGACCTGCCCGAGGTCCCGCACCCCTGCGATCCCGTGGGGGTGCGGGACCTCCGACGTGAGCGGCTCGACCTGGCCGAGCGCCTGTCCGGGCCGGACGCCGACGGCGCCGAGCGGCGCACCGCGGTGTCCGACCTGGTGCTGAGGCGCCTGACCGAGCTGTGGGAGACCGCGACCGAGGGCCGCGAGACCCCGGGCATCGGCCTGGGCGCGGTCGGCAGCGTGGGCCGCGGCGACGCCAGCCCGGCCAGCGACCTCGACCTGCTGCTGGTGCACGACGGGCGGGGCCACTCCGCCGAGGAGCTCGCCCGCCTCGCGGACCGGCTCTGGTACCCGGTGTGGGACGCGGGGCTCGACCTCGACCACTCGGTGCGGTCCCTGGCGCAGTGCCGGCAGGTCGCGTCGAAGGACCTGCCCGCCGCGGTCGGCCTGCTCGACCTGCGCCCCGTCGCCGGCGACCCCGGGATCGTGCACCGCGCCCGCTCCGCGCTCCTCGCCGACTGGCGGTCCGCCGCGCGGCGGCGGCTGCCCGAGCTCCTGGCGTCGACCCGGCAGCGCGCCGAGCGGCACGGCGAGCTCGCCTACCTGATCGAGCCGGACCTCAAGGAGGCCCGCGGCGGCATCCGGGACGCGGTCGTGCTGTCCGCGCTCGCCGCCACCTGGCTCACCGACCGCCCGCACGGCGCGGTCGACCGCGCCCACGCGCACCTGCTCGACGTCCGCGACGCCGTGCAGACCGTCAGCCGCCGGCACACGAACCGGCTGATCCTGGCCGACCAGGACGAGGTCGCCGAGCTGCTGGGCGTGGGGGACCGGGACGACCTGCTGGCGAGCCTGGCCGAGGCCGGTCGCGTCGTCTCCTACGCGCTGGACAGCACCGCCCGCAACGCCCGCCAGGCGCTCGCCCGACCGGCGCGCCGCCCGGTGCTCGTGCGCGGGCGGCGCACCCCGCCGCGGCTGCGCACCGTCGCCGAGGGCCTCGTCGAGCACGACGGCGAGCTGGTGCTCGCGGCCGACGCCCAGCCCGGCAGCGACCCGCTGCTGTCCCTGCGCGCGGCCGCGACCGCCGCGCGCACCGGGCTGACGCTGTCGCCCATCACCGTGACCAGCCTGGAGCGCACCCCCGCGCTGCCCGCGCCGTGGCCGAAGGCCGCGCGGACGCTGCTCGTCCAGCTGCTCGCGAGCGGCCCGGCGCAGGTGCCGGTGTGGGAGGCGCTCGACCTCGCCGGGGTGGTCACCACCTGGATCCCGGAGTGGGCGGGGGTGCGGAACCGGCCGCAGCGGTCGCCGATCCACCGGCACACCGTCGACCGGCACCTCGTCGAGGCCGCGGCCCGTGCCGCAGGGCTGCGCCGGACCGTCGACCGGCCGGAGGTGCTGCTCGTCGCGGCGCTGCTGCACGACATCGGCAAGCGGGCCGGCGCCGGGGACCACTCGGTCGAGGGTGCGCGCCTGGCGGGGCCGATCGTCGCGCGGATGGGGTTCGCGGCCGAGGACGCCGCCGACGTCGCGCGGCTGGTCGCCGAGCACCTGACGCTGTCCGAGCTCGCCACCGGGTCCGACCCCGACGACCCCGCGACCGTGGACGCCCTGCTCGCGGCCGTCGACCACCGGCCGGACCTGCTGGCGCTGCTGCGGGCGCTCACCGAGGCCGACGCGTCGTCCGCCGGGCCGACCGCGTGGACCGCGTGGCGGGCCCAGCTCGTCGACGACCTCGTGGCGCGGGCGTCGGCCCGGCTGGCGGGTACCCTGGGACGTCCCTGACCGCCGAGAGAGCGTGAGGATCGCGCGGTGTTCGCCACCCTGTCCGACCGACTGACGTCGACCTTCAAGAACCTGCGCTCCAAGGGGCGGCTGTCCGAGGCGGACATCGACGCCACCGTGCGCGAGATCCGCCGCGCCCTGCTGGACGCGGACGTCGCCGTGCCCGTCGTGCGCCAGTTCACCGGCGCCGTGCGCGAGCGGGCGCTGTCCGCCGAGGTCTCCGGCGCGCTGAACCCGGCGCAGCAGGTCGTCAAGATCGTCAACGACGAGCTGGTCGCGATCCTCGGCGGCCAGAACCGGCCGCTGCACCTGGCGAAGAACCCGCCGAGCGTCATCCTGCTCGCGGGCCTCCAGGGCGCCGGCAAGACCACGCTCGCCGGCAAGCTCGCGCTGCACCTGAAGTCGCAGGGCCACACGCCGCTGCTGGTCGCCGCCGACCTGCAGCGCCCCAACGCCGTGACCCAGCTGCAGGTCGTCGGCGAGCGCGCCGGCGTCCCGGTGTTCGCGCCGCACCCGGGCAACCAGGGCTCCGAGCTCGACGTCGTCGCCGGCGCCGACCCGGTCGCCGTCGCCCGCGAGGGCCTGGCCACCGCGCGGGCCCGCCAGCACGACGTCCTGATCGTCGACACCGCCGGCCGCCTCGGCGTGGACGCCGAGCTCATGCGGCAGGCCGCCGACATCCGCGACGCCGTGGACCCGGACGAGATCCTGTTCGTCATCGACGCGATGATCGGCCAGGACGCGGTCGCCACCGCGACCGCCTTCCAGGAGGGCGTCGGCTTCACCGGCGTCGTGCTGTCGAAGCTCGACGGCGACGCCCGCGGTGGCGCCGCGCTGTCGGTCGCCTCGGTCACGGGCCGCCCGATCCTGTTCGCCTCCACCGGTGAGAAGCTCACCGACTTCGAGGTGTTCCACCCCGACCGGATGGCCTCGCGCATCCTCGACATGGGTGACGTGCTCACCCTCATCGAGCAGGCGGAGAAGGCGTTCGACGCCGAGCAGGCCGAGGAGATGGCGGGCAAGCTCGCCTCCGGCCAGGGCTTCACGCTCGCGGACTTCCTGCAGCAGATGCAGCAGCTGAAGAACATGGGCTCGATGAAGAAGATGCTCGGCATGCTCCCCGGCATGGGGCAGATGCGCGAGGCCATCGAGAACTTCGACGAGCGCGAGGTCGACCGGGTCGAGGCGATCATCCGCTCCATGACCCCCGCCGAGCGGGACAACCCGAAGATCATCAACGGGTCCCGCCGCTCCCGCATCGCCCGGGGGTCCGGCGTCGAGGTCTCCGACGTCAACGGCCTGCTCGAGCGGTTCGCCGCGGCGCAGAAGATGATGCAGCAGATGGCGAAGGGCGGCGGCATGCCCGTCCCCGGCATGGGCAACCTCCCGGGCATGGGCAAGAAGGGCCGCGGCCGCGTGGCGCCGTCCAAGAAGGCCAAGGGCAAGTCCGGCAACCCGGCCAAGCGCGCGCAGCAGGAGAAGGCCGCCGCCGACCGCGCCGCGGGCATCGCGCCGGCTGCCGCGCCCGCCGCGAAGGGCTCGGCGTTCGGCATCGGCGGGGGCGCCGCGCCGCAGCAGCAGGACCCGTTCGACCCGTCGAGCATCGAGGACCTGCAGAAGTTCCTCGGCCGCTGACGGCCGTGGGCCCGGACCGCGCGAGGGGGCGTGAGTGGGGGACGTGCTGCACCTGACCGGCCCGGTCGTCCTGGACGACGACCGGGTCGTCGGCGAGGCGTGGGTCGTGGGCGGGCGCCTGACGTTCGACCGGCCCGGCGGCGACGCCACCCGGGTCGACGGCTGGGTCGTGCCCGGGCTGGTCGACGTGCACTGCCACATCGGGCTCGCGGCCGAGGGGGCCGTCGACCGGGCCGCCGCCGAGCGGCAGGCGCTCGCCGACCGGGACTCCGGGGTGCTGCTGGTCCGGGACGCGGGCTCACCGGCCGACACCGGGTGGGTGCACCAGCGCGAGGACCTGCCCCGGCTGATCCGCGCAGGGCGGCACCTCGCGCTGCCCAAGCGGTACCTGCGGCACTACGGGCGGGAGCTGGGGGCGCCCGCGGAGCTGCCGGCGGCCGTGGCCGAGGAGGCCGCGCGCGGCGACGGCTGGGTCAAGCTCGTCGCCGACTGGATCGACCGGGACCTCGGGGCCGACGGCGACCTGCGGCCGCTGTGGCCGGACGACGTGCTGGCGGCCGCTGTGCGCGTCGCGCACGAGGCGGGGGCGCGGGTCACGGCGCACACGTTCTCCGGCGAGGCGCTGGACGGGCTGCTCGACGCGGGCGTCGACTGCCTCGAGCACGCGACCGGCGCGGAGGACCGGCACATCGCGCGGATCGCCGCGGCGGGGATCCCGGTGACGGCCACGCTGCTGCAGGTGGCGCAGTTCGGGGAGATCGCCGGGCGTGCCGAGAGGTACCCGGTGTACGCGGCGCGGATGCGCCGCATGCACGCGCGGCGGTACGCGCACGTGCGGGACCTGCACGACGCCGGGGTGCCGATCCTGGTCGGGACCGACGCCGGGGGCACGATCGGGCACGGGCGGATCGCGGACGAGGCGGCCGAGCTGGTCGCCGCGGGGCTGCCGGCGCGCGAGGTCGTCGCCGCGGCGTCGTGGCGGACCCGGGCGTGGCTCGGGGTGCCGGGGCTGGGCGAGGGGGAGAGCGCGGACCTCGTGGTGTACGGCGCGGACCCGCGGGCGGACGTGCGGGTGCTCGCGGCGCCGCGGGCCGTGGTGCTCCGCGGGGCGCGGGTGGTGTGAGGCGCGCGGTGGCCTGAGGCGCGCGCCGGCGTGCGGCTGCGGTCAGACGGGAGCCGCGCCCTGCGCGACCTGCAGCACCCGGGTCCGCGCGTGCGCGGCCGGGTCGTCGGTGATCGCCTCCCCGTCGAGCCAGCACCGCACCGCGTGCGCCAGCTCCTCCGGGTGGCTGTAGTTCATCGCGTGCGCCGCACCGAGGATCACGGCCACCGTCAGGTGC
The DNA here is from genome assembly GCF_007679345.1 of Cellulosimicrobium cellulans. Taxonomy (GTDB): domain Bacteria; phylum Actinomycetota; class Actinomycetes; order Actinomycetales; family Cellulomonadaceae; genus Cellulomonas; species Cellulomonas cellulans_A. The sequence goes on from NZ_VEGH01000007.1 coordinate 64,798, forward strand.
CCCGGTCCGAGGTGCGCCAGCTCGCGGACCCGGTGGGGCGGCGGCATGAGCGGGTCGCGCGACCCGATCACCGCGAGCGTCGGCACCGGCGTGCGCAGCAGCCGCTCCAGCGACGGGAACTGCACCATCTGCCGGAAGGCCGCCAGCGCCGACACCGGGCCGTAGTGCGCGTAGTCCGGCAGGGAGTACCGGCCCATCCGCGGGTCCTCCCGCACCGCGTCCCGGAGCAGCTGGACCACCGCGCGGGCCAGCGGCTGGTTGTGCGCGCCGCCGGCGGGGGAGGCGAGCACGATCCCCGCGACCCGGTCCGGCGCCCGGTGCGCCGCCTCCAGGCTGACCGGCCCGCCCATCGAGTTGCCCACCAGCACCACCCGGTCCAGCCCCAGCGCGTCGAGCGTGCCGAGCAGCGCGTCCGCGAGGTGCGGGATCGACAGCGGCGGACGCGGGCCCGGGCTGGCGCCGTGGCCCGGGAGGTCGGGGACGTAGGTCGAGCCGCGGTCGGCGAGGGCGGCGGCGGTCGGGAGCAGGTACCGGCCGGACACCGCGAAGCCGTGCACGTGCACCAGCGGCGTCGCCCCGGGGACGTCCGGGCCGACCCGCACCGTCACCGGGCGGCCCGCCACGTCCGCCGCGCGCAGCTCCCAGTCGACCCCGACCATGCCGCCGATCGTGGCAGCGTCCGCCCCCGGGCGACGCACCCGGCGCGGGTGACCCTGCGCGTGATCGGTGGCACCCGCGGGCGGGTCGCCCGCACCGGTCCCGGTCTGGCACAATGGCCTGCTGTACTCGGCGCGCGCGGCCCCTCTACCCGCTCGATGCCGTGTCCTCAGGCCCGACCGGACCGCATGCCCCACGTGCGGACCCGACGGCCGCCCCGCAGACATCTCAGGAGAAGACCACACCGTGGCCACCAAGATCCGCCTCAAGCGTCTCGGCAAGATCCGGGCGCCGTACTACCGCGTCGTCGTCGCGGACTCCCGCACCAAGCGTGACGGTCGCGTCATCGAGGAGATCGGCAAGTACCACCCGACCGAGGAGCCGTCGCTCATCGACATCTCCTCGGAGCGCGCGCAGTACTGGCTGTCCGTCGGCGCCCAGCCGACCGAGCAGGTCCTCGCCCTCCTCAAGGTCACCGGCGACTGGCAGAAGTTCAAGGGCCTGCCGGGTGCCGAGGGCACCCTGCGCACGAAGGCCGTCCCGGCCGACGTGAAGGCCGCGGTCGACGCCGTCGCCGCGGACGCCGAGAAGGCCAAGGCCAAGGCGTCGGAGAAGAAGGCCGCCGCCGCCGAGGCCCCGGCCGCCGACGAGGCGCCGGCCGAGGACGAGCAGGCCTGATGCTCGCCGACGCGCTGGAGCACCTGGTCCGGGGCATCGTCGACCACCCGGACGACGTGCGGGTCGACGCCCGCACGCTCCGCCGCGGCGACCTGCTCGAGGTCCGGGTGCACCCGGACGACCTCGGGCGGGTCATCGGCCGCGGCGGCCGGACCGCCCGCGCGCTGCGCACCGTCGTCGGCGCGCTGTCGTCCGAGGGTCCGGTCCGCGTGGACGTCGTGGACGTCGCCCGGCGGTGAGCCGCGCACCCGGTCGGCCTCGCGCCGGCCGGTGAGACACCGGCACAGGCCCGGTCCCGAGCAGGGGCCGGGCCTGCGTCGTCGTCCGCCGTACGCTGGTCCGGCCCGGAGCCGGACACCCCGAGAGGAACCCCATGCTGCTGACGGTCGCCCGGATCGGCCGCGCGCACGGCCTGCGCGGCGAGGTCGCGCTCGACGTGCGCACCGATGACCCCGCGGCGCGCCTCGCGGCCGGCGCGGTGCTCGCGACCGAGCCCGCGGGCCGCGGCCCCCTGACGGTCGCGCGCACCCGCGAGCAGCAGGGACGCTGGTACGTCACGTTCGCGGAGGCGCCCGACCGCACCGCGGCCGAGGCGCTGCGGGGCGTCGACCTGGTCGTGGAGGTCGCGGACGACGCGAGCACCGCCGACGACGACGAGGACGCCTGGTACCCGCACGAGCTCGCCGGGCTGCGCGCCGAGCACGTCGACGGCCGGCTGCTCGGCGAGGTCGTCGGTCTGGAGCACCTGCCGGCGCAGGACGCCCTGGTGCTGCGGGAGCCCGACGGCGCGCGGACGCTGGTGCCGTTCGTGCGCGCGATCGTGCCCGTCGTGGACGTTCCCGGCGGCCGGGTCGTGCTGGACCCGCCCGGCGGGCTGCTGGCGTCGGACGCGGCGAACCTCGTGGTCAGCGACGAGACGCGCGGCGACGCGGCGGGGGACGACGACTGACGTGCGCATCGACATCGTCTCGATCTTCCCGGACTACCTGAGCCCGCTCGGCCTGTCGCTGGTGGGCAAGGCCCGCACGAGCGGCCTGGTCGACCTGCGCGTGCACGACCTGCGCGACTGGACCACCGACCGGCACCGCACCGTCGACGACACCCCGTTCGGCGGCGGCGCCGGCATGGTGATGAAGCCCGACGTCTGGGGCGCGGCCCTGGACGACCTGGTGACCGAGGGCAGCCACCTGCTGCTGCCGACCCCGTCCGGCGCCCCGCTGACCCAGCGGCACGCCGAGGAGTGGGCCGCCGACGACCACCTCGTCGTCGCCTGCGGTCGGTACGAGGGCATCGACGCGCGCGTCGCGGCGCACTACGCCTCCCGGCCCGGCGTCCGCGTGAGCGAGTACTCCATCGGCGACTACGTGCTGAACGGCGGCGAGGTCGCGGCGATGGTGCTGGTCGAGGCCGTCGTGCGCCTGCTGCCCGGGGTCGTCGGCAACCCGCACTCGCTGGTCGAGGAGTCGCACGGCGCCGCCGGGCTCCTGGAGTACCCGGTGTACACCAAGCCGCCGGCCTGGCGGGATCTCGAGGTCCCGGAGGTGCTGCTGTCCGGGCACCACGGGCGCGTCGAGCGCTGGCGCCGCGACCAGGCGCTGGCGCGCACCGCCGAGCGCCGGCCCGACCTCCTCGCGCGCCTGGCGCCCACCGACCTCGACAAGGCCGACCGCGCGGTGCTGGCCGACCTGGGCTGGGTCGTCGACGCGGACGGGCCGGCGCGCGCGGGCGCGGACCCGTCCGGCGCGGGGGAGTAGCCAACGAGTTTCGACCGCGGGGCCCCGGCTGTGGCACACTTGACGGTCGGTGCCCGACGCCCCGTCTCTGCCACAGGGGAGGCGACCACGGCCCGCCGAGCGATCGGCCGCGCACCGCACCTCATGCCATCCGGCGCCCCCGGCGCCGACGACGACGCGCGTGACCTGTGGCACGGCGGGAAAGCGACACACGATGTCCCACATCCTCGACTCGATCGACGCGGCTTCGCTCCGCACCGACGTCCCGGACTTCCGCCCCGGCGACACGCTGAAGGTGAACGTCAAGGTCGTCGAGGGCAACCGCTCCCGCGTCCAGGTCTTCCAGGGCGTCGTGATCGCCCGCCAGGGCGACGGCATCCGCGAGACCTTCACCGTCCGCAAGGTGTCGTTCGGCGTCGGCGTCGAGCGCACCTTCCCGGTGCACTCCCCGACCCTGGAGTCCATCGAGGTCGCCACCCGCGGTGACGTCCGTCGCGCGAAGCTGTACTACCTGCGCAACCTCCGCGGCAAGAAGGCCAAGATCAAGGAGAAGCGCGACGCGGTCCCGGCCAAGCAGGCCTGAGCCACCGCAGCACGCCCGACGGGCGGCCACCCCACGCCGGGGTAGCCGCCCGTCGGCCGTCTCGCGCAGGTCCTGTGCCCACCGGCGCGTGGGTGTGGGCGAGGGCTCGGACGACGTGGGAGAGTGATCCGGTGACGGACCAGGACGCAGCACCCGCCAGCCACGAGGCGCACGCCGGCGGGGTCGCGGGGCGACGGCGCGGGCCGGTCACCTCGTTCCTGCGGGAGACGGCGATCATCCTCGTCAGCGCGATCGTGCTGTCCTGGCTGGTCAAGACCTTCCTCGCGCAGGCCTTCTTCATCCCGAGCGCGTCGATGCACGACACCCTGATCGAGGGCGACCGGGTGCTCGTCAGCAAGCTCGCGCCGGGCCCGCTCGACATCCACCGCGGCGACATCGTCGTGTTCTCCGACCCCGGCGGCTGGCTCGACCAGCAGGTCGTCCCGGAGACCAACGCCTTCCAGGACGCGCTGATCGCGATCGGGCTCATGCCGCAGCAGTCCGAGGACCACCTCATCAAGCGCGTCATCGGCCTGCCCGGCGACCGGGTGGCCGCCACCGGCGACGGCTCGCCGGTCACCGTCAACGGCGTCCCCGTGGACGAGTCCGAGTACCTGGCACCGGGCGCCAGCCCGAGCCACCTCGCGTTCGACGTCGTCGTGCCGTCCGGCTCCATCTGGGTCATGGGCGACAACCGGCAGCAGTCCGCGGACTCGCGCTACCACCTCGGCGACCCGGGCGGTGGCTCCGTGCCGGTCGACGACGTCGTCGGCACCGCGTTCGTCAAGCTCTGGCCCCTCGACCGGATCGGCCTCCTGCGCAACCCCGGGGACGTGTTCGAGGACGTCCCCGACCCGTCGTGACCACCGCCGGCCGCGCGCGCTCCGCGTGGAACCGGGCCGCGCCGACGCTCCGGGTCGAGCGCCAGATCATCCGGGACGGCGTCCCGGCGCTCGCCTGCGCCGACGAGGTCGGGCGAGGCAGCCTCAGCGGTCCCGTGACCGTCGGCGTCGTCGTCGTGACCGCCGAGAGCCGGGCCGTGCCGCAGGGCGTCCGGGACAGCAAGCTGCTCAGCGCACCCGAGCGCGAGCGGCTGGCCCCGCTCATCCGGCGCTGGGCCGCGTGCTGGTCCGTCGGGCACGCCGAGCCCGCGGAGATCGACGCCTACGGCATCATCGCCGCCCTGCGGCTCGCCGCGCACCGGGCCCTCGCGGGCCTCGAGCTCGCGCCGGGCGCGCTGCTGCTCGACGGCAACCACGACTACGTCACCACCCCGGCGCAGGACACGCTGCTCGGGCCGCCGCCCGTGCTCGACGTCGTGCCGCCCGTGCGGACGATCGTCAAGGCGGACCTGCGGTGCGCGGCCGTCGCCGCCGCGAGCATCCTCGCCAAGACCGAGCGCGACGCCATCATGACCCGGCTGCACGACGACCACCCGGAGTACGGCTGGGCGGAGAACAAGGGGTACTCCGCACCCGAGCACCTCGCCGCCCTGCGCCGGCTCGGGCCGACGCCGCACCACCGGACGTCGTGGCGGCTGCCGGGGGTGGGCGGGGCGGGCGCCCCGGATCCCGGCGCGCCCGGGCCCCTCGGGGACGCCGTGCTGCCCGGTGAGCCGCTGACGCTCGACGTCGCGGGCTGACCGCGGGGTCGGTGCGCCCGCACCGGTCGGTCGCGAGGCGCGGGGCGTGCGTCGGTGCGGGTCTCGCGCCCGGATGGGGGATGATGGCCCGGTGAGTGCCGAGGACCTGGAGAACTACGAGACCGAGATGGAGCTCGCGCTCTACCGCGAGTACCGCGACGCCGTGGGCCTGTTCTCGTACGTCGTCGAGACCGAGCGCCGGTTCTACCTGGCGAACCACGTGGACCTGCAGGTCCGCTCCGCCGCGGGCGAGGTCTACTTCGAGCTGACGCTCGCCGACGCGTGGGTGTGGGACGTGTACCGGTCCGCGCGGTTCGTGAAGTCCGTGCGCGTCGTGACGTTCAAGGACGTCAACGTCGAGGAGCTGGTCAAGGCCGACCTGGACCTGGGCTCGGGCGGCGGCTTCGGGCGGTAGGAGCCCGGGAGCGCGGGCGACGTCCCGAGCGGGCCGTCTCCTGCCCGGGTGGCGTGCCGCTCACCGGGCGGGCGCCGAGTCCTCCACAGGGCGTGCGGCGTGCGTCGTCCCCAGGTGCGCCCCGGGCCGGGCGTGCGGCGGCGGCGTGTCCCGGCAGCCTCGGTGCCGGAGGTGGTGCCGATGCGCACGCGGAACGAGACCGGCCGGCTGGGCGAGGACCTGGCGGCGCGGCTCCTGGAGAACGAGGGCTGCACCGTCCTCGACCGGAACTGGTACGGCCCGGGCGGTGAGCTCGACCTCGTGGTGTACGACCCGGTCGAGGACGCCGTCGTCGGCGTCGAGGTCAAGACCCGCCGCACCACGACCTACGGCACCCCGCACGAGGCGGTGACGCCGCGCAAGGTGCGGCGCCTGCGGGCGCTGCTGGCCGCCTGGCTCGCCGCGCACGACGTCCACGCCCGGTCGGTCCGCCTGGACCTCGTGGCGGTCGAGCTGCGCGCGGGGCGGCCCCCGCACGCCGAGCACCTCGCGGAGATCGGCTGATGGCGCTCGGACGGACGCGCGCCGTGGGGCTCGTCGGGCTGTCGGGGCACCTCGTCGAGGTCGAGGCGCACCTCGCGTCCGCCCTGCCCGCCTTCGTGCTCGTCGGGCTGCCCGACGCCTCGCTCGCCGAGGCGCGCGACCGGGTGCGCGCGGCCGTCGGCTCGACCGGCCTCACCTGGCCCAACCGGCGGATCACGGTCAACCTCTCGCCCGCCGCGCTCCCGAAGTCGGGGCCGGGGTTCGACCTCGCCGTCGCCGTCGCCGTGCTGGCCGCGGCGGAGCTCCTGGAGGGCCGGCGGGCCGCGGGGGTGGTCCACCTGGGGGAGCTCGGGCTCGACGGGCGGCTGCGGCCCGTGCGTGGCGTCCTGCCCGCTGTCGCCGCGGCCGTGGCCGCGGGTCACCCGGACGTCGTCGTGCCCGAGGCCGACGCCCCCGAGGCCGCCCTCGTGCCCGGCGCGCGGGTCGTCGGCTGCCGCAGCCTCGCGCAGGTGGTGCACCGCTACGGCGGGTCCGTCGTCGTCACCGACGAGCCCGCCGTCCCGCCCGTGCGCGCCCTCGGCGCCCACCGCACCCCGCCCGGTGACCTCGCCGACGTCCTCGGGCAGGGCGAGGCGCGGGGAGCCGTCGAGGTCGCCGCGGCGGGCGGGCACCACCTGCTGCTCGTGGGGCCGCCCGGCGCGGGCAAGACCATGCTGGCGTCCCGGCTCCCTGGCCTGCTGCCCGACCTCGACGAGGCCGAGGCCGTCGAGGTCACCGCCGTGCACTCCGTCGCCGGCACCTTCGACCCGGCCGGCGGCCTGCTGCGCCGGCCGCCCTACGAGGACCCGCACCACACCGCCACGCCCGCCAGCATCGTCGGCGGGGGCTCGGGGCAGCCCCGGCCCGGCGCGGCATCCCGGGCGCACCGGGGCGTGCTCTTCCTCGACGAGGCGCCCGAGTTCCCGACCGCCGTCCTGCAGACGCTGCGTCAGCCGCTCGAGCACGGCGAGGTCGTGGTGCACCGGTCAGCCGGTGCCGCCCGGTACCCCGCGCGGTTCCAGCTCGTCCTCGCGGCCAACCCGTGCCCGTGCGGGCGCGCCATCGGGGCGGGGCTCGCCTGCACCTGCGGGTCGCTCGCGCGCCGGCGGTACTTCGGCAAGATCTCCGGGCCGCTGCTCGACCGGGTCGACGTCCAGGTCGAGGTGCCCCCCGTCCGCCGAGCCGAGCTGGGCGACCCCGCCGAGAGCACGGCCACCGTCGCCGCACGGGTCGCCGTCGCGCGCGCGGCCCAGGCCGAGCGGTGGGCGGGCACGCCGTGGCGGGTCAACGGCGAGGTCCCGGGACGCGTGCTCCGCGACCGGCTCGGCGCCGACCGGCGGCTGCTGGGCCTGGTCGACGAGGGCGTCGACCGCGGCACGCTCACCCTGCGCGGGGCCGACCGGGTGCTGCGGCTGGCCTGGACCGTCGCCGACCTCGCGGGACGGGGCGGGCCCGTGCCGGACGACGTCGGGCGGGCCGTGGCGCTGCGGACCCGGGGACAGGCGTCGTGAGCGGCACCGGGGACCGGCCGGGCGCCAGGGCCGGCGCCGACGCGTCCGGGGTGTCCCGTGGTGGGGCGTCGGCGGGTGCCGAGCGACGCGGCGGGCCGTGGGCGGCCGGGCGGGGCGGTCGGGCGCGGGCGGCCGAGCGGGGTGGCGAGGCGTGGGCGCGTGCCGCGTGGAGCATCGTCGCCGAGCCGGGCGACACCACGGCTGGTGCCGTCGTGGCGGCGCTGGGTGCGCCCGCCGCCCTCGCCTGGGCCCTGTGGGCGGTGACGGTGACCCCGGCGGACGCGGTGCGTCGGCTACGGGACCTCGCGCGCTCCGACGACCGCGCGGGTGGTCCGGTCGCGGACCCCGCCGCCGTGACCGGGGGACCCGAGGACGGCACCCGCCACCGTGACCCCGACGGCTCTCCGGTCGGCGGCGTCGACCCCTGGCCGGCGAACGTCCTGCGCGTGCTCGCCCGGGCGCTGCCGCGCTGGGCGCCCCGGCTCGCCGACCTGGACCCGCGTCCCGCGCTCGACGCCCTCGGCGAGCACGCCGGCGTCCTGCTGGTCCCGGGGTCCCCGGCGTGGCCTCGCGGGCTCGACGACCTCGGACCCGCTGCGCCGCTCTGCCTCTGGGTCCGGGGCCGGCCGGGCCTGGCGGCGCTGGCGGCCCGGTCGGTCGCCGTGGTCGGCGCGCGGGCGGCCACGGCGTACGGCGAGCGCGTCGCCGGCGATCTCGGCGTCGGCCTCGCGGAGCGGGGTGTCACCGTCGTGTCGGGCGGCGCCTTCGGCGTGGACGTCGCGGCGCACCGCGGCGCCCTGGCGGCGGGCGGACGGACCGTCGCGCTGCTCGCCGGTGGGATCGACCGCCCGACGCCCGCCGGCAACCTCGCGGTGCTCGAGCGGATCGTCGACGACGGGGGAGCGCTGGTCGCCGAGAGCCCGCCCGGCACCCCGCCGAGCCGGGCGCGGTTCCTGCAGCGCAACCGGGTGATCGCCGCCCTCACCGGCGCGACCGTGGTCGTGGAGGCGGCCTGGCGCAGCGGTGCACTCAGCACGGCGGCCCGGGCGGCCGAGCTCTTCCGGCCCGTCGGTGCCGTGCCCGGCCCGATCACCTCGACGGCCTCGGTCGGGTGCCACCGGTTGCTGCGCGACGGTGCCGCCGTCTGCGTGACCGACGCGACGCAGGTGGTGGAGCTCCTCGACCCGCCGGGGGCCCGAGGACCGGGTGACGCGGGACATGCCGCGGCGGGGCCGCTCACCGGGCGTACCGCGGTCGGGCCACCCGCGGCGTCACCGGGGCCCTCGGGGTCACCGCCGCCCGCCGTGGCCGACCGCGCGGACAGCCCGGCCTCGCGCACCCTCGACGCGCTCCACCGCCGGCGCGCCCTGGCCGTTCCGGAGGTCGCCCGGCGCGCGGGGCTGGCCGAGCACGAGGTCGTCGTCGCCCTCGGGCTGCTCGAGCTCGCCGGAGCCGTACGCCTCGTCGACGGGCGTTGGCGACGGGCGGACGACCGCTCCGGGAGAGGCGGACCCGTGGAGCGGGACCCGGAGGGCCAGCGAGCACCACCTCGATGAGGTGGGCGCCGGCGGCGGGAGGGACTCCGGGGCCGGGCGCCCCGCCTGCGATGTGCCGAGTTCCCGGGGAGCGCCGCGAGACGAGGCGGGCGCCGGTGATGCAGGACATTCCCGGACCCGCTGGGACGCAAAGCCGTATCGGCGGTCGGGAATTCGCAGACGAGGGCGCAGCGCCGGCGTTCACCCGTGCGGCCCCTGGTCAAACCGCGCGCAGCCCTGCCTCTGGCAGGATCGCGCCCAGGAAAACGCATTCACCCGCTCGGACGACCCACGACACGACGGGGACGTGTCCGACAGGTGGACGCGGTCACGCCGGAACCGCTGCCGAACGGTAGGAAATCCCGACATGGAATCGGACATATGACCGTGATTCGTACAGGGGTGGGTGAAACGCGCCACAGACCGCTTGTCGCCCGGAGGTGTGACAGGTGACCGTAGTGCCGTGCACACGGGGGCAGCAGTGGACTCGGCTCGGGGGACCTCCCCGATGACCGACGCCTTCGCGCTCCACCTGCGCGCCCAGCGGGGGCTCTCCGAGAACACCGTGCGGGCCTACCTGGGCGACCTGGACGACCTCGCGGCCTACGCGCGCCGGCACGGGGTGCCCGAGCTGACGGGCGTCGACATCGCGGTCCTGCGCGGCTGGCTCGCCTCGATGGCGTCCGCCGAGCGCAGCCGGGCGACGCTCGCCCGGCGTGGTGCGGCGGCGCGCACCTTCTTCGCGTGGGCGGCCCGCACCGGGCGCGTCGCGCAGGACCCGGCGCTGCGTCTGGCGAGCGCCCGGCCCGCGTCGCACCTGCCGACCGTGCTGGACCAGGGCTCGGCCGCCGCGCTCCTGGACACGGCCCGGGTGCGCGCGGACGACGGCGACCCGGTCCACCTCCGGGACTGGGCGGCGCTGGAGCTGCTGTACGCCACCGGCGCGCGCGTCGGCGAGCTGTGCGGCGCCGACGTCGACGACCTGGACCTGGCCACGCGCACGATCCGGCTCACGGGCAAGGGCGACAAGCAGCGCGTCGTCCCGGTCGGGGAGCTCGCGGTCGAGGCCGTCGAGGCCTGGCTGACGCGGGGTCGCCCGGTGCTCGCGACGGAGACCTCGGGGCCGGCGCTGCTGCTCGGCCGGCGCGGCGGACGTGCGGACCAGCGCCAGCTGCGCCAGGCTGTGCACGACGTGTCCGCCGCCGCCGGCGTGAGCGACGTGGCCCCCCACGCGCTCCGGCACTCGGTCGCCACCCACCTCCTCGAGGGCGGGTCCGACCTCCGCAGCGTGCAGGAGGTGCTGGGCCACGCGAGCCTCGCCACCACGCAGCGCTACACCCACGTGACCGCGGACCGCCTCCGCGCGTCCTTCGAGCAGGCCCACCCCCGCGCATGACGTCCGAGATGGAGAGGCCCATGTCAGTTCCGGCTGAGGACACGGTCCCGCTGGCTGCCTCGTCGCGCCGCGGGGCGGGTGCGCCCACCGCGCCCCTCGGCGTCATCCCGCGGCAGCAGTCGCCGGAGGTCGACGACCTCGACCTCGACGCCGCCGGGGCGATCGCCGTCGCCACCGAGGCCGCGGAGGTCGACCTCGACGACGCCGTGCTCGAGGCGGTCGTGACGCTGACCGCGGTCGAGGACCCGGAGCTGGACGAGCTCGACGCGCTCGCGGACCCCGTGGTGGACCCCGTCGCGCAGGACTGGCAGCTGTTCAAGTCGGGCGGCGACCGTCTGGTGCGCGAGCGGCTGATCCTGCACTACGCGCCGCTGGTCACCGCGGTCGCCGGGCGGGTCGGCATGCGCCTGCCGGCGATGGTGGAGCAGGCCGACCTGGTGTCGTACGGCATGTTCGGCCTGATCGACGCGATCGAGAAGTACGAGCCGGGCCGCTCGGTCAAGTTCGAGACGTACGCGAGCGCGCGCATCCGCGGGGCGATCATCGACGAGCTGCGCGCGATGGACTGGATCCCGCGCTCGGTGCGGACGAAGGCCCGCGCGGTCGACCGCGCCTACGCGGAGCTGGAGAGCGCGCTGCACCGCGTGCCGACCGAGTCCGAGGTGGCGGCGCGGCTGCAGATGGACATCCGCGAGCTGCGGGCGCTGTTCACCCAGCTGTCCACCGTGAACGTCGCGGCCCTGGACGAGCTGCTCGGGGCGGGGGAGGACCGCGGCGACCGGCTGTCGCTGCTGGACACCCTCGGCGACGACCGCACCCCGGACCCCGAGAACTCCTTCGAGGCGCAGGAGACCAAGTTCCTGCTGGCGCGGGCGATCGACCAGCTCGGCGAGCGGGAGAAGCTCGTCCTGGTCCTCTACTACTACGAGGGCATGACGCTCGCGGAGATCGGTCGCGTCCTGGGCGTGACGGAGTCCCGCATCTCGCAGATGCACACGGCCGCGATGCTGCGCCTGCGCGCGCGGCTGACCGAGGCCGACCGCGGCTGACCCGGTCCCGGCGGCCCCGGTGCCGTCGGCGAGCAGCACCACCGGGCCGCCGCGGAGCAGCAGCACCGGGTCGAGGTAGGCGTCGCCGTCGCGCACGCCCCAGTGCAGGCACGTCGGGGCGCAGTGGCTGCGGTCGGCGGTCACGCTCCCGACCACCGCCCCGGCCGCGACCCGGTCGCCCACCGCGACCGCCGCGGCGACCGGCTCGACGGAGCTCCGCAGCCCGTCGTCGTGCCGGACGGTGAGCACGGGCCGGTCCACCACGACGCCCGCGAACGTGACGACACCGGCGCGGGGTGCGAGCACGCGCGTGCCGACGGGTGCGTCCAGGTCGACGCCGCGGTGCCCGGCGGCCCACGGGACGTCCGGGCCGTCGAACGGCTCGACGACGACCACCGGCTCGACCGGCGGGCGCCACCCGTCGGCGGCGGCGACGACGGCGAGGGTCGGGGCCGGCCCGAGGACGGCGCGCGCGGTCGGCACCAGGGCCCCGACCAGCGCCAGCAGCAGCGCTCCGGTCAGGACCCGGTGGGGGAGCGGGACGGCGGACATGGCACCGAGGGTGCGCCGGACGCGCGGGCCGGACGGCATCCCAGACGTCCCGCCTGGGGACGCGACGCGTCGGGCGCGCTGTGGAGGACTCGGCGCCCGCCTCCGGACCGGAGGGTCGCGTGAGAGGCTCGGGCGCGTGGGCGGCACGGGCGCCACGTCGGCGTCGCGCACGTCACGCCCGCCCGGGTCCGGCGCCGGTCCGGGCGCTGGCGGCGGTCCGGTAGACTCCTTCCTGCGACCGGTGCGTGCCGGTCGACATCGCGCGTCATCACCGACGCACACACCCCACCGCCCCGGCGGGAGAGGTGCGTGCGGAGGGCCGGCGCCGGCAGCGGTCCGGGACCCCAGGGGCCCGGTGTCGGCAAGGGCGTGGCGCCAGGGGCGCGTCCCGACCGGGAGGCGTCGACAACCGGACGAGCGGGTGCGCCGAGGCGGGCCCGCGATCACTGTGCGCGCCCCCGACGCGGGCGCGCGGAAGGACCACCATGGCCGTCGTGACCATGCGCCAGCTGCTCGAGAGCGGTGTCCACTTCGGGCACCAGACCCGCCGCTGGAACCCCAAGATGAAGCGCTTCATCTTCACCGAGCGCAACGGCATCTACATCGTCGACCTGCAGCAGTCGCTGTCCTACATCGACCGCGCGTACGACTTCGTCAAGGAGACGGTCGCCCACGGCGGCACCATCCTGTTCGTCGGCACGAAGAAGCAGGCCCAGGAGCCGGTGGCCGAGCAGGCCGCCCGCGTCGGGATGCCCTACGTCAACCAGCGCTGGCTGGGCGGCATGCTCACCAACTTCCAGACGGTGAACAAGCGCCTGCAGCGCCTCAAGGAGCTCGAGCTCATCGACTTCGACGACGTCGCGGGGAGCGCGTACACGAAGAAGGAGCTCCTCATCATGCGTCGCGAGAAGGACAAGCTCGCGAAGACGCTGGGCGGCATCCGCGACATGACCCGGACCCCGTCCGCGGTGTGGATCGTGGACACCAACAAGGAGCACCTGGCCGTCGACGAGGCGCGCAAGCTCGGCATCCCGATCGTCGCGATCCTCGACACCAACTGCGACCCGGACGTCGTCGACTACCCGATCCCGGGCAACGACGACGCGATCCGCGCCGTGCAGCTGCTGACCCGCGTGATCGCGGACGCGGCCGCCGAGGGCACGCTGCAGCGCCACTCGGGCCGCCAGGGTGGCGCCGAGGCCGCGTCGGCCGAGTCCGAGCCGCTGGCCGAGTGGGAGCGCGAGCTCCTGGCCGGTGCCGAGGAGTCGCTGGCCGCCACGCAGGCGACCGCCGACGAGGCCCCCGCGGGCGAGCCGACCCCGGCCGAGGGTGCTGCCACCCCGGGCCAGGACGCCGCTCCGGCCGTCGAGGCCGCTGCCGAGGCCGCCGCGACCGAGACCGCCGCCGCCGAGTCCGAGGGCGACGCCGAGTCCGAGTGACCCGGCCCGCTCATCGCACGCACTGACGAGTTAGGACGGAACAGATGGCCAACTACTCCATGGCCGACATCAAGGCGCTCCGCGAGAAGACCGGCGCGGGCATGATGGACGTCAAGAAGGCGCTCGAGGAGGCGGAGGGCGACGCCGACAAGGCGCTCGAGATCATCCGCGTCAAGGGCCTGAAGGGCGTCTCCAAGCGCGAGGGCCGCTCGGCCTCCGACGGCCTGGTCGCGGCCGAGGTCGTCACCGCCGGCGACGGCGAGGACGAGGTCGGTGTGATCGTCGAGGTGAACTCGGAGACGGACTTCGTCGCCAAGAACGCCACGTTCATCACCCTGTCGGAGAAGGTGCTCGCCACGGCGGTCGCCTCCGGCGCCCGCGACGCGGACGCGCTGCTGTCCGCGGACGTCGAGGGCAAGTCCCTGCAGGACGTCGTCGACGAGACGGCCGCCGTGCTCGGCGAGAAGGTCGTCGTGCGCCGCGTGGCCCGCGTCGCCGGCGAGAAGGTCGCCGTCTACCTGCACAAGGTGAACAAGGACCTCCCCCCGCAGGTCGGCGTGCTCGTCGCGACCGACGCCAAGGGCGCCGAGGTGGCGCGCGACATCGCGACGCACGTCGCCGCGTTCTCGCCGACCTACCTGACGCGCGACGAGGTCCCGGCCGAGACGGTCGAGAACGAGCGCCGCATCGCCGAGGAGACCGCCCGCAACGAGGGCAAGCCCGAGGCCGCGCTGCCGAAGATCGTCGAGGGCCGCCTCAACGGGTACTTCAAGGACGTCGTCCTGCTGGACCAGCCGTTCGCGAAGGACCCGAAGAAGTCGATCGCCCAGGTGCTCGCCGAGGTCGGCGGCACGGTGACCGGCTTCGTGCGGTTCCGCGTCGGCGCCTGACGACGCCACACCCGGTGGCCCCGGCCCGTACGGGCCGGGGCCACCGGTGCGAGATCCCCGCAGCCACCCGCCGACGACCTGGAGGAACCCCATGACCGAGACCCAGCCGCGACGGGTGCTCCTGAAGCTGTCGGGCGAGGCGTTCGGAGGCGGGGCGATCGGCCTGGACGCCGGCGTCGTGCGCCGGGTGGCCGCCGAGATCGGGGCCGCGGTCGCCGACGGCGTGCAGGTCGCGATCGTCTGCGGGGGCGGCAACTTCTTCCGCGGCGCCGAGCTGGCCCAGAACGGGCTCGACCGGGCGCGCGCGGACTACATGGGCATGCTGGGCACGGTCATGAACTGCCTGGCGCTGCAGGACTTCCTGGAGCAGGCCGGCGTGGACACGCGCGTGCAGACCGCCATCACGATGGGCCAGGTCGCCGAGCCGTACATCCCGCTGCGCGCCATCCGGCACCTGGAGAAGGGCCGGGTCGTGATCTTCGGCGCCGGCGCCGGCATGCCGTACTTCTCGACGGACACGGTCTGCGTGCAGCGCGCCCTCGAGACGCACTGCGACGAGGTGCTGATGGGCAAGAACGGCGTGGACGGCGTCTACACCGCGGACCCGCGCACCGACCCCACGGCGACGAAGCTCGACCACCTCACCTACACCGAGGCGATCGTCCAGGAGCTCGGCGTGATGGACTCGACCGCCCTGTCCATGTGCCGCGACAACGGCGTGCGCATGCGGGTGTTCGGGCTCGAGGAGGCGGGCAACGTCACCCGGGTGCTCCGGGGTGAGAAGATCGGGACGCTGGTCACCGAGGACTGACCGCCCGGCGACCCGCCCGGCCGCACGCCACCACGCTGGACCAGAACGACAAGGAGCAACCGTGATCGACGAGATCCTCCTCGAGGCCGAGGAGAAGATGGACAAGGCCGTCGAGGTCGCCAAGGAGGACTTCGCCGCGATCCGCACGGGCCGTGCGAACGCGGCGATGTTCAACAAGATCACGGTCGACTACTACGGCAGCCCGACGCCGCTGCAGCAGCTGGCGTCGTTCAACGTCACCGAGGCGCGCACGATCCTGATCTCCCCGTTCGACAAGTCGTCGATGCAGGGGATCGAGAAGGCGCTGCGCGACTCGGACCTGGGTGTGAACCCGACGAACGACGGCAACGTCATCCGCGTGACCCTGCCCGCGCTGACCACCGAGCGCCGCAAGGAGTTCGTGAAGCTGGCGAAGACCAAGGCCGAGGACGCGCGCATCTCGGTGCGCAACGTGCGCCGCCGCGCCAAGGACGAGCTGGACCGCCTGGTCAAGGACGGGGAGGCCGGCGAGGACGAGGTCGTGCGCGCGGAGAAGGAGCTCGAGGCCGTCACCAAGCGGCACGTCGACCTGGTCGACCAGCTCCTGTCCTCCAAGGAGACCGAGCTGCTCGAGGTCTGATGTCGTCCCAGCCCGCTGTCGCCCCGGCGCCCGGCACCTCGCGTGCCGGGCGTGATCTGCCCGTCGCCGTCGCCGTCGGCCTCGGGCTCCTGGTCCTCGTCGCCGCGTCGCTGTTCATCCGCAGGGAGGTCTTCGGCCTCATCGCGGTCGCGGCGGTGGGGGCCGGGCTGTGGGAGCTGGCGCAGGCGTTCGCCCGCAGGGGCGTGCACATCCCGGTGCTGCCGCTGCTCGTCGGCGACGTGGGCATCCTCGTCTCGGCGTACGTGGCGGGGATGGAGGCGCTGTTCGTCGCCTTCGTGCTGACCGTCGGGGGCATCGTCGTCTGGCGGGTGCTCGACGGCAGCGGCCCGCGGGCGGTGCGTGACGCCACCTCGGGGGTGTTCGCGGCGGCGTACCTGCCGCTCATGGCCGGGTTCGTCATGCTGATGCTGGCGGCCGAGGACGGCGCGATGCGGGTGGCGCTGTTCATCCTGCTGTGCGTCGCGAACGACACCGGCGGCTACGTCGTCGGCGTCCTGATCGGCCGGCACCCGCTGGCGCCGTCGGTCAGCCCCAAGAAGACCTGGGAGGGCCTGCTCGGCTCGGTCGTGCTGGCCTCCGTGGTCGGCGTGCTGGGCGTGCACCTCATGTTCGACGGGGACCCCGCCGTGGGTGCGCTGCTGGGCGTCGCCACCGTCGTGGTCGCGACGCTGGGCGACCTGGGGGAGTCGCTCATCAAGCGCGACCTCGAGCTCAAGGACATGGGCACCCTGCTGCCGGGGCACGGCGGCATCCTGGACCGGATCGACTCGATGCTGCTGGCCGCCCCGGTGGTCTACCTGCTGCTCGAGGCGCTCCAGCCCGTCGTCGGCGCCTGACGTCGCACCGGTCGGCTCCCAGCCGGCACCCAGCCCCACCCGACACGATCACCACCACGCCCCCGAGGAGGACCGCGTGAGCGCCACGCCCGTCGCACTCAACCTGTCGGCCCCGACCCGCGGGGCCCGCGGCAAGCCGCCGAAGCACTTCGTCGACCTCACGCCCTCCGAGCGCGTCGAGGCCGTGACCGCGCTCGGCGAGAAGCCGCTGCGCGCGAAGCAGCTCGCGACGCACTACTTCAGCCACCTGACGGTCGACCCCGCGGCGATGACGGACCTGCCCGCGGCGAGCCGCGACAAGCTGGTCGAGGCGCTGTTCCCGCCGCTGCTCACCGCCGCGCGCACGCTGCAGGCGGACGGCGGCACCACGGTCAAGACGCTCTGGCACCTGTTCGACGGCGCCAAGGTCGAGTCGGTGCTCATGCGGTACGCGCACCGGTCCACGCTCTGCGTGTCCAGCCAGGCGGGCTGCGGCATGGCCTGCCCGTTCTGCGCCACCGGCCAGCTCGGGCTCACCCGCAACCTGTCGACGGCGGAGGTCGTCGAGCAGGTGCGTGCCGCGGCCGCCGCGCTGGAGGCCGGCGAGGTGCCCGGTGGGCCGACCCGGCTGTCGAACGTCGTGTTCATGGGCATGGGCGAGCCGCTCGCGAACTACAAGACCGTCATGGAGACGGTGCGCCGCATGGTCGCGCCGGTCCCCGACGGCCTGGGCATGTCGGCCCGCAACATCACCGTCTCGACGGTCGGCCTGGTGCCCGCGATGCGCAAGCTCGCGAAGGAGGGCATCCCGGTGACGCTCGCGCTGTCGCTGCACGCGCCGGACGACGAGCTGCGCAACGAGCTGGTGCCGATCAACACCCGGTGGAGCGTCGCCGAGACGATCGACGCCGCCTACGAGTACTTCCAGGCGACCGGGCGCCGGGTGTCCATCGAGTACGCGCTGATGCGCGACATCAACGACCAGGCGTGGCGCGCCGACCTGCTGGGCACCGAGCTCAACCGGCGGGGCCGCGGCTGGGTGCACTGCAACCCCATCCCGCTGAACCCCACGCCCGGGTCGAAGTGGACGGCGAGCGATCCCGCGGTGGAGCAGGAGTTCGTGGCACGCTTGCGCGCACACGGCATCCCGACCACCGTCCGGGACACCCGTGGGTCCGACATCGACGGTGCGTGCGGCCAGCTGGCGGCTGAGGAGGACTGATGAGCGGCGGCGCCATGTTCCGGCGGGTCACCGGGATGCGGACGGGGTACCACCCCGAGGAGGTCGACGACTTCTTCACCCACGCCCGGACGGTCTACGAGCAGGGCCCCGCCGGTGCGCTGTCCAGCCGTGACGTGCGGACCGTCGCGTTCGACCTCGTCCGGCACGGGTACTCCACCACGGCGGTCGACGCCGCGCTCGACCGCCTGGAGGCGGCGTTCGTGGCCCGGTCCCGCGCCGACTTCATCGCCGACCGCGGCCGCCAGGCGTGGATGGAGACGCTCGCCGAGCAGGCCCGGAGCCTGTACGGCCGGCTGACGCGTCCCGCCGGCGAGCGGTTCGCCCACCCGAAGGGCCGCCAGGCGGGCTACGACGTCGCCGAGGTGGACGCCCTGTGCGACCGGCTCGTCGCGTACTTCGACACCAACGCGCCCCTCAGCGCCCAGGAGGTGCGCTCCGCGGTGTTCGCGCGCCGCAAGGGCGCCCGCGCCTACGCCGAGGGGCCGGTCGACGCGTTCCTCGAGCGCGCCGTGGACGTGCTGCTCGCCGCGGAGTGACCTCCGCTCGGGCAGGATGGGGCGGATGAACGCGCGCACCGTCGTCCTGCTCGGCTCCACCGGATCGATCGGCACCCAGGCCGTCGACGTGATCACGCGGAACCCCGACCGGTTCCGGGTGACCGGGATCAGCGCGGGCGGGTCCGACCCGGTCGGGCTGGCGCGGCAGGCCGTGGCGCTCGGCGCGCAGACGGTGGCCGTGGCCGACCCGGACGCCGCCGGCACCGTGTTCGCCGAGGTCGTGCGCGCCTGCGCCGAGGCGGGGCTGCGCCAGGTCGGCGTCGAGGTGCTCACGGGGCCCGACGCGGCGTCGCAGCTCGCCGCCCGCGGGGCGGACGTCGTGCTCAACGGCATCACCGGGTCGGTCGGGCTCGGGCCGACGCTCGCCGCGCTCGGCTCGGGCAGCGTGCTGGCGCTGGCCAACAAGGAGTCGCTGGTGGCCGGCGGCCCGCTGGTGCGGGCCGCGGTGCAGCGCCCCGGGCAGGTCGTCCCGGTGGACTCGGAGCACTCGGCGATCGCCCAGTGCCTGCGCGGCGGCCGGCGCGCCGAGGTCCGCCGGCTGGTGCTCACCGCGTCGGGCGGGCCGTTCCGCGGCCGGACCCGCGCCGAGCTCGCGGACGTGACGCCCGAGCAGGCGCTCGCGCACCCGACCTGGTCGATGGGGCCGGTCGTGACGATCAACTCGGCGACGCTCGTGAACAAGGGGCTCGAGCTGATCGAGGCGCACCTGCTGTTCGACGTGCCGGTGGCCGACATCCAGGTGGTCGTGCACCCGCAGTCCGTCGTGCACTCGATGGTCGAGTTCGCCGACGGGTCGACGATCGCCCAGGCGTCCCCGCCCGACATGCGGCTGCCGATCGCCCTCGGGCTGTCCTGGCCCGACCGGCTGCCCGGGGCCGCCGCGCCGGTGGACTGGACGCGCGCGGGGGCGTGGGAGTTCGAGCCGCTGGACGAGGACACGTTCGGCGCCGTCGGCCTGGCCCGGGCGGCCGTCGCCGCCTCCGCCACGCACCCGGCGGTGTACAACGCCGCCAACGAGGAGGCCGTGGCGGCGTTCCTCGCCGGACGGATCGGGTTCCTCGGGATCGTGGAGACCGTCGAGGAGGTGCTGGCCGCGCACGACGGCGGCCCCGTGCGGGACGTCGCGGACGTGCAGGCGGCCGAGGACTGGGCCCGCGCCCGCGCCCGGGAGCGCGTCGCCGCGGCCTGAGACGGGGCCGCCGGGTCGCGCGTGCCGGGTCAGTCCTCGCCCGCGAGACCGGTGAGCAGGCTCGGGCGGCCCGTGGCGCGCTCCTCCCGGTCGGCCAGGGCGGCCGCGCCGTCCCGGAGCGCCCCCGCGAGCCGGTCCGTGAGCCGCCGCGTGGCCGCGCCGTCCAGGCCGCCCGACCCGGGGCCCGCCGGACCGCGCACCACCCACGGCAGCCGCGTCAGCGCCCCGTCACCCCCGGTCAGCAGGTCCGCGAGGGTCCGCCCGGCGAGGTTCCCCGCCGCGACGCCGTCGTCCCCGCTGCCGTCCGCCCACGCGAGCCCCGCACCGGCGTCGAACCCGAGCGCGGGCAGCGGGCCCCCGGCGAGCGCGACGCCCCACGCGTGGGTGGTCCGCGCCTCCGCACCGGGGGGCAGCAGGCCGCCCAGCGCCCGGTGCAGGCGCAGACCGGCGGCGAGGTCCTGGCCGGACGGTGCGGGGGGCTGCCGGGCGGTCCGCAGGCTGAGGACGAGCCGGTCGTCGGCGGTGCGCAGGGCCCGGACGGGGCGGTGGCCGGCGTCCGCGAGGACGACCCCGCGCCGCAGGCCGAGCGCCGCCCAGACGTCCTCGCCCAGCGGCGCGGTGGCGACGGCGTGCCGGCCGCCCGCGGGGCGCCCGCCGCCCGTGGCGCGCACGACGAGGGGTGCGCGCACGGTGCCCTGGTCGGTGACGACGGCGCCGGGGGAGAGCCGCAGGGCGCGGGTGCCCTCGGCCACGCGGGCGCCGTGCGCGGTCAGCACGTCGACGAGGCCCCGGACGAGCGCGACGGGCTGCAGCCGACCGACGTCGGGGGCGAGGGTGCCGCCGAGCGCGCCGGGCACCCGCGCCGACCCGGCCACGTCGTCCGGCCCGAGCAGCTCCACCTCGTCGCCCCACGCCCGCGCGGCCTCCGCCTCGGCGGCGAGGCGGGCGAGCTGGGCCGGGGTGCGGGCGACGGTGAGCAGGCCGCCGACCGCCACGTCGCCGTCGATCTGCTCGGCCGCGGCGACGCCGCCCACCTCGACGACGGCGTCGCGCAGGGCGGCGCGCGCGGTCCGGGCGGCGTCCGGGCCGTGCGCCGCGGCGACCCGGGCCGCGGCGGACGCGGGCCCGGCGCCGAACCAGCCGCCGGTCCGCCCGCTCGCCCCGGCCCCGGCGACGTCCCGCTCGACCACGAGCACGTCGAGGGCGGGGTCCGCCTCGAGGAGGTAGTACGCGGTCCACAGGCCGGTGAGGCCCGCGCCCACGACGACGACGTCCGCGGTGGTGTCCCCGTCGAGCGGGTCGCGCGCCGGGCGCGGGTCCGCGGCCTCCGCCTGGTCGAACCACAGGGACCGCGACGACGGGTCGCCCCCGGTGCTCCACCGCAGCGCGAGGGCGGAGCGGTCGGTGCCGGGCCCCACCTCGTGCACGTCGTCCACGTCGCCTCCCGGGGGTCGTCGGCCGTCGCACCGATCGTAGGGTCCGTCCCCGGAGGTGCAAGGTCGTCGCCGGACGGGTGATCCCGCGCGCGACCGGGGTCCGCACCCCTCCGGCGCGGGGCGGCGCGGGGTACCGTGCCACGACCAGCCCACCCCGCCAGCAGCGCCCCCGCCGCCCGGACCGCCCGGAACGAGCCGCCATGTCCGCACCCGCACCACCGCCGCGGGACCTGCCGGTCGCCCGCAGGTCCGGCGACCCCACGCTGGGCCTGATCCGGCGCGTGCTGCTGGTGTGCCTGCTGTTCGGGGCGGTGTCCGTCGCCGCGGTGGCCGTCCTGCGCCGGGACGACGCGCTGCTGCGGGCGGCGTCCCCGGTGCTCCTGGTCGTGGTCCTGCTGTTCGCCTGGCTGGTGCTGCGGCGCCCGGCGGCGACCGTGCCGGTCTCCCGGGTCGTGCTGACCGGGCTGGACGTGCTCTGGCTGGTGACGATGGGCAGCCGGCTGGCGACCGCGACCGGCGGCGGCTGGGACGCGCTGTTCCCGACGACGTTCATGGGCCTGGCCCTGTTCGTGGTGATCGGCTACCTGGTGTTCCCGACCCGGTTCGCGGCGCTGCACGCGGGTGCGGTGGTGCTCGCGACGCTCGGCGTGGGCTGGGCGGGGCTCGCACTGGGGCCGTCCGGTCCCGAGACCCGCCAGCACGCGGTCGACCTGGCGCGGTACGCGGTGTACCTGGCGGTGCTCGCGGCGATGGTCTGGGTGCTGTCCCGCACGAAGGAGCACGCGGCCCGCGCGTTCCAGGTCGCCGAGCGGGCGAGCGCGGAGGCGGCGTCGATGCGCGAGATGGCCTACCGCGACCCGCTGACCGGCGCCGCGAACCGCCGCCGGCTGGAGGACGAGCTCGCCTACCAGGCGCGGGTCGTCGGCTCCGGCCTGGACGTCGCGCTCGTGTACCTCGATCTCGACCGGTTCAAGGCCGTCAACGACGTGCACGGGCACACCGTCGGTGACCGCGTGCTGGTGGCGGTCGCCCGGGCGCTGGAGCAGCACGTGCGGTCCGGCGACCTGGTGGCCCGGCTCGGCGGGGAGGAGTTCCTGGTGGTCGCCCCGGGGACGGGTGCGGGGGACGCCCGGGCGCTGGCCGAGCGGCTGCGGGCCGCGGTCCCGGGGGCGGTGCGCGCGCAGGCGCCGGTGGACGTGACGGCGAGCCTCGGCGTGACCGCGCTGCGGGCGGGGGAGGAGCCGGCGGCGGCGATCGGGCGGGTGGACGCGCTGATGTACCGGGCGAAGCGAGCGGGCCGGGACCGGGTGGCGGTCGACGACGACGAGGACCCGCCGAACCCCGCGCCCCCCGACCTGGCCGACGTCCAGCGCGTCCCCAGGAATCCGGGGCAGGATGGGGGGTCGTCCCACCCCCGCCGGGCCGACCCGCTCGGCGGGCAGCCGCACTGAAACGGAGACCTCCCGCATGGCCTACGCGATCGGCGTCGTGGTGTTCGTCGTGGGCATCCTCGTGTCCATCGCGCTGCACGAGGTCGGCCACATGGTGCCCGCCAAGAAGTTCGGCGTGCGGGTCAGCCAGTACATGGTCGGCTTCGGCCCGACGCTGTGGTCCCGCACGAAGGGCGAGACCGAGTACGGCGTGAAGGCGATCCCGCTCGGCGGCTACGTCCGGCTGATCGGCATGTACCCGACGCCCGAGGCGGTCGGGAACCCGCCGGTGCGCGGGTTCTTCAGCCGGATCGCCGCGGACGCCCGCGAGGCGAGCGCGGAGGAGATCCGCCCGGGGGAGGACCACCGGGCGTTCTACCGGCTGTCGACGCCGAAGAAGCTGGTCGTCATGCTCGGCGGCCCGGTGATGAACCTGGTCATCGCGGTGGTGCTGCTGGCCGTGGTGCTGGTCGGCATCGGCGTGCAGGGCGCGAGCACGACCCTGTCCTCGGTCAGCCAGTGCGTGCTGCCGGCGAGCTCCACCGCGACCGAGTGCGCCGCGGACGACCCGGCCGCCCCGGGCGCGGAGGCGGGCCTGCGGCCGGGCGACACCGTGGTGTCGTACGACGGCGTGGCGATCACGTCCTGGGAGCAGCTCAGCGGGCTGATCCGGGGAACAGGAGCGGAGCCGGTGCCGGTCGTCGTGGAGCGGGACGGCGCGCGCGTGGAGCTGACGGTGACCCCCGTGGTCGCCGAGCGCCCCGTGACCGACGACGCCGGGCAGGTCGTCCTCGACGACGCGGGCGACCCGGTGACCCGCGAGGTCGGGTTCCTCGGCGTCAGCCCCGGGACCGAGCTGCAGCGCCAGCCGCTGTCCGAGGTCGTGACGCTGACCGGCGACGCGGTGGTGCAGACGATGAAGGCCGTCGTCACCCTGCCCGCGAACCTGGTGGGCATCGCCGAGAGCGCCTTCGGCGACGGGGAGCGCAGCGCCGAGGGCGTGCTCGGTCCGGTCGGTGTGGCCCGGCTGGCCGGTGAGGTGGCCTCCTCGGACGCCACGGGCGTCGGGGTCGCGGAGCGGGTGTCGGGGATGCTCAGCCTGCTCGCGTCGCTGAACATCGCGCTGTTCGTCTTCAACCTGATCCCGCTGGTGCCGCTGGACGGCGGTCACGTCGCGGCGGCGCTCTGGGAGGGCCTCAAGCGGCAGGTCGCGCGGCTGCGGAAGCTGCCCCGCCCGCGGCCCGCGGACGCGGCGCGGCTGCAGCCGGTGGCGCTCGCGGTGTTCGTCGTGCTCGGCGGGATGGGCCTGCTGCTGGCCTACGCGGACATCGTCGCGCCGGTCACGTTCGGCTGAGCCGCGCCGTGTCGGGCGCGCAGCGGCCGTCCGGTGCGATGATGAGCCGGTGAGCACCCCCATCAGCCTGGGCATGCCGGAGGCTCCTCCGCCGGTGCTGGCCCCCCGCCGGCCGACCCGGAAGATCCGCGTGGGCAAGGTCGAGGTCGGGGGTGACGCCCCGGTCAGCGTGCAGTCCATGACCACCACGCTGACCGCCGACGTCAACGCGACCCTCCAGCAGATCGCCGAGCTGACCGCGGCCGGCTGCGACATCGTCCGCGTGGCGGTGCCCAGCCAGGACGACGCGGACGCGCTGCCCGCGATCGCGCGCAAGTCGCAGATCCCGGTGGTCGCCGACATCCACTTCCAGCCCCGGTACGTGTTCGCGGCCATCGACGCCGGCTGCGCCGCGGTGCGGGTGAACCCGGGCAACATCCGGAAGTTCGACGACCAGGTCAAGGAGATCGCCCGCGCCGCGTCCGACGCCGGGGTCTCGCTGCGGATCGGCGTCAACGCCGGCTCGCTCGACCCGCGGCTGCTGGCGAAGTACGGCAAGGCCACGCCGGAGGCGCTGGTCGAGTCGGCCGTGTGGGAGGCGTCGCTGTTCGAGGAGCACGACTTCCACGACTTCAAGATCTCGGTGAAGCACAACGACCCGGTCGTGATGGTGCGCGCCTACGAGCTGCTGTCCGAGCGCGGCGACTGGCCGCTGCACCTCGGCGTCACCGAGGCGGGCCCGGCGTTCCAGGGCACCATCAAGTCGGCGACCGCGTTCGGGGCGCTGCTCAGCAAGGGCATCGGCGACACGATCCGGGTGTCCCTCTCGGCGCCGCCGGTCGAGGAGGTCAAGGTCGGCATCAGCATCCTGCAGTCGCTCAACCTCCGGCCGCGCAAGCTCGAGATCGTGTCCTGCCCGTCGTGCGGGCGCGCGCAGGTCGACGTGTACTCGCTCGCCGAGCGGGTCACCGCCGGGCTCGAGGGCCTGGAGGTGCCGCTGCGCGTCGCCGTGATGGGCTGCGTCGTCAACGGGCCGGGCGAGGCGCGCGAGGCCGATCTCGGCGTCGCGTCCGGCAACGGCAAGGGGCAGATCTTCGTGCGCGGCGAGGTCGTGCGCACCGTGCCGGAGTCGGCCATCGTCGAGACGCTGATCGACGAGGCGATGCGGATCGCCGAGAGCATGGAGCCGGCCGAGGGCGGCGCCGGCGGCCCCGTGGTGACGGTGGGCTGACGCCGGTGCGCGGGCTCTGGGAGGACCTGGCGGCGGGGCGGCCGCCGGCCGGCACGGGCGGCGCCCGGGTGCTGTCCGACGCCGACCTGCCGCGCGCGCTCGCGCTGTGCGCGCAGGACCCGGTCGCCGCGGTGCTCGCCACCACCCGGCTGGAGCAGGCGGCGGCCGTCGGGCTGCGGCGCTCCGGCGGTCAGCTGTGGGGCTACGAGGTCGACGGGACGCTCGTCGCGCTGGCGTGGGCGGGCGCGAACCTGGTCCCCGTCGCCCCGGACGCCCGGGAGCGTGCGGCGGCGCTGGACGCGTTCGCGGCGATGGGCCGGGCGCAGGGGCGGCGGTGCTCGTCCGTCGTCGGCGACGCCGACGCGGTGCTGCCGCTGTGGGAGCGACTGGCGCCCGCCTGGGGCGCCGTGCGGGAGGTGCGCGCCGAGCAGCCCTCGATGGTGATCGACGGCGACCCGGCCGTGGCCCCCGACCCCGCGGTCCGCCGGTCGGTGCCCGAGGAGTACGAGCTGGTGCTGCCGGCCTGCGTGCGCATGTTCACCGAGGAGGTCGGCTACTCGCCGATCGGCGGCACCGGCGGGGCGTACGAGGCGCGGGTGCGCTCGCTGGTCCGCGAGGGCCGGTCGTTCGTCCGGGTCGACCCCGGCGACGACGGGTCGCCCCAGGTGGTGTTCAAGGCCGAGCTGGGGGCCGTCGCCGGCGGCGTGGCGCAGGTGCAGGGCGTGTGGGTCGAGCCGACGCGCCGCGGCGAGCGGCTCTCCGAGGCCGGGATGGCGGCCGTGGTCGCCCTCACCCGCCGCGACGTGGCGCCGACGGTGTCCCTGTACGCGAACCACTACAACGAGCGGGCGCTCGCGGCGTACCGCGCCGTGGGCTTCCGCCGGGTCGGGACGTACGCGACGGTGCTGTTCTAGGCGCCGGCGGTCGCGCCGGCCGTCGTCGCGGTGGCGTCCGCCAGCGGCTGGTCGGCCGCCAGGCGGTCCCACAGGTCCTGCGCCTGCGACGTCCACACGACGCGGTCGCGGTCCTGCGGCGCCGCGGCCACCGGCACGGTCACCGGCTGCAGCGTCGCCGGGTCGACGTCGCGCAGGGTGAGCGCGAGGCCGGCCAGGTCGCGCACGTCCGCGAGGCCCTCGCTGATGGACAGCGAGCGCGTGACGGACGACAGCACCGGCATCAGGGTGCCGGGGTCGGTCAGCAGCCCGGCACCCTGGACCTGGGCCGCCAGCGCGTCGACCAGCTGCTGCTGCCGCTCGATGCGCGCGAGGTCGGACCCCATCTCGAGCCCGTTGCCGGTGCCCGTGCGGGCCCGGAGGAACTGCAGCGCGGTGGTGCCGTCGAAGGTCTGCGGGCCGGCGGGGACGTGCAGCCCGGCCTTGGGGGAGTCCATCGCCTCGGGCAGGTCCATCGGGACCCCGCCCAGGGCGTCGATGACGTCCCGGACGCCGTCCATCTTCACGACGACGCTCTCGTCGGTGCGCAGGCCGCTGGCCTGCTCGAAGGTCCGTCGCGTGCACGCGGCCGCGGCGGCGAGGTTGCCGGTGTCGCCCGCGCCGATCGAGAACGCCTCGTTGAACATCTGGTCGGAGCGCGGCTCCGTGGTGCTGCCGTCCTCGAGGATGCACGACGGGATGTCGACCAGCGAGTCGCGCGGGATCGAGACGACGTCGACCCGGCTGCGGTCGGCCGACAGGTGCACGAGCATCGTGGTGTCGGACCGCATGCCGTCGACCTCGCCCGCGAGGGCGGCGTTCTCGCCGTCGCGGACGTCGGTGCCCATCACCAGGATGTTCAGCGGCCGGCCCGCGTAGCCGTCGACGGGGTCCGGCTCGACCGCGGTGGGGCGGTCGTCGCCGAGGAACTGGTCGACGTCGGCCGCGTCGATCCCGCCCTGCACCTGCGCGTAGAGCGCCACGGCGCCGGAGGTGCCGCCGAGCGCGAGGACGCCGACGGTCGCGGCGGCGACGCGGGCGACGCGGCGGCCCGCGGCGCTGCGGGCGGGGCGGACGTGCCGGGCGGGCCGCTGCACGGCGCGGCTGTGCCGGACGGCGCGGTCGCCGCTGCGGGGGGTCTCGGGCATGCCACCCACGGTAGGGAGGACCCCGCGGGGGGCGCTCGGCGAGGGCGGAGAGTCCTCGCAGGGATCCTGTGCGGGAGGTGTGAAGCCCGGGGCGCCGCCGCGGCGGCGTCAGCGCAGCAGCCGCGACATGCGGCGGTCGGCGAGCGGCTTGCCGCCGGTCTGGCAGGTCGGGCAGTACTGCAGGGAGGAGTCGGCGAACGACACCTCGTGCACGGTGTCGCCGCACGGGACCCCGTCCCAGCCCGGGCACGGCTCGCCGGTGCGGCCGTGCACCCGCATCCCGCGGCGCTTGGCGTCCTTGAGCTCCGCGGCGGGCCGGCCCGCGGCGGTGGCGACGGCCTCGCGCAGCACCCCGACCGTGGCGGCGTGCAGCCGCGCGACGGCGTCGGCGTCGAAGGACCGGGTGAGGGCGAACGGGCTCGTGCGCGCGACGAGCAGGATCTCGTCGGAGTAGGCGTTGCCGATGCCGGCGATCGTGCCCTGGTCGCGCAGCAGGCCCTTGATCTGCTGGTTGCGCGCCGCCATGAGCGCGCCGAGCCGCTCCGGGGTGAACTCCTCGGACAGCGGCTCGACCCCCAGCGTCGCGATCTGCGGCACGTCCGCCGGGTCGGCCACGACGTGCACCGCGAGCCGCTTGCGGGTGCCCGCCTCGGTCAGGTCGAAGCCGGACCCGTCGTCCAGCCGCACGCGCAGCGCGAGCGGCGACTTCCCCGGCCGCACCGGGGTCGCGGGCAGCTGCTCGGACCAGCGCAGCCAGCCCGCGCGCGCCAGGTGGAACACGAGGTGCAGCGGCTCGCCCGACCCGCCGCCGGCGGCCGGGGGCGCGACGCCCAGGTCCAGCCACTTGCCGTGCCGGCCCGCGGACACGACGGTGCCGCCGGTCAGGTCCGTGGGCGCGGGGCGGAACGTCTTGAGCGCGCTGATCGCCCCGACCTCGACCCCTGCGACGGTGCGCCCCACGGCGCGCTCGCGCAGGAAGGCGGCCAGCGACTCGACCTCGGGCAGCTCGGGCATGCCCCCATGGTGGCCCAGGCGTCCGACACCTGGCACGCCCACTAGGCTGCGGCCCATGCTGCTACGCCTGTCCACGCTCTTCGTCCGCACCCTGCGCGAGGACCCGGCCGACGCGGAGGTGGCCAGCCACAAGCTGCTCGTCCGCGCCGGCTACATCCGCCGCGCCGCCCCCGGCATCTACACCTGGCTGCCGCTGGGCCTGCGGGTGCTGGGCAAGGTCGAGCAGGTCGTGCGCGAGGAGATGGCCGCCGCCGGCGCGCAGGAGGTGCACTTCCCGGCGCTGCTGCCGCGCGAGCCGTACGAGGCGACCGGGCGGTGGACCGAGTACGGCCCGAACCTGTTCCGGCTGCGGGACCGCCGGGAGAACGACTACCTGCTCGCGCCGACGCACGAGGAGATGTTCACGCTCCTGGTCAAGGACCTGTACTCGTCGTACAAGGACCTGCCGCTGACGCTGTTCCAGATCCAGACCAAGTACCGCGACGAGGCCCGGCCGCGCGCCGGCCTGATCCGCGGCCGCGAGTTCATCATGAAGGACGCCTACTCCTTCGACGTGGACGACGCCGGCCTGGACGCGTCCTACGCCGCGCAGCGGGCCGCGTACCAGCGGGTGTTCGAGCGCCTCGGCCTCGAGTACGTGATCGTGGCCGCGACGTCCGGCGCGATGGGCGGCTCGCGCTCGGAGGAGTTCCTCAACCCGACGGCGATCGGCGAGGACACGTTCGTGCGCTCGCCGGGCGGCTACGCCGCCAACGTCGAGGCCGTCACGACCCCGGTGCCGCCGGCGCTGCCGTACGACGACGCGCCCGCCGCGCACGTCGAGGACACCCCGGACACCCCGACGATCGAGTCGCTGGTCGCGGTCGCCAACGAGCGGTTCGCCCGCCCGGACCGCGCGTGGACCGCGGCCGACACGCTGAAGAACGTCGTGCTGGCGCTGGTCCAGCCGACCGGCGTGCGCGAGCTGCTCGTCGTCGGCCTGCCCGGCGACCGCGAGGTCGACCTCAAGCGCCTGGAGGCCGCCGTGGCCCCGGCCGAGGTCGAGCCGGCCGTCGAGGCCGACTTCGCCGCGCACCCCGAGCTGGTCAAGGGCTACATCGGCCCGCTCGCGCTCGGCCCGAACCCCGAGGGCCTGGCCGCCGACGCCGAGGGTCGCACCGCGGCGCGCTACCTGCTCGACCCACGCGTGGTCTCCGGCACCCGGTGGATCACCGGCGCGAACGAGCCCGGCAAGCACGTGTTCGACCTCGTGGCCGGCCGCGACTTCACCGCGGACGGCACCGTGGAGGCCGCCGAGGTGCGCGCCGGCGACGAGGCCCCCGACGGCTCGGGCCCGCTGGAGCTCGCGCGCGGCATCGAGATCGGCCACATCTTCCAGCTGGGCCGCAAGTACGCCCAGGCGCTGGGCCTGACCGTGCTCGACCAGAACGGCAAGTCCCAGGTCGTCACGATGGGCTCGTACGGCATCGGCGTGTCCCGCGTGCTGGCGGCGCTGGCCGAGGCGAACCACGACGACCGCGGCCTCGCCTGGCCCGCGGGCGTGGCCCCGGCGCACGTGCAGATCGTCGCGACCGGCAAGGACGCCACGGTGTTCGAGGCCGCCGAGTCCCTGGCGC
Organism: Cellulosimicrobium cellulans; assembly: GCF_007679345.1. Classification (GTDB taxonomy): domain Bacteria; phylum Actinomycetota; class Actinomycetes; order Actinomycetales; family Cellulomonadaceae; genus Cellulomonas; species Cellulomonas cellulans_A. Next base: position 94,834 of record NZ_VEGH01000007.1, read on the forward strand.
AGACCCTGGACGCGCGGGGCATCGAGGTGCTGTACGACGACCGGTTCAAGGTCTCGCCCGGCGTGAAGTTCGCCGACGCCGAGCTGTTGGGCGTGCCGCTGACCGTCGTCGTGGGCCGCGGGCTCGCGGACGGGCTGGTCGAGGTGCGGCCGCGCGTGGTCGTCGAGGGCGGGCCGCAGGCCGAGCAGGTCCCGGTCGCCGAGGCCGCGGACCGCGTGGCGGAGCTGGTGGACGCGCTCCTGGCGCGCTGACGGCGCCCGGCGCTCGCCAGGCCTACGGCTTCCGGCCCGGCCTCCCGTGACTGCGGGAGGCCGGGCCGGAACGCGTAGGCGGAACGGACCCGCCCGCCACCCTCCCCGCGACCCTGCACTTCTGGCGGGGTTCAAGCCCCTCGAACCCCGCGACGAGTGCGACCTCGGCGGTCGGGGGGCGGGCGTCAGCCCGCGGTGGCGGTCGGCGTCGGGGAAGCCGTCGACTGCCCCGCCGGGAGGCCCGGCAGGGCCGTCGGGGTCGCGCCCCAGGACAGCGACTCGACCGCGGACGTCCGCAGCCCGTCGACGGCGGCGGTGCGGTCGGCGGTCGACGCGCCGGTGTCGAGCACCGCGTCGGCGTGCACCGCGGCGAGGTCGGTGAGCAGCCCGGCCGCGAACGCCCGCACGGCCTCGGCCGACGACAGGTCGGCGTCGAGCTCGTAGGCCACCCGGCGGGGGTCCTCGGCGGTGCCGGCGACCCCGACGGCCTCCGCCCAGGCCGACGCGGTGGCGCGGTGCGCGGCGGCGGCGGTGCGGGCGCGGGACCGGGCGTCGTCCGAGAGCCGGGCCGCGGCCACCTCGAACCCGTAGCCCGCCTGGTCCTCCGCGAGCACCAGGGCGAGGGCGTCGGTCCGGTCGAGGTCCGCGCCGAGCGCGTCCGCCGGGCCGGTGGCCGCGGGCGACGGGGACACCGGCCCCGTGGCGGACGCGGACGGCGCCGTCGCGGAGCCGTCGCCCGACCCCGAGCCGTCCGCGGACCCGCCCGCGGTGAACCCGTCGTCGGGCTCGGCGTCGACGGCGGGCGCCTCGGTGCCCAGCGCCGCGGCGAGCCGGTCGGTCAGCTGGGCGCGGGACGCGGCCACGGCGGCGAGCAGCCGGGCCAGGCCGGGGTCCTCGGCGTCGCGGGCGTCGGCGCGCGCCGCCGAGGCGGTCTCGCCGAGGAGCGTCAGCACGTCGGCGGGCGTGGCGGCGGGGGCGGTGTCCGAGGGGGTGGGGGAGGGCGTCGCGCCGTCCGGGTCCGCGAGGCCGGAGTCGTACACGCCGCCGAGCGCCTCGACCTGGTCCGCGGCGGTCGAGGACACCAGGCCGAGCACGGCCGCCGCGCCCTGGTCCGCCCCGGCGAGCGCGTCGTCCGCGGCGTCGGCGAGGGCGAGCGCGTCCGACACGGTGTCGCGCCGGACCTGCTCGGCGGCGTCGGGCACCGGCTCGGCGGGCGGGTCGGTCTCCAGGCGGAGGCCGCAGCCCGCCAGCAGGGCGGCGGTGCCGAGCACCAGCAGCCCCGCCAGGGCGCGGGCGCGCCGGGTCCGGACGGGGCGCGGAGCCGCGGCGGTGCGCGGGCCCGCGGCGGGGCGCGGCGACGAGGGCGGGGCGGTGCGGGGCATCGCGGGCGATCCTGCCACGACCGCCCCGCCGCCGGCCGGACCGAGGTCCCCGGCGCCGGGCGGTGTCGCGCACGTCGCACCCGGTCCGGGCCCCGTCCGGCGGGTGCCGCGCGCGGGAGTCAGTACGCTGGTCGCAGCACGCGGTCCGCCGCGCGCCGCTCCACCGTGCAGGACCGACAACCACACAGCGTCGACGTCCCCGGTGTCGGCGTGCGCGCGACGAGGCCGCACCCCGCCGAGGACCGACACAGGAGGTCAACATGCCCGCGCCCGCCAGCGCGCAGCGCATCCGGGAGACCATCGAGCCGGTGGTGACCGCCGCCGGCCTGTGGCTGGAGGACGTCGAGCTGGGCCGCGAGGGCGGCCAGGCCGTCGTGCGCGTCGTGCTCGACGCACCCGAGGACGCCGAGGAGCAGGTCGACCTGGACGGCGTCGCCGACGTGTCCCGCGCCGTCTCCGCCGCCCTCGACGACCTGGACGGCCTGCCCGACCGGTACACCCTCGAGGTGTCCAGCCGCGGCGCCACCGCCCCGCTCGTCGCCCGCCGGCACTACGCGCGGGCCATCGGCCGCCTGGTCGTGCTCCGGCTCGCCGACGGCGGGTCGCTCACCGGCCGCCTGGTCGACGTCGAGCGCGGCGCGACCGACGCCGAGGACGCGGTGGTGGTGACGCCCGAGACGCCGGGGGTCAAGGGCCGGCCCGCCAAGATCGGCGACCCCGTCCGCCTGGCGCTGGCGCAGGTCCGCGAGGGCCGCGTCGAGGTCGAGCTGGTCCGGGACAAGGACGACGCACGGGGCGGCGACTCCGCCCCCGACGGGCCGCAGGGCCGGGAGGACTGATCGTGGACATCGACATGCAGGCGCTGCGGCTCATCGAGCGGGAGCGCGAGATCAGCCTGGACGTGCTCGTCTCGGCCATCGAGCAGGCGCTCCTGTCCGCCTACCACCGGACGCCGGACGCGCACCCGGACGCGCGGGTGGAGCTGGACCGCCGCTCCGGCCACGTCACCGTGTGGGCGCGCGAGCGCACCGTGGTGCCCGCGCCGGACGCCCCGGAGCCGGCCGAGGACGAGGACGGCACGGTCACCGCCGTGCCGCCGACGACGACCACCCTGGGCCCGGAGTTCGACGACACCCCCGCGGGCTTCGGCCGCATCGCGACGGCGACCGCGCGCCAGGTGATCGTGCAGCGGCTGCGCGACGCCGAGGACGACCAGGTGCTCGGGCAGTTCCGCGGCAAGGAGGGCGAGGTCCTCGGCGGCGTCATCCAGCAGGGCCGCGACCCGCGGGTGGTGCTGGTGGACGTCGGCGGCACCGAGGCGGTGCTGCCGGCGCACGAGCAGGTGGCGACCGAGAAGTACGTGCACGGCGAGCGGATCCGCGCGCTGGTGCTGGACGTGTCGCGCGGGTCGAAGGGCCCGCAGATCACGCTGTCCCGGTCGCACCCGAACCTCGTGCGCAAGCTGTTCGAGCTCGAGGTCCCGGAGATCGCGGAGGGGCACGTCGAGATCACCGCGCTGGCCCGGGAGGCGGGGCACCGCACCAAGATGGCCGTGCGCTCGCGCGTGCAGGGTCTCGGCGCGAAGGGTGCCTGCATCGGCCCGCTCGGCGCGCGGGTGCGGGCCGTGATGGCGGAGCTGCACGGCGAGAAGATCGACATCGTCGACCACTCGGACGACCCGGCGGAGATGGTGGCGCACGCGCTGTCGCCCGCCCGGGTGCTGTCCGTCACGGTCGTGGACCCGGCCGCCCGCGCCGCGCGCGTCGTCGTGCCGGACTACCAGCTGTCGCTCGCGATCGGCAAGGAGGGCCAGAACGCCCGCCTCGCCGCGAAGCTGACCGGCTGGCGCATCGACATCCGGTCCGACGCGCAGGGCGCGGACGGCGGCCACGAGGGCGCGCGCGAGGCCGCGGAGGGCGCCGGTTCGCCCGCGGCGGAGGCCGATGCCGGCGGCGCCGGTCGAGTCGGGTGACGTCGCGCGCTAGACTGGTCGCGGCTGGGCCGGACGCCCGGCTCTCCTCGCCGAGCAGGCGCCACCCCGACACCCACGCAGCGGATCCCGCGGCGGAGGTCGTCGTGGGCCCGGTGCGCACGTGCGTGGGGTGCCGGAACGCCGGTCCGAGGTCGGTCCTGCTGCGCGTGGTCGCGGCGACGACGGACGCGGGAGATCCCGCGGTCGTGGTCGACGTGCGCCGGGCGCTGCCGGGCCGGGGGGCGTGGCTGCACCCCGATCCTCGCTGCCTCGAGCTCGCCGAGCGCCGTCGTGCGTTCCCGCGTGCCCTGCGTCTCGCGGGGCCGCTGGACACGTCCGCGGTCCGGGAGCACCTCGGGGGATGAGGAAGACCGTCGCCGCCCGGGCGTCCCGCCGGGGTGGCATGTGCACCGTCGAACAGGGAAAGCGGGTCGAAGAGCCGATGGCTGCCCGATGAGCACGCACCGATGAGTACCCAGCGATGAGTACCCAGCACTAACGACGGTCCGACCCTGTCCGGGCGGGCCGAGACAGGGAGAGATGTGGCCAAGGTCCGCGTCTACGAGCTCGCCAAGGAGCTCGGAGTCGACAGCAAGTCCCTCATGACCAAGCTGAACGAGCTCGGAGAGTTCGTGCGCTCGGCGTCCTCGACGATCGAGCCCCCGGTGGTCCGCAAGCTGCGGGACACCTACCCCGCCGGTGGCGGCGCGAAGCCCGCCGCGAGCCGGCCCGCCAACGCCCCGGCCGCCGCGCCGGCTCCGTCGGCGACCCCTGCCGCCCCCGCGCCGTCGGCCCCGGCCGCCGCCGCGCCGGCTGCTCCTGCTCCGGCGGCGCGCCCCTCGGCGCCGGCCCCGTCCGCGCCCGCCCCGGCGGCGCGCCCGGCCGCTGCGGCCCCGTCCGCTCCGGCCCCGGCCGCCCCCGCGGCCCCGGCTGCGGCTGCGTCCGCCCCGTCGGCCCCGGCCGCGCGTCCCGGCCCGGCCCGTCCGGCCGCCCCGGCGCCGCGTCCGGCCCAGCCGGCGCGCTCCTCCGAGGGTCAGGGCGGCGGTGACCGCGGCCCGCGCCCCGGTGGCGCCCCCCGTCCCGGCGGTCCCCGCCCGGGCAACAACCCGTTCGCGCCCTCCCAGGGCATGCCCCGCTCCGGCGGGCCGCGCCCCGGTGGCCCGCGCCCCGGCAACAACCCGTTCGCGTCCTCGCAGGGCATGCCCCGCCCGGGCGAGCGCCGCTCCGACGCCCCGGCCGCCTCGGCCGGCGCGCAGGCCGGCGACCGTCCCGGCGGGCCCCGTCCCGCGGCGCCGCGTCCGGGCGGCCCGCGCCCGAACCCCGGCATGATGCCGGGCCGCAGCACCAGCGGCGTCGGCCGTCCCGGCGACCGTCCGGCCCGTGCCGGCGGCGGCGGTGGCCGTCCCGGCGGTGGCGGCGGCTACGGCGGCGGCGGTGGCCGTCCCGGCGGCGGTGGCGGCTTCGCCGGCCGTCCCGGTGGCGGCGGTGGCCGTCCGGGTGCCGGTGGCCGTGGCTCGACCCAGGGCGCGTTCGGTCGCGCCGGCGGTCGTCCGGTCCGCGGGCGGAAGTCGAAGCGCGCGAAGCGCCAGGAGTTCGAGCAGATGCAGGCGCCGTCGCTCGGCGGCGTGCAGGTGCCCCGCGGGAACGGCTCGACCGTCATCCGCCTGCGCCACGGCTCGTCGCTGAACGACTTCGCCGACAAGATCGACGCCAACCCGGCCTCGCTGGTCACGGTGCTGTTCCACCTCGGTGAGATGGCGACCGCGACCCAGTCCCTCGACGAGGACACCTTCGGCACGCTGGCCACCGAGCTCGGCTACGTCGTGGAGATGGTCTCGGCCGAGGAGGAGGACCGCGAGCTGCTCGGGGCCTTCGACATCGACCTGGACGCCGAGCTCGAGGGCGAGGGCGACGAGGACCTGTTCCCGCGCCCGCCGGTCGTCACCGTCATGGGTCACGTCGACCACGGAAAGACCAAGCTCCTCGACGCCATCCGGTCCACGGACGTCGTCGCGGGCGAGGCCGGCGGCATCACGCAGCACATCGGCGCGTACCAGGTGCGCACCGAGCACGAGGGCCAGGACCGGGCCATCACGTTCATCGACACCCCGGGTCACGAGGCGTTCACCGCCATGCGTGCCCGTGGTGCGCAGGTGACGGACATCGCGATCCTCGTGGTCGCGGCGGACGACGGCGTGATGCCCCAGACCATCGAGGCGCTCAACCACGCCCAGGCGGCGAACGTGCCGATCGTGGTCGCGGTCAACAAGGTGGACAAGGAGGGGGCCAACCCCGCCAAGATCCGCCAGCAGCTCACCGAGTACAACCTGGTGGCCGAGGAGTACGGCGGCGACACCATGTTCGTCGACGTCTCCGCCAAGCAGCGGATGGGCATCGACGACCTGCTCGAGGCCGTGCTGCTGACCGCGGACGCCGCGCTCGACCTGCGGGCCAACCCCGACAAGGACGCCCGCGGTGTCGCCATCGAGGCGAACCTGGACAAGGGCCGCGGCGCCGTCGCGACCGTCCTGGTCCAGTCCGGCACGCTGCACGTCGGCGACGCGATCGTCGCGGGCACGGCCCACGGCCGCGTCCGGGCGATGTTCGACGAGCACGGCGCGAACGTCACCGAGGCGGGCCCGGCACGTCCGGTGCTGGTCCTCGGCCTGGCGTCGGTGCCGAGCGCCGGCGACACCTTCCTGGTGGCGCCGGACGAGCGCACCGCCCGGCAGATCGCCGAGAAGCGCGAGGCCGCCGAGCGCGCCGCCCTCCTGGCCAAGCGCCGCAAGCGCATCAGCCTCGAGGACTTCACGCAGGCGCTGCAGCAGGGCAAGGTCGAGACCCTCAACCTGGTCCTCAAGGGCGACGTGTCCGGTGCCGTCGAGGCGCTGGAGGACGCGCTGCTCAAGATCGACGTGGGCGACGAGGTCGACCTGCGGGTCATCCACCGCGGTGTCGGTGCGATCACGCAGAACGACGTCAACCTCGCCACGGTCGACAACGCCATCATCATCGGCTTCAACGTCAAGTACGCGGAGCGGGTGGAGGACCTCGCCGAGCGCGAGGGCGTGGACGTCCGGTTCTACTCGGTCATCTACCAGGCGATCGACGACGTCGAGGCGGCCCTCAAGGGCATGCTCAAGCCGGAGTACGAGGAGGTGCAGCTCGGTTCCGCCGAGGTGCGCGAGGTGTTCCGCTCCTCCAAGTTCGGCAACATCGCCGGCTCGATCGTCCGGTCCGGGGAGATCCGTCGCAACACCAAGGCGCGGGTGCTCCGGAACGGCGCGGTCATCGGCGACAACCTCACCGTCGAGTCGCTCAAGCGGTTCAAGGACGACGCCACGGAGGTCCGCGAGGGCTTCGAGTGCGGTATCGGCCTCGGGTCGTACAACGACATCACGGTGGGCGACATCATCGAGACCTGGGAGATGCGCGAGAAGCCGCGCTCCTGACCGGTCCCACTTGCGGGTCTGCCCCCACGCGCCGAGCGTGGGGGCAGGCCCGCGGCCGTTCGTCCGCCCGCCGACGCGGGCGCTGAGAGGAGATCGACATGGTGGACCACCCCCGGGCCCGCAAGCTCGCGGACCGCATCCAGCAGATCGTCGCGCAGATGCTCGACACCCGGATCAAGGACCCGCGGCTCGGCTTCGTGACCGTCACCGACGTGCGCGTGACCGGCGACCTGCAGCACGCCAGCGTGTTCTACACGGTGCTCGGCGACGAGGAGGCCCGCACGGGGACGGCCCAGGCGCTGGAGAGCGCGAAGGGCCTGATCCGGTCCGAGGTCGGCAAGCAGACCGGCGTCCGGCTCACCCCGACGCTGGAGTTCCACCTGGACGCCGTGCCCGAGACCGCCGCCCACCTGGACGCGGCGCTGCTCGAGGCCGCGCGCCGGGACCGCGAGGTCTCGGCCCTGGCGACGGGCGCGCAGTACGCCGGCGAGGCGGACCCGTACCGCAAGCCCGCGGACGAGGACGAGGACGCCGACGAGGCGGACGCGGCGCGCTGAGCCTCCCTGCCCCCGGGCGGCCGTGAGGTCGTCACAACGCCACGAGGTCGTCGCTCCTGAGTGACGACCTCGTGGCGTTGTGACGTCCTCGGCGCGCTGTCCCGCGCGCCTCCGCGGGGTCAGGCGTCCGCGCGGGCGTCCTCGCGGCCGGTCGTGCGCGGCATCGCCAGCGACGCGGCCGCGGCGAGCGCGATGACCGCCGCGCCGGTCAGCACCGCAGGGCGCAGGCCGGCGTCGAACCCGTCGGGGCTGATCGTGCCGCCCGCCGCGGTGAACACCGCGGTCAGCACCGCGACGCCCAGCGCCACGCCGACCTCGCGCAGCGTCGAGTTGGTCGACGACGCGGTGCCGTGGTCGTCCGGCGCCATGCCGTGCAGCACCGCGGTCGCGCTCGGGGCGAAGGTCAGGCCCATCCCGACGCCGGCGAGCACCAGGCCCGGGACCAGCGCGGCGTACCCGCCGTCCGCGACGGCGAACCCGAGCCACGCGAGCCCGGCCGCCTGCGCGACGAGCCCGCCGGTGAGCAGCACCCGCACCCCGACGCGCGGCGCGAGCATCCCCGCGAGCGGCGCGACGACCATCGGCGCCGCGGTCCAGGGCAGCGTGCGCAGGCCGGCCTCCAGCGGGGAGTACCCCTGGACCACCTGCAGGTACTGGGCGAGCAGGAACACCGCGCCGAACGCCCCGAGCGAGAACGCGAAGCCCGAGACGTTCGCGACGGAGAAGCTGCGCGACCGGAACAGCCGCAGCGGGACGAGCGCGTGCGGGGTGCGGGCCTCGTGCCGGAGGAACAGCGCGAGCGCCAGGACCCCGCCGACGATCGGGGCGAGCACGCCCGCCGAGGTCCAGCCGTCCTCGTTGCCGTGCACGACCCCCCACACGATCCCGAGGACGCCCGCGGCTGCGAGCACGAGCCCGGGCACGTCGAGGCGCTGCGCGCGCCCGCGGCCCTCGGGCAGCGCGCGCAGCACCAGCGGGACCGCGACGAGGGCCACCGGCACGTTGATCCAGAACATGGCCTGCCAGGAGATGCCCTCGACCACCGCGCCGCCGACGACCGGGCCGAGCGCCACGCCGAGGCCGGAGACGCCGCCCCAGATGCCGATGGCCATGGCGCGTCGCGACGCGGGGACCGCGGCGGCGAGCAGGGTGAGCGACAGCGGCATGACGGCCGCGGCCCCGACGCCCTGCACGGCGCGGGCGGCGATCAGGGCGCCGGGGGAGCCGGCGAGGGCCGCGGCGATCGACCCGAGGGTGAACACCGCGATCCCGCCGAGGAACGTGCGGCGCCGGCCCCAGCGGTCGCCGAGCGTCGCGGCGGCGATCATCAGCGTCGCGAACGCCAGGGTGTAGGCGTTCACCACCCACTGCAGGTCGGTGAGCGTGGCGCCGAGCTCGGCCTGCAGGACGGGCAGCGCGCTGGTGACGACGAGGTTGTCGAGCGTCGCCATGAACATGGGCAGCGAGGCGGCCAGCAGCGCCACCGCGACCGGGACGGCGCGGATCGCGGTGCGGGCGGGGCCGGGCACGGGGGCCCCGGCGCCGGGCGAGCCCGGGGCGGCGGCGGGCGGCGGGTCCGCCGGGGCGCCGGCGGCGCCGGCACCCGGGGCGGTGGTGCGGGTCTGCGTCGACATCGGAGGCTCCTGTAAGCATCGGCTGATTACTTCGACAGGGACGGACGTTAGTTATCGACTGATAACATGTCAACCATGGACTTCGAGCACGCCACCCGGCCCGCCCCGCGCGCCCCCCGCATGTCGGGGGACCAGCGGCGCGAGCAGATCCTCGCGGCCGCGATCGAGGTGTTCGCCGAGGGGGGGTACGCGGGGACGACGACCGACCAGGTCGCGCGCGCCGCGGGGGTGTCGCAGCCCTACGTCGTGCGGCTGTTCGGGTCGAAGCAGCGCCTGTTCCTGGAGGCCTACCGCCACACGACGCAGCGGGTGCTCGCGGCGATGGCCGCGGTCGAGCCCGGGCCGGGCGCGGTCGAGCGGACGGGGCGCGCCTACGTCGAGCTCATGGCCGACCGCGACCTGCTGCGCGTCCTCATGCACGGCTTCACCGCGGAGGACCCGGAGGTCACCGCGCTCGCCCGGCACACGCTCGGCGAGGTCTTCCGGCTGTTCCGGGACCGCGTCGAGCCGGACGACCCCGACGGCGACGAGACCGCCCGGCGGTTCGTGGCCGACGGCATGCTGATCAACGTGCTGCTCAGCTCGGACGGCTTCGGGCACGCCGGGCAGGACGCCGGCTTCGACGCGCTCCTGCGCTGCTTCGCGCCCGAGGTCGTCGCCGCCGGGTCCGCCGCCACGGCGGGCGACCGCGCCGGGGCGACCGCGTGACCGCCGCGCGCGACCAGCGCCGCCCCGACCGGCCGCGCCGTCCCACGGCCGCCGACGGCCTGCTCGTGGTCGACAAGCCGCAGGGCTGGACCAGCCACGACGTCGTCGCGAAGGCCCGCGGCCTGGCCGGCACCCGCAAGGTCGGGCACGCCGGCACGCTCGACCCGATGGCGACGGGCGTGCTCGTGCTCGGCGTCGGGCGGGCCACCCGGCTGCTGACCTACGTCGTGGGCGCGGACAAGGAGTACACCGCGACGATCCGCCTCGGCGTGGCGACCACCACCGACGACGCCGAGGGCGAGCTCGTGGCGCGCACCGACGCCGCCGGCGTGGCGCGGGCCGCGCTGGACGCCGCCGTCGCTGGCCTCACCGGCCCGATCCAGCAGGTGCCGAGCGCGGTCAGCGCGATCAAGGTCGACGGGCAGCGCGCCTACGCGCGGGTCCGGGCGGGCGAGGACGTCGAGCTCGCGGCGCGTCCTGTCACCGTCTCCCGGTTCGACGTGCACGAGGTGCGCCAGGTGCCGGACGCGGACGGCTCGGGCGTCGCGGCGCTCGACGCCGACGTCACGGTGGTGTGCTCGTCGGGCACGTACATCCGGGCGCTCGCGCGGGACGTCGGCCGGGCCCTCGGCGTCGGGGGTCACCTGACCGCGCTGCGCCGCACCCGGGTCGGCGGGTACGGGATCGACGGGGCGCGGTCGCTCGAGGACCTGGAGGCGTGGCCGGCCGACCTGCCGCTCGACACCCTGCCGCTCGCCGAGGCCGCGCGGGCGACGTTCCCGGTGCGCGAGCTGACCGAGCCCGAGGCCCGGGCGCTGTCCTACGGGCAGCGGATCCCGGCGACCGGGACGGGCGCCGGCGTGACGGTCGCCGCGCTGACCCCGGACGGCGCGCTCGCGGCGCTGCTGGAGGACCGCGGCCCGCACGCCCGCCCGGCCCTGGTGTTCGCCGCCGCCTCCTGAGCAGGACGCCGAGAGAGGGCTCCCGGGTCGAGAGAGGAGCGCCCGCGGCCCTGTCTCGGCGGGTGGGCCCGCTCTCGACGCCAGGAACGACCCCGGTCAGCCCAGCGTCGCGACCACCGACGCGACCCGGCGCTCCCGGGTCGCACCGGTCTTCGCGCCCTCGACCGCCAGGACGTGGGCGCGCTGCTTCGAGTACGACAGCGCCGCCCACGCCTCGGCGACCACGGGGCCGCCGGCGGCGAGCGCGGCCGCCAGGTCCGCCGGCACCTCGACGGTGCGGGGCGCGTCGTCCACCGCGAGGTCGACCTCGACCGGCTCGCCGGCCTCGATGCCGGCGGCGGCCCGGTTCGCCGCCGAGACGCCCACCCAGTACCCGCCCGAGTACGGGGCGATCGACCCGCGGTAGGCGTGCCCGTTGATCGTGACGACGACGGGCACCCGCTTCCCGCGGCCGAGCCCGGCGACGACGTCCTCGGGCACCTCGATGCCGGTGGTCGTGCCGCCCGTGGCGACGAGGGTGGTGCGCAGGGTGACCATGCGGGACCTCCGGGGTCGTGGGCCGCGGCGCGGCTGCGCGCCGAGCGTAGCGCCGCGGCGCGCGAGGCACCCCGTGCGCCGTGGCAGGCTTGTCCCCGCGCCGCGACCCCGCCGGCGCCGACCGCGCCGCGAGGCGCCGACCGACGGGAGAGCTGGTGCAGCGCTGGACGGACCTCGCGCAGGTCCCGGCGGACTTCGGGCCGTCGGTCGTCACGGTCGGCAACTTCGACGGCGTGCACCGCGGCCACGTCGGCGTGCTGACCCGGATGGTCGCCGACGCCCGCGCGGTGGGCGCCCGCTCGGTCGCCGTGACGTTCACGCCGCACCCGCAGCAGGTGCACCGCCCCGACACCGCCCCGCCGCTGCTCACCGGCGACGCCGACCGGCTGGAGCTCCTCGAGCAGACCGGCCTCGACGCCGTGCTGCTGCTCACGTACACCCTCGACTTCGCGCAGCAGACCGCCGAGGAGTTCGTCCGCCGTTACCTCGTCGACGGGCTGCACGCGCGCACCGTGGTCGTCGGCCGCGACGTGCGGTTCGGGCGCGGCAACGCCGGGGACCTGGCGACGATGGTCGAGCTGGGGGAGCGGTTCGGCTTCGCGGTCGAGGTGATCGAGGACGTCGCGCCGGACCCGGCCGACGACGACCCCGCCGCCGCCCTCGCCGACCCGCTGCGCCGCCGCTGGTCCTCCACCTGGGTCCGCGAGCTGCTGGTCGCCGGCGACGTCCGCCAGGCCGCCCGCGTGCTCGGCCGCCCGCACCGGATGCGCGGCACCGTCGTGCACGGCGACAAGCGCGGCCGCGACCTCGGGTTCCCGACGGCCAACCTGTCCCAGGACGCGACCGGGATGGTGCCCGCGGACGGCGTGTACGCCGGGTGGCTGCGGCGGCCGGCCGTGCCCGCCGGGTCGCCGGACGCCGTGCTGCCCGCGGCGGTGTCGGTCGGCACGAACCCGACGTTCGCCGGCCTGCAGCGCCGGGTCGAGGCGTACGTGCTCGACCGCACCGACCTCGACCTGTACGGCGAGGAGGTCGTGCTGGAGTTCGTCGAGCGGCTGCGGCCGACGCTGCGGTTCGAGTCGGTGGACGAGCTGATCACGCGCATGCACCAGGACGTGGCGGGCGTGCGCGAGGTCCTGGCCGGCGCCGCCGGCTGAGGGCCCGGCGGGCCCCGGGTCCGGCACCCGCACCTGGTAGACTCGCACAGCCGTCAGAACGGCCGCGGAACGAGAGCGCCCGGGTGGACCTGCCCCGGAGCACCGCGCAACGAGACAATCCAGGAGAGTCGTGCCCCTCGACAGCGCCACCAAGAAGTCCATCATGGCCGAGTACGCCACCCACGAGGGTGACACCGGCTCGCCGGAGGTCCAGATCGCCCTGCTGACGCAGCGCATCAACGACCTGAACGAGCACCTCAAGACGCACAAGCACGACCACCACAGCCGCCGCGGCCTGCTGCTGCTGGTCGGCCAGCGTCGTCGCCTCCAGGGCTACCTGCAGAAGGTCGACATCGACCGCTACCGCAGCCTGATCCAGCGGCTCGGCCTGCGCCGGTGACCGCCTGACCGGCCCGGACCCCGATCGGGGTCCGGGCTGGTCCTGCGTCGGCCCCGGGAGGGGCCGGCGTGCACCACCTCAGCACCACTCTCACTCCGCGCCGGTCGACGCGTCCGGTCCTCGGTAGTGGTTCCCGGAACGCGTGTCCGGGTGCCTCGATCGAAGACCGCCGTGACCGGTCCGGCGCCTTCGAGACAAAGGAGGGCACCCGTGGAGGGTCCCGAGATCCAGTTCGCCGAGGCCGTGATCGACAACGGTCGCTTCGGCACCCGCACCGTCCGCTTCGAGACGGGCCGCCTGGCCAAGCAGGCCGCCGGCGCCGCGATGGCGTACCTCGACGGCGAGACCGCGCTGCTGTCCGCCACGACGGCGGGCAAGCACCCCAAGGACCAGTTCGACTTCTTCCCGCTGACGGTGGACGTCGAGGAGCGGCAGTACGCCGCCGGCAAGATCCCCGGCTCGTTCTTCCGCCGCGAGGGCCGCCCGTCGACCGAGGCGATCCTGGCCTGCCGGCTGATCGACCGCCCGCTGCGCCCCCTGTTCGTCAAGGGCCTGCGCAACGAGGTCCAGGTCGTCGTCACCGTCCTGGCGATCCACCCGGACGACGCGTACGACGTGCTGGCGATCAACGCCGCGTCCATCTCCACCCAGATCTCCGGCCTGCCGTTCTCCGGCCCGGTCGGCGCCGTGCGGATCGCGCTGATCGACGGCCAGTGGGTCGCGTTCCCGCGGTACACCGAGCGCGAGCGCGCGACGTTCGAGATCGTCGTGGCCGGCCGCGTGGTCGAGGGCGGCGACGTCGCGATCGCGATGATCGAGGCCGAGGCCCCGGAGAAGTCCTGGAACCTCATCAAGGACGAGGGCGGCACCGCCCCGACCGAGGCCGTCGTGGCCGAGGGCCTCGAGGCGGCCAAGCCGTTCATCAAGGTCCTGGTCGAGGCGCAGCAGCAGCTCGCCGCGCAGGCCGCCAAGGAGACCCGCGACTTCCCGACGTTCCCGGACTACCAGCCGGACGCGTACGAGGCCGTCGAGGGCGCCGCCGAGGCGAAGATCCGCGAGGCCATGCAGATCGCCGACAAGCAGACCCGCGAGGGCCGCCTGGACGAGATCAAGGCCGAGGTCCTGGACCAGCTCGCCGCGTCCTTCGAGGGCCGCGAGAAGGAGCTGTCCGCGGCGGTGCGCTCGGTGACCAAGAAGGTCATCCGCCAGCGCATCCTCACCGACGGCTTCCGCATCGACGGCCGCGGCCTGCGGGACATCCGCACGCTGTCCGCCGAGGTCGAGGTCCTGCCCCGCGTGCACGGCTCGGCGCTGTTCGAGCGCGGCGAGACCCAGATCATGGGTGTCACCACGCTGAACATGCTCCGCATGGAGCAGCAGCTCGACACGCTGTCGCCCGAGACGCGCAAGCGCTACATGCACAACTACAACTTCCCGCCCTACTCGACCGGTGAGACCGGCCGCGTGGGCTCGCCGAAGCGGCGCGAGATCGGGCACGGCGCCCTCGCCGAGCGCGCGCTCATGCCGGTGCTGCCGTCGCGCGAGGAGTTCCCCTACGCGATCCGCCAGGTGTCCGAGGCCCTCGGCTCCAACGGCTCGACCTCGATGGGCTCCGTCTGCGCCTCGACCCTGTCGCTGCTGAACGCGGGTGTGCCGCTGCGCGCCCCCGTCGCCGGCATCGCCATGGGCCTCGTGTCCGACACGGTGGACGGCGAGACCCGCTACGCGGCGCTCACCGACATCCTGGGCGCCGAGGACGCGTTCGGCGACATGGACTTCAAGGTCGCCGGCACCCGCGAGTTCGTCACGGCCATCCAGCTCGACACCAAGCTCGACGGCATCCCCGCCTCCGTGCTGGCCGACGCGCTGACCCAGGCCAAGGAGGCGCGCCTCGCGATCCTCGACGTCATCAACGAGGCGATCGACACGCCCGACGAGATGTCGCCGAACGCCCCGCGCGTCATCACGGTGAAGGTCCCGGTCGACAAGATCGGCGAGGTCATCGGCCCGAAGGGCAAGATGATCAACCAGATCCAGGAGGAGACCGGCGCCGACATCTCGATCGAGGACGACGGCACGGTCTACATCGGCGCCACCGACGGTCCGTCGGCGGAGGCCGCGCGGGCGGCGATCAACGCGATCGCGAACCCGCACATGCCGGAGATCGGCGAGCGCTTCGTCGGCACGGTCGTCAAGACGACCACCTTCGGCGCGTTCATCTCGCTCTCGCCGGGCAAGGACGGTCTGCTGCACATCTCGCAGATCCGTCGCCTCGTGGGCGGCAAGCGGGTCGAGAAGGTCGAGGACGTCCTCGGCGTGGGCCAGAAGGTCCAGGTCGAGATCGGCGAGATCGACCCGCGCGGCAAGCTGTCGCTGCACGCGGTGGTCGAGGAGTCGGCGGAGGGCTCGGACGAGTCCGCCGCTGCTGAGCCGGCCGACGCCTGACGTGCCGCTGGACCTCCCGCTCGTCGCGCCCGGCACCCCGGGCAGCGACGTGACCGCCGGGCAGGCGGGTGACGGATCCGTCCGTCGCTCCGTCCTGCCCGGCGGGGTCCGCCTGCTCACCGAGCACGTCCCCGGCGTGCGGTCCGCGTCCGTCGGGGCGTGGGTCGGCGTCGGCTCCCGGGACGAGTCGGACGGGCACCACGGCTCGACGCACTTCCTCGAGCACCTGCTGTTCAAGGGCACCGCGCGGCGCACCGCGATGGACATCGCCGAGGCGTTCGACGAGGTCGGCGGCGAGGCGAACGCCGCCACGGGCAAGGAGCACACCTGCTACTACGCCCGGGTGCTCGACGAGGACCTGCCGATGGCGGTCGACGTCATCGCGGACATGGTGACCTCCGCACGCCTGGACCGCGACGAGCTCGAGACCGAGCGCGGCGTGATCCTCGAGGAGCTCGCCATGAACGACGACGACCCGAGCGACGTCGTGCACGAGCGGTTCGCCACCGTCGTGCTGGGCGACCACCCGCTCGGCCGGCCGATCGGCGGCACGCCGGACACCATCCGCGCCGTGCCCCGGGACGCCGTCTGGGAGCACTACCGGCAGCACTACCGCCCGGACACGCTGGTCGTGACCGCGGCGGGCAACGTCGACCACGACGTCCTGGCCGAGCAGGTCGCCCGGGCGCTGCGCGACGGCGGCTGGGACCTCGCGGAGGGCGCGGCACCCGCCGCGCGCCGCGGCGCGTCCGCGGCGCTGCCGGTGACCGCCGGCGCCTCCGAGCTGACGGTGCGCCGCACCACCGAGCAGGGCAACGTCATCGTCGGGGGCACGGGGCTCACCGCCACCGACCCGCGCCGGTTCACGCTGTCCGTGCTGAACGCGGCGCTCGGCGGCGGGATGTCGTCCCGGCTGTTCCAGGAGATCCGCGAGAAGCGGGGCCTGGCGTACTCGACGTACTCGTTCGCGTCCGGGCACGCCGACACCGGCGTGTTCGGGCTCTACGCGGGCTGCGCGCCGGCGAAGATCGACGAGGTCACCGAGCTGCTGGTCGCCGAGCTGGAGCGGCTCGCGGACGGCGGCATCACCGACGCCGAGCTGCGCCGGTCGGTCGGGCAGCTGTCCGGCAGCCTGGTGCTCGGCCTGGAGGACTCCGGGTCGCGGATGAGCCGGCTCGGCAAGTCCGAGCTGGTGCACGGCGAGCTGCTGTCCACGCAGGAGTCGCTCGACCGGGTCCGCGCGGTCACGGCCCGCGAGGTGCAGGAGCTGGCCGCCGACCTGGCGTCGCGCCCCCGGTCCGTGGTCCGGGTCGGGCCGTTCGGCGACTGACGCCGGCGCACGTCCGCCCAGGAGCCGGGTCCCCTCGCGGGGGCCCGGCTCCTGCCGTTCCCGGGGGTGCGCCCCGGCGACGGGGGTGCCGGGCCGGAGGTCCCGTTCCGCCGCGCGTCGCGCGGGACGATGATGAGGGCATGGCCGCCGTCACCTCCACCCGCCGCTCCGTCGCCGTCGCCCCCCGGTCGCCGGGGCTGGTCGAGGCGTTCTGGGTCGCCCGTGCGGCGCACGCCGCCCCGCCGCGGGTCGCGCTGCCGGACGGCCGCCCGTCCGCCGTCGTCCGGCTCGGCGCGCCGGTGCGCTGGGTCGACCCGCTGACCCGCGAGGCGGAGACCGTCGGCAGCGTGCTGCGCGGGCCGCGCGTCGTGCCCGGGGTGGTGCTGCCCGCCGGGGACGCCGAGTCCTGGGAGGTGGGTGCCCGCCTGGCGCCGTGGGCGCTGTCCGCGCTGCACCCCGCGGGGTTCCTGGTGGACGAGCACCGCCCGCTGGGCACGGCGCTCGGCCTGGACGAGCCCGCGCTGGCCGCGGGCATGCGCGCGGCCTGGGACGCGGCCGCGGCCGTCGGCGAGGCCGCCGCGGCCGCCGCCTGCGTGGCGGTGCTGGAGGACGCGCTGGCCGCGGCCGTCCGGCGCCCCGTGCCGCCCGCCGAGCGGGACGCCGTCGACCGGGTCGCCCGGTACGCCGACGCCGAGCGCGGGCTGGTCCGGTCGGTCGACCTGGCGCGGGAGGTCGACCGCTCGCTCGCCGGCCTGCACGCGCTGCTCGCCGCGCACGTCGGCCTCAGCCCGTCGGCGTTCCTGTCGACGGTCCGGCTGTCTTGCGCGGTGCGGGAGCTCGGGGTGGACGACCGCGGCGACGCCGTCGGGGTGGTGCGCGTGCTGCGCGCCTACGTGGACGCCGGCTACCCCCAGCGCGAGGTGGAGCGGTTCACCGGCCTCGGCGCGCTGGACCTGCGCCGGGCCGTGCGCGGCATGGAGGACGTGCTCGCGACCGCATAGGGTGCAGCGGTGACTGAAGCGATCACGGTGGCCGTGCTGGGCGCGGCCGGCCGCATGGGACGGACCGTCGTCGACGCCGTGGAGGCGGCACCCGACCTCGAGCTGGTCGCCGCCCTGGAGCACGGCGACGACGTCGGCGCCGTGGCCGCGACGGGTGCTCAGGTCGCCGTCGACTTCACGGTCCCCGCGGTCGCCGAGGCCAACGTCCGGTCGCTGATCGCGCAGGGCGTGCACGCCGTCGTCGGCACCACCGGCTGGACCGCCGAGTCGCTGGGCCGGGTCGAGGCCGACCTCGCCGGCCGCCCGGGCGTCGGCGTGCTCGTCGCCCCGAACTTCGCGCTCGGCGCGGTGCTGGCCATGGCGTTCGCCGCCCGGGCCGCGCGGTGGTTCGAGTCGGTCGAGGTGGTGGAGCTGCACCACCCGGACAAGGTCGACGCCCCGTCGGGCACGGCGCGGCACACCGCCGCCGCGATCGCGGCCGCCCGGCGGGAGGCGGGGCTCGGACCGGTGCCCGACGCCACCACGACGTCGATCGACGGCGCCCGCGGCGCGGACGTGGACGGCGTGCGGGTGCACGCGGTGCGGCTGCGCGGGCTCGTCGCGCACGAGGAGATCCTGCTGGGCAACGCGGGCGAGCAGCTGACGATCCGGCACGACTCGTTCGACCGGGTGTCCTTCATGCCGGGCGTGCTGCACGCGGTGCGCCAGGTCGGGTCGCGGCCGGGGCTGACGGTCGGGCTCGAGCACTACCTGGACCTGGGCTGACCGCCGTGGGGGAGCCCCGGGACACCGCGCCCGCCTCGTCCGCGCGCCGGCGCACCGGGCTGGTCGCCGCGATCGCCCTCACCGCCCTGCTCGGCCTCTACCTGTGGCTGGTCGCGGGCCGCGCGGTGGCGCTGATCCGCACCGGCGAGCCGGTCGGCGTCGGGCTGGGCGCCGCGTTCGCGCTGCTGCCGCTGCTGGTGCTGGGCCTGGTCGCCCGGGAGTGGCTGCTGGCCGTCGACGTGCAGCGCATGGCCGACACCCTCGCCGCGCGCGGCGAGCTGCCCGTGGACGACCTGCCGCGCAGCCCCGGCGGGCGGATCGACCGCGCCGCCGCGGCCGAGCAGTTCACGGCGGCCCGGGCGGAGGCGGAGGCGGCCCCGCCCGGCGACTGGGGGACCTGGTACCGGCTCGCCTTCGCCTACGACGCGGCCGGCGACCGGCGTCGGGCCCGCGCGGCCCTGCGGCACGCGTCGCGGGTCCACCGCGGCCGCACCCCCGCGGCGGGCGAGACCCCCCGCGGCCTGTCCTGACCCCCCGGGCGCTGCGCTCCCGACCCACGGGTCAGGCGGCGCCCGCCAGGTAGGCGTGCAGGGCGTCCGCCGGCATGGGGCGCGCCACCAGGAAGCCCTGCACCAGCGGCACCCCCGCGGCCCGCAGCGCGTCCAGCTGCGCCTGCGACTCCACGCCCTCGGCGACGACCGTCATGCCCTGCTCGACGGCTATCCGGTGCACCAGCTCGACCAGCAGCGCGTCCAGCGGGTCGTCGAGCATCCCGGCCACCACCGACCGGTCGATCTTGAGCACGTCGACCGGCAGCCGCGAGACCTGCCGCAGCCCGGACATCGCGCCGCCCAGGTCGTCGAGCGCGATCAGTACCCCGGCGGCCCGCAGCGCGTCGAGCGCCCGGAGCGCGCCCGCGACCTGCGCCTCGGAGGCGGCCTCGGACAGCTCCAGGCGGACGGCGCCGTGCGGCGTGCCGGTGGCGTCGAGCACCCGGAGCACCCGCTCGGCCAGGAAGGGCTCCTCCAGCGCGGCGGGGGAGAGGTTCACGTTCACCACCGCCGGGGCACCCTCACCGAGCTCCGCCCGCCACGCCGCCCGGTCGACGCACGCCCGCTCGAGGACCCAGAGGTCGAGCTCGACGGCGAGCCCGGCGCGCGCCGCGCGGTCCAGGGGCGCGACCGGGCCCGCGAGCCGCCCCTCGGCGTCCCGGGAGCGCAGCAGCGCCTCCACCTCGTGCACCGACCCGTCCGCGGTGCCGGCGATCGGCTGGTAGTGGACCTCCAGCGCGTCCAGCTCCAGCCCGGGCAGGGCGGCCAGGCCCGCGAGGCCGACGGGGCCCGGGTCCGCACCGGCCCGCCGGGCCGCGTCCGCCCCCGCCAGCCGGACCCGGTCCCCGCCGGCCTTCTTCGCGCCGTACATCGCGAGGTCGGCCTCGCGCAGCAGCCGGTCGTGGTCCACGAGCGCGCCCGCGCCCAGCGCCAGGCCGACGGACACCCGGGAGTGGGCGGGCACCGGCAGCCCCGGGTCGTGCGCGGCGATCGCGGCCCGCAGCACCTCGCCGAGGTCCAGCGCGCGCACCCGCCAGGAGTCGTCGGGCGTCTGCGGCGGCAGCAGCCGGGCGACCGCGAACTCGTCGCCACCGAGCCGCCCGACC
The DNA here is from genome assembly GCF_007679345.1 of Cellulosimicrobium cellulans. Taxonomy (GTDB): domain Bacteria; phylum Actinomycetota; class Actinomycetes; order Actinomycetales; family Cellulomonadaceae; genus Cellulomonas; species Cellulomonas cellulans_A. The sequence goes on from NZ_VEGH01000007.1 coordinate 115,044, forward strand.
ACGTCGCCGGGCTGCGCGCACGCCGCGAGCCGGGTCGCGACCGAGTGCAGCAGCGCGTCGCCGAACGAGTGCCCGAGGGTGTCGTTGACCTCCTTGAGCCGGTCGAGGTCGAGGAACGCCAGCACGACCGCCCCGCCGTCCGCGCGCGCGGCCGCGCACAGCTCCCGGAGGCCCTCGACGAACCGCGCCCGCGAGGTGACGCCGGTCAGGTGGTCGTGCGACGCCTCGTGGGCGAGCTCGGCCGCCAGCGCCTCCATCAGCGTCGTCGGGTCGAGGATGCCGACCGGCCCGCCGTCCGCGCCGGTGACCAGCATGTCCTGGTAGCCGTCGCCGGTGACCAGCCGCTGGGCGGCCTCGGTCAGCGAGGCGCGCACGTCGACCCACGGCACGTCCCACCGGGCCACGTCCGCGACCGGTCGCCGCCCCCACAGCGACCGCCCGAACCCGTACCGGCCGGTCATGGTGGTGAGGAAGTCCTTGCGGGCCACCATCCCGTACGCGCCGCCGGGGTCGCGCGGGGCGACGAGGACCGAGGAGCCGGTCCACCGGGTGCGGAAGCCGACGTCCACCGCCTCGCAGGGGTCGGTCGGGGCGACGACGACGGGGGCGGAGACCAGGTCGGCGAGGGCGCGGCCGCGGTCGGCGCGCCGCCAGGGCGCGCGGGTCTGGGGGGACACGCCCGCACGATCGCCCGCGGCGCGGCCGGCCTGAGCGGTCGGCGCGCGCCGTCGTCGGCTGTTCGCGCCCCGTTCACCGGGGCCGACCCGTCCGGGTGACGGCGTCACCCGCGCGGTCGCGCCCGTCCGGGGCGGAGGTGGCGCGGGCGGTCGGGACCGCCCGCGTCTAGATGCTCGCGCCCCAGAGGTGCTCGGTGATCTCCCGCGGGTCGTCCTGCTCGCCCAGCACGCGGGTCGCGCCGACGTCACCGAGCCCGGCCGAGCCGAGGAACTGCTCGCGCGCGGTGTCGCCCTGCACGACCCAGGTCTGCACGCTGGTCGCCCGGTCCTCGTCGCGCAGCAGGTCGACGACGGCCGCCAGGAGCCGGGAGCCGTGGCCCAGCCGGCGCTCGGCCGGGTCGACCTCGAGCGCGAGGATCTCGCCGCCCGGGGTGTCGTCGCCGGACCCGGGCGGGGCGGTGACGGGCGCGACGGAGACGAACCCGACCAGCCGGGGGCCGTGCATCGCGACCAGCACCCGGTACCCGCGGCCGGGCGGGGAGGCGATGGCGGCGGCCCACTGGTCGGTGACCCGCGCCGGGTCCACCCGGTCCAGGACCTCCGCGCCGACCAGGTCGCCGAGCGTCGCGCGCCAGGCGGCGAGCTGCACCGCCGCGACGGCCCCCTCGTCCCCGGGGACGGCGGGCCGGACGGAGACGTCGGAGGTGGCGGCGAGCAGGGGGTCCATGCTGCTCACAATGCCACGTACAGCGGCTCCAGATACTCCTCGATCCCGGCCTCGCCGCCCTCGCGGCCGATGCCGGAGGCCTTGACGCCGCCGAACGGCGCGCTCGCGTCGGACACCATCCCGCGGTTGATCCCGAGCATCCCGGTCTCGACGCCCTCGGCCAGCCGCATGACCCGGTCGACGTCCCTCGTGTAGGCGTAGGCGACCAGGCCGAACTCCGTCGCGTTCGCGAGCCGGACGGCGTCGGCCTCGTCCCCGAAGGTCACGACCGGCGCGACGGGCCCGAAGACCTCCTCCCGCACCGCGCGGGCGTCCTCGGGTACGCGGTCCAGCACGGTCGGCGGGTAGAAGTACCCCCGCCGGCCGGGTCGCTCGCCGCCGGTCCGCACCCGGGCGCCGTCGTCCGCTGCCTCGGTGACCAGCTCCTCGACCCGGTCGACGGCCGCCTTCTCGATGAGCGGGCCGACGGCGACGTCGGGCGCCGTGCCGGGCCCCATGACGAGCCGCTCGAAGGCCGCGGTCAGCCGGTCGGCGAACTCCGCGGCGACCTCCTCCTGCACGAGGAACCGGTTGGCCGCGACGCAGGTCTGCCCGGCGTTGCGCATCTTGGCGGCGACGGCGCCCTCGACGGCGGCGTCCAGGTCGGCGTCGGCGAACACCAGGAACGGGGCGTTGCCGCCGAGCTCCATCGAGGTGCGCAGGACGTTGTCCGCGGCCTGCTTGAGCAGCGAGCGCCCGACCTCGGTCGACCCGGTGAACGACAGCTTGCGCAGCCGCGGGTCGGCGATCACCGGCTCGGTCAGCGCGCGGGACGACGAGGTGGGCAGGACGTTGACGATCCCGGTGGGCAGGTCGCGCGCGTCGAGCTCCGCCCGCACGATCTCGGCGAAGTACGCGGTGGTCAGCGGGGTGAGCTGCGCCGGCTTGATGACGACGGGGCAGCCGGCGGCCAGGGCGGGGGCGACCTTCCGGGTGATCATCGCGATCGGGAAGTTCCACGGCGTGATGAGCAGCGCGGGACCGACGGGGCGGCGCAGCACGAGCTGGTGGTGCGTGCCCGCGGGCGCCCGCCGGGTCAGGCCGCCGAGGCGCACCGCCTCCTCGGAGTACCAGCGCACGAACTCGGCCGCGTACTGCACCTCCGCGCGGGCCTCGGCCAGCGGCTTGCCGCCCTCGGCGGTGATGAGCGCCGCCAGGTCCTCGGCGCGGGCCACCATCGCGTCGAACACCGCGCGCAGCACGTCGGACCGGGTCCGCGGGGCGACCTCGCGCCACGCCGGGAAGGCGCGGTGGGCCGCGTCGAGCGCCGCGAGGCCGTCCTCGGGCGTGGCGTCGGCCACCTCGAACAGCACGTCGGTGGTCGCGGGGTCGGCCACGGCGAACGTGCCCCGGCCGGTGGCGTGCCGCCACTCGCCGTCGATCAGCAGGCCGGTGGGCGTGTGGGCGGCGACGTACGGCGGCAGCGGCGAGGTCATGGGGCCCAGTGTCGACCCGGACCTCGCCGGGCGGCACCCCGAGATCGGCGGGCGGGAACCCTACGATGGCCCCATGACGACGCCCGCCGGACCGATCGAGACGCCGTACGAGGACCTGCTCCGCCTGGTGCTGGAGACCGGCACCCCCAAGGCGGACCGCACCGGCACCGGGACCCGCAGCGTGTTCGGGCACCAGATGCGGTTCGACCTGCAGCAGGGGTTCCCGCTCGTCACCACGAAGCGCGTCTTCCTGCGCGGCCTGACCGAGGAGCTGCTCTGGTTCCTGCGCGGCGAGCGCAACGCCCGCACGCTGCAGGAGAAGGGCGTGCACATCTGGGACGAGTGGGCGGCCGAGGACGGTGACCTGGGCCCGGTGTACGGGGTGCAGTGGCGGTCCTGGCCGACCCCCGACGGCGGCACGATCGACCAGCTCGCGCAGGTGCTGGACGGCCTGCGCCGCGACCCCGACTCGCGGCGGCACATCGTCTCCGCGTGGAACGTCGCGGACATCCCGTCCATGGCGCTCGCGCCGTGCCACGCGTTCTTCCAGTTCTACGTGGCCGACGGCAAGCTCTCCTGCCAGCTCTACCAGCGGTCCGCCGACCTGTTCCTGGGCGTGCCGTTCAACATCGCGTCCTACGCGCTGCTCACGCACATGGTGGCGCAGCAGGTCGACCTGGAGGTCGGCGACTTCGTCTGGACCGGCGGCGACTGCCACATCTACGACAACCACGTCGAGCAGGTGCGCGAGCAGCTGACCCGGGACCCGTTCCCGGCCCCGCGCCTGGTGCTGCGCAGGGCCCCGAGCCTGTTCGAGTACACCTACGAGGACGTCACGATCGAGAACTACCAGCACCACCCGGCGATCAAGGCCCCCGTCGCTGTCTGACGGCACCGCCCGGCGCCCGCGTCAGGGCAGGCCCAGCCAGCGGAGCAGGGCGGCGGTCGCGGCGGCGAGCAGCACCACGAGGACGAAGGGCGCGCGCAGCAGCAGGGCGACGGCGGCGACCGCCAGCGCCGCCACCCGCGCGTCGAGCACCAGGGCGCCGTCGGTCGTCGCCGTCTGCACCGCGACCAGCGCGGCCAGCAGCGCCGCGGTCACCAGCGCGGCGGTGCGGACGACCCGGGGTCGCTCGAGGAGCGCGCGGGGGACCAGGTGCCCGGCGACCTTCGTGGCGAGCACGACGACCGAGGCGGCCAGCACGGCCCACCACACCGCGAGCCGGCTCACGGGGTCACCACCGGCGCCGCGTCGCGCCCGTCGTCGCCCGGCTCGCCCGCGCCCCGGGGGCCGCCGTCCAGCGCGCCCACGACCACGGCGAGCGCGGCCGCCGCGAGCACCGGCACCCCCGGCGGGGCCACGGGGGTGAGCGCGAGCGCCAGCACGGCGGCCGCCGCGGCCACGACGCGCACGATCCGCGTCGCCCGCGGGTCGTCCCCGGACAGCCGCGGCCACAGCAGCGCGAGGAACGCCGCCCCGGCCGCCGCGTCCAGCCCGTACCGGCGCGGGTCGCCCAGCGCGTCGCCGAGCAGCGCACCCAGGAGCGAGAAGGCGTTCCACAGCACGAAGACGCCCACCCCGGTCCACCAGAACCCGGCGCGGGTCGCGGCGCGGGTCGGCTGCGCGGTCGCCACGGCGGTCGACTCGTCGATCGTCAGGTGCGCCGCGAGCAGCCGCCGCCAGCCGGACGCGCCCAGCAGGGGGGCCACCTGCACCCCGTAGAGGCCGTTGCGCGCCCCGAGCAGCCCCGCGGTCGCCGCGACCGCCCCGATCCCGCCGCCGGCGCCCACGACGCCCACCGCGGCGAACTGCGAGCCGCCGCTGAACATCAGCAGGCTCAGCGCCATCGTCTGCGGGACGTCCAGGCCGGCGGCGACGGACAGCGCGCCGAACGACACGCCGTACAGCCCGGTGGCCACGGAGACGGACACGGCGGTGCGGACGGCCGACCGGACGGCGGGGTCGGACCGGTCCGCGGGGGAGCGGGCAAGCACGCGACGAGGGTAGGACGTCCGGGTCGGGCGGTCGCCCGGGCGTCCACCCGCTGACCGCCCGGTGACGCCGCGGAACCCCAGGTGAACGACCCGGGAAGCCTTGCGGAACGCACCCCGGGAGGGGTCGTCCCCGGTGGCGCGGCCGGGGCAGGGTGTCCAGGGCCGGCGACGGAGCGGGCCAGCACCTGCCCCCTCGTGAAGCGGACTCCTCCCCGTGACCTCTGCCGACGTCCTCGCCCCGCCACCGGCGGCCGCCCTCTCGGGCGCCCCCCGGCGGCGCGGGGCGCTCCAGTCGCACAAGCGCCGGTCGGCGCTGCTGTGGTTCCTCCTGCTGGCCGGGCCCAACGTGGCCCTGCTGCTGGTGTTCGTCTACCGGCCGCTGATCCAGTCGTTCTACCTGTCCACGCTGCAGTGGAACCTCGGCTCGCCCGTCGCCCGCAGCATCGGGCTGGGCAACTACGTCGAGCTGTTCACCTCGCGGAACTTCACGCAGGTCGTGACGACCACGGTGGTGTTCACCGTCGCCACGGTGGGCGGCGCGATGCTGCTGGGCCTCGGCCTGGCGGTGCTGCTCAACCAGAAGCTCCGCGGCCGCGGCTTCGCCCGGACCGTGGCGTTCGCGCCCTACGTGCTCTCGGGCTTCGCGGTCGGCATCCTCTGGCTGTTCATCTTCGACCCGCGGTACGGCCTGATGCGCGAGGTGCTGAGCTGGATCGGGGCCTCCTCGCCCCAGTGGTACACCCAGCGCCCCTGGCCGCTGGTGATGGTGATCGTCGTCTACCTCTGGAAGAACCTCGGGTACGTCGCGCTGATCTACCTGGCCGGCCTGCAGTCGGTCCCGCAGGACCTCAAGGACGCGGCGGCCCTGGACGGCGCCTCGTCGTTCCGGACGCTGCGGTCGATCATCCTGCCGCTGCTCACCCCGACGTCGTTCTTCCTGCTGGTCACGATGATGCTGGCCTCGCTGCAGTCGTTCGACATCATCAAGGCGATGACCCAGGGCGGGCCGCTCGGGTCGACCACGACGCTCATGTACTCCGTGTACCAGGAGAGCTTCGTCAACGGCCGCGCGGGCTACGCCTCCGCCGTTGCCACCGTCCTGTTCCTCGTGCTGCTGGCGGTCACCGCGGTGCAGATGCGGTTCGTCCAGCGGAAGGTCCACTACGCATGAGCGTCCTGACGCCCCGTCGCCCGGCCGCCGAGGCCGCGACCCCGCCCGCGGCGCCCACCCGGCGCGACGTCCGGCCCACCGCCGCGTCGTCCCGCCCGGGCCGCCGGCAGCGCCCGCACGTCGCCAGCTACCTCACGATGGTCCTCGCGACGATCGTGCTCGGCGCCCCGCTGATCTGGATGCTGCTCGCCAGCCTCAAGACCTCCCAGGAGCTGTACCAGTTCCCGGTGCAGTGGCTGCCGGGCGCGCCGAGCCTAGACAACTACGCCCAGGCCGCGGACACCGTGCCTCTCGGCAGGCTGCTGCTGAACAGCGTCGGCCTGACCGTCGTCGGTGCCGGCCTCAAGGTGGTCCTCGGCCTCACCTGCGCCTACGCGCTGGTGTTCCTGGAGCTCCCGTTCAAGCGGGTCGTGTTCGGGCTGGTCATCGCCACGCTGATGATCCCGCCGCAGGTCACGATCATCCCGAACTACACCCTGGTCGCCGACCTCGGCTGGCTGAACACCTACCAGGGCATCCTCGTCCCGGGCCTGGCCAGCGCGTTCGGCACCTTCCTGTTCCGCCAGCACTTCCTGACGCTGCCCGCCTCGATCCTGGAGGCCGCGGAGCTGGACGGCGCCGGCCACTGGCGCAAGCTGTGGCGGTTCGTGGTCCCGATGAGCACGCCGACCATCGCGGCGGTCACCCTCGTGTCCGTCGTCACCGAGTGGAACGACTACCTCTGGCCGTTCCTGGTCATCGACCGCGCCGACAAGATGACGCTGCCGATCGGCCTCACCCTGCTGCAGAACATCGACGGCCTGACCAACTGGGGCGTGCTGCTGGCCGCCACGGTCGTCGTGACCCTGCCGATCCTCGTCGTCTTCCTGGTCCTGCAGCGCCGGCTCGTCGCCGGCCTCACCGCGGGCGCCGTCACCGGCTGACCCGCCCGGAACGTGGCCGGTCCGCCGGCCGCCTGAGACGGCCGCGCCCCCGCGCGACCGTCAGCCCCCGAGCGCCGCGACGCGGCGCGCGAACCCCCGAAGGAGCACCACCGTGTCCCACCCCCGCAGGCGCCGCCGCAGCACCATGGCCATCGCCGCTGCCGTCGCCGGCACGACGCTCGCGCTCACGGCGTGCGGCGGCCCGTCGACCGCCGCCTCGTCCGACGAGTCCGCGGCCGCCGAGGCGACCGACTGGTCGCAGGTCGAGCCCGCGTCCGAGATCACCTGGTGGAGCAACCACCCCGGCCAGTCCCAGGCCGTGGAGGAGCAGCTCATCGCCGACTTCGAGGCCGAGAACCCGGACATCAAGGTCAACCTCGTGACCGCCGGCGCCAACTACGACGAGGTCGCCCAGCGCTTCCAGGCCGCCTCGCAGACGGACGAGAAGCCCGACCTCGTCATCGCGTCCGACGTCTGGTGGTTCCGGTACCACCTGAACGACCAGATCATGCCGCTCGACGACGTGTTCGAGGCGCTCGACGCCGACGCGGACGACTTCCAGCAGGGGCTGTACGGCGACTACGAGTACGACGGCCAGCACTGGGCCGCGCCGTACGCGCGCTCCACGCCGCTCTTCTACTACAACAAGGACATGTGGGCCGCCGCGGGCCTGCCCGACGAGGGCCCGGAGTCCTGGGAGCAGCTCCAGGAGTGGAGCACCGCCCTCGAGGCCCAGGTCCCGGCGGAGGGCTCGCCGTTCGGCCTGTCGCTCGGCACCTCCTGGTCCGCGTGGTGGTTCGAGAACATGATCTGGGGCCAGGGCGGCGAGTACTCCGACGAGTTCGACGTCACGCTCGACTCCGAGGAGGCGCTGGCCGGCGGCGAGTTCCTCCGCGGCCTGTTCCACGGCGACGACGCGATCGCCACGGTCTCGGCGGACGACTCGATGGCGGACTTCGCGTCCGGCCTCATCGCGTCGACCATCGGCTCGACGGGCTCGCTGAAGGGCGCGCTGGACGCGGCCTCGTTCGAGGTCGGCACGGCGTACCTGCCGGACGGCCCGGCCGGCGGCGGCACGCCGACCGGCGGCACCGGCCTGGCGATCTCGTCCTCCAGCACCCCGGAGAAGCAGCTCGCCGCGGCGATGTTCCTCGAGTTCCTCACGAACACCGAGAACACCGCGACGTTCTCCCAGGCGACCGGCTACATGCCCGTGCGCACCTCGGCCGTCGAGTCCGACACGATGAAGGCCGTGTACGAGCAGTACCCGCAGTTCCGCACCGCGGTCGACCAGCTGGCGGAGAAGGCGCGCCCGCAGGACTACATCCGCGTGTTCGTGCCGGGCGCCGACGCGCTGCTCACCGACGCGCTCGAGCAGATCGTCCTCGAGGGCACCGACCCGGCCGAGGCGTTCGGGTCCGTGACGCCGCAGATCGAGACGGCGTACACCGAGAACGTCGAGCCGTACCTGTGACCGGACCCGTCACCGGTCCGGTCGCCGGGGCCGCCCACCTGGGCGGCCCCGGCGCCGGGGCGCCGGCGATCGTCGCGCACCGCGGCAACTCGGCCGTCGCGCCGCAGAACACCCTCGCGGCGTTCGAGGCGGCGTGGCGCGCCGGCGCGCACAGCATCGAGATCGACATCCAGCCGACGGCCGACGGCGAGGTCGTGGTCATCCACGACGACACCGTCGACGCCACCACGGACGGGCAGGGCGTCGTCACCGAGATGACGCTCGACGCGGTGCGCGCGCTGGACGCGGGCTCCTGGTTCGCGGCCGCCTACGCCGGGCAGCGGGTCCCGACGTTCGCCGAGGTGCTGGACCTGATGGTCCGCCGCCCGGGCATCGACCTCCTGCTCGAGCTCAAGGGCGCCTTCACGGTCGAGCAGGTCCGGCCGGTCACCGACGCGATCCGCGCCGCCGGGCTCGCCGACCGGGTGATCGGGCAGTCGTTCTGGCCGGAGTCCGTGCGGGCGCTCGCGGCGGCGGACCCCGACCTGCGCCGGGGCCTGCTGATCTTCCAGGTGCCCGAGGACGGCGGGGTCGACGAGGTGGTCCGCGTCGCGGGCGAGCTCGGCGTCATGACCGTCAACCCGTACGGCCCGCTGCTGGTCGAGCACCCGGACCTGGTCGCGCGGCTGCACGCCGCCGGCCTGCAGGTCCAGGTCTGGACGCTCAACGAGCCCGAGCACTGGGCGGCCGCGGTCGCCCTGGGCGTCGACGCGGTCATCACCGACCGCCCGGACCGCCTGGCCGGCTGGCTCGCGGCCCGCGCGTCCTGAGGACACCTCCGCCCCGCGCCGGGGCCGGTCACCCCGGACGGGTGCGACCGGCCCCGGCGCGGGGCGGTACCGTGGAGGCCATGCTCCCCGCCACCCCGTCGCGTCCCTTCGGCGCGGTGCTCACCGCGATGGTGACGCCCATGCGGGAGGACGGCTCGGTCGACCTCGACGCCGCCGTCTCCCTCGCCACGCACCTCGTGGACCACGGGCACGACGGCCTGGTGCTCAACGGCACCACCGGGGAGTCGCCGACCACGCACGCGCCCGAGAAGGCCGACCTCGTGCGGGCCGTCGTCGACGCCGTGGGGGACCGGGCGACGGTCGTCGCCGGCGCCGGGTCGAACGACACGCTGCACGCCGTCCGGATGGCCGAGCAGGCCGCCGAGGCCGGCGCGGACGGCCTGCTGGTCGTCGCGCCCTACTACTCGCGCCCGTCGCAGCCCGGCCTGGTCGCGCACGTGACCGCCGTCGCCGACGCGACCCCGCTGCCGGTGATGCTCTACGACGTGCCCGGCCGCACCGGCGTCCGGTTCGCGCACGAGACGCTGGTCGAGCTCGCGCAGCACGACCGCGTCGTCGCGATGAAGGACGCCACCGGCGACCTGTACGGCGCCGCGAAGGCCGCCGCCGCGACCGGGCTCGCCTGGTACTCCGGCGACGACTCGCTCTACCTGCCGTTCCTGGCGCACGGCGCCGCCGGCATCGTGAGCGTGGTCGGCCACGTCGCCGGCCCGCAGCTCGCCGCGCTCACCGCGGCCCACGACGCGGGCGACCACACCCGCGCGCTCGAGATCTTCCTGTCGATCGCACCGGCGATCGACGCGCTCAACGGCCGGGGTTTCCAGGCGGTCGCGGCCAAGGCCGCCGTCTGGTCCCTCGGTCTGGTCCCGTCCCGACACCTGCGGCTGCCCAACGTCGCCGCGTCGGACGAGGACGTCGAGGCGGTGCGCGCGGGCCTTGCTGCCGCGGGCATCGCCGGCGTCCTGTCCGCCTGATCCAGGAGAAGCATGTCCCACCCGCACCCCGACCTCGCCCTGCCGCCCGCCCTGCCCGACGGGGGCCTGCGCATCGTCGCCCTCGGCGGCCTCGGCGAGGTCGGCCGCAACATGGCCGTCCTCGAGTACGGCGGCCGCCTGCTCATCATCGACTGCGGCGTCCTGTTCCCCGAGGACCACCAGCCCGGCGTCGACCTGATCCTGCCGGACTTCAGCTACATCGCCGACCGCATGGACGACGTCGACGGCATCGTGCTCACCCACGGGCACGAGGACCACATCGGCGCCGTGCCGTACCTGCTGCGCCTGCGCCAGGACATCCCGCTGATCGGCTCGCAGCTGACCCTCGCGTTCGTCGAGGCCAAGCTCAAGGAGCACCGGATCACCCCGCTGACCCACGCGGTCAAGGAGGGGCAGACCGAGCAGGTCGGCGCGTTCTCCTGCGAGTTCGTCGCCGTCAACCACTCGATCCCGGACGCGCTGGCCGTCGCGGTCACCACCGGCGCCGGCACCGTGCTGCACACCGGCGACTTCAAGATGGACCAGCTCCCGCTCGACGGCCGGATCACCGACCTGCGCGCGTTCGCGCGGCTGGGGGAGAAGGGCGTCGACCTGTTCATGGTCGACTCCACCAACGCCGAGGTGCCGGGCTTCGTCAGCCCCGAGCGCGAGATCGGCCCGGTGCTGGACAACGTGTTCGCCACCTCCGCGCGCAAGATCGTCGTCGCGTCGTTCTCCTCCCACGTGCACCGCGTGCAGCAGGTGCTCGACGCCGCCGCCGCGCACGAGCGCAAGGTCGCCCTGGTCGGCCGCTCGATGATCCGCAACATGACGATCGCCGCCGAGCTCGGCTACCTCAAGGTGCCGGACGGCGTGCTGGTCGACGCCAAGCGCCTGGACGACGTGCGGGACGACGAGCTCGTGCTCATGTGCACCGGGTCCCAGGGCGAGCCCATGGCCGCGCTGTCCCGGATCGCCAACAACGACCACAAGATCTCGGTCGGCCCCGGCGACACCGTCATCCTCGCGTCGTCGCTGATCCCCGGGAACGAGAACGCGGTGTACCGCGTCATCAACGGCCTGACCCGGCTCGGGGCGCGCGTGGTGCACGGCGGCAACGCCAAGGTGCACGTCTCCGGCCACGCCAGCGCCGGCGAGCTCCTGTACTGCTACAACATCCTCCGGCCGCGCAACGTCATGCCGGTGCACGGCGAGGTCCGGCACCTGGTCGCGAACGGTGCGCTCGCCGTGAAGTCGGGTGTGCCCGCCGACCGCGTGGTGCTCGCCGAGGACGGCGTGGTCGTGGACCTGGTGGACGGCCGCGCGTCGGTCGTCGGCGCGGTGCCGTGCGGGTACGTGTTCGTCGACGGCTCGTCGGTCGGCGGCATCACCGAGGCCGACCTCAAGGACCGCCGGATCCTCGGCGACGAGGGCTTCATCTCGATCTTCGCCGTCATCAGCTCCACCGACGGCAAGGTGCTCGGCAAGCCGCAGATCCTCGCCCGCGGCGTGGCCGAGGACGACAAGGTGTTCGACGCGATCCTGCCGGACGTCACCGCGGCCCTCGAGGAAGCGTCGCGCGGCGGGGCGGTCGACACCCAGCAGCTGCAGCAGGTGGTGCGGCGCGTGGTCGGGCGCTGGGCGTCCAACCGGCTGCGCCGCCGGCCGATGATCATCCCGGTGGTCGTGGAGGCCTGACCGGTCGCCGCTCCACCCCGGACGGCCCGGGTGCGCACCCCGCGAGGTGCGTGCCCGGGCCGTGCTGCGTGCCGGGGCGCGTGGCGTGGTCAGGCCGGGTCGGCGCCGCGGAAGGCGGCCAGGCGCTCGTGCTGCGCGGCGACCGCGCGTCGGAGCCGCGCGTCCCACGGCACCCACGGGTCCAGCTCCAGCGCCAGCCGCCTGCCCCGGGACCGCGGGCGCCACGTGCCGACGACCTCCCCGCCCGCGAGCACCGCGCCCGGGCGGCCCAGCACGGGCCACAGCGCCTTCGCGCGGGCCGGGTCGGGGACGAGGACGTGCCGGTCGCGGGCCTGGAGGAACAGGTCGTAGGGGCCGAGCAGCCGCACGACGGGGCCGTCGTCGTCGCCGGGAGGGTCGGCCGCCGCGGGCAGCGCGGGCAGGTCCCCGGCGAGCACCGACGCCGGCGCCCCGTCGACCTCCACCGGGACGGCGTCGGCGGGCCACCGCCGCGTGACGTCGGCCACCGGCGCGTCGAGGAACGCCGCCACGTCCTTCGGGGTCGTGGGGCCGAGCAGGTGCAGCACGCCGCGGACGAGGTCGTGCGGTCCGTCGTCGTCGGTGGCGTCGCCGTCGTCCCCGCGGCCGCCCCGCGGCCCGGCCGTGCCCTCGTCCCGGTCCACCGCGCCGACCTGGCCGGCCGGGAAGCCCGGCGACCGGCGGAGCACCGGGGGAGAGGTGCCCGGCTCGAGCTCCAGCCCGGCGTGCAGCGCGCCGAGCCGGAACGGCATCTCGAACATGTGGGTCGCCCCGCACGGCCGGCACCAGCGGAGGTAGGGCTCGTCCAGCTCGGCGGTCATCCGGGTGGACAGCGCCCCCTTGCCCGTGGGCTCCACGACGACCTCGCGCATCGTGCGCGCGACCCGCGCGAGCCCGTCGACCGGCCGGATGCCGGCGGCGCGCAGCGGCTTGGCCGCGTCGTAGATCCGCCTGCCCGCGTCCGCGTCCGAGTACGGCCGCAGGGCGCGCTGCACGGCGGGCAGGTCCGCGCGCCGGTACGCGTGCGGGGCGCCGCGGACGCTCCACGCCATCGCGAGGTCGTCCGGCCACGCGCCGGCCGACACCGGCACGCCGCGCAGGGCGAGCGCCCACAGCGCCCCGTCCGGCCCGGTGTCCTGCGCGCCCGCGTCGAGCACGGCGGCATCGGTCACGGCGCGCGCGGCGTCGGGCACCCGGTCGAGCTGCTGCGCGCGGACGCGGTACCGGCGGACCTGGTCGGCGGTGACGCGGTCGGACATGGCCCGAGCGTCCCACCCCGCACCCACACGCGGCACCCCTGGGCGCCTCGCCGCCACCCGCCGAGCGTGCACTCGTCGTGGGGTTCGTGAGCCCGGAACCCCGCAACAGCTGCAGGCTCGTGGGCGCCGTGGGCGCCGTGGGCGCCGTGGGGGTCGCCGGGGCGGGCCGGCGGGCCCGGCGGGATCGGTGCTGTGCGGCGCCGGGTGGCTGTGCCGCGCGTCACCGACACGCACCGCACCGGCGCGGGCTCCCGGCCCAGGTCGAGCGTGCCCGCTACCGTGAGGATCATGGCCGCCCGTCCGTCCTCCACCGCCACCCGTGCGGCTGCGCCGTCGTCGCGCGCCCGCACCGCGGCACCGGCGGCGCGCGCGTCCGGCTCCGGCTCCCGCGGCTCCGCCAAGACGCCGCCGCCCCCGCCGCGCCCCGCCCTGCCGATCCGCATCGTGCGCGGCATCTGGATGGGCTGCGCGCACGTCGTCGGCGGCGCGGCCCGCCGCGTCGGCCACGGCGCGCGGGACCTCGACCCGGCGCTGCGCCGCGACGGCGCCGCGTTCTTCCTGATCGCGCTGGCGATCGTCGTCGCCGCCCGCGAGTGGTGGGGCCTGGAGGGCATGGCGGGCGACGCCGTGCACGTCGTCGTCGCCGGCACGTTCGGCCGGGTCGCCGCGGCGGTCCCGGTGGCGCTGGTCGGCATCGCCGTCCGCCTCATGCGGCACCCCGACCGGAACCAGGCGAACTCCCGCATCGGCATCGGCGTCACCGCGATCACGCTCGCCGCCTGCGGGCTCGTGCACGTGCAGCAGGACCTGCCCGCCCCGTCCGGCGGCTTCGAGGCGGTCCGCGACGCGGGCGGCATCGTCGGCTACCTGGTCGGCACGCCGCTGGTCAGCCTGGTGACCGTCTGGGCGACCGTGCCGCTGCTGGTGCTGCTGGCGTTCTTCGGCGTGCTGGTCGTCACCGCCACGCCGGTGAACCAGATCGGGCCCCGGCTGCGCGCGCTGTACGACCGGCTCACGGGCAACCACCGCACGGACGAGGTGGAGGACGACGACGCCCCGCTGGTCATCAACGCCGGGCACACGGCGGTCGACGAGCCCCCGGCCAAGCCGTCCCGCCGCACCCTCATGGACCGCCTGAAGAAGCGCGCCGCGGCCGACCCGGACACCGACCCCGCCCTGGACGGGTACGCCGGCGACGAGGCCTTCGAGCGCGCCGCGTACGTCGAGCGGATGCGCCGCGAGGAGGAGGACGCCACCGCGCTGCTCGACGCGGCCGACGCCGAGGACGAGGTCCCGCCGAGCACCGCCCCGACGCAGGCCGTCACCGCGGTCGGTGCCGTGCCCGCGGCCGCCGAGGCCCCCGCGGCCCGGCCGGAGCCCGTCGCCCCGCCCACCACCGGGGTGCCGCGCGGCGAGCAGCCGATGCTCGGCGGCGACGTGCTGTACACGCTGCCGGACGAGAACGCGCTCGCGAAGGGCCAGCCGCACAAGGTCCGCTCCGCCGCCAACGACCGCGTGGTCGAGGCGCTGACGAGCGTGCTGGAGAACTTCGAGATCGACGCCCAGGTCACCGGGTTCACGCGCGGTCCGACCGTGACGCGCTACGAGGTCGAGCTCGGCAAGGGCGTCAAGGTCGAGCGCGTGACCGCGCTGTCCAAGAACATCGCCTACGCCGTGGCGTCGGCGGACGTGCGCATCCTGTCGCCGATCCCCGGCAAGTCCGCCATCGGCATCGAGATCCCGAACACCGACCGCGAGACCGTGTCGCTGGGCGACGTGCTCCGGTCCAGCGCGGCGCGCCGCTCCGAGCACCCGATGGTGATCGGCGTCGGCAAGGACGTCGAGGGCGGCTACGTCACGGCGAACCTCGCCAAGATGCCGCACATGCTGGTCGCGGGCGCCACCGGCGCCGGCAAGTCGTCGTTCGTGAACTCGATGATCGTGTCGATCCTCATGCGCGCCACGCCCGACCAGGTCCGCATGGTGCTCGTCGACCCCAAGCGCGTCGAGCTGACGATCTACGAGGGCATCCCGCACCTCATCACCCCGATCATCACGAACCCGAAGAAGGCCGCGGAGGCCCTCGAGTGGGTGGTGCGGGAGATGGAGGCGCGGTACGACGACCTCGCCATGTTCGGGTTCAAGCACATCGACGACTTCAACGTCGCGGTCAAGGCGGGCAAGGTCAAGCCGCTGCCCGGGTCCGAGCGCAAGATCGCGCCGTACCCGTACCTGCTGGTGATCGTCGACGAGCTCGCCGACCTCATGATGGTCGCGCCGCGCGACGTCGAGGCGTCGATCCAGCGCATCACCCAGCTCGCGCGCGCCGCCGGCATCCACCTGGTCCTCGCGACGCAGCGCCCGTCGGTCGACGTCGTCACGGGCCTGATCAAGGCCAACGTGCCGTCCCGCCTGGCGTTCGCGACCTCCTCGCTCACCGACTCCCGCGTCGTGCTGGACCAGCCCGGTGCCGAGAAGCTGATCGGCCAGGGCGACGCCCTGTTCCTGCCGATGGGTGCCGCGAAGCCGATGCGCACCCAGGGCGCCTGGGTGTCCGAGTCGGAGATCCACGCCGTCGTCGCGCACGTGAAGCAGCAGCTGAAGCCGGTCTACCGCGAGGACGTGGCCGTCACGGCGGCCAAGAAGCAGGTGGACGAGGACATCGGCGACGACCTCGACCTGCTGCTGCAGGCCGCCGAGCTCGTGGTCACCTCGCAGTTCGGCTCGACGTCGATGCTGCAGCGCAAGCTGCGGGTCGGGTTCGCCAAGGCCGGGCGCCTGATGGACCTGCTGGAGTCCCGCGAGATCGTCGGGCCCTCCGAGGGGTCGAAGGCGCGCGAGGTGCTCGTGCAGCCGGACGACCTCCCGGGGACGCTGGCGATGCTGCGCGGCGAGCCGGAGCCCGGCGGGTCCGCGGGCGGCGCACCTGCGGCGGCCGACGACCGGTACGCCGCGCCCGAGGGCCGGATGCCCGGCGAGCCGCCCGAGGCCGTCGACTACTTCGACGACGCGGACGACCTGCGCTGACACCCCCCGGCGGCCCGGTGGGTGCCGGGCCGGGCCCGCGCCGCGGGCCGTGGTCCGCGCCCGCTGCCCGTAGGCTGTCCGGGTGAGCCGCCCTTCGCCGATGAACGTCGCCAACGTCGTGACGGTGCTGCGCATCGCCGTCGTGCCGTTCTTCGCCTGGGCCCTGCTGGTCGACGGCGGGGAGGACCCGCGCTGGCGCTGGGTGGCCGCGGGTATCTTCGCGCTCGCCGCCGCCACCGACCGGCTCGACGGCTACCTGGCCCGGCGGCTCGGCCTGGTCACGGACCTCGGCAAGCTGCTGGACCCGATCGCCGACAAGGCGCTCATCGGCACGGCGCTGGTCGGGCTGTCCTGGATCGGCGACCTCAGCTGGTGGGTCACCGGGGCGATCCTGGTGCGGGAGATCGGCATCACCGTGATGCGGTTCTTCCTGCTGCGGTACCTGGTCCTGCCCGCCTCGCGCGGGGGCAAGATCAAGACCGTGCTGCAGTCGGTCGCCGTCGGGCTGTTCCTGCTGCCGCTGTCCGAGCTGCCGACCGCGGTGCTCGTGGTCGCGAGCGTCCTGATGGGGGCCGCGGTCGTGGTGACGCTGGTGACCGGCGCCGACTACGTCCGCACGGCGGTGCGGGTGCACCGGGAGCACGCCTCCGGCGCGACGCCCGAGGCCACCCGGCACGCCGCGGCCACCGGGACGACGTCCCCGCACGGCGACCCGGCGTGACCGCGGGCACGGACCCGGCTGACCCGGCCGCCCGGGCCCCGGGGAGCCCG
Source organism: Cellulosimicrobium cellulans (assembly GCF_007679345.1). Lineage (GTDB taxonomy): Bacteria > Actinomycetota > Actinomycetes > Actinomycetales > Cellulomonadaceae > Cellulomonas > Cellulomonas cellulans_A. Next base: position 132,063 of record NZ_VEGH01000007.1, read on the forward strand.
GGCGCGGGGGAGCCCGCCGCGGCCCTGCTGGCCGCCCTGCGCGAGCGCGGCTGGACCGTCGCCACCGCGGAGTCCCTGACCGGTGGCCAGGTCGCCGCCACCCTCGTCGACGTGCCCGGGGCGTCCCGGTCGCTGCGCGGCGGCGTCGTCGCCTACGCCACCGACGTCAAGGGCTCGGTGCTGGGCGTGGACGCCGACCTGCTCGCCGCGCACGGGGCGGTGCACCCCGACGTCGCCCGGCAGATGGCCGAGCGCGTGCGCGGCCTGCTCGGGGCCGACGTCGGCCTGGGGACCACCGGGGTGGCCGGTCCCGACCCCCAGGACGGGTTCGCGCCCGGGACGGTGCACGTGGCCGTCGCGACCCCGGAGAGCACGGTCGTCCGCACGCTGTCGCTGCCGGGCGACCGCGCCGCCGTCCGCGCCGCGACCTGCACCGCCGTGCTCGTCGAGGCGCTGTCCGCGGTGCGCACCGTCGGCGCCGCCTGACCCCCGGGAACACGCGGGGGCGTGCAGGCGTTGTGGAGATCGTGATGAACACCAGGCCCACCAGCCGTCCCGCCGCTGCCCGTCGTGGCGGCGACATGTACGGTGGGAGCCTCCCCACGCGGGGCCACAAGGGTGCCGCGCTCGTCCGGACCGCCCCGCAGGGCGCGCCGGCCGCGCGGCAGGAGCAGGATCGGGACATGAGAGGGGGACGCCAGATGGTCGTTTTGCGCCGAGAGATCGGTGACGTGCTGCGGGATGCCCGCCAGCGGCAGGGACGCACCCTGCGCGAGGTGTCCTCCGCCGCCCGGGTGTCGCTGGGCTACCTCAGCGAGGTCGAGCGGGGTCAGAAGGAGGCGTCGTCGGAGCTGCTCGCGAGCATCTGCGAGGCGCTCGACGTGCCCATGTCGCTCGTGCTGCGCGAGGTGAGCGACCGCATCGCCGTCGCCGAGGGTCTGCTGATCCCCGACACCGTCCCCGTCGACCTGGCCTCGGCGCTGGGCGGCCAGGACAGCACCTGGCGTCGACGCCCGGAGCTCACCCCGGTCGGCTGACCGCGGGGAACACCCACCCTGACACCGACGACGCCCGGTCGTCCCGCCCTCGCTCGGCGGCGACGACCGGGCGTCGTCGCGTCCGGGGCCCGGCTCCGCGGTGCGCACGTCCGGCGACGGTCGCGAATGGACCCGTGCGCACGGACACGCCGGGGAGTGTCGGTGCGCACGGATCCATCCGCGCGCGTCCGGCACCGGGGGCGTGCGCGCGAATGGATCCGGACGGACGAACACGCGCGAGCGTGTCGGTGCCGAAGGATCCACTCGCGAGCGGCGGAGCCCCGAGAGGGGCGGGCGGCGGGCGACCCGGGGGCGTCGACCGGTCGGGTCCCGCGAGGCGGGTGACCCCGGGCGTCGACCGGTCGGGTCCCGCGAGGCGGGCGACACGCGTCGACCGGCCGTGGCCCCGGGGCGGGCGGCAGGGCGTACGGGTCAGGCCGCGGAGGCCGGCGGGCGCTGGCAGACGCCGCAGAAGTACGCGGGCCGCTCCGTCGGCGGGTGACCCGCCAGGCCGCGGCGCACCGGCGCGCCGCACCGCCGGCACGGCTCCTTGAGCCGCCCGTGCACCCAGGTCTCCCGGCCGCGGTACACCTCGCCGGTGGTCGACGGCGACGACGACCCGACCGAGCGCTGCATGATCGCCCGCGCCACGCGGAGCAGCCGGGCGGGGTCGGCGACCTCGTCGGCGGGGGTCCACGGCCAGATCTTCTCGAGGAACAGCGAGTCGGCCATGTAGATCGTGCCGATGCCGGCGACGACGGTCTGGTCGAGCAGCACCTCGCAGACGGGCGTGGACCCGCGCGCGGCCCACCGGCGCAGCGCCTCGGGCAGCCCGGCGGTCTCGAAGTCGTCGGCGAGCAGGTTCGGGCCCAGGTGCCCGATGAGGGTGTGCTCGTCGCGGGTGGGCACCACGTCGAGCATCCCGATGAGCTCGCCGACCGCGGTCCAGGTCGCGTTGGCGAGCACGGCGCGGACGTGCGGCGCGCCGGCCCGGGCGCCGGGGGAGCCGGTCCGGGCGATCCGCCAGGACCCGTCCATCCGCAGGTGGGTGTGCAGCGTGCGGCCGTCGTCGAACCGGGTGAGCAGGTGCTTGCCGTACGACGCCGTGCCGAGGACCGTGCGGCCGACCAGGTCGACCGTGGCGGCGGTGGGCCAGCGCAGGTCGCCGCGCACGAGGACGCGGCCGGCCAGGGCCTCGTCGAGCCGCCGCGCGGTGCGGGCCAGGATGTCGCCCTCAGGCACGGGCCGTCACCCCCGGTCCTCCCGCGTCCGCAGGCCGGTCGCACCGCGTCGACGGCACCCGGCCCGCGGTCCCGGTCCGTGTCCCCGGGTCACCGGGCGCTCCGCAGCCGGATGCCGCGCGGCGTCGGCGCGAAGTCCGCCAGCGCCAGCGCCCGCCCCAGCGCGGTGGAGTCGAGCCCGCCGGACAGCAGCTCCTCGCCGTCGGCCCGCACCAGCGTGATCCGGCCCAGCCGCCCCTCGCGGACCGTCTCGGCCAGGCGCGCGGTCGCCAGCCGGAGCACCGTCTCGTCCTCGGAGAAGGTCAGGACCGTGCGCCCGCCGCGCTCCAGGTAGAGCGCGAGCACGCCGTCCACCAGCACCACCACCGCGCCCGCCTTCCGGCCCGGCCGGTGGCCGGTCGGGGCGTCGGCGCGGGTCGGCCACGCGAGGGCGGCGCCGTACGGGTTCGCCGGGTCCGTCGCCGCGAGCAGCACCACGGCGCGGTCGGCGTCCGCGGGCACCGACTGCTCGGCGATCCGCTCGATCTGCCGGGCCTCGGCGCGGATCTGGTCGACGGCCCCGGGCAGGGCGAACTGGGAACCGCCCAGGTGCTCGACGAAGTAGCCGCGCCGGACCTGCCCCTGCTGCTCGAGCGCGGCGAGCACCCGGTACACCGGCGCGAACTGCCCGGCGACGCCCTCGGCCGGGGCGACGGCGCGGGTCAGGACGCCGTGCCGGTCGAGCAGCTGGGCGGCCAGGGCGTGCGCGCGGCGGGTCGGGTCCTGCTCGCGGGACGGCAGCATCGACCACCGCCCGCCCGCCTCGCCCGCGGTGGTCGCGAGGCCGCCGCCGAGCCCGCCCAGGCCGCCGCCGGCGAGCCCCGCGCCGCGCAGGCCGAGCCCGCTGCCGCGCAGGCTCGGCCGCCCGCCGAACCGGCCGCCGCCCATGGTGAGCTGCCGGGCCCGGGACGGCGGCGCGGACGCCGTCGTCCGGTGGGTCGTCCTCCCGCCGGCCAGCCGGGCGCGCAGCGGCGCGAGCCCGTCGTTCGTGACGAGCCCCGCCCACACCAGGTCCCAGAGCGCGTCGACCAGCGCGGCCTGCGACGGCGGCGACTCGGGCAGCGCCTCGGCCACCCGGGACCCGAGCGCGCCCACGAAGTACGCCCCGCCGCCCCGCAGCGCCTCGACCAGCGCGCGGTGCAGCGGCGTGTCCAGGTGCTCCGGCGCGGGCGACGGCTCGGACCCCGGTGCGGTCAGCAGCGGCAGCGTGAGGTCGGCGGTCGCCGCCAGGTGCAGGCTGACCAGCCCGTCCTTGCCGGGGAGCGTGCCGTGCCCGGCCCACAGCACCTCGCCGGACGCGGTGAGCTCGTCCAGCAGCGCCGGGCTGTAGTCGGGCACCCGCGCGGGCAGCACCAGGGACTCCAGGGCGGAGGCGGGCACGACGGACCCCGCGAGCTGCTCGACCGCGCGCGCCAGCCCGTCCACGCCCCGCAGCGCGCCCGGCGCGGACCGGCCGATCGCGTGCTGCCACGCGGGCAGGAACCGGCCCAGCGCCACCTGCGGCACCGGCTCGACCTCGGACCGCAGCGCCGCGAGCGACCGGCGGCGGAGCGTCCGCAGCACGTCGGCGTCGCAGTACTCGTCGCCGACGCCGCCCAGCGCGTCGGGCCGCAGCCGCCCCTGCACGACGACGCCCGCCCGCTCCAGCGGCCGCAGCGCCGCCTGCACCACCGCGGTGCCGAGGCCGAACCGCGCCGCGACCTGCGCGGCGGTGAACGGGCCGTGGGTGCGCGCGTGCCGGCGCATCAGGTCGCCGAGCGGGTCGGGCAGCACCTCGGTGAACACCTCGGGCACGCCGACGGGGAGCGCCACGCCGAGCGCGTCGCGCAGCCGGCCGGCGTCCTCGACCGCCGCCCACTGCTCCGCGTCGGCGGGCGCGACGCCCGAGATCCGCACCCGGATGATCCGGCGCGCGTGCTCCAGGTCGGCGAGCCAGCCGGCGACGTCGTCCCGCACGTCCTCGCGGGTGCGGGCCTCGACGCCCGCGAGCGGCAGCGGCCCGTGCCGGCGGAGCACGTCGGCGACCTGCTCGGCGGTGCGGGCCTGCCGGTCGGGGTCGGTGGCGGTGAGCTCGGCCTCGGTGCGCACGACGGCGTCGGGGTCGAGCAGGTCCGCGATCTGGGACCCGCCACCACCGCCCAGCAGCTCGTCGAGCAGCGTCGGGTCGAGCGTGAGCGCCGCGGCCCGGCGCTCGGCGAGCGGGGCGTCGCCGTCGTACAGGAACTGCGCGGTGTAGCCGAACAGCAGCGACTGGGCGAACGGCGACGGCCGGGTGGTGGTCACCTCGACCACCCGCACCCGGCCGGCGGAGACGTCCCGCATGAGCTCGACGAGCGCGTCGATGTCGAAGTCGTCCTGCAGGCACTCCCGCACGGCCTCGAGCAGGATCGGGAAGTCCGGGTACCGGGCCGCGACGCTCAGCAGCTGCGCCGAGCGCTGCCGCTGCTGCCACAGCGGCTGCCGGCGGTCGGGCCGGCGGCGGGGGAGCAGCAGCGCGCGGGCGGCGGCCTCGCGGAACCGGGCGCCGAACATCGCGGAGCCGCCGAGCTCCTCGCGCACGGCGTCGGCCACCTCGTCGGGCTCGATGAGCAGGTCCGCGGCGTCGACCGGGGCGGCGTCGGTGAGGCCGCCGGGGCTCTCCGGCGAGCCGTCGGCCGACCACGCGTCGGGCGCGGTCCAGCCCAGCAGGTCGCCCACGGGGTCGGCGGTCGCGGCGAGCATGTCGGGCAGCCGCAGCACGATGCCGTCGTCGGCGTGCATGGCGGCCGCGTCGACGCCGAACCGCTCGCGCAGCCGTGCGCCGAGCACCAGCGCCCACGGGGCGTGCACCCGCGCGCCGTACGGCGAGTGCACGACGACACGCCAGTCGCCGAGCTCGTCGCGGAACCGCTCCACCACGACGGTGACGTCGCTGGGCAGCACCCCGGTGGCGTCGCGCTGCTCGCGCAGGTAGCCGAGCAGGTTGTCGGCGGCCCACGGGTCGAGCCCGGCGGCGCCGACCCGCTCGCGCGCGTCGGCGTCGGGCAGGTCGGCGACCTCGCGCGCCCAGGCGCCCATCGCACGCCCCAGCGAGGCGGGCCGGCCCTGCGAGTCGCCCTTCCAGAACGGCAGCCGCCCGGGCACGCCGGGTGCCGGGGTCACCAGGACGCGGTCGGGGGTGATGTCCTCGATCCGCCAGGTGCTGGACCCGAGGGTGAACGTGTCGCCCACCCGCGACTCGTAGACCATCTCCTCGTCGAGCTCGCCGACCCGCTTGCCGCCGCGGGTGCGGCCGCCGGACCGCTCGGGGTCGACCGGCACGTCCGCCGTCTCCGAGCCCGACGCCAGGAACACGCCGTACAGGCCCCGGTCGGGGATCGTGCCGCCGCTGGTCACGGCGAGGCGCAGGGCGCCGGGCCGGGCGCTGAGCACGTCGGTCGCCCGGTCCCACAGGATGCGGGGCCGCAGCTCGGCGAACTCCTCGCTCGGGTACCGGCCGGCGAGCATGTCGAGGACCGCGCGCAGCGTCGCGTCGCCGAGCGTCGCGAACGGGGCGGACCGCCGCACCACCGCGGCGAGGTCGGCGACCGTCCAGTCCTCCTGCGCGACCATCGCGACGACCTGCTGGGCCAGCACGTCGAGCGGGTTCGTCAGCACGTGCAGCGGCTCGATCTGGCCCGCGCGCATCCGCAGCGCGGTGACGGCCGCGGGGACGAGGTCGCCGCGGAAGGTCGGGAACACGACGCCGTGCGACACCGCGCCGACCTGGTGCCCGGCGCGGCCGATGCGCTGCAGCCCGCTGGCCGCCGACGGGGGCGCGCCCACCTGGACGACCAGGTCCACCGCGCCCATGTCGATGCCGAGCTCGAGCGAGCTGGTCGCGACGACGGCCGGCAGCCGGCCGGCCTTCAGCTCGGACTCGGTGCGGGTGCGCTCCGCGCGGCTCATCGACCCGTGGTGCGCGCGGGCGATGATCGTCTCCGCGTCCCGGGCGTCCACCCCGACCGCGGTGCCCGACTGGGCGTTCGCCTGCGCCGCCCACAGCGTCCCGGGGTCGGGGACGTCCTCGCCCTGGCGCTCGGCCCAGACCTCGTTCATCCGGGCCGTGAGCCGCTCGGCGCCGCGGCGCGAGTTGGTGAACACCAGCGTCGACCGGTGGTCGGCGACCAGGTCGACGACGCGCTCCTCCACGTGCGGCCAGATGGACGGACGCGGCGCGCCGGACCCGGCGGCCTGACCGGTGAGGTCGGCCTCGCCCGGGGCGAGCGGCGGCAGCTCGTCGTCGACGACGGGCTTCGGGCCGCGGGACGTCCTCCCGTCGTCGGGCAGCGGGGCACCCAGATCGGTGAGGTCCGGCACGGGGACGACGACGTCGACCCGGATCTCCTTGGTCGACGGCGGCTGCACGACGACCACCTCGCGGCCGCCGTCCGCCGGGGCCCGGCTCCCGCTGAGGAACGCCGCGACCCGGTCGACGGGCGTGACGGTGGCGGACAGCCCGATCCGCTGCGCGGGGCCCGGACCACCGGGCCGGTCGAGCAGCGCGTCGAGGCGCTCCAGCGACACCGCCAGGTGCGCGCCGCGCTTGGTGCCGGCGACCGCGTGGATCTCGTCCAGGATCACCGTCCGCACGCCCGACAGCCCGGCGCGGGCGCCCGAGGTGAGCACGAGGAACAGCGACTCGGGCGTCGTGATGAGGATGTCCGGCGGCTTGGTCGCGAACTGGCGCCGCTCGTTGGGCGGGGTGTCGCCGGTGCGGACGCCCACCTGGACGTCCGGCAGGGTCAGCCCGCGGCGGGTGGCGGCCTGCCGGACGCCGACCAGCGGGGAGCGCAGGTTCCGCTCGACGTCGGTCGCGAGGGCCTTGAGCGGCGACACGTACAGCACCCGGCACCGCTGCAGCGGGTCCGCCTCGGCGTCGACCGGCTCGGCGGTGATGCGGTCGAGCGCCCACAGGAACGCCGCGAGCGTCTTGCCGGACCCGGTCGGGGCCACGACCAGCGCGTGCCGCCCGGTGGACACCGCGTCCCACGCGCCGGCCTGCGCGGCGGTCGGCTCGGCGAAGGCGCCGCGGAACCAGTCCTGCGTCGGCTCGGAGAACCGCCCGAGGACGTCGGCGCCGGTGGGGCCGCCGGCGGTCGGGGGAGGTGTCACCGCGCCATTCTGTCGCGCGGCACCGACACGCGCGCCCCCGCCTGCGGGTCCGCGGCTGCGCGCTCGGCGAACGGCTGCGGCACCCGCGTCCGGCAGGGCAGGATCGAGGACATGCCGATCGACGATGCGACGCAGGCCGCGGTCCGGGCGCTGTGGGAGGCGGGGTCGCGCCACGGCCGCGCGCCCGCGCCGGTGCCCGAGGCGGACCCGTGGGAGGACGACGTCCAGGGGGCCGAGCGGTCGCCGGTGGTCGTCGTGCTCGCGGGGACGCCCGACCTGCAGGTGCGGCTGCACCGGGACGGCCAGGACGAGGTGCACGTCGAGGACGTCGTGACCCTCGAGGTGCCGCGCCGGGACACCGCGGCCGTGGTGGACGCGCTGCTCGACGCCGCCGGTGGCCGTGCGCGGCGGCGTCCCCGGGTGCGCGGCGTGCTCGGGAACGTGCTCGCCGCGCTCGTCGGGAGCCCGGCGCCGTCGGACCTGGAGGTGCGGGTCGGCGACGGCGGGGCGGCGCGCGTGTACCGGGCGCAGGTGGTGGTCCGGCACCCCGTCTCGGGGTGGCTGCTGGCGCTGCCGACGACGGCGGAGTGACCGCCCCCGCCCCGGCACGCGTACGCTCGCAGGTCCACGACGCGGACGGGAGGGAGCGCACCGTGCGGTACCGCGAGTTCTGGCAGCTGGTCGACGAGGTGCTCGGCAGCGCCCACGGCCGGGTGCTCGTGCACGAGCTCGTCCTGCAGCGGCTCGGCGACCGCACCGCGGAGCAGGCCCTCGACGCCGGCACCGACCCGCGCGACGTGTGGCACGCGCTGTGCGACGAGCTGGACATCCCCGACGCGCAGCGCTGGGGCTCGGACAGGTACCGCCAGGCGCCGCCCGCGCGCTCCTGACCTCCCGCACCACCCGCAGCGGGTCGCCCCGCGCGCGTCCGGGCGTGGCAGGCTGAGAGCGTGTCGCCCGCCGACCCGCACCGCCCACCGCCCGGCCGGTGGTCGGTCACGCTCAGCGACGTCGGCGACGCCCTCCTCGGCCTGGTCACGACGGCGCTGGGCCTGGGCGTCGCGATCGCGCTCGTCGACGGCGTCAGCGCCACGAACCCGGGGTCGGTGCTGCTCGCGGCGCTCGCGGTCGGGGTCGGCGACCTGGTGCTGCGGCCGCCGCTGCGGGTGCTCGCCCGGGTCGGCGGCGCGATGGGCGCCCTGCTCGCCGGCCTCGGCGCGCAGGTGCTCGTCGTCTGGCTGTCGCTGACCCTGCTGCCCGGCCTGCACGTGACGAACGCGTGGGCCGCCGTGCAGGTGCTGGTGATCGCCGCGGTCGTCATGGCCGTGGGCCGCTGGGTGTGGGGCGCCTCGGACTCCGACTACGTGGTGGGTGACGTGCTGCGGCGCGCCCGCGCGCACGCCCGCCGCGCCGGGGAGGGCGGCGGGGCGGTGCCCGACGACCGCCCGCCGGGTCTGCTGGTGGTGCAGCTCGACGGCGTCGCCGCGCCGGTGCTGACCCAGGCGCTGGACGCGGGGCTGGCCCCCACGATGGCCCGCTGGCTGGCCGACGGCACGCACGTCCTGCAGCCGTGGTGGGCCCAGGCGCCGTCGACCACGCCGGCGAGCCAGGCCGGGCTGCTGCACGGGGCCGCGGACGGGATCTGCTCGTTCCGGTGGTGGGACCGCGAGGCCGGGCGGCTGGTCGTCACGAACCACCCGGACGACGCCGCGCTGGTCGAGCGGCGGCTGTCGGACGGCCGCGGGCTGCTCGCGGACGGGGGAGCGGCGGTCGCGACGATGTTCTCCGGCGACGCCGAGCGCCAGCACCTGGTCATGAGCCAGGCCCGGAGGGGGATCGGCCCCGGGACGTCGTACCTGCGGTTCTTCGCCAGCCCGTTCGTGCTGGCCCGCGCCGTCACGCTGACGATCGGCGAGATCGTCAAGGAGCTGTACCAGGGGCGGCGGCAGCGGGTGCGCGATGTGCGCCCCCGGGTGCCGCGGCGGGGCTGGTACGTCGTGCTCCGCGGGGTGACGAACGTGCTGCTGCGGGACCTCGCGACGTCGGTGGTCGCCGAGCAGCTGGTGCGCGGGACGCCGGTCGTCTTCGTCGACCTGGTCGACTACGACGAGATCGCGCACCACGCGGGCCCCACCCGGCCGGAGTCGCTGCGCGCGCTCGAAGGGCTGGACCGGGTGCTGGACACGCTGGTCCGGGTCACCGCCGCCGCGCCGCGCGACTACCGGGTCGTGGTGCTGTCCGACCACGGGCAGTCGCTCGGCGCGACGTTCGAGCAGGTGGCAGGCCGTCCGCTGGTCGACGTGGTGCGCGCCCTGATGGCGCAGCCGGGCGTGGCCGCCGTGGAGGCCGGGACCGACGAGGAGTGGGGCCCGCTGAACGCGTTCCTCTCCTCGACCGCGGCGCGGCGCGGCGGGGACCGCTCGCCGGTCCTCGGTCCGCAGGGTCGCGAGCGGCGCGCCGACGCCCCGTCGCCGGCGGCCGACGGCGCCGCCGCGCCCGACGTGGCCGTCACCGGGTCCGGCAACCTCGGGATGGTGTGGTTCCCGCGGGCGGGCCGCCGGCTCGTGCTGGAGGAGGTCGAGGAGCGCTGGCCGGGGCTCGTCCGCGGCCTGGCGGGCACGCCGGGCGTGGGGCTCGTCGTGGTCGACACCGCGGCGCGCGGCCTGGTGGCGGTGGGGCCGGGGGGCGTCGCCTGGCTGGAGGCGGCCGACGGCGGACCGGTGGTGGACGGCGTCGACCCGGTCGCGCGGTACGGCGGCCGGGCGGCGGACGACCTGCGCCGGCTCGGCCGGCTCGGCCACGTCGGCGACCTGGTCCTGCTCTCCGACGTGACCGCCGACGGACAGGTGCACGCGTTCGAGGGGCAGGTCGGCTCGCACGGCGGGCTCGGAGGTGCGCAGAATCGGGCCGTGCTGCTGCACCCCGCCGACCTCGCGGTCGACGACGACCTGCTGGCCGACGTCGACGCCGAGCGCATGCCCGTCGGGGCGGACCGGGTGCACGAGCAGCTGGTGCGGTGGGCGACGCGGCTCGGGCTGCGGCGCACGGCCGCGGACCGGGCGGCGGACGTCGCGGGGGAGCCGGCGCCGTGACGGGCGGCGCGCTGGTGGTCGGTCCCCGTCGCGCGGCCCGGCGGTGACCGCGGGGGACCCGAGCGGCGCGGGTGCGGTGCTGCGCTGGCTCGGGCACGCCACCGTGGTGCTCGACGTCGGTGGCGCGCGGCTCGTGACCGACCCGCTGCTGCGTCCGCACGCCGGCCTGCTCCGCCGCAGCGGCCCGGTCCCGCACCCCGAGGACTGGGCGGGCACCAGCGCTGTCCTCGTCTCGCACCTGCACCACGACCACGCCGAGGTCGGCTCGCTGCGCCTGCTCGGGGACGTGCCGGTGCTCTCCGCGCGCGCGAACGCCCACTGGCTCGACCGGCAGGGCCTGCGCGCGGTCGGCCTCGGGGCGGACGACTGGTGGACGGTGCCGGGGACGTCGGTGCGGGTCCGCCCGGTGCCGGCCGACCACGGCCACCGGCCGATGCCGCACCGGCCGAACGCCACCCACGGCTTCCTCGTCGTGGCGCCCGGCCTGCGGGTGTGGTTCGCCGGCGACACCGCGCCCTACCCCCAGATGCGCCGGCTGCCCGACCTCGCCGGCGGGCCGATCGACCTGGCCCTGGTCCCGGTCGGCGGCTGGGGGCCGCGGCTGTCCGGCGGGCACATGGACCCGCACCAGGCGGCGGAGGTGTGCGAGGCGGTCGGCGTGCGGTGGGCCGTCCCGGTGCACTGGGGGACGCTGCACGCGCCGGCGTCCCGGCGGCTGCCGCCCGGGTGGATGGACCGGGCGGGGCCGGCGTTCGCGCGGGCGCTGGCGCGACGGGCGCGCGTGGAGCCGGTCCTGCTGGCGCCGGGGGAGGCGGTGCGGCTCGGGGAGCCGGGCGCGTCCGGCCCGGTGCCCGCCACGCCACGGTAGGGCCGGGGCGCCGTCCCTCCGGGCGGGACCGGGACGCGCGGCGCGCGCCCCGCGGCACGCGACGCGCCGGGCGTGTCGGTGCGGTGCCGGTCGAACATGTGTTCGGTAGAGTGGTCGGCGTTGGCGCGCCCCGGGTCCGGGCGGTCCGGCGGTCGTCCCCAGGCGGGGCGGGTCGCGCGGGCTGTGGACGGGACCGGGATCCATGTCGGTGGTCGGGCATAGCGTCAGCGCACGACACGAGAAGACCAGCCCTGCCGGCGCAGCGCGAGGCTGCACGAGACGCACGAGGTGGAACACCATGCCCGCACCCCAGGACCGCGAGAAGGCTCTCGAGGCCGCCCTCAGCCAGATCGACCGCCAGTTCGGCAAGGGCTCGATCATGCGTCTCGGCGACGACGGCCGCGCCCCGGTCGAGGTCATCCCGACCGGCTCCGTCGCGCTCGACGTCGCGCTCGGCATCGGCGGTCTGCCCAAGGGCCGCATCGTCGAGATCTACGGCCCCGAGTCCTCCGGAAAGACCACCGTCGCGCTGCACGCCGTGGCCAACGCCCAGCGCCAGGGCGGCATCGCCGCGTTCATCGACGCGGAGCACGCGCTGGACCCGGACTACGCCAAGAAGCTCGGCGTCGACACCGACGCGCTGCTCGTCTCCCAGCCGGACACCGGCGAGCAGGCGCTCGAGATCATGGACATGCTGATCCGCTCGGGCGCGATCGACATCATCGTCATCGACTCCGTCGCGGCGCTCGTGCCGAAGGCCGAGATCGAGGGCGAGATGGGCGACAGCCACGTCGGTCTGCAGGCCCGCCTCATGTCCCAGGCGCTCCGCAAGATCACCGGTGCCCTCAACGCGTCCGGCACCACGGCGATCTTCATCAACCAGCTGCGCGAGAAGATCGGCGTGTTCTTCGGCTCGCCCGAGACCACGACCGGTGGCAAGGCGCTCAAGTTCTACGCGTCGGTGCGCATGGACATCCGCCGCATCGAGACCCTCAAGGAGGGCACGGACGCCGTCGGCAACCGGACCCGGGTCAAGGTCGTGAAGAACAAGATGGCCCCGCCGTTCAAGCAGGCCGAGTTCGACATCCTCTACGGCGTCGGCATCTCCCGCGAGGGCGGCCTCATCGACATGGGCGTCGAGCACGGGTTCATCCGGAAGTCCGGCTCCTGGTTCACCTACGAGGGCGACCAGCTCGGCCAGGGCAAGGAGAACGCGCGCGGGTTCCTGCGCGACAACCCGGACCTCGCCGCGGAGATCGAGAAGAAGATCCTCGAGAAGCTCGGCATCGGTGCCAAGGTCGACGCGCCCGCCGGCGCGGAGGTGAAGGTCGACTTCTGATGTCGACCCGGCACGACCCGGCCGCCGCCGGCACCGATCCCGCGGCGGCCGGCGAGGCGTGGCTCGACGTCGCCCCGGCGGGCGCCGCGGCGTGGGACGACCGGTCCGACGGCGACGCGTCCGCCTGGGCGGGGTCCGCGGAGTCGGCGGGGTCCGTCTGGGACGAGGACGCGCCGGCGTCTGCGTCGGCGTGGGACGGCGAGGCGCCTGAGCCCGCGTCGGTGTGGGACGACGACGCACCAGCGCCCGCGTCGGTGTGGGACGACGACCCGCACCCGCCCGCGTCGGCGTGGGACGACGACTCGCCCTCGCCCGCGTCGGTGCCGGACGGCCCCGCGCAGCAGGACGGAACCGACGCGCCGTCACCGGCGCGGGGCGGCCGTGCTCGCGGGACCGCACCCGATCGGACGGGCCGCACCGCCACGGGGCGGCGCGCCCGGGCGGGCGTCGACGGAGCCGGTTCCGCCGAGCCCTCGCCCGAGGTCGCGGCCGTCGCGGCGAGGCTGGCGGAGATCGTGGCGCGCTCGGGCGGCGGTCGGATCGCCGCCACCGCCGACAGCACCACCACCGCGACGACCGCCACCACCCGCACGACCCCAGCCACCGCCGCCGCCCGCACGACGGCCGCCGCCCCGGGTGCCACGGACACGGTGGACGTCGCGGACCCCGACGGCCCGCCCGTCGTCCGCCGCGGCGTGGCCGGCGGTGGTCCCCGGGACGCGGGGCGTCGAAGGACGTCCGGCCGGCGCCGCGCGCCCGCGACCGAGCCGCCGGAGACCGGCACCGCCGCGACCGACGCGGAGCCCGACCCCGAGTCGGTCGCCCGGGCGATCGCCCTGCGCCAGCTCACCGCCGCCCCCCGCAGCCGGGCCCAGCTCGCGGAGGCGATGGCCCGGCGCGACGTGCCGGAGGTCGTCGCGGACCGCGTGCTCGACCGGTTCACCGAGGTCGGCCTGGTGGACGACGCCGCGTACGCCGAGATCCTGGTCCGCAGCCGGCACGCCGAGCGCGGCATGTCCCGGCGCGCGCTCGCGATGGAGCTGCGCCGCAAGGGCGTCGACGACGAGGTGGCGCGCGAGGCCCTGGAGCAGGTGGACGACGCCGACGAGGAGCAGGCGGCCCGCGCGCTCGCCCGCAAGAAGCTCCGGGCCACCCGGGGCCTCGACCGCGAGGTCCGGCTGCGGCGCGCGTACGGCGCGCTCGGCCGACGCGGGTACGGCGGCTCCCTGGTGTCCCGGGTCGTCCGGGAGGAGCTGGCGGCCGAGGGCGCGGACGCCGGGGACGACTGACCGCACCGGCGCCGGGTCTCGTCCTGCCGCTCGTCCGCGCACGCCCGGGCGGAGCGTGCCGCCCGGTACGCATCGGTGCCCGGGGGGAGGCGGATCCGCTCGACGCCGCTCCGCACCCGGGCGACCGCCCGGGTCGCCGCGCCACTCGCGCCAGGTCGGCGGCCGGACCGCCCGGATGGGGAACAATGGCCCCACCTCGCGCCGCCGCCTCACCGCCGCGCCGCCCGCGCGACCCGCACCCCAGCGGGCCGGCGGCGGCAGCACCGGTCGCGGCAGGCGCGGGTCCCCCCGGGGGGCACGGATCCGCCGCGCGCCCCGACCCAGCCGAGCACCCCGGGAGCGTGGACGCATGCAGGACGTGGCGATCATCGTGGGACTGCTCGCCGCCTGCCTGGTCGCGCTCGTCCTCGTGCTGCTCGCCCGCCGGGAGGCCGCCGCCGTGCGCCGGCAGGCGCAGGAGGACGTGCAGTCGATCCGGGACGAGGCCCGGTCCGCCCTCGCTGACGCACAGCGGCGCGAGGCCCGCGCCGCTGAGCGGGAGGAGAGCGCCGCGGCCGCCGAGCGCTCGGCGACCGAGCAGGAGCGCGCCGCCCGGGCCGCGAACGACGCCGCCGCCGACCTGCGCCGGGAGGCCGCCGAGCAGGCCGCGACCGCCGCCGTGACCGCCGGCGAGCAGCGCGCCGCTGCCGAGCGGGACGCCGCCCGGGTCGTCGACGAGGCAGAGCGCGCCGCCGCCGAGCGGCTCGCCGCTGCCGAGCGCGAGGCAGCCGACCGGCTCGCCGCCGCCGGCCAGGAGGCCACCGAGCGGCTCGAGGCGACGTCCGGGCTGACCGCGGCGGAGGCGCGCGCCGAGCTGCTGCGGCAGCTGACCGCCGAGGCGCAGACCGCCGCGGCGGCGACGGTCCGTCGGGTGGAGGCGCAGGCGCGCCGCACCGCCGACGCACGGGTCCGCCGGGTCCTCGCGACCGCCGCCCAGCGCGCGGCGGTCCCGACGAGCAGCCAGGCGGCCGTCACGCTGCTGCCCCTGCCGTCGGACGAGATGAAGGGCCGGATCATCGGCAAGGAGGGCCGGAACATCCGGCTGTTCGAGGCGCTGACCGGCGTGAACGTCCTCGTCGACGAGACCCCGGGCACGGTGGTGCTGTCGTGCTTCGACGCCGACCGGCGCGAGGTCGCGCAGGTCGCGCTCGAGGCGCTGATGGCGGACGGCCGGATCAACCCGCAGCGGATCGAGACGGCCTACGCCGAGGCACTCGCCGGTGCGGACGACCGCGCCGACGAGGCCGGGCACGCGGCCGCCGAGCGCGCCGGCGTGCGCGGGCTGGACCAGGAGCTCGTGCGGGTCCTCGGCCGGCTGCGGCTGCGGACGTCGTTCGGCCAGAACGTGCTGGAGCACCTGGTGGAGTCGGCGCTGATCGCGGCGCAGGTCGCGGGGGAGATCGGCGCGGACGTCGACGTCGCCCGCCGCTCCGCGCTGCTGCACGACCTCGGCAAGGCGATGACCGGCGAGGTACCGGGCACGCACGCGCAGGTCGGGGCGGCGCTGGCCGCCCGGCACGGGGAGTCCGAGGCGGTCGTGAACGGCATCGCCGCGCACCACGACGAGGTCCCGGCGGAGACCGTGGAGGCGGTGCTCGTGCAGGTGGCGGACGCGATGTCCGCGGCCCGCCCCGGCGCGCGCCGCGAGGACACCGACCAGCACGTGGAGCGGCTGGAGCAGCTGGAGGAGCTCGTCGCGAGCCACGCCGGCGTCCGCCGGGCGCTCGCCATGGCGGCGGGTCGCGAGATGCGGGTGGTCGTCGAGCCGAGCGAGGTGCCGGACACGGAGATCGGCCGGCTCGCGGTGGAGATCGCCCGGCACATCGAGCAGGACCTGTCCTACCCGGGCGAGATCAAGGTGACGGTCGTCCGCGAGGTCCGCGCCAGCGCCACGGCGGGCTGACGGCCCGCGCATCCCGCCGAGCGACAACCCCCGCGCCGAGATAGGACACCCGAGCCGAGATAGGACCCAGGACGGCCCTACCTCGGCGGAACGGTCCTATCTCGGCGGGACCACGCGGTCAGACCGTGCCGCCCGCTCCGGAGGCGAACCCGCCCGGGCCGCCCGGGCCGCCGACGCCGGCGGGCGCGATCGTCACGTCCCGGGCGACCTTGCCGGACGTCTTCGCGCCGCCCCGGCGCTGCAGCCACACCGCCAGCCGGGTCAGCGTGATGTTCACGACCAGGTAGATCCCGGCCCCCACGACGAACAGCGCCACGTAGTACTTCTGCCCGAAGTACTGCGCGTTGTTCTGCATCGCCTTGAGCAGCTCCGGGTACCCGACGATGAACCCGAGCGAGGAGTCCTTGAGCAGCACCACGAGCTGCGCGATCAGGCTCGGCAGCATCGTCCGCACCGCCTGCGGCAGCTGCACGAGGAGCAGCGTCTGCCACCGGGACAGCCCGATCGCGTACGCGGCCTCCGTCTGCCCCTTCGGCAGCGACGCGAGCCCGGCGCGCAGGATCTCCGCGATGATCGCCATGTTGTAGACCGTGAGCCCGAACACCACCGCGGCGAAGGCGTCCCAGCCGAACCCGAGCAGCCCGAACAGCATCATGAGCAGCACCGGCAGGCCCCGGAACAGCTCGATCACGACGGTGGCGGGCGCGCGGAGCCAGGCGACCCGGGCGGTGCGCCACATCGCCAGCAGCAGCCCGAGCACGAGCGCGAGCGGCGCGGCGACCACGGCGGCGCGCAGGGTGGCGCCGAGGCCGCGGACCACCATCGACGTCCAGACCGCCTCGGCGGACTGGTTCTTGGGCGGGTCGTACAGCACGTCCCACCGGTCGGCGCCGAACAGGCCGCGGTCGTCGGCGTACCGGAACGCCAGCACGAGCAGGGCGACGACCAGCAGGCCGCCGATGACGGAGCCGATCCGCTCCCGCCGGCGGGCGACGGGACCGGGCTCGTCGTACAGGACGGAGCTCATCGCGCGAACGCCACCTTCCGCTCGAGGACCCCGGCCAGGTAGCCGGCGGGGATCGTGATGACCAGGTAGAACAGGCCCACGCCGGCCAGCGCGAGCACCGCCTCGGACGGGTTCGCCAGCGCGATCCGCCGGCCGGAGGCGAGCAGCTCGACCACCGCGAACCCGGCGGCCACCGAGGTGTTCTTGGTCAGGGCGATCAGGACGTTGATCAGCGGCGGGATCACGGAGCGCACCGCCTGCGGCAGCACCACCAGGTTGAGCGTCTGCCCGAAGGTCAGCCCGATCGCGCGCGCCGCCTCCGCCTGCCCGACGGGCACGCCGTTGATGCCGGACCGGACCGCCTCGCACACGAACGCCGACGTGTACGCGGACAGCGCGATCACCGCGGTCCAGAAGCCGAGCGGCGGCAGGACGCCGAACTGCGGCGCCACGAAGACCAGGAAGAAGAACACCAGGGTGAGCGGGGTGTTGCGCAGCAGCTCGACGTAGGTCACCGCCAGGCCGCGGAGCGTCGCCACGGGGGAGACGCGCATGGCGGCGAGCACGGTGCCCCAGACCAGGGCGACAGCCCCGGACAGGACGGTGAGCTGCAGCGTGACGCGGAAGCCGCTCAGGTAGGCCGGCAGGTTGTCGGCGATCAGGTCCACGCGGGGGTCCTTGCCTTCGGGGGACGAGGGAGGTCGACGGGTCGAGCGGTCGCGGCGCCCGGGACCCCGGGCGCCGCGACGCGTCAGTACCGGTCGACGGCGGGCGGCTCGGGCGTCGGCAGCACGCTGCCGGCCGTCGCCTCCCACGCCTCGGTCCAGGTGCCGTCCTCGAACGACTGCTCGAGGACGTCGTTGATCCACATCCGGAAGTCGGTGTCGTCGAGCGCGAGGCCGATGCCGTACGGCTCCTCGGTGAACGGGTCGCCGCGGACCTCGAACGCCGGGTCGTCGGCCGCGAAGCCGGCGAGGATGACGTTGTCGGTGCTCATCGCGTCGACCTGGCCGTTGCGCAGCGGCTCGAGGCAGTCGGAGTAGGCGCCGAACGGCACGACCTCCGTGTCGGGGAAGTTCTCCAGCAGGTTCGCCTCCGGCGTCGACCCGGCGACGGTGCAGACCTTCTTGCCCGCGAGGTCGTCGGGGCCCTGGATGTCCTCGTTGTCGGCGAGCGTGAGGATCGACTGCCCGGCCTGGTAGTACGGACCGGCGAACGACACCTTCTGCTTGCGCTCGTCGTTGATGGTGTACGTCGCGACGACGATGTCGACCTGGCCGGACTCGATGAACGACTCGCGGTTGGCGGACACCGTCTCCTTCCACTCGATGCCGTCCTCGGGGATCCCGAGCGCCCCGGCGATGATCTTGCCGATCTCGACGTCGAAGCCCTCGGGCGTGCCGTCGGGGCCGACGAGGCCGAACAGCGGCTGGTCGAACTTGGTGCCGATGGTGATCGAGCCCGCCTCGGCGAGCTCGGCCATCGTCGAGCCCTCGGGGAAGTCGGCGGCCTCGACGTCCGACACCTCGGGGGTCGAGCCCCCGTCGGTGTCGTCGGATCCGCCGCAGGCGGCCAGCGTCAGGACGGCGGCGGCGGCGAGGGCGATCGGGCCAGCGGTACGGGTTCTCATGTCGGGCTCCTGGGGTCGCGTCGGGGTGCGTGCGTCTCGGTCGGTGCCGGTCGGGGTTCGTGCGGGTGGTGCTGCGGGCGCGGGGGCGCCCGGGCTCAGTGGGTGAGGATCTTCGACAGGAAGTCGCGCGCCCGCTCGCTGCGGGGGGCGGTGAAGAACGTCTCGGGGTCGGCCTCCTCGACGATCGCCCCGCCGTCCATGAACACGACGCGGTCGGCGGCACGGCGGGCGAAGCCCATCTCGTGCGTGACGACGACCATCGTCATGCCCTCCGCCGCGAGGGACGTCATGACGTCGAGGACCTCGTTGATCATCTCGGGGTCGAGCGCGGAGGTCGGCTCGTCGAACAGCATGACCTTGGGCTCCATCGCGAGCGCGCGGGCGATCGCGACGCGCTGCTGCTGTCCGCCGGACAGCTGGGCGGGCAGCTTGTCCGCCTGGCTCGCCACGCCGACGCGCTCGAGCAGGGTCATCGCCCGCTCCTTGGCCTCGCGGCTGCCGAGGCGGCGGACCTTGCGCAGCCCGAGGGTGACGTTCTGCAGCACGGTGCGGTGGGCGAACAGGTTGAACGACTGGAACACCATGCCGACGTCGGCGCGCAGCCGGGCGAGGGCACGGCCCTCCGCGGGCAGCGGCTCGCCGTCGACCGTGATCGTGCCGGACTCGATCGTCTCGAGCCGGTTGATCGTCCGGCACAGCGTGGACTTGCCGCTGCCGGACGGGCCGATGACGACGACGACCTCGCCGCGCCGGACGGTGAGGTTGACGTCCTGGAGCACGTGCAGCGCGCCGAAGTGCTTCTCCACGTGCTCGAGGACGACCAGGGGCTGTGTCATCCCTGGAACCTATGAGGCTCGT
Source organism: Cellulosimicrobium cellulans (assembly GCF_007679345.1). GTDB lineage: Bacteria > Actinomycetota > Actinomycetes > Actinomycetales > Cellulomonadaceae > Cellulomonas > Cellulomonas cellulans_A. The sequence goes on from NZ_VEGH01000007.1 coordinate 151,537, forward strand.
GTTACCTGCGCCACCTTTTGAGGTCACAGATCGGAAACAGCCCGGTCATGTGGACACCTCAGGCAAGTCATCGCTGCGGAGGGCGGAGACCGGCGGACGTACCCTGGTCCGCGATGAGCACGACGACCCCGCCCCCCGTCCTCGTGGCCCCCGACGCCCCCACGTCGCCGGCCGGCGAGCCCGCGCGCACGTACCTGGTCAAGACCCTCGGCTGCCAGATGAACGTGCACGACTCCGAGCACATGGCCGGCATGCTCGAGCAGGCCGGCTACGTCGCCGCGTCGCCCGAGGCCGCGGCGGCGGAGGAGGCCGACGTCATCGTCATCAACACGTGCGCGGTGCGGGAGAACGCGGCCGACAAGCTGTACGGCAACCTCGGCCGGCTCGCCGGTGCCAAGCGCGCCCGCCCCGGCATGCAGATCGCCGTCGGCGGCTGCCTCGCCCAGAAGGACCGCACCGGGATCGTCGAGCGCGCGCCGTGGGTCGACGTCGTGTTCGGCACGCACAACCTCGACGTGCTGCCGGTGCTGCTGGAGCGCGCCCGGCACAACGAGGCGGCGCAGGTCGAGATCGAGGAGTCCCTCAAGGTCTTCCCGTCGACGCTGCCGACCCGCCGCGAGTCCGCCTACGCCGGCTGGGTGTCCATCAGCGTCGGGTGCAACAACACCTGCACGTTCTGCATCGTGCCGCACCTGCGCGGCAAGGAGCGCGACCGCCGGCCGGGCGACGTGCTCGCCGAGGTGGCCGCGCTGGTGGACCAGGGCGCGATCGAGGTCACCCTGCTCGGCCAGAACGTGAACTCCTACGGCGTCGAGTTCGGCGACCGGGGCGCGTTCGCCAAGCTGCTGCGCGCCGCGGGCGCGATCGACGGCCTGGAGCGGCTGCGGTTCACCTCCCCGCACCCGGCCGCGTTCACGGACGACGTCATCGCCGCGATGGCCGAGACGCCCGCCGTGATGCCCAGCCTGCACATGCCGCTGCAGTCCGGCTCGGACCGGGTCCTGCGCGCGATGCGCCGGTCCTACCGGTCGGAGAAGTTTCTCGGCATCCTCGACCGGGTCCGGGCGCAGCTGCCGGACGCCGCGATCACCACGGACATCATCGTGGGCTTCCCGGGGGAGACCGAGGAGGACTTCGTCGAGACGCTGCGCGTGGTCGAGGCCTCGCGGTTCTCCTCGGCGTTCACCTTCCAGTACTCGCCGCGCCCCGGCACGCCGGCCGCCGACCTGCCCGACCAGCTGCCCAAGGCGGTCGTGCAGGAGCGGTACGAGCGGCTGATCGCGCTGCAGGACCGGATCGGCCTGGAGGAGGCGCAGCGGCAGGTCGGCCGCACCGTCGAGGTGCTGCTCGCCGAGGGCGAGGGCCGCAAGGACGGCGAGACCCGCCGGCTGTCGGGCCGCGCCGCGGACAACCGGCTGGTGCACCTCGCGCTGCCCGCCGGGCTCGCAGCGGCCGACGCGCCCCGCCCCGGGGACCTCGTCACGGTCGACGTCACGCACGCCGCGCCGCACCACCTGGTCGCGGACTCCGCGGTCCACGGCGGCACGTTCGCCGTGCGCCGGACCCGGGCGGGCGACGCCTGGGAGCGGCGCCAGGCGGGCGAGGACGACCACGCGCACGGCGGCGCGGGCGACGCGTGCGGGACGGGCGGCGCGGGTCCGGCCGCGCCGGTCCTGCTGGGGCTGCCGACGCTCGGGCGGCGCTGAGCCCGACGGGGAGCGGGCCCCGGCGCGGCGGCGCCGCTCAGACCTGCGGCGGCAGCAGCTGGTCGAACGACGCGAAGCTCTGCACGCCGGTGCCCAGCCCGCAGGACACGAGCTGGTCCAGCTGCTCGGCGGTCACGCCGTGCTCCAGGTCGGTCGACACCTCGCTGTACACGGCGAGCTGGCCCTCCTCCTCGCGGAGGTAGAGCTTCGGCCAGATGCGCTCGCGGTTCCAGTCGTTGAGCGCCAGCGTCACCGCGCGGCGGCTGTCGACGGGGAGCTGCCGGTGCCACCGGCCGCGCACCTGCAGGATCTCCCGCTGCTCGCCGAGCAGCAGGAACCAGAACCGGGAGTCGTTCCACACGCCCGTGAGGTCGCCGTCCTCGTCCACCCGGTAGTGGTAGCCGCGCGCGGCCAGCGTCGCCGCGACCCGGTCGCGGGTCAGCGGCGTCGGCCGGGCCTGCAGCGGCACCCGGCGCTGCGGGGCGGGGGCGGCGCCGCGCTCGCCGAGCACCCGGGACAGCCAGCCCGGCGTGCGGGGCGCGGTCACGGGGCCACCGCCGCGGGGTCGGGGTAGAGCTCGTCGATGGCGTCGAAGAACGTGCTCGACGTGGACAGGCCGCAGAACAGGATCTGGCTGAGCTGCTCGTCGGTCGCGCCGTGCTCCAGGTCGGTGGAGACCTCGGCGACGACGTGCACCATGCCGTTGTCCCGCACCCGGACGTACGCCTTGGGCCAGATGCGCTCGGCGTTCCACTCGGTGCAGGCGTCGAGCACCTCCTCGAGCCGCTCGATCGCGATCTCGCGGTTCCACTGCCCGCGCACCTGCACGATCTCCTGGTGCTCGCCGAACAGGAAGAAGTAGAACAGCCGGCCGCGCCACAGCCCGCCGAGGTCGCCGTCGTCGTCGGTGAAGTAGTGGAAGTCGTTGCGCTCGAACCACCGCACGATCCGCTCGGTGCTCAGCGGGGTGGGGCGGCCGTCGTCCACGGCCACGCCGCCGGGTTCCGACCCGCGCGCGCCACCCCGACCCGGGTTGGCGGGGACCGGCGCGGCCTCGCGGCCGCTCGCCGGGCGGCCCGGTCCGCGGCGGGGGCGGCGGTTCCCGAACAGACCCATGCGCACACCATACGCGCGGGCGCCGACGCCGCCAGCGTGGTCACCCCCCGTTCACCGGATCGGACATCTCGGGCGGCAGTGCGTCCGCGCGATCGGGTTAGGCTCGTGCGGGACGGGCCGTCGCGTGCCCGCCACCAGCACCGACGCAGCCCGCGGGGTCGACACGGCCCCGCACGACACCCACGAGGACGCCATGGGTTTCTTCACCAAGCCGGACGCCGCGGCGTCCGTCCCCGGACCGCAGCCCCTGTCGCACCAGCGCGTCATCGACGTGCTCGACGCGCGCGAGATGAACTACGGCGTCGACGACGACGGCGACATCGGCGGCTACTGGGACGGCCACCTGTTCTACTTCTTCCGCCTCGGTGGTCAGCAGGAGTACCTGCAGACCCGCGGCCGGTGGAACCGCCGGGTCGGCATCGACCAGTACGCGCGCGTCGTGGACCTGGTGAACACCTGGAACTCGGAGAAGCTGTGGCCGAAGGGCTACGTGCGGGCCGAGGACGACGTCGTCGGCGTGTACGCCGAGCACACGGTCGACTACGAGCACGGCGCGACCGACGAGCAGATCGACCTGCACCTCGCCTGCGGCATCACCACCGCGCTCAGCCTGTTCGAGCACCTGGACGAGCAGTTCCCGGCCGAGGCCGCCGCGGCGAAGGCCGCCGAGGCCGCCGCGCAGGGGGAGTGACGCACCGCCGATGACGGACCCCGCGGCGCGGGCGTTCCAGGTCGACCTGCACGGCGTGGTCGACCTGCTCGCCCGGCACCTGTACTCCGGCCCCCGGGTCTACCTGCGCGAGCTGCTGCAGAACGGCGTCGACGCGATCACCGCGCGCCGCGCCGAGGACCCGGGCTGCCCGGCCACCGTCCGGCTGCGGCCGCAGCCGGACGGGTCGCTGCTCGTCACCGACTCCGGGGTCGGCCTGACCCGCGCCGAGGCGGAGGAGCTGCTGGCGACCGTCGGACGGTCGTCCAAGCGCGACCTCGACCTCGGGGTCGGGCGCGAGGAGTTCCTCGGGCAGTTCGGCATCGGCCTGCTGTCGGGGTTCATGGTGGCCGACTCCATCGAGCTGGTCTCCCGGTCCGCGCGCGACCCGCAGGCGCCGGCCGTGCGCTGGCGCGGGCACGCCGACGGCTCGTACGACCTGGTGGAGCTGCCGGACGCCGGGCTGCCGCCCGGCAGCACCGTGCGGCTGCGGCCGCGGCGGGACCTGGAGCACTGGCTGGCCGGCGAGACGGTCGCGGCGCTCGCGGCCGAGTTCGGCTCGCTGCTGCCGGTCGACGTGGCGGTGGAGGTACCGCTGGGCACCGCCCCGACGGCGGACCCGGCCCCCGCACCCGGTGCCCGGGACCCGGTCCTCGACCTGCCCGCCGACGGCGCCGCTCGCCCCGGCCACTCCTGGCGGCGGGTCTCGGCACCCGAGGCGCCCTGGGCCCGCACGTACCCCGACGAGGCCGCCCGCGCGCAGGCGCTGGCCCGGTACTGCGAGCAGACCCTCGGCTTCACGCCGCTGGCGCACATCGACCTGTCCGTGCCGCTGGCCGGCGTGCAGGGGGTCGCGTTCGTGCTGCCCGCCGCGGTGCCCCCGGGCGGTGGCGGGTCGCACCGGGTCTACCTCAAGCGGATGCTCCTCGGCGCACGCGTCGACGGGCTGCTGCCCGAGTGGGCGTTCTTCGTCCGCTGCGTCATCGACGCCTCGGGCCTGCGCCCGACCGCGTCGCGCGAGGCGCTGTACACGGACGAGGTGCTGCTCGCGACGCAGGAGGCGCTCGCGGACGCCGTCCGGTCCTGGACGCTGCGCACCCTCGAGTCGTCGACGGCCCTCGCGCGGGAGTTCGTGAGCACGCACCACCTCGCGGTGCGCTCGCTCGCGCTGACCGACGACACGATGCTCGACCTCGCGGCGCGGATCCTGCCGTACGAGACGACCGACGGGACGCTGACGCTCGCCGAGGTCGCGGCGGAGCACGGGCAGGTGGTGTTTGCGCCCACGCTCGAGGAGTACAAGCGGATCGCGCCGGTCGCCCGGGCGCAGGGGCTCGCCGTGGTGAACGCGGGTTACGTGTACGACGCCGACCTGCTGGCGCGGCTCGCCGCCCGGGGCCCCGGGCGCGGTCTCGGCGAGGTGCGGCCGCTCGGCGCCGGTGACATCGCGCAGGTGCTGGCCCCCGTGGCCCCCGAGCGCGAGCTCGCCACCCTGGACGCGGTGCGGGCGGGCGGCGACGTGCTGCGTCCGCTCGACACCGAGCTGGTGCTGCGGGCCTTCGAGCCCGCGGAGCTGCCCGCCGTCCTGCTGCACGACCGGGACGGCGACCACCAGCGCGACCTGCAGGCGGCGATGGCCGAGGCCGACGACGTGTGGAGCGACGTGCTGGCCGGGTTCGCCGCGCCCGCCGCCGCGCGGCGGCTGGTGCTCAACGACGCCAGCCCGCTGGTGCGGGACCTGCTCGACGCCCCGCCCGGGGAGGTGTTCGCCGCGGGCCTGCGGTCGCTGTACGTGTCGGCGCTGCTGCTGTCCGGCGAGCCGCTGCGCGCGCGGGAGTCGGAGCTGATGACCGGGTCGATGTCGGTGCTGCTGCGCGCGGGCCTGCGCGGGACCGGCGCCGGGCACGACGAGGGGGTGCCGGGCGCGCTGCCCGGCGCCGACGACGAGGCGGCCGGGGGACCGGCCGGGGAGGAGCGCGCGTGACGCGCACGCTGGACGACGCCAACCGCGAGATCACCCGGGTGCGGCAGATGCCGTACGGGCTCGCGCGCACCCAGGCGGCGGAGCGCCAGGTGCGGCTGGTCGACGCCGAGGGGCCCGACGCCGCGCGCGCCTACGCGCTGAGCACGCTGGTCGAGGCGTACCAGTGGGGCGGGGAGGTCGACCGCTCCTTCGTCGCGTTCGCGCGGCTGCTGCGCTGGTGGGACGAGCACCCCGAGCACTTCGACGCCCAGGACCGGCACGGGCTGTTCTGGTCCTTCAAGTGGATGATCTCCGGGCTCGCCGACTTCCCGACCGTGCCCGCCGAGCAGATCGACCGCACGCTCGCCGACATGGAGCGCCGGTACGCGCTGGCCGGGAACGGCATGGACGCCGTCGCCTACGAGCGGTTCGCGTGGGCGCGCCAGCGGGGCGCCGCCGACGTCGAGGCGGCGTACCAGGCGTGGGTCGCCACCCCGCGGGACGACTTCTCCCAGTGCGAGGCGTGCGACCCGGGCGACCGCGCCGCGTGGCTGCTCGCCACCGACCGCCCGGAGGAGGGCATCCGGCTCATCGAGCAGACGCTCGCCGAGGACCCGTCCTGCGCGTCCGAGCCCGCCGACATGCTGTCGTACCTCGCGGAGGCCTACCTGGACCAGGGCCGGCCCCGCGACGCCGCCCGCACCCACCGGCGCGCCGTCGCCGCGCTGGCCGAGGCCGAGTCCGACATGGTCGGCGCCCGTGGCCGCCGGGTGCGGCTGCTGGCGCGGGGCGGGCAGGCCGAGCGGGCCGTGCGCGCCATCGAGGCGGACCAGCAGTACCTCACGGGCGGGGACACGCCGTACTCGCGGCTGGCGTTCGCGCGGCTGGTCGGCGCGGCCACGCACGTGCTGCGCGGGGCCGGGCGGGGCGACCTGCCGGTCCGGCTGACGGCCGTGCCCGCGACGACGGTGGCCGAGCTCGACGACTGGCTGCGGGTCGAGGCGACCGCGCTGGCGACGCAGTTCGACGCGCGGAACGGCACGACCGCGGAGAGCGAGTCGGTCGCGCGGGCCTGGGAGACGGAGCCGGCGGCGGACGTGCTGGACCTCGACGTGCTGCCGCGCGGGCTGGCGGCGGGCGCGGGGCGCACCGGCGCGTCCGTCCGCCCGGCGGGTCCCCCGGCGCGGGTGCCCGGCGACGCCGCCGACGCGGGTGCGGGCGGCGACGCGGGGACCGGCGACGCCCGGCGTGCGGCCCCGGCCGACCCGGCGGAGCTCGTCGCCGAGGCGGAGCGCCTCGCGGCGGCCGGCGACCTGGAGCCCGCCGCGGGCGCCTACCTCGACGCGGCCGTGGCGTTCGAGAGCGCGGGGCTGCTGACCGAGTCCGGCTTCGGCTACGCGGAGGCCGCCCACTGCGCCCAGGTGCTCGGCGACGACGACGGCGCGGCCTCCGGGTACGCCGCGGCGGTGGCCCGGCTGCGCGCCGCGGACGTCCCGCCGACCGTGGTGACGCCGGTCGTCGTCGCGTGGGCCGGTGCCGCCGCGGTGACCGGCCAGGCCGAGGCCGTGCTCGCCGAGGTGGACGGGCTGCTGACCCGGCTGGGGGCCGACGCGCCCGCCGACGACGACCGCGCCCCGGAGCTCGTGGCCCGCGAGCAGGCCGAGCACCGCCGCGCCGCCGCGGACCTGGACGACGCCGCCGCGCGCCTCCTGGCGACCCTGGGTGGCCCGGAGCGCAGCGCGGCCGCGGCCGGTCGGGCGCAGGCGGCCGCCGAGGCGTACGCCGGGCTCGGGGCGCTCGCGGACGCCGCGCACGCGTTCTGGCTCGCGGGCCGCCTGCACGACGGGCTCGGCCACGTCGAGGACGCGGTGTGGCACCTGGAGTCCGCGATGGAGGGCTTCGCCGCCGCGCGGCAGCGCGCCCCGCACGGCGAGGTGGCGAACGCGCTGGTGGACGTCCTGCGGCGCTCCGGCCAGGACGCCCGCGCCGACGACCTGGCCCGCACCCTGACGACCTAGCGCGGCGCCGCCCGCGGGCGGGGCCGCCGCGCCCCACGCGCCGCGCCCGCGCGGGCTCGCCCGCGCGGGCTCGCCCTAGCGGGTCAGCCGAGAACGCGGACGACGTGGGTTCGCGGGGGTGGAACCCCGCGGGGGGTGCAGGGTCGGCGGAGGTGGCGCCGGGGCGGGGAGCGGGTGCCGGGCGGGATACGGTCGGGGGGTGAGCCTGGCCGTGGTGTTCCTGCCCGACACCGCCCTGCTCGTCCCCGGGGCCGCCGGGCGGGCCGACCCGGCCTCCGGGCTGCGGGACGCGGCGGCGGCGGCGCTCGCGGACCTCGCCGACCCGGAGGCGACGGGCGGCCGGGTGCTCGTCGTCGCCCCGGCCCGCCGGGACCGGTTCCTGCCGCACCCCGTCGCGCCGGGTCTCGGCGCCGCCGGTCTCGACCTGCCGGGCGCGGCGCCCGCCGGGGACGGGGCGGTGCTCGCGGACACGCCCGCCTCGGTCGCGCTCATGCTGCTCCGGGCCGCCGGGGTGTCCGCGCCGGTCGACGTGCTCGAGATCGACCGGGCCGCCGCCGACGCCCCGGCCACCGCCGCTGTCGCCGCCCCGGGTCCACTGCGCGCCGTGGTGGTCGTCGGGTCGCTGAGCGCCCGGCACGGGCCCGACGCCCCGCTCGCCGACGACCCGCGCGCCCCGGGGGCCGACGACGCCCTGCTCGCGGCGCTCGCCGGCGGTCCGGTCGCGCTGGCCCGGGCGCTGGACGACCTCGGCGCCGACCGCGCACGCGACCTGGCCGTCTCCGGCTGGGCGCCGTGGCGGGCCGCGCTCGCGCTGCTGGCCGCCCACCTCGGCCCGGAGCCCGCGCGCGCGGGGTCCGCGACCCCGTACGCGGAGGTCGTCGCGGGCGCCCAGCACGTCGTCGCCGCCTGGCGGCCCGACCCGGCGCGGCCCGCCGACCCGGCCTCGCCCGGCCACCCCGCCCCGCACCACCCCGAGGAGCCCCGTTGACCGTCGTCGTCGCCGTGGTCGGCCCGACCGCGACCGGCAAGTCCGACCTGGGCGTGGCCCTCGCGGAGCACCTGGGCGGCGAGGTGGTCAACGCCGACGCCCTGCAGCTCTACCGCGGCCTCGACATCGGCACCGCCAAGCTCACCGTCGCCGAGCGCCGCGGCGTCCCGCACCACCTGCTGGACGTGCTCGACCCGCACGAGGACGCCACAGTCGCCGCCTACCAGCGCGACGCGCGCGCGGCCCTGGCGGACATCGCCGCGCGCGGCCGGCGCCCGGTCGTCGTCGGGGGGTCGGGGCTGTACGTGCGGTCGCTGCTGGACCGGATGGAGTTCCCCGGCACCGACCCCGAGGTGCGGGCGGCCCTGGAGGCGCGCGCGGAGGCCGAGGGCGCCCGTGCCCTGCACGCGGAGCTCGCCGCGGCCGACCCGGTCGCCGCCGAGAACATCGGCCCCCGCAACGCCCGCCGGATCGTGCGGGCGCTCGAGGTCATCGCGCTCACCGGGAAGCCGTACTCCGCCAACCTGCCGGGGCACGACTACGAGGTCCCCGCCGTCCAGATCGGCCTGGACTGCGACCGTGCCGTGCTGGACGAGCGCGTGCAGGCGCGGGTCGACCGGATGTGGGCCGCCGGGCTGGTCGACGAGGTGCGTGGCCTGGTCGAGCGGGGCATCGGCCGCACGGCCTCCCGCGCCGTCGGCTACGCCGAGGTGCTGGCCGCCCTGCGCGGCGAGCTCACCGAGGACGAGGCCCGCGCCCAGGTGGTCGCCGGCACCCGCCGGCTCGCCCGCAAGCAGATGGGGTGGTTCGGCCGGGACCCGCGCGTGCACTGGCTCGACGCCCGCGACCCGGAGCTGGTCGACCGGGCCCTCGCTCTCGTGGCCGCGGCCGACTCCGGGCAGCTCGGGCTCGCCACGGACGACCCGGCCCCGCGCCGTAGTCTGGGCTCATGACCGCTCCCGCCGCGTCCCCGGCCGCCCGCGCCCTCCCCGGCTCCGTCGCGGCGCTGCGCGTGACCAAGGGCCACGGCACCCAGAACGACTTCGTGCTGCTCGACGGCCGGACCGGCGTCGCGCTCGACGCGGACCTGGTGCGGGCGCTCGCCGACCGGCGCGCCGGCATCGGCGGGGACGGCGTGATCCGGCTGGTCGCCAGCGCCGAGCTGCCCGAGGGCGGCGCGGTGCTCGCGGAGGACCCGGCCGCGACCTGGTTCATGGACTACCGCAACGCGGACGGCTCGATCGCGGAGATGTGCGGCAACGGCGTGCGCGTCGTGGCCGAGTACGCCCGCGCCCTCGGCCTCTGGGACCCCGCGGCGGGCGAGCTCGTGCTCGGCACCCGCGCCGGCGTCCGCCGCGTCCGCGAGGCCGCCGGCCCCGCGGGTGAGACCTGGTACGCCGTGGACATGGGGGAGTGGCGCCTGCCCGGCGGGCCCGAGGCCGCGGCCGCCGGGTCGGACGCGCAGGTCGAGGTGGCCGGGCTCGCGGTGCCGCGCCCGGCGCTGAGCGTCGACCTGGGGAACCCGCACACGGTCCTGGCGCTCGCCGACGACGCCGAGCTGGCCGCCGCCGACCTGACCCGCGCCCCGGCCGTCGACCCGGTCCCGCCGCACGGCACCAACGTCGAGCTCGTCGTCCCGCTCGGCGAGCAGCGGCTCGACGACGGCACCGTCGTCGGCCGCGTGCGCATGCGGGTGCACGAGCGGGGCGTCGGGGAGACGCGGTCCTGCGGCACGGGCGCGTGCGCCGCGGCGCTCGCGGTCCGGGCGTGGGCGGGCCCGCAGGCTCCCGACGTGTGGCTGGTGGACGTCCCCGGGGGCACCGTGCGCGTCGCGACGCTGCCGGACGGGCACGTCGAGCTCGCCGGGCCGGCCGTGCTGGTCGCGGACCTCGACGTCGACCCGGACGCCCTGCGCCGCTGACCCCGCGGGCGGGCATCGCGGGCGCCCCGCGGAACACCGCGCCCCGGGCGGGCGTTGCACACGGCGTGACCGACCCGACCGCTGCGCCCGCCCTGACGGCGGAGGACCTGCGCCGCCCGCTGGGCCGGGACGCGACGTTCCTCCAGCTGTCCTCGGGCTTCTGCGCGCCGTGCCGGGCCACCCGCAGGGTGCTCGAGCGGGTCGTCGCGACCCAGGACGGCGTCGCCCACGTCGAGGTCGACGTGGCGCACCGGGCCGACCTGGCCGAGCGGTTCGCCGTCACCGAGACACCGACCGTGGTGGTGCTCGACGCCGCCGGCGTCCCCGCGCTGCGGGTCACGGGAGTGCCGTCGCTCGCGCGGGCGCGCGCCGCCGTGTCGGCCGTCCGCGCCGAGGGCTGATCGCGCCGAGGCCTGACCGGACGACGCCGAGGCGGCGGCCCCCTGGGAGCGGCCCGTGCGTCGCGCTCAGCCGGCCGCGACCACGCGCAGCACCCGGAACCCCCGCGTCGTCGCCACCCGGTCCACGGCGGCGACCCCGTCGAGCTCCGTCGCCAGCCAGCGCAGCAGCGAGTCCGACCCGAGGTTCTTGGCCACCACGAGGTACGCCTCGCCGCCCGGCACCAGCCGGCGCAGCCACTGCCGCAGCATCGCGTGCAGCGTCTCCTTGCCGACCCGGATCGGCGGGTTCGACCAGATCGCCGCGAACCGCACGTCGTCCGGCACGTCCTCGGGCCGCGCGGCCCGCAGCCCCTCGATCCCCAGCCGCGACGCGTTCCGCCGCGTCAGGTCGAGCGCCCGCTCGTTCACGTCGACCGCCCACACCCGCGCGTGCGGGGCCAGCAGCCCGAGGCTCAGCGCGACCGGTCCCCAGCCGCAGCCGAGGTCGAGCAGGTCGCCGTCGCGGGGCGGGTCGGGCACATGCTGCAGCAGCACCTCGGTCCCGCCGTCCAGGTGGTCGGGGGAGAACACGCCGCCGGCGGTCTCGACCTCGACGTCCCGGCCGGCGAGGTGCACGGTGCGGGCCCGGCGCTCGTCGGGGGAGGCGGGCTCGGCGGTGAAGTAGTACTCGGTGCCGGTCACGCCGCGACCCTACCGGTCGTGCCGTGGCCCGCCCCGCCCGGCCGGGGCGCCCGTCCGCCGGTGGCGAATAGCCTCGCGCCCGCCGTCGCGGCGCGCGACACTGGTACCCGGGCCGCCGACGACGGCCGCCCGCCGCCGACAGCGAAGGAACCGCGTGAACGACCCCCAGAACCCCACGACTCGCGAGCAGGACGTCCCGGAGACCGGGGTCGACGCGCAGCAGGCCGCGCGCGACGCCCAGCGGGTCGCCGACGACGTCGTGGCACGCGTGCTCGCGCGGGCGGGCACGGCGGTCCACGACGGCGCGACCGTCCACACCACGCACGACGGCGAGCAGCTGGACCTGGAGGAGCGCACGTCGCTGCGCCGGGTCGCCGGGCTGTCCACCGAGCTCCAGGACGTCACCGAGGTCGAGTACCGGCAGCTGCGCCTCGAGCGCGTCGTGCTGGTCGGCATCTGGGGCGCCGCGGGCACCACCCAGGAGCAGGCCGAGATCTCGCTGCGCGAGCTCGCCGCGCTGGCCGAGACCGCGGGCTCCACGGTGCTGGACGGGCTGCTGCAGCGCCGGCAGAACCCGGACCCGGGCACCTACCTCGGCTCCGGCAAGGCCGCGGAGCTCGCGGGCGTCGTGCTGGCGGCGGGCGCTGACACGGTGGTCGTGGACGGCGAGCTCGCCCCGTCCCAGCGCCGCGCGCTGGAGGACGTGGTGAAGGTCAAGGTCGTCGACCGGACGGCCCTGATCCTCGACATCTTCGCCCAGCACGCGAAGTCCCGTGAGGGCAAGGCGCAGGTCGAGCTCGCGCAGCTCGAGTACCTGCTCCCGCGCCTGCGCGGCTGGGGCGAGTCGATGTCCCGGCAGGCCGGCGGCCAGGTCGGCGGCGCCGGCGCGGGCATGGGCTCCCGCGGGCCCGGTGAGACCAAGATCGAGCTGGACCGCCGGCGCATCCGCAACCGGATGGCCAAGCTGCGCCGCGAGATCGCCGCGATGGAGCCGGCCCGGCAGACCAAGCGCGCGTCCCGGAAGAAGAACGCGATCCCGTCGGTCGCGATCGCCGGGTACACCAACGCGGGCAAGTCCTCGCTGCTGAACCGGCTCACCGACGCGGGTGTGCTGGTGGAGAACGCCCTGTTCGCCACGCTGGACCCGACGGTCCGGCGCGCGCAGGCCGCGGACGGCCGGGTGTACACGCTGGCCGACACCGTGGGCTTCGTGCGGAACCTGCCGCACCAGCTGGTGGAGGCGTTCCGGTCGACGCTGGAGGAGGTCGCGGACGCGGACCTGGTGCTGCACGTCGTCGACGCGTCGCACCCGGACCCGGAGGGGCAGATCGCCGCGGTGCGGCACGTGTTCGCGGACATCCCGGGCGCGATGGACGTCCCCGAGATCATCGTGCTGAACAAGGCCGACCTGGCGGAGCCCGAGGCGCTGGCGCGGCTGCGGTCGCGCGAGCACGGCGCCGTCGTCGTGTCCGCCCACACCGGCGAGGGCATCGACGCGCTGCAGGAGGTCGTCGCCGACCAGCTGCCGCGGCCCGGCGTGACGGTCGACCTGGTGATCCCGTACGACCGGGGCGACCTCGTGCACCGCGTGCACGAGACCGGCGAGATCGACGCCGAGGAGCACACGCCGCAGGGCACCGCGCTCCGCGGCCGGGTCGACCAGGCGCTGGCGACCGAGCTCGCCGCGGCGGCGGTCGAGCGCGGCTGACGCGTCCGGGTGCGGGGCACCTCCGGTTGTCGGAGGTGTCCCCGCACCCGACTACCCTGTCCGGGTGCCTGATCCCGTAGACGTCGACCACCTGCTCGACGTGGCGGTCGCGGCGCTCGGCGGCTCGCCCCGCGAGGGGCAGCGCCGGATGGCCCGCGAGGTGGCGGACGCCGTCGAGAAGGGCGACCACCTGCTCGTCCAGGCCGGCACCGGCACCGGGAAGTCGCTGGGCTACCTCGTGCCCTCCGTGCGGCACGCCGTGCTCGCCGACGAGCGCGTGGTCGTGTCGACCGCGACCCTCGCGCTCCAGCGCCAGGTGATGACCCGCGACCTGCCGCTGGTCGCCGACGCCCTGGCCCCCGAGCTGCCGCGCAAGCCCCGGATCGCGCTGCTCAAGGGCTGGCACAACTACGTCTGCGTGCACAAGACGTCGGGTGGGTACCCGCCCGACGACCAGGGCATGCTGTTCGACCTCGGGGACCGCGGCGCGGCAGAGCACCCGTCGACGCCCGACCCCGCCGACGGCGAGGACGCGGGCAAGGAGTCGCTCGGCGCGCAGGTGGTCCGGCTGCGGGAGTGGGCCGAGGCGACCGAGACCGGCGACCGCGACGACCTCGTGCCCGGCGTGACCGACCGGGCGTGGCGTCAGGTGTCCGTCACGTCGCTGGAGTGCCTCGGGCAGCGCTGCCCGCTGCTGGAGGAGTGCTTCCCCGAGCGCGCCCGCGCGGCGGCCCGGACGGCGGACGTGGTCGTGACGAACCACGCGATGCTCGGCGTCGCCGCGTCCGGCTCGCCGCACGTGCTGCCCGAGCACCAGGTGCTCGTGGTCGACGAGGCGCACGAGCTGGCCGACCGGGTCACGGCGCAGTCGACCGCGGAGCTGTCGGTCGGCAGCGTCGAGCACGCCGGCCGGATGGCCCGCCGGCACGGCGGCGTCGCGACCACCGAGCTCGACTCGGCCGCCACGGCGCTCGGGGCCGCGCTCATCCACCTGCCCGAGGGCCGGTTCACCCAGGGGCTCCCGGAGGGCACCCGGCAGGCGGTGGCGATGGTCCGGGACGCCGCCCGCGGGCTGCTCAGCGCCCTGCGCCCGGAGAAGCCCGCCGCGGGCGAGGCGGCGGCCCCGGCGGACAGCGGGCTCAAGATCGCGTCGTCCGCGGTGCTCGCCCTGTTCGAGGTCGCCGAGCGGATGGCGGCCGACGCCGACGACCAGCGGTACACCGTGCTGTGGTGCTCGCGGGCCGAGCGGGACGGGGCGACCCGGCTGTACGCCGCGCCGCTCGCCGTCAACGGGCTGATCCGCACGCACCTGCTCGCGGGCCGGGCGTCCGTGCTCACCTCGGCGACGCTCAGCCTCGGCGGCGAGTTCCGGTCCATGGCCCGGAGCATCGGGTTGGAGGGTGCCGGGGAGGCCGCGGCGGCGACGGCGACGGCCGCGACCGTGGCGGTGTCCGCGCCGGGCGGGAGCGAGGGCACGACCCTCGACGTGCCGAAGCCGGCCGCGACCCCGGCCCCCGCGTCGCTGCCGTGGCACGGCAGCGACGTCGGGAGCCCGTTCGACTACCCGAAGCAGGGCATCCTCTACATCGCGCGCCGGCTCCCGCCGCCCGGGCGCGAACCCGCCACCGACGCCCAGCTCGACGAGATCGAGGCGCTGATCACCGCCGCGGGCGGCCGGACGCTCGGTCTGTTCTCCTCCCGGCGCGCCGCGGTCGCGGTCGGCGAGGCGATGCGCGAGCGGCTCGACGTCCCGGTGCTGGTGCAGGGCGAGGACCAGCTCCCGACGCTCGTGCAGCGGTTCGCCGCGGACGAACCGACCTGCCTGTTCGGCACCCTGTCGCTGTGGCAGGGCGTCGACGTGCCGGGGCGGTCGAACCAGCTCGTGATCATCGACCGCATCCCGTTCCCGCGGCCCGACGACCCGGTGAAGTCGGCCCGGTCGGAGGCGGTGGCGGCGTCCGGCGGCAACGGCTTCATGTCCGTGGCGGCCACGCATGCCGCGCTGCTGCTCGCCCAGGGCGCGGGACGCCTGATCCGGTCGACGGACGACCGGGGCGTCGTGGCGGTGCTCGACCCGCGGCTCTCGACGGCCCGGTACGGGGAGTTCCTCACCCGGTCGCTGCCGGCGTTCTGGCGGACGACGGACCGCGAGGTGGCGCTGGGTGCCCTGCGCCGGCTCGCGGAGGCCCCGATCGCGCCGACGGCCTGACCAGCGGTCCCGTGGCCCGCGACGCGCCCGGGGGCCCGGGCCGGCGCGCGCCCGCACGCGTCCGCCCGCTAGCCTCGTGACCAGCGCGCCGGCCGGTGCGCGTGCACGGAGCAGCAGGTACGGGAGGATCGCCGTGAGCGAGCAGATCGACGACGTCGAGAGCGACGAGCTGGGTCTGGCGAACGCCCCGCTGCCGCCCCGCCGCACCACCAAGCTGGCGGTCGTCGGCGCCGGAGCGGTCGGGTCGACGATGGCGTACGCGGCGCTCATGCGCGGCGCCGCCCGCAGCGTCGTGCTCTACGACATCAACAAGGCGAAGGTCGAGGCCGAGGCGCTGGACCTGGGCCACGGCATCCAGTTCATGCCGATGGCCGAGGTGATCGGCTCGGACGACATCGCCGCCTGCGCGGACGCCGACGTCGTCATGATCACGGCCGGCGCGAAGCAGAAGCCGGGCCAGACCCGGATCGACCTGGCCGAGGCGACCATCTCGCTGGTCAAGAAGATCCTGCCCTCGCTGGTCGAGGTCGCCCCGAACGCCGTGTACGTCATGGTGACCAACCCGGTCGACATCGTCACCTACGCCGCGCTGAAGTTCTCCGGGCTGCCGCCGACCCAGCTGTTCGGCTCCGGCACCGTGCTCGACTCCTCGCGGCTGCGGTACCTCATCGCCCAGTACACCGGCGTGGCCGTGCAGAACGTGCACGCGTACATCGCGGGCGAGCACGGCGACACCGAGCTGCCGCTGTGGTCCTCGGCCACGATCGGCGGCGTGCCGATCCTCGACTGGAACGCCATCGAGGGCCACGTGCCGCTGACCCACGAGGTGCGCGAGTCGATCGCCCGGGAGGTCGTCGAGTCGGCGTACCGGATCATCGCCGGCAAGGGCGCGACCAACTACGCGGTGGCGCTCGCGGGCTCGCGGATCATCGAGGCGATCGTCAAGGACGAGCACCGGATCCTGCCGGTGTCGTCGCTGCTCGACGGGTACCACGGCATCAGCGACGTCTGCCTGTCGGTCCCGACGGTCGTCGGGCGCTCCGGCGTCGGCGAGCGGCTGCAGGTCCCGATGTCGACCGACGAGCTCGCGGGCCTGCGTCGCTCGGGCGAGCAGCTGCGGGCGGTCGCCCGCCGGTTCGGGCTCTAGGCCGTGCGCGGGCGCGGCACCCGCACGTGCGGGTGCCGCACCGCGGCGGCGGCCTCGCGCAGCGCCGCCACCGCGGCGACCACGGCGGGCACCCGCGCGGTGCCCGCCTCGCCGACGGCCTCCACGAGGCGCGCGGCACCGGGCCGGGCGGGGTGCACGGTGACGCCCGGGTGCGGCAGCGCGGCCAGCGCGAGGCCGGGCAGCGTCGTCACGCCGAGGCCGGCCCGCACGAGCCCGAGCACCGCCAGGTAGTCGTCCGTCGCGAAGTCCACCCGCGGGGCGAACCCGGCCCGGGCGCAGGTGCCCACCAGCTGGGCGCGGCACTGCGGGCAGCCGGCGATCCACGGGCGGTCGGCCAGCCCGGCGAGGTCGACCGGCTCCCCGGGCGCGCGCCCGTCGGACCCGGGCAGCACGACCACCACGTCGTCCCGCAGCAGGGGGACGCGCCGCAGCCGGTCGTCGTCCGCCGGGAGCGGGTGCGGTCCTGCGTCGCGGAACGTCACGGCGACGTCCACCCGGCCCGCGGCGAGCTCGGCCAGCGCCTCCGGCGGCTCCGCCTCCACGAGCGTGACGCCCACCCCCGGGTGGGCGGCCCGCAGCGCGGCGAGCGCGGTCGGGAGCAGCGTGGCCGCGGCCGAGGGGAACGCGGCGACCCGGACGCGTCCGGCGCGCAGGCTGGCCACCGCGGCGACCTCCTCCAGGGTCGCGTCCAGCGCGGACTGCACGGCCGGGGCGTTGCGGGCGAGCACCTGACCGGCCTCGGTCAGCCGCACCCCGCGACCGGCGCGCACGACGACCGGCGTGCCGACCAGCCGCTCGACGGCGCGCAGCTGCTGGCTCGCCGCGGGCTGGGTCAGCCCGAGCTCCCGCGCGGCGGCGGTGACGCTCCCGGTGTCCTGGACGGCGCGGACGAGGCGCAGCGCCGCGGCGTCGAGGCTCCGGGAGACCATGCGGCAAGCATAAGCGCACGGCATGCATCGATGAGAAACACGCCGTTGCGCGCATGGGTGCCGATCGGTGAGCCTGGAGTCATGCGCACGCTCGCCGACCTCCGATCCGACTTCGACGCCGTGCCGGGCCACCTCGACGCGGCCACGGCGGGCGTCGCACCCCGCCGCACCGCCCGCGCGCTGCGCGAGGACGTGGACCGGTGGTCGTCGGGCGGTCTCGACGTGGCGCGGTACGAGCGGGCGGTGGCGACCGCGCGCGAGCGGTTCGCGGCGCTGGTCGACGTGCCCGCCGACCGCGTGGCGATCGGGTCCCAGGTCTCCGCGATGGCCGCGGTGGTCGCCGCGTCGCTGCCCGACGGGGCGCGCGTGGTGTGCGTCGACGGCGACTTCAGCTCGGTCGTCTTTCCGTTCCTGGCGCAGGGCCCGCGGCTCCGGGTGGAGCACGTGCCGGCCGAGCGGCTGCCCGACGCCGTGCTGCCGGGCGTCGACCTGGTCGCCTACTCGCTGGTGCAGTCGGCGACCGGTGCCGTGCTCGACGACGACGCGGTGCTCGCGGCGGCGCGGGCCGCGGGCAGCCGGACGCTGTGCGACCTCACCCAGGCCGCGGGGTGGCGGCGCGTCGACGCGTCCCGGTACGACGTCAGCGTGACCGCGGCCTACAAGTGGCTGTGCGCGCCCCGAGGGACGGGCTTCCTCACCGTGCGGGCGGAGGCGCAGGACGCCCTGCGCCCGCTGCAGGCCGGCTGGTACGCCGGGGACGACCCCTGGGCGTCCTGCTACGGCCCGCAGATGCGCCTGGCGGCGGACGCGCGGCGGTTCGACGTGTCCCCGGCCTGGCAGGCGTGGCTCGGCGCCGCCGAGTCCCTCGACGTCTTCGCGAGCACGGACCGGGACGCGGTCCAGGCGCACGCGGTGGGGCTCGCGGACGCGTTCCGGGCCGGCCTGGGGCTGGGGCCCGGCGGCAGCGCGATCGTGACGCTGCCCGACCCGGAGGGCCGGCGGCGGGGGGCGCTGACCGCGGCCGGCTGCCGGGTCGCCGGCCGTGCCGGGCGGGTGCGCCTCGCGTTCCACGTCTGGAACGACGGGGCGGACGTGGAGCGCGCGCTCGCCGCCCTGCGCGCGGCGGCCTGACAGCCCGGGCCCGGACGCCGCCGGGCGGCCGTGACGGCGCGACCGGGTGGCCGGTGGCCGCGCCGGTGCGGTCCGGCCCCCGGGATCAGAGCGAGCGCAGCACGGAGACGACGCGGCCGAGCACCTGGGCGTGGTCGCCGTCGATCGGGGAGTACGCCGGGTTCTGCGGCAGCAGCCACACGTGCCCGTCCGCGCGCTTGAGCGTCTTCACCGTCGCCTCGCCGTCGAGCATCGCGGCGACGATCTCCCCGTTCTCGGCGACGGGCTGCCGGCGGACCACGACCCAGTCGCCGTCGCAGATCGCGGCGTCGATCATCGAGTCGCCGACGACCTTGAGCAGGAACAGCTCGCCCGCCCCCACCAGCTGGCGGGGCAGCGGGAACACGTCCTCGACGAGCTGCTCGGCGAGGATCGGGCCGCCGGCGGCGATCCGGCCGACCACGGGCACGTAGGCCGCCTCCGGGGCGCCCTCCCGGGCGGCCGAGTCGGCGTCGCCGATGCCGGAGATGCCCGCGACGCCCGGCAGGGTCGCCACGCCGCGCGAGTCGTCGGGCTGGACGACCTCGATCGCGCGCGGCCGGTTCGGGTCGCGGCGCAGGTACCCCTTGCGCTCGAGCGCGGTGAGCTGGTGCTTGACGCTCGACGGGCTGGTGAGCCCGACGGCGTCGCCGATCTCGCGCATGCTCGGCGGGTAGCCGCGGGACTCCACCGACGCGCGCACCGTCTCGAGGACCAGCCGCTGCCGCGGCGTGAGGCCGTCGCCGCCCCCGAGCTCGGCCACGGCCGCCTCGCCGAGGCCCGCCGCGGTGCCCGTCCCGTCGCTCGCCATGTCCGCTCCCGTCCCGTCCGCCCTGGTCAGGCCGCCCGTCGGTGGGTCCGGGGCGGTCCGTCGGGCGGGCGTGTCAGTGCCTCGTGGTGCGCTGTACCCGACGTCACCGAGCGTAGGGGGACGGACGGGCGGGATCAAACACCTGTTCGATCGTGTCTCGACATCGTCGGTGGGGTGTGGTTCCATCGTACAAGCGTTCGAACGAACAGGTGTTCGACTCGGGTCGCCCGGCGGCCCAGGAGGGAAGTGGTGGGGATGAGCGCGATCGCAGCACACCCGGGGATCGCTCGTCCGGCGCGCCGCGAGGTGCCCGCCCGGCGCGACGGGGATGCGCGCCGGCCGGGTACCGCGGGCGGCGAGGGCCGGCTCCACCTGACCCGGCGCGGTCGCGTCGTCGTCGCCCTCCTGGGCCTGGCGGTCGTGCTCGGCGGCCTCGTCGGCGGCCGCGCGGTCGCCGACGGCCCCGAGCAGGCCACCGAGGTCACGACGCACGCGGTGCAGTCGGGGGAGACGCTCTGGCAGATCGCCGCGAGCGTGGCCGGCCCCGGTGAGGACGTGCGCGACGTGATCCTGAGCCTGCAGCAGCTCAACGGCCTCGCGGACGCCTCGCTCCAGGCGGGGCAGGTCCTGCTGCTCCCCGCCGACTCCTGAGGGCGACCGCCGGCCCCCGGGATGCGCTGGTCAGGCCGCCGCAGGGGCGCGGAGACGCCGCGAGTGGATTACGACACTCGGTGCTTGCGTAATTGACCGGGCCGCCTCTAGGGTGGTGCCACCTCGAACGGCTGGCTGGGGGGCTCGCCGCGAGGGACGCATCGTCGTCGTGGCCCTCGGGCCGGACGCAGAGGCGTGCAGCAACCGTCCGGACGAGGCGAGTCGTCCGGACGAGACGGGACGGGGGCGTCCCCACGAGGGTGGCCGCAGCAGCGGCCACCCTCGTCGTCTTCCCGGGCGGTCCCCCTCGTGCGCGCGACCCGGTCGAGCGACGTCGTGACCTGCGGGTTCACCCCGTCGCGGATCGGCCTTGCACCGTCGGCGCCCGCGGCCCTACCGTGTCCCGGTCGTCTGGGCGGGCGCGCGTGGTCGCGGTCGCCGGCCCCGGCGCGTGCACCACATCCCGGAGGAGGCGTCCATGCACTGCCCGTTCTGCCGTCACGCCGACTCCCGCGTCGTCGACTCCCGCACGTCCGACGACGGTCTCTCCATCCGCCGCCGCCGGCAGTGCCCCCAGTGCAACCGCCGGTTCACCACGATCGAGACGGCCAGCCTGTCCGTCGTGAAGCGGTCCGGCGCGACGGAGCCGTTCAGCCGCGAGAAGATCGTCAACGGCGTCCGCAAGGCCTGCCAGGGCCGCCCGGTCAGCGACGACGACCTCGCGGTGCTCGCCCAGCGCGTCGAGGAGAACCTGCGCGCGAGCGGATCGGCGGAGCTCGACGCCTACGAGATCGGGCTCGCGATCCTCGGCCCGCTGCGGGACCTGGACGAGGTCGCGTACCTGCGGTTCGCGAGCGTCTACCAGGCCTTCAACAGCCTGGAGGACTTCGAGGCGGCGATCACGGTGCTGCGCGCGGAGAACGAGGCGGCGGACGCCGCCCGCGTCGCGGCCGAGGACGCGCCGACCGCCTGACGGGACCGGTGGCGGCCGTGGCTCCGGGCGCCCCCCCGGGCGCGGGTCCGGCGCCGCGCCGCCCGTGCGTGCCCGGCGCGTACTACGGTCGGAGTCGTGATCCCTGCTGACCTCGCGCTCCTGCACGCCCCCGGAACCCCCGCGGTCGCCCCCGACGGCTCGTTCGCCGTCGTCGCCCGCACCGCCCCGGACCTCGAGTCCGACGAGTACACCGGCCAGCTCTGGCGGGTCGCCACGGACGGCGCCACGCCGCCGCAGCGGCTGACCCGCGGCCACCGCGACACCGACCCGCAGGTCTCCCCGGACGGCCGCTGGGTCGCGTTCCTGCGGGCCGAGCCGAAGGGGCGCCCGCAGCTGTTCCTGGTCGAGGCCGCGGGCGGCGAGCCGGTCCGGCTGACCGACGCGCCGCTGGGCGTGCAGACCGCGCGGTTCTCGCCGGACGGCGCCACCCTCGCGTTCGTCGCCCGGGTGCCCGAGGAGGGCCGGTACGGCGACGGCGACTCCGGCGCGGAGCGCCCCCGGCACATCACCGAGCTGCCGTACCGCAACGACGGCGTCGGCTTCACGCGCGACAAGCGCCGTCAGCTGTTCGTCGTCGACGTGCCCGCCGACCCCAGTGCCCGCGCCGCGCTGCCCGCGGCCGAGGCCGACGAGCCCGCCGCCCGCCAGATCACGTCCGGCGACACCGACGTCGAGCAGGTCGCCTGGTTCCCCGGCGGGCGGTACGTCGTCGCCGTGGCCGCCCGGCACGAAGGCAAGGACCAGGACCTGCGCTCGGACGCGGTCGTCGTGGACACCGCGCCGGACGCGGACGGCGCGCTCGTCCCGCTCACCGACGCGGACGCCGGCAGCACGCTCGCCGTCGCCGCCGTGCTGCCGTCGGCGGACGGCGCGGCCCTGTGGCTGCTCGCGCAGGACATGGGCCCGTCGGGCCGGGAGTTCGTGGCGACCCAGACCGGGCTGTTCCGCCTCCCGCTGGCCGCCGGCGACGCCGCGCCGACCGCCGCGGGCGCCCCCGAGCGCCTGACCGACGCCGAGGCGGTCGACCTCGACCCCGGCACGTTCGCCGTGACGGCGGACGGCGTCCTCGCGGGGGTGCTGCACCGCGGCACGGTCGTCCTGCGCGAGCACCGCGCCGACGGCTCGACCCGTGACCTGCTCACCGGCCTCGTCGCCCACGGCGTCGCCGCGGCGACCGGCGCGCCGGTGGCCGTCGTCACCGCCGCCGGCCCGGCCACGTCCGGCGACCTGCACGCCGTCGACCTGGCGACGGGCGCGACCCGGGCGCTCACCGACTGGTCGGCGCCGCTGCGGGCCACCGGCCGGGTCCGCGAACCGCGCGAGGTCACCGCCACCGCGCCCGACGGCTACCCGGTGCACGGCTGGCTCGTCACCCCGGACCCGGAGCGGTTCGCCGGCCCGCACCCGACGATCCTCATGATCCACGGCGGTCCCTACGCCCAGTACACGGTCGGCCTGTTCGACGAGGTGCAGACCCTGGCCGAGGCGGGCTACGCGGTCGTCTACGGCAACCCGCGCGGCGCTGCCGGCTACGGCTCGGCGCACGGCAAGGCGATCCAGCACGGCTTCGGCACGGTCGACACGGACGACGTCCTCGCCCTGCTCGACGCGGCCCTCGAGGACCCGGCGCTGGACGGCGGGCGGGTCGGCGTGATGGGCGGCTCGTACGGCGGCTACCTCACCGCGTGGCTGACCACCCGCACCGACCGGTTCGTCGGCGCGATCGTCGAGCGCGGCTTCCTCGACCCGGTGAGCTTCGTCGGTTCGAGCGACATCGGCTGGTTCTTCGGGCTCGAGTACCTGGGCGACGGCGACGACGAGGAGTCCCGCGCGAAGGTGGCGGCCCAGTCGCCGATGGCACACGTGTCCCGCGTGACCACGCCGACGCTCGTCATCCACTCGGAGCAGGACTGGCGGTGCCCGGTCGAGCAGGGGCAGCGCTGGTTCGTCGAGCTGAAGCGCCGTGGGGTGCCGGCCGAGCTGCTGCTGTTCCCTGGCGAGGGCCACGAGCTGACCCGGTCGGGCCGCCCGCAGCACCGGCTGGTGCGGTTCGAGCACGTGCTCGACTGGTGGGAGCGGACGCTCCCGGTCGCGCAGGGATGAATCCGCCCGCCGCGACGAGGGGCCCCGCACCGGTTCTCCGGTGCGGGGCCCCTCGTCGTGCCGTCGCCGGGCGCGCGGCGGGCGTCA
The DNA here is from genome assembly GCF_007679345.1 of Cellulosimicrobium cellulans. Classification (GTDB taxonomy): domain Bacteria; phylum Actinomycetota; class Actinomycetes; order Actinomycetales; family Cellulomonadaceae; genus Cellulomonas; species Cellulomonas cellulans_A. The sequence continues at coordinate 174,849 of NZ_VEGH01000007.1, forward strand.
GACCGCCGAGGCCGCCAGCAGGTCGTCCCGGACCACCCGGCGGAGCACCTTGCCGATCTGGGACCGCGGCAGCTCGGGCAGGATGACCAGGTCGCGCGGCACCGCGTACCGGGCCAGCCGCTCGCCGCACCACTCCCGCACGGCCGCGATGTCGACGTGCGCCCCGAGCTCGGTGACGATCGCGGCCACGACCTTCTCCCCGAGGTCGCCGCCGGGCAGGCCGACCACGGCCACGTCCCGGACGCCCGGCATCCCGCGGAGCTTGTCCTCGACCTGCGACGGGTACACCTTGAAGCCGCCGGTGACGATCATCTCCTTGATCCGGTCGACCAGGACGACGAAGCCGTCCTCGTCCAGCCGGACCACGTCGCCGGTGCGCAGCCAGCCGCCGGGCAGCAGCTGGCCGGCGGTCTCCTCGGGCCGGTTCCAGTAGCCGGAGAACACCTGCGGGCCGCGGATCAGCAGCTCGCCCTGCGCCCCCGGCTCCACGTCGCGGGTCGGGTCCTCCTGGTCGACCACGCGGACGTCGGTGCTCGGGAAGGGCAGGCCGAGCGCGCCGGGCCGACGGGCGGGGGACAGCGGGCTGCCGAGGGCGACGGGCGAGGTCTCGGTCATGCCGTAGCCCTCGACGACCAGGCCGTCGGTGACCCGCTCCCAGCGTGCCGCCGTCTCGGCGGACAGCGACATCGCGCCGGAGATCGCGTAGCGGAACGAGGTCAGGTCGGCCTTCTTCGCCTCGGCGGCCGCGGCGAGCCGGTCGAGCATCGGCGGCACGGCCGGCAGGAAGGTCCCGGGGCGGCGCCGCTGCGCTGCGAGCACGGTCGCCGGGTCGAACTTCGGGAATGCCACCAGCGTCGCGCCGACGCGGGTCGCGTAGGTGAGGCAGAGCGTCAGGCCGAACGCGTGGAAGAACGGCAGCACGCCGTAGATCGTCTCGGTGCCCGGCTCGGCCTGGGTCCAGGCCTGCCCCTGCACGGTGTTGGCGACGAGGTTCCGGTGCGTGAGCACGGCGGCCTTGGGCGTGCCGGTGGTGCCGCCGGTGTACTGCAGGAGAGCGACGTCGTCGGCCGTCGGCCCGGGCGTCCCGGCGGGCAGCGCGGTCGCCTCGGCGACCAGGCGGTGCCACACCGGGGTGCCGGCCGGCAGCGGGGCGCGCAGGGCACCGCGGGTCCGACGCGCGGCCGGCAGGGGGAGCCGGAGCGCGAGGCGCTTGGCGGCGGGCAGGTCCGCCGACACGTCGACGGCGACCACCGTGCGGACCGCGGTGCGGTCCTGCCCCGCCAGGACGGGAGCGACGGCCTTCTCCCAGACGAGCGCGACGGTGGCGCCGGAGTCGGCGAGCTGGTGCGCGAGCTCGTCGGCGGTGTAGGTCGGGTTCGTCTCGACGACGACGGCGCCGAGCCGCAGGGCGGCGTAGAACGCGACGACGTGCGCGGTGCAGTTCGGCAGCACGATCGCGACCCGGTCGCCGGCGCGGACACCGAGGCCGCGGAGCACCGCGGCGCCCCGGGCGACGGCGCCCGCCAGCTCGGCGTAGGTCGTCGTGCCGCCCATGAAGTCCACCGCGACGCGGTCGGGCCAGGCCGCGGCGGCGCGGTCGAGGGCGGCGGTCAGCGGCTCGTCGGGCACGTCGACGACGGGCGGGACGCCCGGCGCGTAGGAGGAGTGCCACGGTCGCGTGAAGTCGGTCACGAGGTCACCGTAACCTACGGATGCGTAAGTTACGTGTGCGTAGCCCGAGGCAACGGCGCAGAGTTCCCTGTGAGTGTCAGAGGTCGGAGGACCGCGAGCCCCACAGGTTGATGCCGGCGTCCACCGCGTGCCGGTCGACCTCGGCCAGCTCGTCGTCGGTCAGCGCGGGCCCGTCGAGCGCGGCGAGGTTCTCCCGGAGCTGCTCGGGGGTGCGGGCGCCGAGCGCGACCGAGGTCACCCGCGGGTCGCGCAGCACCCAGGCGATCGCGAGCTGCGCGAGCGACTGGCCCCGGGCCTCGGCGACCGCGTGCAGCGCGCGCACCCGGTCGAGGTTCTCGTCGCTCAGGTACTCCGCCCGCAGCGGTCCGCCCCGCGCCGCCCGGGAGTCCTCGGGCACGCCGCCCAGGTACTTGCGGGTGAGCATGCCCTGGGCCAGGGGGGAGAACGCGACGACCCCGAGCCCGGCCTCGCCGGCGACGTCGAGCAGGCTCCGGTCGCCGGCCTCGCCGTCGGGCTGCTCGACCCAGCGGTTCAGCATCGAGTACGACGGCTGGTGCAGGGTCAGCCGCAGGCCCAGGTCGTCGGCGACGGCCAGCGCCTCGGCGGTGCGGCGCGCGGAGTAGGAGGAGATCCCCGCGTACCGGGCGCGGCCGGAGTCGACGGCGGTCTTGAGCGCGCCGATCGTCTCCTCCAGCGGGGTGCTCGGGTCGTACCGGTGGCTGTAGAACACGTCGACCCGGTCGGTGCCGAGCCGGCGCAGCGACTGGTCCAGGGACGCGAGCAGGTACTTCCGGGAGCCGAACTCGCCGTACGGGCCGGGCCACTGCCGGTAGCCGGCCTTGGTGGCGATCAGCAGCTCGTCGCGGTACGGCGCCAGGTCGGTCGCGAGCAGCCGCCCGACGCTCTCCTCGGCGGCACCGGGCGGGGGACCGTAGTTGTTCGCGAGGTCGAGCTGCACGACGCCGGCGTCGAACGCCGCGAGCACGAGCGCGCGCTGGTCGGAGAACGGCGTCGCGTCGCCGAAGTTCTGCCAGAGCCCCAGGGTCACCGCGGGCAGATCCAGGCCGGAACGGCCGGCGCGGCGCAGGGGGAGTCGGTCGTGGCGGGCGTCGTCGGCGAGGTGCACGGGCTCGACGCTAGCGCGTGCGCCGGGCACCCCGCCGGGCGGCGGGGCGTGCGCTCAGTCGACGACGCGCAGCCGGATCGTCTCCGGGCGGGCGCGCAGCGCCGCGACCACCGCGGGCTCGACCGCGACCGCGTCGGTCACCACGTAGCCGACCTCGCCGCGGGTCGCGAGGAGCTGGCCCTCGATGTTCGCGCCGTGCTCGGCGAGCGTGTTGTTGACCGCAGCCAGCACGCCGGGGACGTTGCGGTGCAGGTACGTGAGGCGGTGCACCCCGGGTCGGTGCTCCAGCGTGAGGTTCGGCAGGTTGACGCTGAGCATCGTCGTGCCGGTGTTCATGAAGTCGCGGAGCTTGTTCGACACGAACTGCCCGATCGCCTCCTGCGCCTCCTCGGTCGACCCGCCGGTGTGCGGCGTGAGGATGACGTTCGGCAGGCCCCGCAGCTCGGACTCGAACGGGTCGCCCTTGCGCTTCGGCTCGACGGGGAACACGTCGACGGCCGCGCCGGCCACGTGCCCGGCGAGCACCGCGTCGCGCAGGGCGGCGTAGTCGACGACGAACCCGCGGGACAGGTTGAGGAAGATCGCACCCTCGCGCATCCGGGCGAACTGCTTCGCGCCGAACAGCCCGGCGTTGCCGCTGCGCCCGTCGACGTGCAGCGTGACGATGTCGGCGACGTCGAGCAGCTCGTCGAGCGTCTCCGCGCGGCGCGCGTTGCCCAGCGCCAGCTTCTCGGCGGTGTCGTAGAAGACCACCGACATGCCGAGGTTCTCGGCGAGCACCGACAGCTGCGTGCCGATGTTGCCGTAGCCGACGATGCCGAGCGTGCGGCCGCGGACCTCGTGCGCGCCGTCGGCCGACTTGTTCCAGACGCCCTCGTGCATCGACCTGTCCAGCACCGTGAGCCGGCGGGTCAGCGCGATGATGTCCGCCAGCGCGATCTCGACCACCGAGCGGGTGTTGGAGAACGGGGCGTTGAACACGGCGACGCCGCGGGACGCCGCGGCGTGCAGGTCGATCTGGTTGGTGCCGATGCAGTAGGCGCCGACCGCGACCAGGTCGGGCGCGGCGTCGAGCACGGCCTCGGTCACGTTGGTCTTGGACCGGATGCCCAGCAGGTGCACGCCCTGCAGCGCCTCGATCAGCTCGGACTCGTCGAGCGCGCCGGAGCGCGTGACGACCTCGTAGCCGGCCGCCTCCATGATGGTGCGGGCCTGGGGATGCAGGTTCTCGAGGAGCAGGGCGCGTAGCACGGGCCTATGGTGCGCCTCGAGGCGCGCGGTTCCAAGCCGGTCCCGGTCCTCGGACACCCGTGCCGCGGGTCAGTCCGCGTCCGGCTGCTCCCAGCCCGCCGGCAGCGGCCGGCTGTGCACGACCCGCAGCGCCTGCGTCGGCCGGGTCATCGCGACGTACAGGTCGCCCGCCCCGCCCTTGAGCACGTCGGCCGGCTCGACCAGGACCACCGCGTCGAACTCCAGGCCCTTGCTCTGGGTCGGCGTCATCAGCGTCAGCGGGGCGTCCAGGTCGGGCGACCCGGCGCGGGTGGCCCCGGCCTGCGGCAGCACCCGGGCGAGTGCCGGGAGCGCCTCGGGGGCCGCGATGACCGCCACGCGCCCGGCACCGCTCGCGTCGCGGACCGCGGCGAGCGCGGCCTCCGCCTGCCGCGCGACCGCCTCCGGCACGGCCGCCGCGTCCACCAGCTCCGTGCGCAAGGCGTCCTCGACGTCGCGCGCCGAGGTGGTCGGGGTGAGCGGCAGCCCGGCCGCGCGGCCGACGCGCTCGGCGGCCCGGGCCACGGACGCGGGCGTCCGGTAGTTGACGGTGAGCTCGGACAGCCGCCAGCCGCCGGCGAGGATCCGGTCGAACGTCGCCGCCCAGTCCCGGGTGCCCGCGGCGGTCGAGGTCTGCGCGACGTCGCCGACGACGGTGAGCGACCGGGTCGGCACCCGGCGGAGCACCATCCGCCAGGCCATCGGGGAGAGCTCCTGGGCCTCGTCGACCACCACGTGCCCGTACGTCCAGGTGCGGTCGGCGGCGGCGCGCTCGGCGGTGGTGAGCGCCGGGCCGGTCGCGGCGAACCGGTCCGCCAGCAGCTCGGCCGAGACCAGGCCGGTGCCGGACTGCTCCAGCACCTGGCGGGCGTAGTCGAGCTCCTGGGCGCGCTGCGCGGCGTCGTGCTTCGCCTGGGCGCGGGCGGCCTGGTCGTCCTCGCCGAGCAGCTCCGCGGCCTCGTCGAGCAGCGGGACGTCGGCCTCGGTCCACGGGGCGTCGGCGTCGCGCAGCAGGGCGGCGCGCTCGTGCGCGGACAGCTCGGGCGCCGCGGCGTCCAGGCGGGCGGGCTTCGAGAGCAGGGCGGACACCAGGCCCTGCGGGGTCAGCGGCATCCACGCGAGGTTGAGCGCGATCCGGATCTCCCGGGTCGTGCGCAGCTCCTCGAGGATCTCGCCGCGCTCGTCGGGGGCCACCGACCAGCCGAGCTGGCTGACGTACTGCTCCGCGAGCCGGCCCAGCATGTCGCGGACGAAGGTCACGCGCGCCTGGTTGTGCGGCCGGTGCCCGCGCCGGGCGTGGTTGATCGCGCCCCGCACGTCGGACGGCTTCACGACGATCCGGTGGCCGTCGATCGTCACGACCGTCGGCTGCTGCGGCGCGCGCTGCCGCTGCCGCACGGCACGCTCGATGATCTTCCGCCACACCGGGCGGCCCTTGATCTCGGCGACGGCGTCGTCCTCGGCGCCCGTGGCGACGACCCCGGGGAACAGCTCGCCGACGGTGGTCGACACGACGCCGGTCTCGCCGAGGGACGGCAGCACCTGGTCGATGTACCGCAGGAAGGTGCGGGAGGGGCCCAGCAGCAGCACGCCCGAGCGCTCCAGGACGCGGCGGTGCGCGTACAGCAGGTAGGCGGCGCGGTGCAGCGCCACGGCGGTCTTGCCGGTGCCGGGGCCGCCCTGCACGACGAGCGCGCCCGCGAGGTCGGCGCGGATGATCGCGTCCTGCTCGGCCTGGATGGTCGCGACGATGTCGCCCATCCGCCCGGTGCGCCGCGCCGCCAGCGCCGCGAGCAGCGCGCCCTCGCCGGACAGGGCGCCGAGCCGGGCGGCGGCCTCCTCGTCGGCGAGCACGTCGAGGTCGATGACCTCGTCCTCCAGGCCGGTGACGCGGCGCCCGCGGGTCACCAGGTGCCGGCGCTGCACGACGCCGTCGGGGTTCGCGGACGTGGCCCGGTAGAACGACTGCGCCGCCGGCGCGCGCCAGTCCGTGAGGATCGACACGTGCTCGTCGTCGTTCAGGCCGATGCGGCCGATGTACCGGCGGCCGCCGTCGGACAGGTCCAGCCGGCCGAACGCCAGCCGGTCCTCGACCGCCTCCAGGCGCGCGAGGCGGTCCTCGTAGAGCGTGGCGAACGCGTCCCGCTCCGAGCGGTTCTGCGGCGAGCCCGACGGCCCGACGCGGCGGACCTCCGCCAGCCGGTCGCGGGTGCCCGCCCGCAGCTCGTCCAGCCGCGCGTACAGGCCGTCGACGACCTCCTGCTCGGCCGCCAGCTGCGCCTCGATCCCGGTCACGCGTGCTCCCGTCGGTCGTCCCCGTGGCGCCCGGACCCCCGGGTGGCGCCACCGTCCTGCGCCGCGCCCGGCCGGCGTCGACACGGGGTCGGGCGGCCGGAGCGGCCGTCCATTCTCCACCATTCCGGGAGGGACGTGTGACGGCCGACCGGGTGGCGGTCGCCGGTGTCCCTGCCAGCGCGAAGATCCTCCGGCCGGTCGGGAAGAGGCGCGGCACCCGCAGTGTTGTCACCCTCAGGACGCCGCCCGAGAGGCGGCGCGCGGACTGACCCCCAGGGAGGACCCCATGCTGGACCCGAGCGAGATCTACGCCGTCGACCCGGCGGTCGCCGCCGAGGTCGAGGCGCGGACCGCGGGCGGCAGCGGGCCGGTGCTCGTGCACGCCGTGCGCGGCTTCGTGGACGCCGGCGGCGCCGGGCGGCTGTCGGCCGAGCACCTGACCGAGCAGCTCCCGACCGAGCGGCTGGCGACCTTCGACGTCGACCAGCTCCTCGACTACCGCTCCCGCCGCCCCACCGCCACCTTCGAGGGCGACCACTGGGGCGAGTACGACGAGCCCGAGCTCGCCGTCGACCTGGTGAAGGACACCTCCGGGGTGCCGTTCCTGCTGCTGCACGGCGTCGAGCCGGACGTGCAGTGGGAGCGGTTCGCCGCCGCGGTGCGCCAGATCGTCGAGCGGTTCGACGTGCCGCTGACCGTCGGCCTGCACGGCATCCCGATGGGCATCCCGCACACCCGGCCGCTGTCCGTCACGGCGCACGCCAACCGGCCCGAGCTGGTCGCGGACTACACGTCGTGGTTCGGCACGGTCCAGGTCCCCGCCTCCGCGGGCACGCTCCTGGAGATCCGGCTCGGCCAGTCCGGGCACGACGCCATGGGCTTCGCCGTGCACGTCCCCCACTACCTCGCGCAGTCCCCGTTCCCGCAGGCGTCGATCACCGGGCTGGAGCACGTGCAGCGCGCCGCCGGTCTCGAGCTCGACCTCGGGGCGCTGACCGAGGCCGCCTCCGAGACGATGCTGGAGGTGGAGCGCCAGGTGGAGGACCAGCCCGAGGTCCAGACCGTCGTGCACGCGCTGGAGCAGCAGTACGACTCGTTCGCACGGAACATCGGGCGGCCGAGCCTGCTCGCCGAGACCGCGGAGCTGCCGACCGCCGACGAGCTCGGCGCCGAGTTCGAGCGGTTCCTCGCCCAGCAGGGCGACGAGAAGGGGCCGGGCACCGGGTTCTGACCGGCGCCCGCCCACCGCGACGCGAGGGGCCCGGCGCCCGGGGACGACCCGGGCGCCGGGCCCCCGGCGCGTCCGGGCCGGGAGCGGGCACTCGTCGGGCCCGCCCCGCGGGACGGGCAGAATGGCTGCACGTGACCCCCGACCGCCGCGCCCTGCTCGTCTGGTCCGTCGCGGTCGGCGCGTACGTCGTCGCGATCATGAACCGGTCGTCCCTCGGCGTCGCGACGCTCGAGGTGACGGAGCTGTTCGGCGTCTCGTCGGCCCTGCTGGCGACGATGGCGGTCGCACAGCTCGTCGTCTACGCCCTGCTGCAGGTGCCCGTCGGCGTGCTCCTCGACCGGTACGGGCCGCGGCTCCTCGTCGCGTCCGGGGCGGCGGGGATGGCGCTCGGGCAGACGGTGCTCGCGCTCGCCCCGACGGCCGCCTGGGTGCTCGCCGGCCGGGTGCTCGTCGGCGCGGGCGACGCGCTGACCTTCGTCTCGGTGGTGCGCCTCGTGCCGGCGTGGTTCACCGCGCGGCGGGTCCCGGTCATGACGCAGCTCACCGGCAGCCTCGGCCAGCTCGGGCAGGTGCTGTCCGCGGTCCCCGTCGTCGCCCTGCTGCACGCCGAGGGCTGGCGGACCACCTTCCTGTCGGTCGCGGCCGTCGGGGTCGTCGCGACCGTCGCCGTGGTCGCGGTCGTGCGCGACGCGCCGGTCGAGCCGGAGGTCGCCGGCGCGCCGCGGGGGGCGGGGGCGCCCGGGGATCCGGGGGCGGCGGCGGTGGCGGACACCGAGGCGGGCGTCGCGGCGGGCCTCGCCGCCGGGGCCGCCCCCGCGCCGTGGTGGCGGGCGGGCCTGCTGCGCCGGCGGTGGCGTCCGGCGCGGGCGCGGGCCCCCCGCGAGCCGGGGGCGCTCCGCGCGGTGCTGCGGGACCCCGGGGCGCGGCTCGCGTTCTGGATGCACTTCTCCGGGCAGTTCAGCAACCACGTCGTCGTGCTGCTGTGGGGGTTCGCGTTCTTCGTCGAGGGCCAGGGACGGACCCCGGGCGAGGCCAGCGCGCTGCTGACGCTCAACGTCGTCGCCGCGGTCGTCGCGGGGCCGGTCATCGGGGTCGTCGTCGGCCGGCACCCGCGCGCCCGGATGCCGCTGGCCCTGGGCACGTCGGCGGCGATCGGGCTGGCCTGGCTGTCCGTCACCGTGCCGTCGACGCCCGTGCCGTACGCCGTGCTGTGCGTGTTCGTGGTCGTCGTGGCCGTCGGCGGCCCGACCTCGCTGGTCGCGTTCGACGTCGCGCGGTCCTGCACCCCGCCGCGGCGGCTCGGGACCGCGACCGGCTTCGTCAACACGGGCGGGTTCGTCGGCGCGCTGGCGACGATGCTCGTCGTCGGGGTCGTGCTGGACGCGGCCTCCGGCGGCGGTGCCGGGGGCGCACGAGACCTCGAGGCCTTCCGGGCCGCGTTCGCGTGGGTCGCCGTGCCGTGGGTGCTCGGCGTCGCGGCGATGCTGCTCGGCCGTCGGGGGGCCCGCCGGGCGCACCCGGGTCTCGCGGTCTGAACCCCTGCCGACCGGTCGGTCGGTGTGGTCGTGCTGTGATCGCGCCGTGACCGGATCGTTGTGATCGACGCGACATCGGGCCCGGGAGAACCGTGGCGCGGCGATGACCTGCGTGAGAGGATCGCGGTGTTGCAGTGACGTACTGACGCTTGACCGGCGCCGGTCGGGCCCCCTCCGTGGGACGCCCGCGCGGCACCTTCCAGCCATCCGGCTGGTCCACCCGGTGCAGGACGCGGGATAGGCATTGCGGCACGGCCCGGGGAGTTCCCGGCGCCGTCACCGGATGGACAGAAGGACAAGAACATGGCACAGGGTGCTGTCAAGTGGTTCAACGCCGAGAAGGGCTACGGCTTCATCGCCCAGGACGGCGGCGGCGCCGACGTCTTCGTGCACTACTCGGCCATCGACTCCCAGGGCTACCGCTCGCTCGACGAGGGCCAGCGCGTCGAGTTCGAGATCACCCAGGGCCCCAAGGGCCCGCAGGCGGAGAAGGTCCGCCCGCTCTGATCTGACGGTCGCCCCCCGCGGGGCGGATCGCACGACGAGGCCGCACCCCCTTCCGGGGTGCGGCCTCGTCCGCGTCCGGGCTGGTCCGGGCGCCGCCGGTCGGCCCGGGGCCGAGCCGGGTCGGCCCCGGGGGCGGTACCAGGTCGCCCCGGGCCCGGCGCGGTGTCAGGCCGGCGGGAGGCCGTCCGGGCCGGCCGCGGCGTCCGGCTCCAGCTCCGGTGCGGCGTCGCGCAGCGGGGCGGCCCTGCCGGCGAACGCCGTGAGCTCCTCGCCGACGAGCAGCCGCGCGGGCACCGGCAGCGACCGCAGGTCCCGTGCGAGCCCGGCGTCCGCCAGCAGGGCCGGGTCGTCCGTGCCCACCAGCACCAGGTTCCCGTACCGCCGGCCGCGCAGCACCGCCGGCTCCGCGACGACGCCGACGTGCCGGAACACGGCGCCGAGCGTCGCGGCCTCGGCGCGGGCCAGGGCGAGGGGCGGGCGGTCGGCGCAGTTCGCGAGGTAGACGCCGCCCGGTCGCAGCACGCGCGCGACGTCCCGGACGAACTCCTCCGTGGTCACGTGCGGGGGCGTGCGGTCGCCGGCGAACACGTCCCGCACGACCGCGTCCGCGCTCGCGTCCGGGAGCGTCCCGAGCTCCGCGCGCGCCTCGCCCGCCCGCAGGCGCAGCGCCGGCGACCGGGGGAGGTCGAACCAGTCGCGCACGAGGGCGACCAGCACCGGGTCCAGGTCGACGGCGACCTGCCGGGCGCCCGGGAACCGCGCGTGCCCCCACCTGGCCAGCGCGCAGCCGGCGGCGCCCAGGTGCACCGCGCGGAACGGGCCGTCCCCGGGTGGCAGGTGGTCGAGCACCGCCGCCATCTGCTGCATGTACTCGAAGTCGAGCCGTTCGGGGTCGGCCAGGTCGAGGTGCGAGCTCGGCACCCCGTTCACCAGCAGGGTCACGGCGTCCGGGTCGTCGGGGGAGCGCTGGACCTCCGCGGTGCCGGTGGCGATCGGGACCGGGCCGTCCGGCCAGGCCGGCGCCCCGCCCGCTCCGGTCCCGCGGCCGCGTGTCGGTGGTCGGTGGGACTCTGGAGCAGGTCGCCGGCCCCCGACGGCCTTGTCCGACCTGCTGGTTCGGCCGGACCGGCCACGGGGCGCCACCCGGCCACCGTACGGGTTGACGCGTTCGAACAGGTGTTCGATACTGGAGCAGTCGAGAGAAGGAGGTGCGCGATGCCGGTCAAGACCCTTCGTGCCCTGCGGAGTGCGGCCCCCGGGCTGTCGGGCCGCACGGCCGAGCTGCTGCAGCGTGCCGACGCGGAGCTCGTCGCGGCCCAGTTCTCCTCCGAGCCCTGGGAGCAGTTCACCCACGCGCACCTCGCCGCGCTCCGCGCCGGCGCCGCCGTGCTCGCCGAGCGGCAGCCGCTGTCCGCGCGCCGCGGCCCGCGCACCGTGTGGGAGCTGCTCGACCGGGTCGCCCCGGAGATGAGCCGGTGGTCCGGGTACTTCGCCGCCGGCGCCGGGCTGCGCGCGGCCGTGGACGCCGGGCGGTTCGACGCGGTGTCCGCCGAGCGCGCCGAGCAGGTGCTCTGCCACGCCGAGGACTTCCTGGACCTGGTCCGGGCCGAGCTGGAGAGCGCGGCGGCCGAGGTCGAGGCGGCGCGGGCGGGATGAGCCGCGGCCCGCGGTCGCAGGACGCGAAGCGCGACTGGGGCGCCGAGGAGGACGGCTGCTCGATCCTGCACGTCGACATGGACGCGTTCTTCGCCTCCGTGGAGCTCGCGCGTCGGCCGCACCTGCGCGGCAAGCCGGTGATCGTCGGCGGCTCCGAGCGGTCCGTGGTGCTCGCCGCGACGTACGAGGCGCGCGCGTTCGGCGTGCACTCGGCGATGCCGATGGCCGCGGCGCTGCGGATGTGCCCGCAGGCGATCGTCGTCCCGCCCGACCACGCCGCCTACCTGGAGGTGTCGCGCAGCGTCATGGAGGTGCTGCACGACGTCACGTCCCTGGTCGAGCAGGTGAGCGTGGACGAGGCCTTCCTCGACGTGAGCGGCGCCCGGCGCCGGCTCGGCAGCCCCACCCGGATCGCGGCGCTCATCCGGGAGCGCGTGCAGGCGCGGCACGGCATCACCTGCTCGGTCGGCATCGGCGCCACCAAGTTCGTCGCCAAGCTCGCCTCCGGTCACGCCAAGCCGGACGGGGTGCTGCTCGTGCCGCGGGCCGCCACGCTGGACTTCCTCCGGGTGCTGCCGGTCGGCGCGCTGTGGGGCGTCGGGGAGCGGACCGCCGCCGCGCTCGAGCGCTGGGGCATCCGCACCGTCGCCGAGCTCGCCGACAGCGACGTGTCCGTCGTGCAGCGCGCCGTCGGCAAGGTCGCCGGCGCGCACCTGCACGACCTCGCCTGGGGCCGGGACCCGCGACCCGTCACGCCGGGGCGCGAGGAGAAGAGCGTCGGCGCGGAGGAGACCTTCGCCGTCGACGTCCGGGACATGCGGGTGGTCGAGAGCAAGGCGCTCGAGCTCGCGGACCGGTGCGCCGGACGGCTCCGCGCGCAGCGCCTGGTGGCGCGCACCGTCGCGGTGAAGGTCCGCACCTCGGACTTCCGGACGCTCAGCCGGTCCCGGACCCTGCCGCAGCCGACCGACGTCGGTCGCGAGCTGTACCTGGTGGCCCGGGACCTGCTCGCCGCGGCGGACCTGGGCGGGCTCCCGGTCCGGCTCGTCGGGGTCCGGGCGGAGGGGCTGACGCCGGCGGCGGAGGTCGTCCGGCAGCCGACGCTCGACGAGGCCGCCGGGTCGAACCCGGACGCCCGGCGGGACGCCGAGCGGGCGATGGACCTCGTGCGGGCGCGGTTCGGGCGGGCCGCGATCGGTGCCGGGACCCCCGCCGTGGGGCGTTCCGCACGCGAGGTGTCGGCAGGGTCACCCGCTGCGGGCGAGCGCTCGACTACCAAGTTGTCCGACGGCCATCTATCCTGAGGTGAAGTAGTCCCGACGGCGGAGCACGGGGGTTGGAATGCCTCTCTCCGAGTACGAACAACGTGTACTGGAGCAGATGGAGCGTCAGCTCACGTCTGATGATCCCCGGCTCGCGAACACGCTGACATCGCGTGGCCGCAAGCCGGTCCTGCGGTACGTCCTGGGCGGCATCGGTGCCGTCGTGGGGCTGCTGCTGCTGGTGGTGGGTGCCGCGCAGTCGCAGGTGTGGCTGGGTGTGCTGGGCTTCGTCGTCATGTTCGCCTCCGTCGCGATCGCGTTCACGCGCCCGCGTCACGGCGGCGGACCGGTCGGCGTCGTGCGGCCCGACGGCAGCACCGCATCGCGCCCTGCGGCCCCCAAGGCCAAGAAGGGCTTCATGTCCCGCATGGAGGACCGCTGGGACAAGCGGCGCGACCAGGGTCGTTGACGACCCGGCTCACGCCCGCCTGACCCCGGCGGCACCGCCGCACCCGGGCCCGCCTCGCCGAGGCGGGCCCTCGTGCGCCTCCGGGGCGCCGTCGCCCGGGCTGACGACCCGCCGAGGACGCTCGTGAGCCCCGGGCGCCCGCACACCGGCGCGCCCGGGCCCGCCGAGGTAGGACCGTCGCGCCGAGGTAGGACCGTGGGAGGTCCTACTTCGGCGCGTGGCTCCTATCTCGACGCGTGTCGGGGCTTCCCAGGGCTCGGGGTGCCGCCGGCGGCGGGAGCGCCGATCTCGGGGCGGGGCGTCGATCTCGCCCTGGGGCGGCCCGGGCTCGGCGTCGCGGCGGTCAGGCCTCGGCGGGGAGCGGTGTGGCCGCGGGGCCGTCGCCGGGGGCGCGGGTGCTGACGTCCGTCAGCACGGCCGCCACCCAGCCCTGGAGCTCGGCCGGGTCGTGCGCCTCGGGGTCGGGTGCGTACCGCTCGCGCTCGAGCGCGCCCGCCAGCGCCAGCAGCGCGCGGTCGGCCTCGGGCCCGAGCGGCCGCCCGCGGCGCGCCACCACCTGCGCCCGCACTGCTGCGACGGCCTGCCGCGGCGTCCGGGAGTCGGCCCAGGTGATGCCGGCGCGCCGGAGCCGGTACCGGAGCCGGCGCCAGGCCACCTCGGGCGCGAGCCCGGGAGCGGGCCGTCGGCGGCGGCGCACCGCCAGCGCGGCGGCGACGCCCGCCGCCACGACGAGCAGCCCGACGACCGCGATCAGCGGCCCGCGGGTGCGCGGGTCCGCGACGACGCCGGGCAGCCCGCCCTGGTCCTGCGGCGCCGCGGTGGTGGCGGCGGCGCTCGGGCTGCTCGTGGCGCGCGGGGTGGCGGCGGTCGGCGCGGTGGTCGGGGCCGACGCGCTGAACGGGTTGCTCCACGCCGGCGGCGGGCCGGTCTGCACGGCCGGGGTCGGCTCGAACCGGACCCAGCCGGTGCCGGGGAAGTACAGCTCGGGCCAGGCGTGCGCGTCGGCGCCGGTGACCCGGTACGAGCGGTCGGTGCCGAGCTCGCCGGGCAGGAAGCCGACGCCGAGCCGGGCGGGGATGCCGAGCGTGCGCGCGAGCACCGTCATCGAGGTGGCGAACTGCACGCAGTAGCCGCGGCGGCTCTGCAGGAAGTCCCAGACGGCGTCGTCGCTGCCCCCGGGGTCGATCGAGGTGTCGTAGCGGAACTGGGTGCCGTCGCGGAAGTAGGTCTGGAGGGCCAGCGCCTGGTCGTACGCGGTCGGGGCGTCGGCGGTGAGCTCGGCGGCGAGGGCGCGCAGGTCGTCGGCGTGCTCGGTCTCGGGCACGTCGAGGTAGCCCTGCACCTCCTCCGGGACGTCGCCGGAGGCCGCGCGCAGCACGTCGGGGCTGAGGTCGGGCACCTCGACGACCATGTCGTAGCGCCCGCCCGCCTCGGTGCGGTCGCGGCTGACCACCTCGTCGCGGGCGGGGTCGTACGTCCACGGGCCGTCGATCTGCACGGTCCGCGGGAACGTGCTGACGGGCAGCCGCTGCTCGCGGAGGGCGCCGATGCTGACGTCGACGTCGGTCAGGGTGCCGCGGGAGGCGTCGGGGGCGGCCCCGATCAGGGACGGGTCGGAGGCGAGCAGACCGTCGGCGTCCCACTCGGTGAGGTCGGCGCCGGGCTCGCGCTGCCAGGACCGGCCGTCGAAGTCGCGGAGCGTGAACGAGCGCAGCGGCCCGATGAGGGAGGCGGTGGCGGCGGGCCCGTCGCCGTCGTCGCCCACCCGCTCGACGGTGTAGGTGAGCACGACCTGGGAGGACTGGTCGCGCAGGCTCTCCCGCAGGTCCAGGTCGTCGGCGAGCCGGACGGGCCCGACGGCCCCGGTGCCGACGTCGGGCAGGTCGACCCACGACCACACGGGGACCGCGGAGACGGCCGGGCCCGCCGCGAGCGTCACCGCGACGAGGCCCGCGGCGCCGGCCAGCACGACGCCGGCGCGCCGGCCGGAGCGGTCGCGGGACACCGGGGGCTGGGCGAGCGCGAGCAGGAGCAGGTAGCAGAACCCGGTCGCGGCGAGCGCCCAGGTGCTGCCCGGGAAGCCGAGCACCACGGCGGGCGTCCACACGGCGACGTACGCGATGCCGGTGAGCGCGGGCATGCCGCAGCCCACCGCGAGCAGGTCGGCGGCCAGGAACACCAGGACCGCCGCGGCCACGAGGATGAGCTCGACGGGCGGCCAGACGGCCATCGGCACGACCGAGGTCTCGATCAGCTGGGCCGCCTGCTGCACGAGCTGGCCCGCGTGCTGCACGGTGCCGGGCCCGACCAGCAGCGGGTTGCCGCCCGGCGGCGTGGCGTAGAAGGCGAGCAGGGCGTACGCGCCGACCACCAGCCCGACGAGCGAGGGCAGCCAGGTGGACCGGGTCAGGCTGCGGGTGCCGCCGACCACCAGCGCGGCGCCCGCGACGGCGAGGACCGCGCGCAGGACCCAGGTGCCCCCGGCGAGCAGGCCGGACATGGCGCCGAGGGCCGTGCAGGTGGCGACGGCGGTGAGGGCGGTGGCGGCGGGGGAGCGCCAGCCGCGGCGCAGGGCCGCCCCGCCGCTCACGCCGCGCCGCCCGTCAGACGCCACCAGGTCGCGGCGAGGTCGGCACCCGGCTCGGCCTGCACGACGCGCCACCCGGCGCGACGCAGCTGCCGCGCCGTGGCGGTGGCCCTCTCGTCGTCGTCCGCGCCGCGCACGAGCGCCCAGCCCGGGCGCGTCTGGCTGACCCCGGCGAGCGCGGCCCGCCCCGCGGGGCCCTGCGGGCCGAGCACGGCGACGACCAGCCCGGACCCGCCGTCGGCCTCGTCCAGGCCCCGGATCTCGGCGAGCAGCGCGGCCTCGGCGGTCGCGGCGTCCGGCTGCCCGGACAGGTCGACGGTCGCCTCGAGCAGCTGCTGGCGGCCGGGCGCCTCGAGCCGGCCGGCGCGCGGGTCGTCGTCGGCGGTCCCCGTCAGCAGGTGGGTCGGGTGGCCGGCGCCGTGGGTCGCGAGCGCGATCGAGGCGGCCAGCGAGATGCACCACTCGAGCGCGTCCCCGGGGGCCGGCTGGTCGAGCAGCACGGTGACCGGCCGCATCCCGGCGCGCTCGTCGGAGCGGACGACCAGCTCGCCGCGGCGGGCGCTGCTGGGCCAGTGCACGCGGCGCAGGTCGTCGCCGACGCGGTAGTCGCGCAGCGCGGCGTCGTCGGGGGCGGCGGAGCGGGCGCCGACGACGGACCGCTCCGGCTCGGCGACCAGCAGCTCGCGCGGCACCGGCAGGTCGACGACGGCCGGCCACACGGTGACCGTCTCCCGGGCGCCGAGGGTGGCGCGGACCCGGGCGACGCCGAACGGGTCGGTCCGGGTGACGACCAGGGGGCCGAGCGCCCAGCGGCCGCGGCGGGTCGCCTGCACGGGGTAGCGCAGGCGGACGGCGCGCGGCTCGCGGGCGACGGTCGCGCGCAGCGGCCGGCCGCCGGACAGCTCGACGGCGGCCTGCTCGCGGAGCTGCAGGTCGGTGAGCCGGGCTCGCGACGCGCCCCGGGCGAGGCCGACCTCGACCTGGACGTCGGCCGTCCGGCCCACGTGCACCGGGTCGGGCTGCACCGTGCGCCGGGTGCGCAGGCCCTGGCCGCGGCCCGGGTCGACGACGCCGACCGCGAGCATGCCGAGCACGACCAGCAGGACGGGCAGCGTGCCGATGGTCAGCAGGTCGGTGGACCCGAACGCGGTGCCGGTCGCGCCCACGGCCAGGCCGAGGACCACGAGGCCCACGCCGCGGCGGGTCGGGCGCAGGCGCATCAGCCCGCCGCGGTCCGGTCGCGCACCGCCGTGCGGGCCGGCGCGGGGACGGCCACGCGGGCGACGAGGTCGCCGATCACGTCCTGGCCGCTGCGGCCGGACAGCCGCGACTCGGCGCTGAGGATGACCCGGTGCGCCAGCACCGGCTCGGCGAGCTGCTGCACGTCGTCCGGGAGCACGTGGTCCCGGCCCTCGACGGCCGCGAGGCCCTTGGCGGCGCGCAGCAGCTGGATCGCGGCGCGCGGCGAGGCGCCCAGCCGCAGCGCGGGGTCGTCGCGGGTGCCGGCGACCAGGTCGACCACGTACTGCTTCACCGCGGTCGAGGCGTACAGGCGGCGCGTCGCCTCGATCAGCCGGGTGACCTGCGCGGCGTCGGTGACCGCGGTGACGTGCGCGAGCGGGTCGGACGTCTCCTGGGTGTCGAGCATCGCGAGCTCGGCCTCGGCGCTCGGGTACCCGACGGTGAGCCGCGCCATGAACCGGTCGCGCTGCGCCTCGGGCAGCGGGTAGGTGCCCTCCATCTCGACCGGGTTCTGCGTGGCGACCACGAGGAACGGCCGGGGGAGGGGGTAGGAGGTGCCGTCGACGGTGACCTGGGCCTCCTGCATGGACTCCAGGAGCGCCGACTGCGTCTTGGGCGAGGCGCGGTTGATCTCGTCGCCGATGACGATGTGCGAGAACACCGGGCCCGGCCGGAACTCGAACTCCTGGGTGGCGGCGCGGTAGATCGTGACGCCGGTCAGGTCGCTCGGCAGCAGGTCGGGCGTGAACTGCACGCGGCCGACCGTGCAGTCGATCGTGCGCGCGAGGGCCTTGGCCAGCGTCGTCTTCCCGACGCCGGGGACGTCCTCGAGCAGCAGGTGCCCCTCGGCGAGCAGCACGGCCACGGCGGTGCGGACCAGCTCGGGGCGGCCGGTGATCACGCGGGCGATGCTCGCGCGCATCCGGTCCGTCACGGTGATGAGCTCGTCCATCTCGGACGCGCCGGGCACGGCTACGGGCATGGGGACCCCCTCGGTCGACTGGGGGAAGCCTAAGCGGCGCCGGCCCCGGCGCGGGAGGTGAACGCGCACCCGTCCTCCCCACTTCCCCCCACCCGGCCCACCCCCGCGCCCTCCACGGCCCTCCCCGGCGGGGCCGCGACGGCGCGGCGCGGCATCGGCACAGGCGCTCTGACCTGCGCAGACGCCGGGGATCGCGGCCCCCGGCAGCCGCGGTCCGGTGCCGCGCCCACCGCCCGCCCCGCCGCGCCGCGCCCCGCCGGACGCCCGCAACCCTCCACAGCGCTCCACCGCTGCTGACCTGCGGCGACGCCTCAACTTCACCCGGGTGCCGCCGATTCGCTCGATGCAGGTGGAGCGAAGTGGAGTACCGTGGAGCCATCGGGTGCCGAGGGGTGCCCGATCGCGCGGTCCGGGGGAGGTGGACGACGTGGGGTTCGAGCAGGCGCTGGCCGGGCTCGGCTCCTCCGTGCCCTTCCTCGGGACGCACACCCCGAAGCTGGACGACAAGGGGCGCCTGATCCTCCCGGCGAAGTTCCGCCCCCAGCTCGCCCAGGGCCTGGTCATGACCCGGGGCCAGGACCGCTGCCTGTTCCTGCTGCCGCTCGACGAGTTCGCGCGGATGCACGACAAGCTGCGCCAGGCCCCCGTGACCAGCAAGCAGGCCCGCGACTACCTCCGCGTGTTCCTGTCGGGCGCCTCGGACGAGACGCCCGACAAGCAGGGGCGCATCTCGATCCCGCCGATGCTGCGCTCCTACGCGGGGCTCGACCGGGACGTCGCCGTGATCGGCGCCGGCACCCGGGTCGAGGTCTGGGACCTGCAGGCCTGGGAGACCTACCTGGCCGAGCAGGAGGCCGGGTACGCGGAGACGGCGGAGGAGGTCTTCCCCGGCGCCTTCTGACCCGCACCACCCCGCAGCACCACCCGGCACCACCCCGCACCACCCGGCACGACCCGCAGCACCACCGCCCGGCGAGACCTCCCCCCGGCAGCTCTGACGCACTTCCCCGGCGTCAGAGGGCCGGTGGGGGATCTGGTCGGACGGCGGAGGGGCCGCCCGACCACCCCCGTGCCCCAGCACCACCCCGCACCACCCGCCACGCCCGCACCGCCCGGAGGAAGGAGAGCCCCGTGCCCGACGCGCCCGACACCCCGCCCGAGCGCGACGCCGCCTCCCGCCACCTGCCGGTGCTGCTGCAGCGGTGCGTCGACCTGCTCGCCCCCGCGCTCGCCGAGCCCGGGTCGGTGCTGGTCGACGCCACGCTCGGCATGGGCGGCCACACCGAGGGCGTGCTCGCGGCGCTGCCGCACGTGCGGGTCGTCGGCATCGACCGGGACCCGCAGGCGCTGCGGCTGGCCTCGGCCCGGCTCGCGCCGTTCGGCGACCGGTTCACCCCGGTGCACGCCGTCTACGACGAGATCCCCGAGGTCGTCGAGCGCCTTGGCCTGCCCGGCGTGCAGGGCGTGCTGATGGACCTGGGCGTGTCCTCGCTGCAGCTGGACGAGGCCGAGCGCGGCTTCGCGTACTCCCAGGACGCGCCGCTGGACATGCGGATGGACCCGACCCGCGGCCGGACCGCGGCCGAGGTGCTGAACACCTACGACGAGGCCGACCTGGTCCGGGTGCTCCGCGAGTACGGCGAGGAGCGGTTCGCCGGCCGGATCGCCCGCCGGATCGTGCAGGCGCGCGAGAAGGCGCCGCTGGAGCGGACCTCCGAGCTGGTCGACCTGGTGCGCGCGGGCATCCCCGCGGCCGCGCGGCAGACCGGCGGGAACCCGGCCAAGCGCACGTTCCAGGCGCTGCGGATCGAGGTGAACGACGAGCTGGCGGTCCTGGCCCGCGCGGTCCCCGCCGCCGTCGAGTCGCTGGTCGTCGGGGGCCGGATCGTGGTCGAGGCGTACCAGTCGCTCGAGGACCGGCTCGTGAAGCGAGCGTTCGCGGCCGGTGCCGAGATCAGCGCGCCCCCCGGGCTGCCCGTGGTCCCGGACACGCACGCGCCGTACCTGCGGCTGCTCACCCGCGGCGCGGAGGAGGCGGACGCCGCCGAGCTCGCCCGCAACCCGCGCGCCCAGTCGGTGCGGCTGCGCGCGGCCGAGCGGCTGCGCCCCACCCCGGAGCACCTGCGCCCCGGCCGGGGTGACGCCGGCAGTACCGGCGGTCCGGGCGCCCGCCGCCCGGACCGCAGCCGCGCACCCCGCACCCCCCGCACCCCGAACGGACCGAGGAGAACCGCATGAGCGCCGAGCAGGCCGTCCGCGCACCGCGCGTCCGCCCCCGCCCGTCCGAGGCGCCGCGGTCCGCCCCCGAGCGGCCGCGGCTCCGACTGGTCCGACCGCCGGCGCAGGCGCGCACGCACGTGCCGTTCGTCGTGACCTGCATGGCCATCCTGGCCGGCGCCCTGCTCGCGGCGCTGCTGCTGAACACGCAGCTCGCGGCGGGCGCCTACGAGCAGCGCTCGATGGACGTCGAGCTGGCGCAGCTCGCGCGCGACGAGCAGTCGCTGTCGGCGGAGCTGGACACCAACAAGTCCCCGGCGAAGCTCGCGGAGAGCGCCGCGGCGCTCGGCATGGTGCCCGCCGGGTCGACCGGCTGGCTGCGGCTGTCGGACGGGACGGTCCAGGGCGACGTGGGGGCCGGGCAGTGAGCACGCCGACCCGCCGCACGTCGGTGCCGGCGCGCCCGGTGCGCGCGGCGACCCGGCGGCCGGCCGCCGGCGTCCCCACGCAGCGCGGTCCGCGCGGCCCGTGGGCCCCCCGCCCCGGCGGCCCGAGCGTCGCCGTGCTGGACCGCCGCCGCACGGTGCTGGTGGTCGTCGTGGCGCTGCTGCTCACCGTGTTCTCCGGGCGGCTGCTGTGGCTGCAGGGCGTGGGCGGCGACGCGATCGCGGCCGAGGCGCTCGAGAACCGCATGACCCGCGCGGAGCTCGTGGCGGCGCGCGGCACGATCACCGACAGCGAGGGCGAGGTGCTCGCCACCTCGGTCGACCGGTACGACATCGTGGTGAACCAGCACCTGGTCAAGACCTGGTCGACCACCGAGGACGGCACGACCTACTCGGGCGCCGCCGGCGCCGCGCAGCTGATGGCGCCCATCCTCGGGGTCAACGCGGCGGAGCTGGGCGCGAAGCTCGACGGCGACTCCGGCTACCGGTACGTCGCCAAGAACGTGCTGCCCGAGGTGTGGCAGGCGGTCCGCGAGCTGCGGATCAACGGCATCACCTCGGAGCAGGTGGCCGAGCGCGTCTACCCGAACGCCAACCTGGCGGGCAACCTGCTGGGCTGGGTCAACGCCGAGGGTCAGGGCGCCCAGGGCCTCGAGGCCACGCTGGACGACCAGCTCTCCGGCACGCCGGGGAAGACCGTCTACGAGCGCGGCGCGGGAGGCCAGCCGATCCCGGGCGGCTTCGAGGAGTCGACCCCGGCGACCGACGGCCGCAGCGTGCAGCTGACGATCAACGCCGACATCCAGTGGAAGTCGCAGCAGGCGATCGAGCAGCAGGTCGCCGCGACGGGGTCGGACTCCGGCACGATCGTGATGACCTCCGTGAAGACGGGCGAGGTCCTGGCGATGGCCGAGTCCCGCACGGTCGACCCCAACGACCCCGGCGCCGACGACTCGCTGTGGGGCGGGTCCAGCGCGGTCTCGGACGTCTTCGAGCCCGGGTCGACCGCCAAGATCATCACGATGGCCGCGGCGATCGAGACCGGCATCACGGACCCGCTCGAGCAGTACACGGTCCCGTACAACTACACGACGGCGAACGGCCAGACGTTCAAGGACTCGCACGAGCACGCCGGCATGCAGCTGACGACGACCGGCATCCTCGCCGAGTCCTCCAACACCGGGACCGTGATGATCGGCCAGGACCTGCCCGAGCAGGTGCGGCACGACTACCTGGCCAAGTTCGGCTTCGGCCAGAAGACGGGCATCGAGCTGCCGGCCGAGCAGGCGGGCCGGCTGTGGGACGCGGACAAGTGGGACGGCCGCACCAAGTACGCGGTCCTGTTCGGCCAGGGCCTGTCGGTGACCGCGCTCCAGGCCACCGACGTGTTCGCGACGATCGCCAACGGCGGCGTCCGCGTCACCCCGCACCTGGTCAAGGGCTGGACCGACCCCGACGGCACGTACACCCCGGTCGCCGCGGCCGAGACGACCCAGGTGGTGTCCCCGGAGACCGCCCAGACCGTGCTCACGATGATGGAGAGCGCCGTCGACGAGGGCACCGGGTCCTCGGCGGCGATCCCGGGCTACCGCGTGGCCGGCAAGACCGGCACCGCCCAGGCCTGGGCCGCCGACGGCACCCAGGGCATCACCGCGTCGTTCATCGGCGTCGCCCCGGCGGACGACCCGGCGATCGCCGTGAGCGTGGTCCTGCACAACCCGCGGACGTCCGAGTGGGGCGGCACCGTGGCCGCGCCGGTGTTCTCCGACGTGGCCGGCTACGCGCTCACCGAGCTCGGCATCGCCCCCAGCGGGACGCAGCCGCAGCTCTTCCCGACCACGTGGTGAGCGACGTGCGCGCCACCTGCACCGCCGCCCCCGCGGGCGGCCGCCCGACCGTCCCGGTCGCGGGGGCCCGTGGGCCGCGCGGTAGATTCTCCCTATGACGTCCCCGCAGGGCCGGCTGCGCCCGGAGCACCCCCACAGCCGCCGGGTCGCCGACCTCGCCGACGCGTTCGGGCTCGTCAGGACCGGTGCGCCGCTGCCGCCGGACCTCACGATCTCCGGGGTGACGGTCGCCAGCGGCGACGCCCTCCCGGGCGACCTCTTCGTCGCCGTCCCCGGTGCGCACACCCACGGCGCGACGCACACTTCCCAGGCCGTGGCGGCCGGCGCCGTGGCGGTCGTCACGGACCGGGCGGGTGCCGAGGTGCTGGCCGCGGCCGACGACGCGGCCGTGCGGGCGGTGCCGGTGCTGGTCACCGACGACCCCCGGGCGATCGCGGGCGTGCTCGCGGCCGAGCTGCACGACCACCCGGGCCGCCGCCTGACCACCGTCGGCGTGACCGGCACCAACGGCAAGACCACGACGATGTACTTCGTCGAGGCGGCGCTGCGCCGCGTGCACGAGCGCACGGTCGTCATGGGCACGGTCGAGCTGCGGATCGGCGACGAGGCCATCGAGAGCCCCCGGACCACCGTCGAGGCGCCGGTCGTCCAGTCGATCCTGGCGCGCGGCCTGGAGCGCGGCGCGACCGCCGTCGCGATGGAGGTGTCCTCGCACGCGCTGGCGCTCGGCCGGGTGAACGGCCTGGAGCTCAAGGTCGCCGGGTTCACCAACCTGCAGCGCGACCACCTGGACTTCCACGGCGACATGGAGGGCTACTTCCGCGCCAAGGCCCAGCTGTTCCGCCCGGGGCACGCGCGCCGCGCGGTCGTGGTCGTCGACGACGAGTGGGGCCGCCGGCTGGCGGACGAGGCGGAGATCCCCGTCGACACCGTCGCGACGCACGTCGGCGCCCCGGAGGGGGAGACCGCCGACTGGGCCGTGACCGAGGCCGACGTGGGCCTGGACGGCGTGGGCTCGACGTTCACGCTGCGCGGGCCGGACGGCGCCGTGCACCGCGCGGCCAGCCCGCTGCCGGGCCTGGTCAACGTGTCGAACGCCGCGCTGGCGGTCGTGCTCGCGCACCGCGCCGGCGTGCCGCTGGACGTCGCGATCGACGCGGTCGGGACCGCCTCGGGCGTGCCCGGCCGGATGGAGCGCGTGATCGAGCGCCGGGGCGGCGCGAGCCCCCGGCCGCTGTGCCTGGTCGACTACGCGCACACCCCGGACGCCCTGGTCCTGGCGCTGGAAGCCGTGCGGCCCATCACGCCGGGCCGGCTGATCATCGTCTTCGGGTCCGACGGCGACCGCGACCGCGGCAAGCGGCCCCTCATGGGCCGGATCGCCGCGCGCCTCGCGGACGTGCTGGTCGTCACCGACGAGAACCCGCGCTCGGAGGACCCCGCGTCCATCCGCGCCGCCATCCTGGACGGGGTGCGCGAGGAGCGCCCCGCGCTGGCCGACGTGCACGAGGCCGTCAGCCGGACCCAGGCCATCCACGACGCCCTCGACCTCGCGACGGAGCTGGACACCATCATCATCACGGGCAAGGGCCACGAGCCGACCCAGGAGATCGCCGGGGTCTTCCACCGGTACAACGACCGCGACGTGCTGCGCGCGGCGGACGCCGCCCTCGCGGCGCGCGAGGCGCAGGAGCAGACCGCGTGATCGCGATGACGGCGGCGGAGGTGGCGGCCGCGACGGGCGGGCGGCTGTCCCCGGAGGGCCTCGACCCCGCCACGGTGGTGACCGGGCCGGTGGTGGTCGACTCGCGGCAGGTCCAGCCCGGTTCCCTGTTCGTGGCGCTGCCCGGCGAGCACGCCGACGGCCACGACTTCGCGGCCGCCGCGGTGCGCGCGGGCGCCACCCTGGTGCTCGGCTCGCGGCCGGTCACGCAGGACGGCCCGGACGACGGCGGCCCGACGGCGCTGCCCGTGGTCGTGGTGGACGACGTGGAGAAGGCGCTCGGCGACCTGGCCCGCGTCGTGCTGGAGCGGCTGCGCGAGGCCGCCGTCGAGCCGGGCGGCACGGACCTGCGCGTCATCGGCGTGACCGGCTCGGTCGGCAAGACGACCACCAAGGACCTGCTGGCGCAGCTGTGCGCCGCCGCGGGCCCGACGGTCGCACCCGAGAAGTCGTTCAACAACGAGATCGGCCTGCCGCTCACGGTGCTGCGCGCCGACGAGCAGACCCGGTTCCTGGTGCTGGAGATGGGCGCGTCGGGCATCGGGCACCTCACCTACCTCACGGACATCGCCCCGCCGGACGTGGCGGTCGTGCTGGTCGTGGGCCACGCGCACCTCGAGGGCTTCGGCGGGATCGAGGCCGTGGCGCGCGCCAAGGCCGAGCTGGTCGCGGGCCTCGCCCCGGGTGGCACAGCCGTCCTGAACGCCGACGACCCGCGCGTGCTCGCCATGGCCGCGCAGGCGCCGGGCGCCGTCGCGACGTTCGGCACCACCGAGGGCGCCGACGTGCGGGCGACCGGTCTGCGGGTCGACCGCGCCGGCCGCGCCGGGTTCACGCTCGACGCCGGGCGGGTGCCGCCGGTCGAGGGGGACGACTCGCGCGAGACCGCCGAGGTCACGCTGCGCCTGGTCGGCGAGCACCACGTGCACAACGCGCTGGCCGCGGCCGCCGCCGGGCTCGCCGTGGGGCTGCCGCTGGCCGACGTCGCGGCGGGCCTGTCCGCCGCCGACGCGATCAGCCCGCACCGGATGCACGTCGTGGAGCGTCCCGACGGCATCACCGTCATCGACGACTCCTACAACGCCAACCCCGACTCGATGCGGGCCGCGCTGCGCGCGCTCGCCGTGCTGTCCGGGCGCGAGCGCCGGTCCGTGGCCGTGCTCGGCGAGATGATGGAGCTCGGCGAGGACGCCCGCCGCGAGCACGAGGCGATCGGCCTGCAGGTGGTCCGGCTGAACGTCGGCCTGACCGTCGTGGTCGGGTCCGGCGCGCTGGGCATCTTCGCGGGTGCGCAGCGCGAGGGCTCCTGGGGCGACGAGGTGGTCATGGTCGACGACGTCGACGCGGCCACCGCGTTCCTCGAGCGCGAGCTGCGCGCGGGCGACGTGGTGCTGCTCAAGGCGTCGAACGGCGCGGGCCTGTGGCGGCTCGGCGACCTGCTGACGGACACGGGGGTGCGGGCGTGATCTCCGTCCTCGTCGCCGGCGGCGTCGCGATGGTCGTCGCGCTCCTCGCCACCCCGCTGTTCATCAACTTCCTGGTCACCAAGCAGTACGGCCAGTTCATCCGCCAGGACGGCCCGACCGCGCACTACACCAAGCGTGGCACGCCGACGATGGGCGGCGTCGTCATCATCGGGGCCACGCTGATCGGCTTCGGGGTCGCGGCGCTGGTCACCGGGAACCTGCCGAGCGCGTCCGCGCTGCTCGTGCTGTTCCTCATGACCGGCCTGGGCGTCGTGGGGTTCCTCGACGACTACATCAAGATCTCCCGGCAGCGCAGCCTCGGGTTGTCCGCCCGGTGGAAGATCGTCGGCCAGGGCTTCGTCGGCATCACGTTCGCGGTGCTGGCGCTGCAGTTCCCCGACGCGACCCTGCGCACCCCGGCGTCGACCAGCATCTCGTTCATCCGGGACACCGGCCTGGACCTCGCGTTCGCCGGGGCCACGATCGGCGCGATCCTGTTCGTGATCTGGGCGAACTTCCTCATCACCGCCTGGTCGAACGCGGTGAACCTCACCGACGGCCTGGACGGTCTGGCGACCGGGTCCTCGCTGATCGTGTTCGGCGCGTACGTCATCGTGTGCGTCTGGCAGTTCAACCAGCGCTGCGGGCTCATCACGAGCGCCAAGTGCTACGCCACCCGCGACCCGCTGGACATGGCGGTGGTCGCCGCGGCGGTCACCGGGGCGTGCTTCGGCTTCCTGTGGTGGAACGCCAGCCCGGCCAAGATCTTCATGGGCGACACGGGCTCGCTGGCGCTCGGCGGCGCGCTCGCCGGCATGTCGATCGTGACCCGCACCGAGGTGCTCGCGGCGATCATCGGCGGCCTGTTCGTCATCATCGTGCTGTCGGACGTCATCCAGATCGGCTTCTTCAAGCTGACCGGCAGGCGGGTGTTCAAGATGGCCCCGCTGCACCACCACTTCGAGCTGTCCGGGTGGGGCGAGGTCACGATCGTGATCCGGTTCTGGCTGATCGCCGGGCTGTTCGTGTCGCTCGGCATCGGGATCTTCTACGCGGAGTGGGTGACGGGCTGACCGTGGCTGCCGACCTGACAGGGGCCGAGGGTCTGGGCCGGGCGCGGGTCGTCGTCGCGGGGCTCGGGCTGTCCGGGCGGGCCGCGCGCGACGTGCTGGCCGGTCTCGGGGCGCGCGTGACGACCGTCGACGACCGGGCCGAGGACGCCGACGCCCGCGACGTGGCGGCCTTCCTCGCCGCCGGCGGCCTCGACGGCGTGGACGTCGTCGTGGCCTCGCCCGGCTGGCCGCCCGCGCACCCGCTGCTCGCCGCCGCCCGCGCGGCGGGGGTGCCGGTGTGGAGCGAGGTCGAGCTGGCCTGGCGGCTGCGCGTCGACCGGGACTCCGGGGACGGCCCGGCGCCCTGGCTCGCCGTGACGGGGACCAACGGCAAGACCACGACGGTGGAGATGCTGGCCTCGGTGCTCCGCGCGGCCGGCCGGCGCACCGCCGCGGTCGGCAACGTCGGCACGCCCGTGGTGCTGGCCGCCACCGACCCCTCGCTCGACGTGCTCGCGGTCGAGCTGTCGTCGTTCCAGCTGCACCACACCGAGTCGATGGCCGCGCAGGCGGCGGTCGTGCTGAACGTCGCCGCCGACCACCTGGACTGGCACGGCTCCCTGGACGCGTACGCGGCCGACAAGGGCCGCATCTACAGCGGGGTCGAGATCGCCTGCGTCTACAACGCCGCCGACCGGACGACCGAGGACCTGGTCCGCGAGGCCGAGGTGGCCGACGGGGCGGTCGCCGTCGGGTTCACCCTCGGCTCGCCCGGGGTCGGGCAGGTCGGGCTGGTCGACCGGATGCTCGTCGACCGGGGCTTCGCCGCGCTGCGCCACACGCACGCCGCCGAGCTCGCGACCTTCGACGACCTGGCCCACCTCGCCGGCCCGGACGGCCTCGCGCCGCACGTGGTGCAGGACGCGCTCGCCGCCGCCGCGCTCGCGCTCGCGCACGGCGTGCCGCCCGAGGCCGTGGGGGCGGGCCTGCGCGCCTACGCGCCGGGCGCGCACCGGATCGCCACCGTCGCCGAGGTCGACGGGGTGCGGTACGTCGACGACTCCAAGGCCACCAACGCGCACGCCGCCGCCGCCTCGCTCGCCTCGTTCGCCGCGGGCAGCGTCGTGTGGATCGCCGGCGGGCTGGCCAAGGGCGCCACGTTCGACGACCTGGTCGCCCGGCGCGCGGACCGGCTGCACGCCGTCGTGCTCATCGGGGAGGACCCCGCGCCGCTGGCCGACGCGCTCGCCCGACACGCGCCGCAGGTCCCCGTCGTCCGCGTCGATCCCGGTGACACTGGGACCGTGATGTCCCGCGCCGTGACCGAGGCCCGCCGCCTGGCGGCCGCCCGCGGCGCGGCCGGCACCACGGTCCTGCTCGCACCCGCGTCCGCCTCGATGGACCAGTTCGCCTCGTACGCCGCGCGCGGCGAGGCGTTCGCCGCCGAGGTGCGCGCCCTGCACCCGAGGGGGTGACCCCGGCGCCGATGGCCCAGACGACCGACGCCCCGGCACCCCGCGCGGCCGCGCCCCGGCCCTCGCGGCTCGGGCAGTGGAACAGCGCCGTGACGAGCTACTACCTGCTCGTCGGCGCCACCATGGTGCTGCTCGTCCTCGGGCTGGTCATGGTGCTGTCGTCGTCGTCGGTGGACTCGCTCGCCTCGGAGAAGTCGCCGTACACGGTGTTCGTCGGGCAGGCGCAGTACGCCCTGATCGGCCTGCCGCTGATGTGGGTGGCGTCGCGGATCAGGCCCGCCACCTACAAGCGGCTCGCGTGGCCCCTGCTCGGCCTGGGGATGGTCGCCCAGCTGCTGGTGTTCTCCCCGCTGGGCCGGAGCAAGGGCGGCAACCAGGGGTGGATCTACCTGCCCGGGTTCTCCGCGCAGCCGTCCGAGGCGCTCAAGCTCGCGCTGGTCGTCTGGCTCGGGATGATCCTGGTCCGCAAGCAGCCGATGTTCGACGACTGGAAGCACGCCGCGATCCCGGCGGTCCCGATCGCCGGCGGCGCGATCGGCCTGGTGCTGCTCGGGCACGACCTCGGGACGGCGATGATCATGATCGTCCTGGTGGCCGGCGCCCTGTTCGTCGCCGGGGTGCCGATGCGGATCTTCGCCGGCGCGGGCGTGCTCGCGGCCGTGGTGGTGGCCGCCCTGGCGATCGGCAGCGCGAACCGGGTCGACCGGATCCTCAACTTCTTCAGCGGCACGTGCGACGTCACCGCGGGCTGCTACCAGACGAAGCACGGCCTGCAGGCCCTGGCCACGGGCGGCTGGTTCGGCCTCGGCCTCGGGCAGAGCCGCGAGAAGTGGTCCTACCTGCCCGAGGCGCACAACGACTTCATCTTCGCGATCATCGGCGAGGAGCTCGGCCTGATCGGCACGCTGCTGGTGCTCGCGCTGTTCGGCGTGCTGGCGTTCGCGATGATCCGGGTGATCGCCCGGCACCGCGACCCGTTCGCCCAGATCGTCACCGGCGGCGTCGCGGCGTGGATCATCGGCCAGGCGCTGGTGAACATGGGCGTGGTCGTCGGCCTGCTGCCCGTCATCGGCGTGCCGCTGCCGCTGGTGTCGGCGGGCGGCTCGGCGCTGATCACCACGCTGGTCGCGCTCGGCGTCGTCATCTCGTTCGCGCGCACCGAACCCGGCGCCGCGGAGGCGCTCGCCGCGCGGCCGAGCGTGGTCCGCAGGTCCCTCGCCGTGATCGGCCGGACCCGTGCCTGACCCCCGCCGCCGCGCCGCCGCGACCCGGCGCCGCGCGCACCCCACCCCGATCTGAGCGGCCACCCGCCGCGCCCGACCCGCCTGCCCGTGACCCCGGAGGACACCGTGACCGCACCCGACGCCCCCACCGGCCCGGCGGAGGGCGCCGAGCCCCGTCCGCGCGCGGTCCTGCTCGCCGGCGGGGGCACGGCCGGGCACGTCAACCCGCTGCTCGCCGTGGCGGAGGAGCTGCGGGCCCGCGACCCCGAGCTGCGGGTCGCCGCGCTCGGCACCGCGGAGGGCCTGGAGGCGCGGCTCGTGCCGGAGCGCGGGCTCGAGATGTTCGTGGTGCCGAAGGTGCCGCTGCCGCGCCGGCCCACGCTCGACTGGGTGCGGCTGCCGCGGCTGCTGCGCGAGGCGGTCGACGCCGCGGGCGCCGCCATCGACGAGCTCGGCGCGGGCGCGGTCGTCGGCTTCGGCGGGTACGTGTCCACGCCCGCCTACCTGGCCGCGCGGTCCCGCGGCGTGCCGGTCGTGGTGCACGAGCAGAACGCCCGCGCGGGCCTCGCGAACCGGCTGGGCGCGCGCCGCGCCGCGGCCGTCGCCGTGACGTTCCCGGGGACCCGGCTGCCGCGCGCGCAGGTGACTGGCCTGCCGCTGCGCCCGGAGATCGTCGACCTGCTGGCGGAGCGCGCGGCGGACGCCGACGCGACCCGGCGGCGCGCCGCGGCCGAGCTCGGCTTCGACCCCGACCGGGTCACGCTGCTCGTGACCGGCGGCTCGCTCGGGGCGCTGTCCGTGAACCGCGCCGTCGCGGCGCAGGCGCGCGCGATCCTCGCCACCGGCGCCGAGGTGCTGCACCTCACCGGCACCGGCAAGGCCGAGGAGGTGCGGTCCGCGGTCCGCGGCGTCCCCGGCGCCGAGCGGTACCACGTGCGCGAGTACCTGGCGGAGATGGAGCAGGCGCTGGCCGTCGCCGACCTGGTGCTCTGCCGGTCGGGCGCGGGCACCGTCAGCGAGCTCGCGGCGCTCGGCATCCCGGCGGTGTACGTGCCGCTGCCGGTCGGCAACGGCGAGCAGCGGCTCAACGCGCAGCCGGTCGTGGCCGAGGGCGGCGGCGTGCTGGTCGCGGACGAGGCGCTGACGGGGGAGTGGATCGCGGCGAACGTGCTGCCGCTGCTCGCGCCCGAGGCCGCCGACCGGCGCCGGGAGATGGGCGAGGCGGCCGCGCGGGTCGGCGTGCCGGACGCGGCCGGGCGGGTGGCGGACCTCGTCGAGGACGCGCTGGCCGAGGGCGAGCGGCTCGCGGCCGAGCGCGCGGAGGCGGAGCGGGTGGCGGCCGAGCGGGCCGCGGCGCTGGAGGCCGAGCGCGCGGAGCGGGCCGAGCAGGACCGCCTCGCCGCCGAGCGCGCCGAGGCGGAACGCGCCGCCGACGAGCGGGCCGAGGCGGCGGCCGACGCCGTGGGTGGCGAGCCCGCCGAGGGCGCCGCCGACGGCACGGACACGCCCGACGGCGGCGCGACCGGGTCCGCCGGCGTCGCCGTGCCGCCCCTGACGGTCGCCACCCCCGCGGTCGAGCCGGACGCGCCGCGCCCGGACGCCGGAGCCCGCCCCGCGCCCGTCGGCGCGCTGGCCGACCTGGGCCGGGTGCACCTCGTCGGCGTCGGCGGCGCCGGCATGTCCGCGGTCGCCGGCCTGCTGGCCGCGCGCGGCCTGACGGTGTCCGGCTCCGACGCCAAGGACGGCCCGGCCCTCGACGGCCTGCGTGCCGCCGGCGTCACCGTGCACGTGGGCCACGACGCCGCGCACGTCGAGGCCGTCGACTCGGTCGTCCTGTCGAGCGCGATCCGCGAGTCCAACCCCGAGCTCGCCCGGGCGCGCGAGCGCGGGCTGCCGGTGCTGCACCGCTCCGAGGCGCTGGCCGCGCTCATGGGCGGCCGCATCGGCATCGCGGTCGCCGGTGCGCACGGCAAGACCACGACGTCCGCGATGGTCGCCACGGCGCTGGTCGCGGCCGGCCGCGAGGACGAGGTGCTGGACCCGTCGTACGCGATCGGCGGCACCGTCCTCACTCCCGAGGGCGCGACCCCGGGGTACCGGACCGGCGCCGGGGAGGCGTTCGTCGCCGAGGCCGACGAGTCGGACGGCTCGTTCCTGGCCTACGCGCCCGCGGTCGGGGTGGTCACGAACGTCGAGCCCGACCACCTGGACCACTACGGCACCACCGAGGCGTTCGAGGCGGCGTTCGCCGCGTTCGCCGACCGGGTGCTGGACGGCGGCGCGCTGGTCGCGTGCCTGGACGACCCGGGTGCCGCGCGCCTCGTGGCGGAGGTCGGCGAGCGGCTCACCCGGCGCGGCGTCCGCGTGCTGACCTACGGCACGGACGCCTCGATCGGCGACCTGGGCCCGGACCTCGTCGTGGGACCCGTGGTCGCCTCGGGAGGCACGTGGCGCACCACGCTGACCTCCCGGTCGGCCGAGGTCCCGGGCGCCGACCTGGTCCTGGCCGTGCCCGGCGAGCACAACGCCGCGAACGCGGCGGCGGCGTACCTCGCGGCCTGGGCCGTCGGCGCCGACCCGGCCGCCGTCGCCGCCGGGCTCGGGGAGTTCCGCGGCACCGGCCGGCGGTTCGAGGACCGCGGCACGGCCGCCGGCGTCCGCGTCGTCGACGACTACGCCCACCACCCCACCGAGGTCGCCGCGCTGCTGCGGACCGCCCGCGGCGTGGCCGGGGACGGCGCGGTGCACGTGCTGTTCCAGCCGCACCTGTTCTCGCGCACCCGCGCGTTCGCCGCGGAGTTCGGGGCGGCGCTCGACCTCGCGGACACCGTCGTCGTGACCGACGTGTACGCCGCCCGGGAGGACCCGGACCCCGAGGTGTCGGGCGACACGATCGTGCAGCGCGTGCCCACGCCGGGCCGCGCGCGGTTCGTCGCGGACCGGCACGAGGCGGCGCGGGCCGTGGCCGCGGCCGCCGCGCCCGGCGACCTGGTGCTGACCGTGGGGGCCGGCGACGTGACCGAGCTCGGTGCGGTCGTGCTGGCGGCGCTGTCCGGCTCGGGCGCCGGTGGGGCCGCCGACGCGCCGGCCGCCGACGCGCCCGCGGTCGACGACGGAGCGGCCGGCCCGGTCGACGGCGGGACCCCCGGCACCGCCCCGGAGGCGGAGCAGGCGTGACCCCCCCGCAACGCCCGCGCCCGCCGCAGCCGCCGCGCCCGGCGACGCCGCGGCCCGCCCCGGCGCGCCGTCCCGCGCCGCGGGCCACCCCGGACGCCGGCGACGCGACCGCCCCCACGACGGCGGTCCCGTCGGCCGGGCGGCCGGCGAGCCCGTCGGCGGGCGCCGCTGCGGCCCCGCGCACGGACGGCCGCCCGGCGGCGCCGCGCGCGACCACCCCCCGGACGACCGGTGCCCCGCGCACCGCGGAGACCCCCGCGGCCCCCGCCGGGGCCTCGGCCCGCCGGACCTCCGGCTCCACCGCCCTCGCCCCCCGCACCGGCGCGTTCCCCGTCCGGCCCCCGGTGGTCAGCCAGGGCTCGGCCGCGCGGTTCGCCGAGCGCGCCCGCGCCCGCCGCCGCCTGGCCTGGCGGCAGATCCTCATCGCCGCCGGCTCGGTGGTCGTGGTCGCGGCGCTCGCCTGGCTGCTGCTGCTGTCCCCGGCGTTCGCGCTGGACACCGAGCAGGTGCGGGTCGCGGGCGCCGGGACCGTCGTGGCCGTGGACCAGGTGCGGGCCGTCGTGGACGAGGAGGGCGGCACCCCGCTGACCCGGCTGGACACCGCCGCGCTGCGCCAGCGGCTGCTCGACGTCCCCGGCGTCCGCGACGCGACGGTCACCCGGGACTGGCCGCACGGCCTGGCGGTGCAGCTCGTGTCCCGGGAGCCCGTCGCCGCGGTGCCCGAGTCCGCCGACGTCGCCCAGCACGCCGAGGGCGACGACGCGTCCGGGGCGGGCTACGCCCTGGTGGACCAGGACGGCGTGAAGGTCGGCCGGTCCGACGCCCCGCCGGAGGGCCTGCCGGTCGTCGAGGTGCCGGTGGGCGACGCGCGGATCCTGTCCGCGGCGCTCGGCGTGCTGGAGGCGCTGCCCGAGGACCTGCTCGCGGCGATCGGCCAGGTGTCCGCCGGCACCCAGGACACCGTGCGGTTCACCCTGCGGGACGGGGCCACCGTCGAGTGGGGGAGCGCGCAGGACTCGGCGCTCAAGGTGGCGGTCCTGCAGGCCCTGCGCGCGGCGCCCGAGACGGCGGGCTCCACCCGGTACGACGTGACCGCGCCGACGATGCCGGTCGTCGGGTGATCCCGGCCCGACACGCGCGCACCGGTCGTTGAACGACCCCGGCACGGCACATACCGTCACACCTAGACAGAACTGACATAACTATAACCCTCAACTTGAGGGTGAAGGTTCGTCGACATCGCGAGACGAGAGGCACCCACCGTGGCAGCTCCGCAGAACTACCTGGCGGTCATCAAGGTCGTCGGCATCGGTGGTGGCGGCGTGAACGCCGTGAACCGCATGATCGAGGTCGGCCTCAAGGGTGTCGAGTTCATCGCCATCAACACCGACGCGCAGGCCCTGCTCATGTCGGACGCCGACGTGAAGCTCGACGTCGGCCGCGAGCTGACCCGCGGCCTCGGCGCCGGCGCCGACCCCGAGGTCGGCAAGAAGGCCGCCGAGGACCACGCGGAGGAGATCGAGGACGTCCTGCGCGGCGCCGACATGGTCTTCGTGACCGCGGGCGAGGGCGGCGGCACCGGCACCGGCGGCGCGCCCGTCGTGGCCCGCATCGCCCGCTCGCTCGGCGCGCTGACCATCGGCGTGGTGACGCGCCCGTTCACCTTCGAGGGCCGCCGCCGCACCGTGCAGGCGGACTCCGGCATCGAGGCGCTGCGCGCCGAGGTCGACACCCTCATCGTGATCCCGAACGACCGCCTGCTGTCGATCTCCGACCGCTCCGTGTCGGTGCTCGACGCGTTCCGCTCGGCCGACCAGGTGCTGCTCTCCGGTGTCCAGGGCATCACCGACCTCATCACGACGCCGGGCCTGATCAACCTCGACTTCGCGGACGTGAAGTCCGTGATGCAGGGGGCGGGGTCGGCCCTCATGGGCATCGGCTCGGCCCGCGGCGAGGACCGCGCGGTCCAGGCGGCCGAGCTGGCGATCTCCTCGCCGCTGCTCGAGGCCAGCATCGACGGGGCGCACGGCGTGCTGCTGTCCATCCAGGGTGGCTCGGACCTCGGCCTGTTCGAGATCAACGAGGCCGCACGCCTGGTGCAGGAGGCCGCGCACCCCGAGGCCAACATCATCTTCGGCGCGGTCATCGACGACGCCCTCGGCGACGAGGTGCGCGTGACCGTCATCGCGGCAGGCTTCGACGGCGGCGCCCCGGTGGTCCGTCGCGACGCGCGCGGGCTCGGCCAGGTGAGCGCCGGTGGCGGCCAGGCCGCGCCGCAGGTCCCCGCCTCGATCCCGCCGGCGGCCGCCGTGCCGACGACGACCGCGGCGCACGCCGCCGTCCCGCCGCGCCCGGTGGGGCCGGACGAGGAGCGCCGCCAGGCGGCCGAGGTCCCCGCGTTCCTCACCCCGGACCAGGCCGCGGGCACCAGTCAGCTCGAGGTCCCGCGGATCTTCGAGGAGGAGGTCGCCCGCCGCAAGGAGGACGACCTCGACGTGCCCGACTTCCTCAAGTAGGCGCCGGTGGCGCTGCCGGTCCTCGGGGTCGACCTCGGCCCGGGCGTCCGCGCGGGGTTCACCACCCGCGCGGGCGGCGTCAGCGCGCCGCCGTGGGACGAGCTCGACCTGGGGCTGCTGGTCGGGGACGACCCGGCGCACGTGCGGGAGAACCGCGCGCGCGTCGCCGCCTGGGCCGGGGCGCCCGTGGCGTGGGCCACCCAGGTGCACGGCGCGGACGTGCACGTGGTGCGCGGCCCGGGCGACGCCGCGCCCGACACCGTGGGGGAGGCCGACGCGCTGGTGTCGGCCGCGCCCGGCACGGCGGTCGGCGTGCTGGTCGCGGACTGCGTGCCGGTGCTGCTGGCCGACCCCGTCGCGCGCGTCGTCGGCGCGGCGCACGCCGGTCGGCGCGGGCTCGTCGCCGGGGTCGTGCAGGCCGCGCTCGCGACCATGGTCGCGCGCGGGGCCGACCCGGGCCGGGTGCGCGCCGTCGTCGGCCCCGCGATCAGCGGCGCCCGGTACGAGGTGCCGGCCGCGATGCGCGACGAGGTCGACGCCGTCGTCCCCGGCACCGCCTGCACGACGGACGCCGGCACGCCCGGGCTCGACCTGCCGGGCGGCGTGGCCGCGGTGCTGCGGGCCGCCGGCGTGGGCGACGTGCGGCTCACCGGCCTGTGCACCGACGCCGACGACCGGTTCTACTCCCACCGGCGCGCGCAGCGCGCCGGGACCACCACCGGGCGCTTCGCCGGGGTGGTCGCGCTCGCGGAAATGCCGGGTGCGTGACATGTCCGGAAATTGCTCCGAGGACACGCCGACACGCCGCGTGTCGGAACCCGGCCGCATCCAGGCGCATTGCTAGCGTGACGGCGCAGGAGATGTGAGCAATTCGGGGATGGAGTGATCGCGATGGCCGGAGCGCTGCGCAAGACCATGCTGTACCTCGGGCTTGCCGACGACCGGGGCGAGCACGACCAGTACGTCGACGAGTACGACGAGCCGGAGGCGACGGTGGGACAGGACTACGAGGCCGAGGTCACGCCGCTGCGCCGTGAGCCGGCGCCGGAGCGACCCGTCGCCGCCGCGGCCCCCGCGCCGCGCCACGACGGCGAGGTGCGGCGGATCACCACGATCCACCCGCGCTCGTACAACGACGCGCGCAAGATCGGCGAGGCGTTCCGCGAGAACACCCCGGTGATCATGAACCTGTCCGACATGGACGACGTCGACGCCAAGCGCCTGGTGGACTTCGCCGCGGGCCTGATCTTCGGGCTGCACGGCGCGATCGAGCGGGTGACCAACAAGGTCTTCCTGCTGTCGCCGCAGTCGGTGGAGATCACCGGCGACGGGCGTGCCCCCGAGGGCTCCCGCGCCGGCTTCTTCAACCAGAGCTGACGGGGATCGGGGAGACTGGGACGCGTGACCCTCGTCCTCGGCCTGCTGCAGATCGTCGTCCTGGCCTTCATCCTGGTCCTGCTCGTGCGCCTCGTCCTCGACTGGGTGCAGTACTTCGCGCGCGACTGGCGTCCGCGCGGCGCGGCGCTCGTCGTCGCGGAGATCACGTACTCCGTGACCGACCCGCCGCTGCGCGCCCTGCGCCGGCTGATCCCGCCGCTGACCCTGGGCTCGGTGCGCCTCGACCTGGCGTTCCTCGTGCTCATGCTCGGCTGCTCGTTCCTGCTCTCGCTGCTGGGGGCGCTCGCCGCATGACGCGCACCCGCGCGCAGCACGCCGGCCCGGTGGCCGGCACCCGTCCGCGCCCCGCCGACCGGGTCGCGTGCACAAACCGGAATGTCCGCTACGGTGGCCCGAGGTGGTCGGCGGACTGCCACCGGCTCGACCCAGTACGACCGAAGAGGTGACGACGATGGCACTGCTGACAGCAGACGACGTCCTGAACAAGAAGTTCCAGGCGACGAAGTTCCGCGAGGGGTACGACCAGGACGAGGTCGACGACTTCCTCGACGAGGTCGTGAACACCCTCCGGGAGACCCAGAGCGAGAACGAGGACCTCAAGTCCAAGCTCGCCGCGGCCGAGCGCCGGATCGCCGAGCTGAGCCGCCAGGGGGCGCAGGCCGCCCAGGCGCCGAAGCCGGAGGCCGAGAAGCCCGCGCCCGCCCCGGTCCCCGCCGCCGCCCCGGCGCCGGCCCCGGTCGCCACCGCGCCGGTCGCGCCGCAGCGGCAGAGCGAGCCCGAGTCGGCCACCGGCATGCTCGCCCTGGCGCAGAAGCTGCACGACGACTACGTGCGCAGCGGCCAGGAGGAGGGCGACCGCATCGTCAACGAGGCGAAGGGCCAGGCCCAGCGCATCGTCCGCGAGGCGGAGGAGACCTCGGCCCGCACGCTGTCGGAGCTGGAGCAGGAGCGGTCGATCCTCGAGCGGAAGATCGACGAGCTGCGCGTCTTCGAGCGCGACTACCGCACGCGCCTGAAGAGCTACCTCGAGAACCTGCTCGGCGACCTCGACAACCGGGCGAGCGCGCTCCCGCAGCGCGGCGCCCAGGGCGCCACCCCGTCCGTCTGACGGATCGCACGCTCGTCACCCACGACACACCACGCCCGACCTCGGGCGTGGTGTGTTGTGCGTCCAGGTCACGGGCGACTAGTCTCTGCGGACTCATCTGAGGAAAGAGGACCCGACGTGGCCATCAACGACTCGCTCGACGCGCCCGCTGCCCGCCCGCTGCCCGACCTGACGGACGCGGCCACCCGGTTCCCGGTCCGCGCCGGTGAGGAGCCCTGGACCGAGCAGGAGGTGCGGGAGGTCGCCACCGAGCTGATCAGCGAGATCGACCGCCTGACCTCCGAGCTCGCCGCCGCCGACGAGGAGCTGTCCGACCTGCTCCGCAACTCGGGCGACGGCGCGGGCGACGACCAGGCCGATTCCGGCTCCAGCGCGCTCGAGCGCGAGCACGAGCTGACCCTGGTGAACAACACCCGGGACATGCTCGAGCAGACGACGCGGGCCCTGGCCCGGATCGACGCCGGCACGTTCGGGCGCTGCGACTCCTGCGGCGAGGCGATCGGCAAGGCGCGGGTGCAGGCGTTCCCGCGGGCGACCCTGTGCGTGTCGTGCAAGCAGCGCGAGGAGCGCCGCTGACGCACCCCAGCGCACGACGGCCCCCGGCGCGACGCCGGGGGCCGTCGTGCGTCCGGGCGCCCGCGCGCCCGTAGACTCCTGCCCGATGTCCGCCACCTCCGGCCCCGCGGCCGACGACGCGCGTCGCGACGCCGCGCCGTCCGCCCCCGCGCCGTCCGCCCCCGACCACGTCGAGCCCGCCGCCGCGCCGCGGCCCGCCGAGACCGGGGCCGGCGCCCGTCCCGATGTGGCGCCCGCCCGGCGCCGGCGCCTCGTGGCCACCCTGGTGGCCCTCGCCGCCGTGACGCTGGTGCTCGACCAGGCGACCAAGGCCTGGGCCCTCGCCGGCCTGGACGAGGGCGTCCGGCACCCGGTGCTCGGCGACCTGCTCGGCCTGCAGCTGCTGTTCAACCCGGGCGCCGCGCTCGGCCTCGCCACCGGCACCACCTGGCTGCTGACGATCGTGGCCATCACCGTCGTCGTGGTCATCATCCGGGTGTCCCGGCGGCTCGGGTCGACGGGCTGGACCATCGCGCTGGGCCTGCTGCTCGGCGGTGCGCTCGGCAACCTGGTCGACCGGCTGATCCGCGACCCGGGCGTGTTCATGGGGCACGTCGTGGACTTCATCGCGTACGGCGACCTGTTCGTCGGCAACGTCGCGGACATCGCGATCGTGGCCGCGGCCGGCCTGCTGATGCTGCTGTCGCTCATGGGCGTGCGGCTCGACGGCACGCGCGAGCGCCGGGAGGACCCGGCGTCCGCGGCGGAGGGGGCCGGGGACGTCGCCGGGGACGGGCGTGCCGATGGCTGACGTCCGCACCCTCCCCGTCCCGGACGCGCTGGCCGGCGAGCGGGTCGACGCGGCGCTGTCCCGGATGCTCGGGCTGTCCCGCACCCGCGCGGCGGAGCTCGCCGAGGCCGGCCACGTGCGGGTCGACGGCGTCGCCGTGGGCAAGTCCGCCCGGCTGCCCGGCGACGCGTGGCTCGAGGTCGAGCTGCCCGCGGTCGCCGAGGTGTCCGCCGTCCCGACCGAGGACGACGTGCCCGGCCTGCGCGTGGCCTACGAGGACGACGACGTCGTCGTGGTCGACAAGCCGGTCGGCGTGGCGGCGCACCCGTCGCCGGGGTGGACCGGCCCGACCGTCGTCGGCGTCCTGGCCGCCCGCGGCTACCGGATCTCCACGTCGGGCGCCGCCGAGCGCCAGGGCGTCGTGCACCGTCTCGACGTCGGTACCTCCGGCCTCATGGTGGTGGCCAAGAGCGAGCACGCGTACACGGTGCTCAAGCGCGCCTTCAAGGAGCGGACGGTCGACAAGGTCTACCACGCGCTCGCCCAGGGGCACCCGGAGCCCACCACGGGCACGATCGACGCCCCGATCGGGCGCCACCCCAGCCAGGACTGGAAGTTCGCGGTGACGGCCGAAGGCAAGCCGTCGGTGACGCACTACGAGGTGCTCGAGATGCTGCCCGCCGCGTCGCTGTGCGAGGTGCACCTCGAGACCGGCCGCACCCACCAGATCCGGGTGCACTTCCAGGCGCTGCGGCACCCGCTCGTCGGCGACCTCACCTACGGCGCGGACCCGGCCCTCGCGCAGCGCGTCGGGCTGACCCGGCAGTGGCTGCACGCGGTCCGGCTGGGCTTCGCCCACCCCGCCGACGGACGGCACCTGGAGGTCACCAGCGAGTACCCGGCGGACCTGTCGCACGCGCTGGAGACGCTGCGGGACGGGTACCGCTGACCCCCGCGGTGTGACGTCCGCCGCGGGGGCGGCGGGGCGGCGCGGGGCTGTCGGAGCCTCGACCTAGGATGGCTCGCATGGCATCAGGTGGCAGCAACGGGTCCGACTTCGTCCACCTGCACGTCCACTCCGAGTACTCGATGCTGGACGGCGCGGCGCGGGTCGGCGAGATGCTGGCCGAGGCCCAGCGCCTCGGCCAGACGGCGATGGCGATCACCGACCACGGGTACCTGTTCGGCGCGTTCGACTTCTACTCCCAGGCCCGCAAGCTCGGCATCAAGCCGATCATCGGCGTCGAGGCGTACGTCACCCCGGGCACGTCCCGGTTCGACCAGACGCGCGTCCGCTGGGGCGAGGCGCACCAGGCGTCCGACGACGTCTCCGCGCGCGGCGCCTACACGCACATGACGCTGCTGTCGCGCACCACGGAGGGCATGCACAACCTGTTCCGGATGGGGTCGCTGGCGTCCCTGGACGGTCAGATGGGCAAGTGGCCGCGCATGGACCGCGAGCTGCTGGAGACGTACTCCGAGGGCCTCATCGCGACGTCGGGCTGCCCGTCCAGCGAGGTGCAGACCCGGCTGCGGCTGGGCCACTGGGACGAGGCGGTGCGCGCGGCGGGCGAGCTGCAGGACATCTTCGGCAAGGAGAACTTCTTCGTCGAGGTGATGGACCACGGCCTGGAGATCGAGCGCCGGACCGTCAAGGACCTCATCCGCCTGGCCGAGCAGATCGGGGCGCCGCTCGTCGCCACCAACGACCTGCACTACACGACCAAGGACGACGCGCACGCGCACGAGGTGCTGCTCGCCGTGCAGTCCGGGTCGACGCTCGACGAGCCGACCTACGACCAGGGCGGCTCCCGGTTCGCGTTCGGCGGCGACGGCTACTACGTGAAGTCCGCGGCCGAGATGCGCCGCACCTGGGCGGAGCTGCCGGAGGCCGTCGACAACACCGTGCTCATCGCCGAGCGGTGCGACGTCGAGTTCCCGACCGGTGCCAACTACATGCCGCGGTTCCCCGTCCCGGACGGCGAGGACGAGAACTCCTGGTTCATCAAGGAGGTCGAGCGCGGCCTGCAGCGGAGGTACCACGGGTCGGTCCCGGACGACGTGCGCAAGCAGGCGGAGTACGAGACCGGCGTCATCGTGCAGCTCGGCTTCTCCGGCTACTTCCTCGTCGTCGCCGACTTCATCAAGTGGGCGCGCGAGCAGGGCATCCGCGTCGGGCCCGGGCGTGGCTCCGCGGCCGGCTCGATGGCCTCCTACGCGATGGGCATCACCGAGCTCGACCCGCTGCGGCACGGGCTCATCTTCGAGCGGTTCCTCAACCCCGAGCGCGTGTCCTGGCCCGACGTCGACGTCGACTTCGACGAGCGCCGGCGCGGCGAGGTCATCCGGTACGTCACCGACAAGTACGGCGACGACCGCGTGGCGCAGATCGTCACCTACGGCACGATCAAGGCCAAGCAGGCCCTCAAGGACTCCTCGCGCGTGCTGGGCTTCCCGTTCGCGATGGGGGAGAAGCTCACCAAGGCCATGCCGCCGCCCGTCATGGGCAAGGACATCCCGCTGTCCGGGATGTACGACCCGGAGCACCCCCGCTACGCGGAGGCCGAGGAGTTCCGCCAGGTCGTCGCCGCGGACCCCGAGGCGCAGCGCGTCCTGGAGACCGCCCGCGGCCTGGAGAACCTCAAGCGCCAGTGGGGCGTGCACGCCGCCGGCGTCATCATGTCCAGCGAGCCGCTGATCGACATCATCCCGATCATGAAGCGGCCGCAGGACGGCGCGGTCATCACGCAGTTCGACTACCCGACGTCCGAGGGCCTCGGCCTGATCAAGATGGACTTCCTCGGGCTGCGGAACCTGACGATCCTCGACGACGCGCTGCGCAACATCACGATGAACGGCAAGCCGCCGATCGAGCTCGAGGACATCGAGCTCGACGACAAGCCGACCTACGAGCTGCTCGCCCGGGGCGACACCCTCGGCGTGTTCCAGCTCGACGGCGGCCCCATGCGGTCCCTGCTGCGCCAGATGCGCCCGGACAACTTCGAGGACATCTCCGCGGTCATCGCCCTGTACCGGCCCGGGCCGATGGGCATGAACTCGCACACGAACTACGCCCTGCGCAAGAACGGCCTGCAGCCGATCACGCCGATCCACCCGGAGCTCGAGGAGCCCCTGGCGGAGGTCCTCGACGGCACCTACGGCCTCATCGTGTACCAGGAGCAGGTGCAGAAGGCCGCCCAGGTGCTCGCCGGCTACTCGCTCGGCCAGGCCGACCTGCTGCGCCGCGCGATGGGCAAGAAGAAGAAGGAGATCCTCGACAAGGAGTTCGTCCCCTTCGAGGCCGGCATGAAGGAGCGCGGCTACTCCAAGCCCGCGATCCAGGCCGTGTGGGACACCCTGGTCCCGTTCGCCGGGTACGCCTTCAACAAGGCGCACTCCGCCGGGTACGGCGTCGTCTCCTACTGGACCGCGTTCCTCAAGGCGAACTACCCGACCGAGTACATGGCGGGCCTGCTCACCTCGGTCGGTGACGACAAGGACAAGTCCGCGCTGTACCTCGGCGAGTGCCGCCGCATGGGCATCACGGTGCTCCCGCCGGACGTCAACTCCTCGTCGGCGCTGTTCACCGCCGTCGGCGACGACATCCGGTTCGGCCTCACCGCGGTCCGCAACGTCGGCGCCAACGTCGTCGAGGCGATCGTCCGCACCCGGGAGGAGAAGGGCGACTTCACGTCGTTCACCGACTTCCTCGACAAGGTCCCCGCCGTGGTCTGCAACAAGCGGACCATCGAGTCGCTGATCAAGGCCGGCGCGTTCGACTCGCTCGGCCACGCCCGCCGCGCGCTGCTCCTCGTGCACGAGCAGGCCGTCGAGTCCGTCATCGGCGTCAAGCGCAAGGAGGCGGAGGGTCAGTTCGACCTGTTCGCCGACCTCGGCACCGACGACGGCCCCGGGTTCTCGGTGCAGGTGCCGGACGTCCCGGACTGGGACAAGAAGCAGCGCCTGCAGTTCGAGCGGGAGATGCTCGGGCTGTACGTCTCCGACCACCCGCTGTCCGGCCTCGAGCACGTGCTGTCCGCCGCCGCCGACGTGTCGATCGCGACGCTCAACGCCGACGAGGCCCGCCCCGACGGGTCGACCGTCGTCGTGGCCGGCCTGATCACGTCGCTGCAGCGCAAGATGTCCAAGCAGGGCAACCCGTGGGCCGCCGTGACGCTGGAGGACATGGAGGGCTCCGTCGAGATCATGTTCTTCGGCGAGACCTACCTGGCCTACTCGACCGTGCTCGCGGAGGACGCCGTCATCGTGGTCCGCGGGCGGGTGCGCCGCCGGGACGACGCCATGCAGCTCCAGGCGATGGAGGTGTCGCTGCCCGACCTGTCGGCCGTGGCCGACGCCCCCGTCGTGGTGACGCTGTCCGAGGCGCGGCTCACGCCGCCCGTCGTGGACCGGCTGCTCGAGGTG
The DNA here is from genome assembly GCF_007679345.1 of Cellulosimicrobium cellulans. Classification (GTDB taxonomy): domain Bacteria; phylum Actinomycetota; class Actinomycetes; order Actinomycetales; family Cellulomonadaceae; genus Cellulomonas; species Cellulomonas cellulans_A. The sequence continues at coordinate 218,120 of NZ_VEGH01000007.1, forward strand.
ATGAAGACGCACCCCGGCATGACCGAGCTCCACCTCCGGGTGGCGAAGGCCAACGGCCGGCGGGCGCTGGTCGTGCCGAGCGACGGCTGGCGCGTCGAGCGGTCGCCCGCGCTGTACGGCGACCTCAAGGCGCTCCTGGGTCCGGGCTGCCTCCAGACGGCGACCCCGGTCCCGGTCTGACGCGGCGCGGCGCGGCGCCGCCCTGGCCGCGCCACGCCCGCCGCGCTCGCCTGCGCTCGCCGCGCTCGCCTGTTCGCCTGTTCGCCTGTTCGCCGAGTCTGCACGTCGCGTCTGTGTCGCGGCGTCGCCACGCAGACGCGACGTGAAGACTCGGCGTTGTTAACTCTTGCGTTATATAACCCAGGATGGAAACATGCCGGGTGTGCAGGTGATGGATGCGTTGGGGGACCCGGTGCGGCGGCGGCTCGTGGAGCTGCTCGCCGACGGGTCGCGCCCCGCGGGCGAGCTCGCCGCGGCGGTCGGCGCCGAGTTCGGCATCAGCCAGCCCGCCGCGTCCCGGCACCTGCGCGTGCTGCGCGAGGCCGGACTGCTCATCGCCGAGCCCGACGGCGCCCGGCGGCTGTACGCCGTCCGGCCCGAGGCGCTCGACGACGTGCAGGCCTGGGTCGGCGGCGTCCGGCGGTTCTGGGACCAGCGGCTCGACGCGCTGGGCACCGAGGTCGCGCGCGGGCGCCGGGAGCGCGGCGGGGCGGGCCCGGCAGCCACCGGGCGACGTGACGGTCGAGGCGAGGGACGGGCCGGATGACGGGCACGGGAGAGGTGCGCGGCGGGGCCGCCGGCGCGGGCGGCGCGGCGGGCGCGGGCGGTGCGGGCGCGGACGGGTCGGCAGGCGCGAGCCCGCTCGGGGCGCTGCGGCTGGGCGGCGAGGCGTCGGTCACGTTCCGCCGGTCGTACCCCACGGACGCCGCGGACCTCTGGGACGCGGTGACGACGCCGGGGCGGCTGGCGCGCTGGCTCGGGCCGGTGCTCGGCGACCTGACGCCGGGCGGGTCGTACGAGGTCCGGATGGGCGCGGACGAACCGGACTCCGACCAGAACGCGACGGGCGTGGTGCGGTCGTGCGACCCGCCCCGGTCGTTCGCGGTCGAGTGGCGGTTCCCCGGCGAGGAGCCGAGCGAGGTCGAGGTCCGCGTCGAGGCGGGCGCGCCGGGGGAGGGCGCGGTGCTGGTGCTGGTGCACACCCGGCTCGAGGACGGTCAGGCGATCGGCTACGGCGCCGGCTGGCACACGTCCCTGGACCGGCTCGCCGACCACCTGGCGGGCGCCGCGGTCCGCGACTGGGACGCCCGCTTCACCGCCCTGCTGCCGGCCTACCGCGCCGCGGCGCTCCGTTGACCGCTCCCCGCGGGTCGGGTCAGCCGACCTCGGCGGAGTTCGATCCGCGGGGGTCGTCGACCTCGACCACGTCGCCCTTGCGCAGCTGACGGCCGCGGCGGGACTCGGGCTCGCCGTTGACCTTGACCTCGCCCTCGTCCAGCAGCGTGCGGGCGTCGGCGCCGGAGTCGGCCAGGCCGGCCAGCTTGAGGAACTGCCCGAGGCGGATGGAGTCGTCGGAGATCGGCACGATGGTCACCGGCCCATCCTGCCAGGGGCGGACGCGGGCGGCCCTTGTCCGCGGGCGCGAATAGACTCGGGGGGTGATCTCCCGCATCGACCTGCGTGGTCGCACCCTGTCCCGCCGCGAGCTGCTCGAGGCGCTCCCGCGGCCCGAGCTGGACGTCGAGTCCGCCGCCGCGGCCGTCGAGCCGATCCTCGCGGACGTCCGCGCCCGGGGTGCCGCCGCCCTGCGCGAGCTCGCGGAGCGGTTCGACGGCGTGCGGCCGGAGCACCTGCGGGTGCCCGCCGACGCGATCGCCGCCTCGGTGTCGGTGCTGGACGCCGACGTCCGGGCGGCGCTGGACGAGACCATCCGCCGGGTGCGCCAGGTGCACGCCGCGCAGCGGCCCGCCGACCACACCGTGCAGGTGGCGCCGGGCGCGCAGGTGCGGCAGCGGTGGATCCCGGTCCGCCGGGTCGGCCTGTACGTGCCCGGCGGCCTGGCCGTCTACCCGTCGTCGGTGATCATGAACGTCGTCGCGGCGCAGGAGGCGGGCGTGGGCTCGCTCGCGGTCACCTCGCCGCCGCAGAAGGACAACGGCGGCCTGCCCGACCCGGTCGTGCTGGCGACGTGCGCCCTGCTCGGCGTCGACGAGGTGTACGCGGTCGGCGGCGCCCAGGCGATCGGCATGCTCGCGTACGGCGCGGCGGGGTCCGAGCCGTCGGACGGCGAGACGCTCTGCGAGCCGGTCGACGTCATCACCGGCCCCGGCAACGTCTACGTCGCGGCGGCGAAGCGCCTGGTCCGGGGCGCCGTCGGCATCGACGCCGAGGCCGGCCCGACCGAGATCGCCGTGCTCGCCGACGGCACCGCCGACGCCGACCACGTCGCCGCCGACCTGGTGTCCCAGGCGGAGCACGACCCGCTGGCGGCGTCCGTGCTCGTCACCACCTCGATCGAGCTCGCCGGCGCCGTGGAGTCCAAGCTGGTGCACCGGGTGCAGTCCACGCGGCACGCCGAGCGGGTCGCGCAGGCGCTGTCCGGGCCGCAGTCGGCGATCGTGCTGGTCGACGACCTCGACGCCGGCCTCGACGTGGTCAACGCCTACGGCGCCGAGCACCTGGAGATCCAGACGGCCGACGCCGCGGCGGTCGCCGAGCGGGTGACCAGCGCGGGCGCGATCTTCGTGGGCGCGTACTCGCCGGTGTCGCTCGGCGACTACATGGCCGGGTCGAACCACGTGCTGCCCACGGGCGGCTGCGCGCACTTCTCGTCCGGTCTGGGCGTGCACTCGTTCGTGCGGGCGGTCCAGGTGGTGGAGTACGACGCGGACGCGCTGCGGGAGGTCGCCGGGCGGATCGTGGCGCTCGCCGACGCCGAGGGGCTGCCCGCGCACGGCGAGGCCGTCCGCGCGCGCTTCTGACGCGCGACCGCCGACGCGTTCCCGATCCTGGGCCGGATCGGCCCGACCGACGCTACTGTCGGCCCGTGCGCACGCGATCTGGTCGGCTCGGCGTCGTCGCCCTCGCGCTCCTCGCCGGGGTGCTGACCGGGTGCGACGGCCCGGCCACGGAACCGTCCGACGCGGGCGCCGGTCGCGCGGCCACCGCCGACTCGGCACCGGAGGCGGACCACACGCCGGCGACCCGGGAGTCGCCCGACGCCCCGACGGACGAGCCGTCGGCCGCCGTGACTCCGGGCGCGGATCCGTCCGCGGGGCCCGCGCCCGCCGACGGCCCCACGCCGGGTCAGCCGTGCGAGCCCGGGTCGCACCGGGACTGCTCGGACGCGACCGGGAACGAGGGTGACCCGTATCGGATCATCGCCGGGTACGCCGACTGCGTCGCCCGGTTCGGCCCGGAGCACGCGTACGGCCTGTGCACCGACCTGGACGGGGACGACCACGCGGGGTACGACGACGCGGGCTGACAGCCCGCGGAGGTGAGACCCGGCCCGACGGCGCTGGTCAGCCCACGCCCAGCACGAACGGCAGCACCGCCGCGGCCCCCGCCTGGCGGAGCAGCCGCGCCGCGACGGTGAGCGTCCAGCCCGAGTCGGTCCGGTCGTCCACCAGCAGCACCGTGCGTCCGGGCAGCCCGGCCGCGGCGGCGGGCGCCAGGTCGAGCTCCAGCCGGCGCGCCACGGCCGCGAGCCGGTGCGCCGAGTTCACGTCGTGCCGGGTGGGCGGGCTGTCCGGGCGGGGGGCGACGGCGCCCACCAGCGGCACGCCGAGGTGCCGGGCGACGCCGGCGGCGAGGTGATCCACGAGCCCGGCACGCGTCGCGGACCGGACCACGACGACGCCCTCGGGCCGGTGCTCCGGCCGCCACGCGTCCAGGGTCGCGAGCACGGGGTCCCGCAGCGCGGGCGGGAGTCCCGCCGCCGGGTCGGGCTCCGCGCCGAACAGGTCCCGCAGCAGCCCGCCCCAGCCCACGGAGTCGAGGCGCGCCACGGCGCGGCCGGGCTCGGCGTTCTCCTCGGCGGGGATGCGCCCCCGGAGGTCGAGGCCCAGCGTGGCCATGCCGGTGGGCCACTGCCGCCGGGGGTCGACCGCGACGCCGGCCGCGGTGAGCAGGGCCTGCGCGCCCGCGACGTGCTCGGCGTCCGGGGCGACGCCGACGGCCGTCCCGGTGCACCGGTCGCACCGCCCGCACCGCCAGGCCTCGCCGGCGGGTCCGGCGAGCTCCGGGTCGTCGAGCGCCCGCCGCAGGTGCGCCATCCGGCAGCCCTCGGTGGTGACGTAGTCGACCATGAGCTGCTGCTCGGCCCTGCGGGTGGCGGTGACCCGGTCGTACCGCTCGGCGTCGTAGGACCACGGCTCGCCGGTGCCCTCCCAGCCGCCGCGGACCCGGCGCACCGCGCCGTCGACGTCGAGGACCTTGAGCATCTGCTCCAGCCGGGACCGGCGCAGCGAGACGTGCGTCTCCAGGGCCGCCGTCGACAGCGTGCCGCCCTCCCGCAGCGCCCGGAGGGCGGCCCGCACGTCGTCCTCGGGCGGGAACGCCGTCGAGGCGAACCACTCCCAGATCGCGCGGTCCTCCCGTCCGGGGAGCAGCACGGCCGTCGCGCGCCCGCCGACCGCCTCCGCGGCGCGGCCGGCACGACCGACCTGCTGGTAGTAGGCGATGGGGGAGGACGGCGCCCCGACGTGGATCACGTACCCCAGGTCCGGCTTGTCGAACCCCATGCCGAGCGCGGAGGTCGCGACCAGCGCCTTGACCCGGTTCGCGAGCAGGTCCGCCTCGGCCACCTCGCGCTCGGCCGGGTCGGTCTGGCCCGTGTAGGTCCGGACGTCGAGGCCGGCCGCGCGCAGGTGCTCCGTGACCTGCTGCGCGGCGGCGATGGTGAGGCAGTAGACGATCCCGGAGCCCTCGAACGCCGGCAGGTTCTGCGCCAGCCACGCCAGCTGCGCGGCCGTGTCGGGCAGGCGCACGACGGACAGGTCGAGGCTGGACCGGTCGAGCGGTCCGCGCAGCACCAGGACGTCGTCGCGCACGGCGGTGCCGAGCTGCTCGGCGACGTCGGCCGTCACCCGGGCGTTGGCGGTCGCGGTCGTCGCGAGGACCGGGATGCCGGCGGGCAGCTCGCCCAGGAGCGTGCGGATCCGCCGGTAGTCGGGGCGGAAGTCGTGTCCCCAGTCGGAGATGCAGTGCGCCTCGTCGATGACGACGAGCCCGGCGTCGGCGGCCAGCCGCGGCAGCACCTCGTCGCGGAACTGGGGGTGGGTGAGCCGCTCGGGGGAGACGAGCAGGACGTCGACGTCGCCGGCGGCGATCTGCGCGTGCACGTCGTCCCACTCGGTGACGTTGGCGGAGTTGAGCGTCGCCGCCTTCACGCCGGCCCGCTGGGCGGACGCGACCTGGTTGCGCATGAGCGCGAGCAGGGGGGAGACCAGCACGGTGGGGCCGGCGCCGCGCGCCCGCAGCAGGGCGGTCGCGACGAAGTACACCGCGGACTTGCCCCACCCGGTGCGCTGCACGACGAGCGCGCGCCGGTGGTCGCTCACCAGCGCGTCGATCGCGCGCCACTGGTCGTCCCGCAGCCGGGCGTCGTCCCGCCCGACGAGCCGGCGCAGGACGGCCTCCGCCTCCTCGCGCAGGGCGGCGCGCTCGGCCGCGTCGGGTCCGGTCGGGGCGTTCTGGTCCACGGAAGTCATCGCCCCCGACCCTAGCCACCGCCCCCGACACCACGCGCCCCCGGGGTGCCCGCCTGTGGACGACCGCCGTCCCGCGGCCGCAGCGCGGATACGATCGCCCGGTGACCGCACCCGACACCGCCCCGCAGGCCGCGCGGCCCGTGCTGCCGGTGCGCCCCGAGCTGGCCGGTGAGGTGCCCTACGGCGCCCCGCAGCTCGACGTGCCGGTGCTGCTCAACGTCAACGAGAACCCGTACCCGCCGTCGGAGCAGGTGGTCGCCGACATCGCCGCCGCCGTGGCCGAGGCCGCGCACGGCCTGAACCGGTACCCGGACCGGGAGTTCCTCGCCCTGCGCGCGGACCTGGCCGACTACCTCGCGGTCGAGTCGGGCGTGCGCGTCGCCCCCGAGCAGGTGTGGGCGGCCAACGGGTCGAACGAGGTCATGCTGCACCTGCTGCAGGCGTTCGGCGGCCCCGGGCGCACGGCGGTGTCGTTCGCGCCCACCTACTCGATGTACCCGGAGTACGCCCGGGACACGCACACCCGGTGGGTCGCCGGCCGGCGCACCGAGCAGTTCGACGTCGACCCGGCGGAGGCCCGCGCGCTGATCGCCCGCGAGACGCCGTCCGTCGTGCTGCTCACGAGCCCGAACAACCCGACCGGCACCGCGCTCGAGCTCGACACGGTGCGCGCGGTGCTCGCGGCCGCGGCCGAGGTGCCGGGCGGCTGCGTGGTCGTCGTCGACGAGGCCTACGGGGAGTTCCGCCGGGAGGGCGTCGAGTCGGCGCTCACCCTGCTCGCGGACCACCCGCACCTCGCCGTCAGCCGCACGATGTCCAAGGCGTTCGGCCTCGCCGGTGCCCGCGTCGGCTACCTGGCGGCGTCGCGCGAGCTCGTCGACGCGCTGCGGGTGGTCCGGCTGCCGTACCACCTGTCCGCGGTGACCCAGGCGACCGCCCGCGCGGCGCTGCGGCACGCGCCGGAGCTCATGGCCCAGGTCGGCTCGCTGCGGGCCGAGCGGGACCAGCTCGTGCTCGACCTGCGCGACCGCGGGCTGCGCGTGGCGGAGTCCGACGCGAACTTCGTGCTGTTCCAGGTCGGCGCGAACCGCCACGACGTCTGGCAGGGTCTGCTGGACCGGGGCGTGCTGATCCGCGAGGTCGGCCCGGAAGGATGGCTGCGGGTGTCGGTCGGCACCCCGGAGGAGACCGCGGCGTTCACCGCCGCGCTGTGGGAGGTGCTGGGGATTTGAGCACGACGACCGGCGGGCGCACCGCCCGGGTCGAGCGCACGACGAGCGAGTCCAGCGTCGTTGTCGAGGTCGACCTGGACGGCACGGGGCGCACGGAGATCAGCACCACGGTGCCGTTCTACGACCACATGCTCACTGCGCTGGGCAAGCACTCGCTCATCGACCTGACCGTCCGGGCGACCGGCGACACGCACATCGACGCGCACCACACCGTCGAGGACGTCGCGATCTGCCTGGGCGAGGCGCTGCGCGCCGCGCTGGGCGACAAGCGGGGGATCGCGCGGTTCGGCGACGCGACCGTGCCGCTGGACGAGGCGCTGGCGCAGGCCGTCGTCGACGTGTCCGGCCGCCCCTACCTCGTGCACTCCGGCGAGCCCGAGGGCCAGGAGTACCACCTGATCGGCGGCCACTTCACCGGCTCGCTGACCCGGCACGTGCTGGAGTCGATCGCGCACCACGCCGCGTTCGGCATGCACGTCCGCGTGCTCGCCGGCCGCGACCCGCACCACATCGTCGAGGCGCAGTTCAAGGCGCTGGCCCGGGCGCTGCGGTTCGCGGTCGCGCTGGACCCGCGGGTCGACGGCATCCCGAGCACGAAGGGCGCCCTGTGACCGCGGGGACGCCGGACGGGCCGGGACGCCCGGAGGACGACGACCTCGGCTTCGAGATCCCCGACGACCTGTCGGGGCTCGACGGCCTGGACCCGGCGCCCGCGGAGCAGGCGCGGCCCGCGGAGCAGGCCGACGACGCCCCGTCGGTCGAGGTCCCCGACGACCTCGCCGGGCTGGAGGCCGCGGCCGCCGAGCCGGACGAGCCGGTGGTCGCGATCGTCGTCACCCAGGTGGCGGGCGCGAAGCCGCTCGCCGCCGCCTGCTCGCTGGCGGGGGTCGACGTCGACGCCGTCCCGTCGCCGGTCGGGGCGCTCGCGGTCCTGCGCGACGCCGCGGACGCCGCCCGCACCGCCGAGGCCGCCGCGGCGATCTCCCGGATGCTGCGGACGTCCCCCGTGATCCTGATGGACCGCCGCGCCGGCCGCATCCAGGCGAGCCGCTGGTCGGCGGGGGAGAAGGAGGACGACCTCGCGGCCGGCCTCGTGCTGTCCGGCGCGCCCGACGTGCTGGACGACCTGCTCGTCGGCGGGACGCCGGTCGGCGAGGTCGACGGCGTCGAGACCAGCGTCGGCATGTCCCGGTGGGCCGCCATGCGCGCGCTGTCCGGGGGGCGGCGCAAGCGCGACTGACGCGCACGCGCACCGCCCCGGCAGCGCGTCCCGTGACGGAGCGCACGTCCCGCGCACCGGACGCCAGCGGGTGGTCCGGCGCGCGGCCGGTAGCCTGGGGGCGTGCCCAGCCAGCCTCGTGTCGTCGTCCTGGACTACGGATTCGGGAACGTCCGCTCGGCCGTGCGCGCCCTCGAGCGGGTGGGCGCCCAGGTCGAGCTGACGTCGGACGCGCAGCACGCGGCCGACGCCGACGGGCTCGTGGTCCCCGGGGTCGGGGCGTTCGCGGCCGTGATGGCCGGCCTGCGCGGCGTCCGCGGCGAGCAGATCGTGGGCCGGCGCCTCGCCGGCGGCCGACCCGTGCTCGGCATCTGCGTCGGCATGCAGGTCATGTTCGACCGCGGCGACGAGCACGGCGTGGAGACCGAGGGGCTGGGCGAGTGGCCCGGCACCGTCGACCGCCTCGAGGCCGACGTCGTCCCGCACATGGGCTGGTCCACCGTCGACGCGCCCGAGGGCACGCGGCTGTTCGCCGGCATCGAGGACGAGCGGTTCTACTTCGTGCACTCGTACGCCGCCCGCAGCTTCCCGCTGTCCGACCAGGTCGACGCCGACCGGCTGACCCCGCCGCTCGTGACCTGGTCCGAGCACGGCGGCCGGTTCGTCGCGGCCGTCGAGAACGGGCCGCTCGCCGCCACGCAGTTCCACCCGGAGAAGTCCGGGGACGCCGGCGCCCAGCTGCTCGAGAACTGGGTCGGCTCGCTCGACTGACCGGCCGCGCCGCCGCCGGCGCGCCCCGCCGCACCACCGCACGCCCCCGAACGAGGAGACCCATGTCCGACCGTCTGCAGCTCCTGCCCGCCGTCGACGTCGCCGACGGCCAGGCCGTCCGCCTCGTCCAGGGCGAGGCCGGCTCGGAGACCTCCTACGGCGACCCGCTCGCCGCGGCGCTCGACTGGCAGGCCGGCGGCGCGGAGTGGATCCACCTCGTCGACCTGGACGCCGCGTTCGGCCGCGGGTCGAACGCCGACCTGCTCGCCGACGTCGCGCAGGTGCTGTCGACGAAGGGCGTCAAGGTCGAGCTGTCCGGCGGCATCCGCGACGACGCCTCGCTGGAGGGTGCGCTGGCCACCGGCGCCACCCGCGTCAACCTGGGCACCGCGGCGCTGGAGGACCCGGAGTGGACCGCCGACGCCATCGCGCGGCACGGCGACGCGATCGCCGTCGGCCTCGACGTGCGCGGCACGACGCTCGCCGCCCGGGGCTGGACGCGCGACGGCGGCGACCTCTGGGAGGTCCTGGCCCGCCTCGACGCCGTGGGCTGCTCCCGGTACGTCGTGACCGACGTGACCAAGGACGGCACCCTCCGCGGGCCGAACGTCGACCTGCTCCGCGAGGTCTGCGCGCGCACCGACGCGCCCGTCGTCGCGTCCGGCGGCATCTCCTCGCTCGAGGACCTCCGGGTGCTGCGCGAGCTGGTCCCGGTCGGCGTCGAGGGCGCGATCGTCGGCAAGGCCCTGTACGCGGGCGCGTTCACGCTGCCCGAGGCCCTGGACGTCGCCGGGCGCCCGTGACCGGGCGCGAGCTCCCGCCCACCTCGGCCTTCGCCGGGGACGACGGCAGCGCCGACCCGCGGGTCGCGGCGGCGCTGACCGCGCTGGGCGACGGGACCGGCACGCTCGCCGGTGTCGTCGAGGCGCTGGCCGGCACGCGTGTGCTGGTTCCGGTGCTGGCGGAGCTCGAGGCGGCCGAGACGGTCGAGGTCGGCGGGCACGCGCACACCGCCGACAAGGAGGCGTCCGCCGGCATCGTCGCGCTGCAGGCACCGGACGGCCGCACGGCGCTGCCCGTGTTCTCCTCCGTCGCGGCGATGGCCGCGTGGCGGAGGGACGCGCGCCCGGTGCCGACCGACGTGGTGCGCGCCGCGCTGTCGGCGGTGAGCGAGGGCTGGGAGCTGCTCGTGCTCGACGCGGGGGGCCCGGTCACGGCGCTGCTGCCGCGGCCCGCTGTGTGGGCGCTCGCGCAGCTGCAGCCGTGGCGGCCCGCGGTGCTCCCGGGCACCGGGGCAGGCGGGGCCGGCACCGGGGCGGCTGCGGGCGGCGGCGCAGCCGCGGACGGGGGCGCGACCGTGGGTGCGGGCGGCGCGGTGGGTCCTCGGGTCGGCGCGCCCGGTCCCGACGGCGCCGCCGAGCCGTCCGTCGACCCCGAGGTGCGCGCGGCGGTCCGGGCCGCGGTGCTCGGCGTGGTCCCCGCGCACGCCACCGAGGCGTCCGGCGCGTCCGCGAGCGGACGCACGTCCGCCGGCTCCGCGGGCCGGTCGTGGTTCCGCCGCCGTCGCGCCGAGCCGTCCGACCCGTCGTCGACGCCGGGGACGACCGGGCCGGTCGTCGACGTCGACGCGGTCCCCGGTTCCCGGGCCGAGGTGGCCGTCGTCCTCACGCTCGTCCCCGGGCTCGACCGGCCGACGCTCGACGGCGTCCTGCGCCGCGTCGGCGAGGCGCTGGCCGCGGACGACACGGTGACGCAGCGGGTCGACTCGGTCGAGGTCCGCCTGCGCTGACCGGGGCGCCCGGCCGCCGCGCCGGCCACCCCCCGCCGGCGACGAGGTGCCCGCCGCGTGCCGCCCCTCGCGAGCCCCGGCTCTCCGGTGACCCGCGTCGCCGAGAGTGCACCCGACACGTCGAGGGGATAGCCAGCGGATGCTCGCTCGACGTGTCGGTTGCACGCTCGCGGCAGGCCCGGGGCCGCGGGACGCCCGGGCGGCGTCGCAGATCGGTGCCGCGGTGGGTCAGCGCCGGCGGCGGCGCAGCGCCCAGGCGAGGGAGACCGTCGCCACCGCCCCGACGACCTGACCGCCGAGGATGATGCGGTTGAGGTCGAGCGCCGGCTGCCAGTGCGCGCCCTCGTCGTCGACGACGAACACCCCCAGCGGCTTGACCCGCGTGGCGTAGCCGCCGGCGTCCGCGGCGCCGACGCCGCGCCCCCCGGGCCGGCCCGCCCCGAACGGCCACAGCGGACCGCGCAGGAGCGGCCCGCGTCCCGGCCCTCCGAGCCAGCCGCGACCCGGGCTGTGCGGCCGCTCGCCGCCGGGACCCGCCCAGGCGACCGGCCCGCTCGACGTCGCACCCGGCCCACCGGCCGCGTGACCGGCCGACCCCGGCCCGGACTGCGCCCACGGTCCGTCGTCCGGCGCGGGCGTCCCGGCGTGCGCACCGCGGCCGGGTTCCTGCGCGGCGTCCGACCCGGGCGCCGGGGCGTCCTGGCCGCGGGGTCCCGCGGCCCCGCCCTGCCCGTCGGGTCCGTCGTCGCCGGTGGCGCCGGCGCCGCTCCCACCCGCAGCGGTCGCGCCGTCCGGGCCGGTGCCGGTCCCGTCCTGCCCCGGCCCCGCGTCCGCGGGCCCGTGGCCGCCGCGCCCTCCGCGGACGCCGAGCCGGGCGTCGGCGTGCGCTCCGGCCACGCCGTGCCAGCCCATCACCTTCGCGACCGGCACCACGAGGGTGCCGCCGAGCTCGTAGGGCTCCCCGAACACGCGTCGCACGGAGATGATGTCGCTCGCCGCCCGGGTGAGCCCTGGCAGGTCGGGGTGGGTCTCGTCGGTCATCGTCGTCCTCCTCGGTGGGTGTCCGTCGCGCCCACCGTGGCACGGCGGGTCGCACCCCCACCAGGGGCCGGGGGCGTCAGCCGGCGGAGCAGGAGGCGCTGACGGTGAACGCGGTCTCGTCGCCGAGCAGCTGGCGCAGCGTGCTGACGGGGACCACGAAGCTCTGCCCCGTGGAGTTCTTCGCGTAGACCACGCCGACGACGCGGCCCTCGGCGTCCAGCACCGCCGAGCCCGAGCTGCCGGGCTCGACCTCCGCGTTCGTCACGAGCACCTGCCCGAGGTTCTCGTTCAGCGGGTCGGTGGTGGCGCCGATGACCTGGCCGCTGGTGACGGTGAGCTGGCCGCCCTGCGGGTACCCCACGACGGTCACCTCGTCGCCCGGGTTCGGGTCCGCGTCGGCGAGGCCCGGCGCCGAGGGCAGCGGGTCGGCGGTGCGCACGACGGCCAGATCCGCCAGCGCGGCGGTCGACGACGCGGTGACGGCGACGTCACGCCCGTCGTAGGTGCTGAGCTGGAGGTCGGCCGAGTCGGCGACGACGTGCCGGTTGGTGATCAGGGTGGTCTCGTCGATCGCGAAGCCCGAGCCGGTCGACAGGGAGTTGCAGCCGACGTTCCGGATCCGCACCGCCATCCGCTGCGCCGCGTCGAACCCGTCCGGGGAGAGGTTGCCGGACGACGTCGGGGTCGGCGCCGGGACGCTCGACGGCACCAGGTCGGTCGGCACGGGACCGGGCATCTCCGGGAGCACGCCGCACCCGGCGAGCAGCAGGACGGCCGCGGCGCCGAGGGCGGCGCGGCGTGCGGTCGCGCGCGTCACCCGGTCGCCCCGGCGGCGAGCTGGCGCTGCAGCTCGGTGTTCGCGACGGTCGCGGCGTTGCACACGCCCTGCACGTCGCTCTTGAACCGCTGCAGGTCCGCCGGGTCGTAGGCGGCCGCGTCCTCGAGGTAGGTGATGAGCTGGTTCTGCGCGTCGATGCAGGTGGACAGCGCGGACGCGACGTTCGCGGCGGCCTGGGAGATGCGCTCCTGGTAGTCGACCAGCTGACGCTGCACCTCGCGGTCGTCACCGACCTGGGCCTTCTCGTCGGCCAGCTGCGTGATCCGGCCCTGCGCGGTCGCGAGCTGCTCGGTGACCGCGGACAGCTCCGCGACGGTCCCCTCGTGCTGGGTGCGCAGGGTCGCGAGCTCCGTGCCGATCGCGCGCCCCTCGGCCTCGAGGCCGTCGGCGTACTCCTCGAACCGGACGGTGCGGACCCACAGGTACGCCGCCAGCGCGGTCACGAGCACCAGCAGCACCGACAGCGCCACGACCGCCCACGGCCGGCGGCGGCGCCGTTGTCCGGGCGGCGGGGCGAGGTGGCTGTGCTCGGGGTGCCGCCCGGCCGGGCGGTCGTCGGGGTGCGTGGCGGGGTGCTCGACGGGCGGCACGGCCTCGGGACGGGTGGCGGTGTCGGACCATGGCGAGGGCCCGGCCGGCCGCGGCGGGCCGATCGGGTCGTGCGGCCCGGTGGCAGACGTCACGGCACCACCTTACGGGGAGTCAGCGCGCGCGGTTCCCCCGGGGCGGCCGCGCGGGTGGCGGACGTCACGTCGGCCCCGGCGCCCGGACGGTCGATTCCTGTCGTCCGACTGGCCGGCCGCGGGCGAGAATCCTCAGCGTGTCCCTCGCCCCCTACGGCCGCCTGCTGCGCCTGCCCGGTGTCCTGCCCCTGGTTCTCGTCTCGTTCGTCGCGCGCATCCCGCACGCGATGACGGGCGTCGTGCTCACGCTGCACGTCGTCGGCCCCCTCGGCCTCGGGTACGCGCGGGCCGGGCTGGTCGCGGCGGCGATGACGGTGGGCGTGGCGATCGGGTCGCCGTGGCGCGGCCGCCGGGTGGACCGGCTGGGGCTGCGGCGGGCGCTGCTGCCGTCGGTCGTCGTGGAGTCGGCGGTCTGGCTGGTGGCCCCGCGGCTCGGTTACGAGGCGCTGCTCGTCGCCGCCGTGGTCGCGGGCGTGTTCCTCGTGCCGGTGTTCTCCGTCGTGCGGCAGTCGCTCGCGGTGCTGGTGCCGGCCGAGCAGCAGCGCACCGCCTACGCGCTGGACTCCGTGGGCACGGAGATGACGTTCATGCTCGCGCCGACGCTCGGCGTGCTGGTGGCGACCCAGGTCTCGACGACCGCGGCGCTGACGCTCGTGGGCGTGGCGACGGTGGCGGCGGGCCTGCTCCTGATGTGGTTCAACCCGCCGACGCGATCGCCCGAGGGCACGGTGGTCCACGCCGCCGAGGGCGGCCGGCGGCCGCGGCTGCTCACGCCCGGCCTGCTGGTCGTCCTGGCCGCCGCCTCGGCCGCCGCGCTCATCCTCAACGGCACCGACGTGGGCATCGTGGCCGCGCTGCAGGGCTGGGACCGGGAGACCGCGGTCGGCTGGATGATCGCGCTGTGGTGCGTCGGCTCCGTCGTCGGTGGCCTGGTGTACGGCGCACAGAAGCGGGAGCTGCACCCGCTCGCCCTGGTGGCGCTGCTCGGCGCCGCGACCCTGCCCGCGGCGTTCGCCCAGACGCAGTGGCAGCTGGCGCTGGCCGTGGTCGTGGCGGGGCTGCCGTGCGCGGCGAGCCTGTCGGCGATCAACGCGTCGCTGGTCCGGATGGTCCCGGAGCACCGGCGCGGCGAGATCATGGGCTGGAGCGGCACGGCGAACACGGTCGGTGCGGCGCTGGGCGCCCCGGTCGTCGGCGCGGTGATCGACTCGACCGGCCCCGGCGGCGGCTTCGCTGCCGCCGGCGGTGTGGGACTGGTGCTGTCCGTGCTCGGCCTCGCGGTGCTCGCCCTGGCGAGGCGGCGGGCGGCCGGTCGCGTGCCGGCCGCGGCGGGCGCGGTGCGGGTCACCGTGCCCGAGGCCGTCCTCCCGGCACCTGCCGCCGAGGGCGTCGTCCCGACGCCTGCCGCCGAGGGCGTGGTCCCGACGCCTGCCCCGGCGGGCGCCGACGACGTCCCGGCGCGCCCGGCCCCGGAGCCCGCGCCCCGCTGACCCTCGCGCGCCGCACAGCACGGCGCCGAGTCTCCAGTTCGTGCCTGCCGCCCGCGGTCGCGGGACAGGCACGAACTGGAGACTCGGCGTGCGGGGTGGGCGTGCGGGGTGGGGCGTGCGGGGGCGTGGGCGTCAGGAGACGTGGCCGGTGAACTTCTCGCCCGGGCCCTCGCCCGGGGCGTCGGGGTAGGGGCTGGCCTCGCGGAACGCGAGCTGCAGCGATCGCAGGCCGTCGCGCAGCGAGCGGGCGTGCTGGTTGCCGATGTCCGGGGCCGAGGCCGTGACCAGCGCGGCGAGCGCGGTGATCAGCTTGCGGGCCTCGTCCAGGTCGAGGAAGTCGCGGCCGGCGTGCTCCTCGGTGTCGGGGGACAGGCCGCACTTGACGGCGGCGGCGCTCATCAGGTGCACGGCGGCGGTCGTGATGACCTCGACCGCGGCCACGTCGGCGATGTCGCGGGTGGCGGTCGTGGGGTCGGGGGTCTCGCTCATGCCGCCGATCCTCTCACCGCGGGGCCGGGCGGGCCGACGACCGCGCGGGCCGCCGGCCAGTGGAAGGTCCGGCCGGACACGCGCACGGCGTGTCCGGCCAGACCTTCCACCCGGTGGGCGGGCGGCGAGGCCGGAGCGAGTGCCGGCCGCGCCGCGGGTGGTGCGGTCGCGGGTCGGGCGGTGGGGGACCACCCGACCCGCGACGGATCAGGCGACCGGCGTGCTCGCGGTGGCGGGCTCGCCGTTCTCGACCGGCGCCGTGCCCTGGAGCGCGGCGGCCAGCGCGGCGCCGAGGCCGGCGTCGACGTTGGTCCAGTACTGGATCGCGCGGGCGCGGATGACGTCGCTCTTCACCGCGCCGACGTGGCCGGTGATGGTCTCGAGGAACCGGGCGCGTGCGGCGTCGTCGAACACCTCGCGGTACAGCGTGCCGGCCTGGCCCCAGTCGTCGTCCTCGGGGTGCAGGGTCGCGGCGCTGCGCACGAGCTCGCCGTCCGCCTCCCAGCCGGCCGACTCCGCGGCGCGGGCCGGGTCGGCCGCCGGGCCGCCGACCGAGTTCGGCGCGTAGACCGGGACCTCGGGCGCGTTGAAGTGGTACCGCGCCGCGCCGTCCTTCGAGTACGAGTGCACCTCGGACTTCGGGGCGTTCACCGGGAGCTGCGCGTGGTTGGTGCCGACGCGGTACCGGTGGGCGTCCGCGTAGGAGAAGATCCGCGCGAGCAGCATCTTGTCCGGGCTGGTGGCGATGCCCGGCACGAAGTTGCTCGGCGCGAAGGTCGCCTGCTCGATCTGCGCGAAGTAGTTCTCCGGGTTGCGGTTGAGCTCCATCACGCCGACCTCGATCAGCGGGTAGTCGGCGTGCGGCCAGACCTTCGTCAGGTCGAACGGGTTGAACCGGTAGGCCTTGGCGTCCTCGTACGGCATGACCTGCACCGACAGGGTCCAGCGCGGGAAGTCGCCGTCGGCGATGTGCTCGAACAGGTCGCGGATGTGGTGGTCGGCGTCCGAGCCGGCGAGCTGCGCGGCCTCGTCGGCGGTCAGGTTGTCGATGCCCTGCTGGGACTTGAAGTGGTACTTGACCCAGAACCGCTCGCCGGCCGCGTTGATCCACTGGTAGGTGTGCGAGCCGAAGCCGTCCATCGTCCGCCAGGAGCGCGGCAGGCCGCGGTCGCCCATCAGCCAGGTGACCTGGTGCGCCGACTCGGGGGACAGCGACCAGAAGTCCCACTGCATGTCGTTGTCGCGCAGGTTCGAGCCCGGGAGGCGCTTCTGCGAGCGGATGAAGTCGGGGAACTTGATGCCGTCGCGCAGGAAGAACACCGGGGTGTTGTTGCCGACGAGGTCGTAGTTGCCCTCGGACGTGTAGAACTTCAGCGCGAAGCCCCGGGGGTCGCGCCAGGTGTCGGGGGAGCCGTGCTCGCCGGCGACCGAGGAGAACCGCGCGAGCATCTCGGTCTCGACGCCCGGCTGGAACAGCGCGGCGCGGGTGTAGCGGCTCACGTCGCCGGTGGTGGTGAAGGTGCCGAACGCGCCGCCGCCCTTGGCGTGCACGACCCGCTCCGGGACCCGCTCGCGGTTGAACTGCGCGAGCTTCTCGACCAGGTAGTGGTCGTGCAGGACGATCGGGCCGTCGGCACCGACCGACTGCGAGTGGGCGTCGGACGCCACGGGGGCGCCGGAGTTGGTGGTCGTCGGGTGGACCTGGGTCACGGGGGTGTCCTTCCGGGTCGTCGGCAGGCCGGTCGAGGGCGCGCCGGGGACCGGTCGGGCGGGGTCGCCCGACCGGGAGTCGTGGGTGTCGGTGGTGCGGGGGAGTCGGGCCGGGGCGGCGGCTCGCCCCGGGGCTGCGGTCAGTCGGTCGTGCGGCTGCGGCAGTCGGGGCACAGGCCCCAGAAGGTGACCTCGGCCGTCTCGACGGTGAAGCCGGACGTCGAGCTCGGGACGAGGCAGGGCGCCTCGCCGATGACGCAGTCGACGTCGTCGACCGCGCCGCAGGAGCGGCACACCACGTGGTGGTGGTTGTCGCCCACCCGGCGCTCGTACCGGGCAGGGTGCCCGGCCGGCTCGATGCGCCGCAGGATGCCGACGTCGGTCAGCGCGTGCAGCACGTCGTAGACCGCCTGCACGGAGACCGTCGGCACCGCCTCGCGGGCCCGCCGGAGCACGGCCTCGGCGTCGGCGTGCGGGAGGTCCGCCACGGCACCCAGCACGGCGAGCCGCGGCGCGGTGACCCGCAGGCCGCGGGTGCGCAGGAGCTCGGCCGGGTCGGACGCGCGCTCGGCGCCGCCCGCGGGGTGCGGGTGGCCGGCGCTCGTCGCGCCGCCGGCTGCGGGTGCGTGCTGGTCGACGGGCATGCCGCCACCCTGACATGTTTTCTGGAACTGTTCAAGCAGGGATCTGACGGAATGTCACGTCGGGTGCGTGACCCGGGGAACAGTGAGGCGGTCCCCGGTGTTCTGGTAGAGTCATTGACGACTGGCCTGGGTCGACGTGTGTCACCGCTTCACCGCGGGGGCGTCCGGTGACCCGGGTGCACAAGTGGAGGCCACTCCCACCTGAGTCCCGACCGCCCGGTCCGCCGGCAGCAGGGTCCAGGTCCCGGTCCAGGTCACGAGCCCCTCGCGGGGAGCGTGGCCGACGGCGCACCGTCTCCGGCGGCGCCGTGGATCGTGTCGGCCCTCCACCTGTGCCCAGGTGCGAGGGCCTTCCTCGTTCCTGGAGGTCACCCCCTTCGACTTCGAGGAGCACCACATCAGCGAGCCCCGCATCAACGATCGGATCCGCGTCGCCGAGGTCCGCCTGGTCGGCCCGAACGGCGAGCAGGTCGGCATCGTCCGCGTGGAGGACGCGCTGCGCCTGGCCCAGGACGCCGACCTCGACCTCGTGGAGGTCGCGCCGGACGCCCGCCCGCCCGTCTGCAAGATCATGGACTACGGCAAGTTCAAGTACGAAGCAGACATGAAGGCCCGCGAGGCCCGGCGGAACCAGAGCAACACGGTTCTCAAGGAGATCCGCTTCCGGCTCAAGATCGACCCGCACGACTACGGCACCAAGAAGGGCCACGTCGAGCGGTTCCTGTCGGCCGGCGACAAGGTCAAGGTCATGATCATGTTCCGCGGTCGCGAGCAGTCGCGCCCGGAGATGGGCGTGCGCCTGCTGCAGCGGCTCGCCGCTGACGTCGAGGAGCTCGGCTTCATCGAGAGCATGCCGAAGCAGGACGGCCGCAACATGATCATGGTGCTCGGCCCGACCAAGAAGAAGGCCGAGCAGAAGAACGAGCAGCGTCGGGCCCGCGCCCAGCGCGAGCCGCGTCCGGACGCCCCGGAGGTCGAGGAGACCGAGACGGACGCCCCGGTGGAGGCCGCCGCTCCGGCTGCCGCTGCTGCCCCGGCGCCCGCTGCTCCGGCCCCTGCCGCTGCGCCCGCCCCGGAGGCCGCTCCGGCTCCCGCTGCTGCTCCGGCTCCCGAGGCCGCTCCGGCTCCCGCCGCCGCCCCGGCCGCCGCGCCGCGTCCGCAGACCGCGCCGAAGCCGGCGACGGCTCCGCGTCCCGCGGCCGCGCCCCGCCCGGCCGCCGCGCCGAAGCCCGCCACCGCCCCGAAGCCGGCCTCGCGGCCGACCTCGACGCCCCGCCCGACCCCCGGCCCCGCGGCCGGGTCCACGGCGACGCCGGCCCCGCGGCCGACCCCGCGCCCGGCACCGACCCCCCGCCCGTCGGCGCGGCCGGCCCCTCGCGGCCAGTCGACCGGCGGCGCCGGGAACGCCTGACCTGCACTGACACGCCCGGTCCCCACCGGGACCGGACGGACGAGTCGCGCCCCGGCGCGATGCGACGACAAGGAGAGACGGCAGCCATGCCGAAGAACAAGACGCACTCCGGTGCGAAGAAGCGCTTCCGGATCACCGGGAGCGGCAAGGTCATGCGCGAGCAGGCCAACGCGCGTCACCTGTTCGAGCACAAGTCGAGCCGTCGCACGCGTCGTCTCGCCTCGGACCAGGTCGTCTCCGCGGCCGACGCCCCCAAGATCAAGAAGCTGCTCGGCAAGTGACCCGTCGGCGCGCGAGCGCCGCGGTCCTGAGCCGACCCGATAACGAAGCAAGGAGCATCACGTGGCACGCGTGAAGCGGGCGGTCAACGCCCAGAAGAAGCGCCGGGCGACCCTCGAGCGGGCCTCCGGCTACCGCGGTCAGCGTTCGCGCCTGTACCGCAAGGCCAAGGAGCAGGTCACCCACTCCCTCGTCTACGCCTACCGCGACCGCAAGGCGCGCAAGGGCGACTTCCGCAAGCTGTGGATCCAGCGGATCAACGCGGCTGCGCGCGAGCAGGGCCTGACCTACAACCGCCTCATCCAGGGCCTCAAGGCCGCTGGCGTCGAGGTCGACCGTCGCGTGCTGGCCGACCTGGCCGTCACCGACGTCGCGGCGTTCAACGCCCTGGTGCAGGTCGCCAAGGACGCGCTGCCGGCCGACGTGAACGCGCCGAAGGCCGCCGCCTGACGCTCGTCGTCACCGCGGCGCGTGCGGGCTGACCGCGCGCACGCACCACCCTCCGGACCCCCGGGAGCCTCGGCTCCCGGGGGTCCGGCGCGTCCGGGGCGCTCGCCGGGGCCCCCGGGGTCTGCCGCCTCGCGGGCCCGCGGGCCGGCCAGCCCGCGGGCCGGCCCGCCGACCGTCCGGCACCCGCGCTGCCGGCCCGCCGAGTGTGCAACCGACACGTCGAGCGAGTAGTCGGCGCATGCTCGCTCGCCGTGTCGGTTGCCCCCTCGCGGCGCCGCGGCCCGCGGTCGCACACGTCGCGCGCGGGCCGCATGCGGGAGGATGACCCCCGTGTCCCGCACCGCCCCGGACGGCCCCGCCGCCGCACGCCCCCCGATGACCAACCCGCACGCCGACCGCGTCAGGGCCGTGCGCGCGCTCGCCACCCGGTCGGGACGGCGCCGCGCCGGGCGGTACGCCGTCGAGGGCCCGCAGGCGGTGCGGGAGGTCGTGCGCTGGGCGCCGCACACGGTGCGGGACCTGTACCTCACCCCCGAGGCCGCCGACCGGTACGCCGAGATCGTCGCCGACGCCGAGGCGGCCCGCCTGCACCTGCACCTCGGCGACCCCGCCGTGCTCGACGCCATGTCGCCGGACGCGCAGGGGGTGCTCGCCGTCGCCGACCTCCCCGACACCGCCCGCCCCGCGGCCCGGGACGAGGTGCCGGTCGGCCCGCTCGGCGCCGACGCGCTCGACGCCGTGCTCGCCGCGCGCCCCCGGCTGGTGGCGGTGCTGGCGCAGGTGCGGGACCCGGGCAACGCGGGGACGGTGATCCGGGTCGCCGACGCCGCGGGCGCCGACGCCGTCGTGGTCGCGGGGGAGAGCGTGGAGACGACGAACCCCAAGGTCGTGCGGTCGACGGCCGGCTCGCTGTTCCACCTGCCGGTCGTGTCGGGCGTGCCGGTCGCGGAGGCGGTCGACGTCCTGCGTCGCGCGGGGCTCGCCGTCCTGGCGGCCGACGGCACGGGCGACCTGGACCTCGACGACCTGCAGGACGCCGCGGCGCTGGCCGGTGCCGCCGGGCCGGCGGGGCACGCCGGGACGTCCGGCGCCGACGACGCGACCGGTACCGACCTGCGCGCCCCCACGGCCTGGTTGTTCGGCAACGAGGCGTGGGGCCTGCCGGCCGAGGACCGCGACCGGGCGGACGCCGTCGTCCGGGTCCCGCTGCGCGGCCGGGCGGAGTCGCTCAACCTCGGCACGGCCGCCGCCGTCTGCCTGTACGCGTCCTCCCGCGCCCACCGCTGACTCGCCGGCGACCTCGCCACGCGACAGCCCGCCACGCACCCCGCACCCGACGCGGGGCACGGCATGCTGGGGCGATGCGCGTCTTCGCCGCCCTGTGGCCCACCGACGAGGTCCGCCGCCACCTGGCCGGCGCGCTGGTCACGGCCGTCGGCGTGGACGCCGAGCTCGCCCCCGGCCGGGCACCCGACGGCGTGCGGTGGACGCCCGCCGAGAACTGGCACGTCACCCTGGCGTTCTACGGCGAGGTCGGCGAGGGCCGCGCGGAGGTGCTCGCGGATCACATGGCCGGGATCGCGGCCGGCGCCGCGCCGTTCGACCTGGAGCTCACCGGCGCCGGCGTGTTCGCGCACCGGACCCTCTGGGCCGGCGTGGGTGGGGACGTCGCGGCCGTGCAGGGCCTGGTCGCCGGGTGCCGGGAGGCGGGCGACGCGGTCGGCGCGCGCCAGGACGACCGGGTCCGGTCCCGCCCGCACGTCACGCTCGGCCGGGTCGCGCCGCAGCGACGCGGGACACGGCGCCGGGACCGCGCCGCGCAGCCGCCGGACCCGGGCGACGTGCTGGTGCACGCGCTGGCCGTGTACCGCGGGCCGCGGTGGCCGGTGACCGAGCTCGTGCTGGCCGAGTCGCTGCCCGGGGAGGGTCGCGCCGGAGGGCCGCTGTACCGGACCCTGTGGACGTGGTCGCTCGGCGCACAGGACCAGCTCAAGTAGGGCATCGACGAGGCGCTCAGGGACGAAGGTCCGTTATTTCCCTGGGCCGGTGATGGCAGCCTCATGTGCGGGACGGGGGGCCGTCTCGACCTCGAAGGCCTGACCATGCGCACGTTCATCCGCATCCTGGTGGTGTCGCTCACCGCCATTTCCCTTGCCGGTCTTCCGAGCGCGGGGGCCGTCTCGGCGCCAATGCCCGACGAGGGACAGGCAGTCCCCTTTCCGACCCGGTCGAACCGGGAGTGACGCCACTCAGCCGTCCGGTGGTCGCATCTGAGCCTGCGAGCACCCGGACCGGCAAGCCCGAGGAGTGCAGCGAGCCGGACGGGAACGGCGTGCAGAGCTGCCTGACCGTAGGGGCGGGGGCACCGCAGGCGGCAGTGCCTCCCACCCGGGCCATGCAGGCGTTCCCATCGTGGTGCCTCGCCGGGGAGCGAAACGTCATGTATCTCACCCGCACCGAGGCGTGCGGGATGTACGACGGTTACCTCAGCATCCTGCAGACCACGAACGGGGTGACGACGGAGGTCGGCGCACTCGCCTTCACCCTCTACCGCTACACCTACATGTCGACGCGGTTGCCCGACTGGGAGAGCCAGATCCAGATCTCGCCGTCGATGATTCGTGGTGAGGCGGTGGGCACCCAGTTCTCCGGCGTCGCGACCTGCACCGGCTCTTGTATCACGGCGCGCTCCTCCTTCCCCTCCCAGGTGCCCGGCCTTCACCAGAACGCGAACGGCGAGGGTTCGTTCTCCTGGCCCGTGGTTCCCGGCGGCCAGGGCCTGGCGGTCCCGAGCTGGACCATCTCGGTCAAGGCACCCTCGGCGCAGAACGTGGTGACCGAGACGTACGGATCGATCCCCGTGGTTCGTTGCGACCAAGCCGTTCCGGGGGTGGCGACCGCAGGTTGCGTGATCCCCGAGGCGGTGCCGGAGCTGGTGTACCACCCCGAGTTCTGGCCTGAGTTCGGTGGGCACCTGGTCAACGCCTACTTCAGTGGGTTGCCGGGTTCCTGGTACTCGGGCCGGCCTCTTCACCGCCTGACGGACGAGACGCTCAAGCAGCGCAACCGCGACCAGGCCTGTCCGGCGCGACTTCACCGGCCCGACGGGAAGACGTGCGACGAGTACCCGTTCGCCTCGACGTGGGAAGGCGCGTACACCTCGCGAGGAGAGCCGCGTACGTTCCCTGGCTGCGCCATCGAGGAGTATCCACTCGGAGTCGTCGGACCGTTGGGCTTCAGTGCCTGCATGATCGACGGCGGCGAGAACAGCCTTGCGGGGTCGACGATGAACAGCGCGCTGTTCGTCCCCTATCGCGTGATCGAGAACGACCCGTTCTTCGTCACGGTCGAGTAGCAGCGAGCCCATGGAGCACCGATACGTCTGCCTGGTCGACCACCGCTCGCTGGACTTCAGGCGGGCAGCGCCCGGTCCGAGTGACGTCGACGTGGTGGGCGGGCTGGTCGCCGGACTCCTCACGGATGCCCCTCGGGTCCTGACGGGCGCCGCGATGGGCCCGGTTCACGTGGTCGTGCACCCGCTGCGCGAGGCTCCTGAGGATCTGGCAGCGGAGTGGCAGGACGTCGTCGAGGTGAGCCTGGTGTCCAGGGGCGGCCCGATGGTGGTGACGGGTCCGTTCGACGCCGACCCCGAGCCGGCCGCCAGGCTTGATCTCTACGGGCCCGGCACCTACCGCGTCCGGGTTCACGCCGACGGTCGGGACCTCGACTTCGACGCCGTGGTGCGCGAACCGCGCGAGCGCTACCTGATCCAGTCCTGGCCGGCGGATCCTCAGACACCGGTGACGCTCCGGGCGGCGTCGCGCACCGCCGAGATATCGTCGTCGGCCCCTCGAGTCCGGGCGCAGGAGGCCGTGGCCGTGCGGCCACCGATCGACCCGGAGCGGCAGGAGGCCCTGGAGCGCTCGATCCGCGCGCACCGGGGTTCGGGACACGCTCGGGACTGAGCACGCACGCGAGGTCAGGCACGCGACCGCACCCCGCCTGCCGCTGTGGCACCATGGCGAGCATGACCTCCGCCCGCCCCCTCGGCCGCCGATTTCCCGGGCCCGTTCCCGGGCCGCGGCGCTGAGAGGCGCGGCACCAGGTCCCGTCCGGCGCCACGGCGCGGACGGTCCCGAGGCCCCGGAGCGGGCGCCACTAGACTCGCCCGTCGGTCGGCCCGTCGCGCGCGCCCCGCGCGCCCGACGCACGCCGGCCCGCCGCTCCACCCGCAGAGAAGGCTCGGATGACCACGCCTGACACACCCCTGAACCCGCTCGACGCCGACGCCGTCGGCCGCGCCCTCGACGACGCCCTGGCGGCTGTCGCGGCGGCCGGCGACCTCGACGCCCTCAAGTCCGCGCGGCTCGCGCACACCGGCGAGCGCAGCCCGCTCGCGCTCGCCAACCGCGCGATCGGCGGCCTGGCCCCGGCGGACAAGGCCGTCGCCGGCAAGGCGCTCGGCCAGGCCCGCGGCCGGCTCAGCGCCGCGATCGCGGCCCGCGAGGAGGTGCTCGCCGCCGAGCGCGACGCGCGGGTCCTCGTCGAGGAGGCCGTCGACGTCACGCTGCCGTCCGACCGCGAGCCCCGCGGCGCCCGGCACCCCCTCGAGCTGCTGCAGGAGCGCATCGCCGACGTGTTCGTCGCGATGGGCTGGGAGATCGCGGAGGGCCCCGAGGTCGAGGCGGAGTGGTTCAACTTCGACGCCCTGAACTTCGGCCCGGACCACCCGGCGCGCCAGATGCAGGACACGTTCTACGTCGCGGCGCCCGAGGGCGAGCCGGACCCGCACCTGGTGCTGCGCACGCACACCTCGCCGGTGCAGGCCCGCAGCCTGCTGGAGCGGGGCGTGCCGCTGTACGTCGCGTGCCCGGGCCGGGTGTTCCGCACCGACGAGCTCGACGCGACCCACACCCCGGTGTTCCACCAGGTCGAGGGCATCGCGGTCGACAAGGGCCTGACGATGGCGCACCTCAAGGGCACGCTGGACCACTTCGCGAAGGCGATGTTCGGCCCGGACGCGCGGACCCGCCTGCGGCCGTCGTTCTTCCCCTTCACCGAGCCCTCCGCCGAGATGGACCTGTGGTTCCCGCAGAAGAAGGGCGGGCCCGGCTGGATCGAGTGGGGCGGGTGCGGGATGGTCAACCCGAACGTGCTGCGCGCGGCGGGCGTCGACCCCGAGGTGTACTCCGGCTTCGCGTTCGGGATGGGCATCGAGCGCACGCTCATGCTCCGTCACGAGATCGCGGACATGCACGACATGGTGGAGGGCGACGTCCGCTTCTCCACCCAGTTCCGGGCGGTGATCTGATGCCTCGCATCCCCCTGACGTGGCTCGCCGAGCACGTCGAGCTCCCCGAGAGCCTGTCCGCCGAGCAGCTGGCGGCGGACCTGGTCCGCGTCGGGCTCGAGGAGGAGGCCGTGCACCCGGCCGCCGTGTCCGGCCCGCTGGTAGTCGGCCGCGTCGTCGAGCGCGTGCCCGAGCCGCAGAAGAACGGCAAGACCATCAACTGGTGCCAGGTCGACGTGGGCGACCACAACGGCACGGCCGAGGACGGCACGCGCACCCCGCGCGGCATCGTGTGCGGCGCGCACAACTTCGACGTGGGCGACCACGTCGTCGTCGCGCTGCCCGGCACCGTGCTGCCCGGCCCGTTCGCGATCGCCAGCCGCAAGACCTACGGCCACGTCTCCGACGGCATGATCTGCTCGTCGCGCGAGCTGGGCCTCGGCGACGACCACGACGGCATCATCGTGCTGGCCGAGATGGGCATCGACGCCGCCCCCGGGACCGACGCGCGCGCCCTGCTGGGTCTGGGCGAGGAGGTCCTGGAGATCAACGTGACGCCGGACCGCGGCTACTGCTTCGCGATGCGCGGCGTCGCGCGGGAGTACGCGCACTCGACCGGCGCGGCGTTCACCGACCGCGGTCTGCCGAGCGCGGGCGCCGACGAGGGCCTGGCCACCACGGGTGGCTTCGGCGTCGAGCTCCGTGACGAGGCGCCGATCCACGGCGTCGCCGGCGCGGACCGGTTCGTCGCGCGCGTCGTCCGGGGCGTCGCGGCCAGCAAGCCGTCGCCGACCTGGATGCAGCAGCGCCTGACCCAGGCCGGCATGCGGCCGATCTCGCTCGCCGTCGACGTCACGAACTACGTGATGCTCGACCTCGGGCAGCCGCTGCACGCCTACGACCTGGCGACGCTCGACGGCCCGATCGTCGTCCGGCGCGCCCGGGCGGGGGAGCGGCTCACCACGCTCGACGGCGCGGACCGGGCCCTCGACCCCGAGGACCTGCTCATCACCGACGGCCCCGACGCCGGGCGCGTGCTCGGGCTCGCGGGCGTCATGGGCGGCGCGGAGACCGAGGTCTCGGAGTCGACGACGGACCTGCTGATCGAGGCCGCGCACTTCGACCCGGTCTCGATCGCCCGCACCGCCCGGCGGCACAAGCTGCCGAGCGAGGCGAGCAAGCGGTTCGAGCGCGGCGTCGACCCGCAGCTGCCGCGCGTGGCCGCGGCCCGCGTGGTCGAGCTGCTGGTCGAGCACGGCGGCGGCACGGCCGACCCGGTGCTGACCGACGTCGACCTGACCACGCCGCCGCCCGTGCTGACCCTGCCGGTCGCGCTGCCGACGCGGCTCATCGGCCTGGACCTCGACGTCGCCGCCGTCTCGCGCTACCTGCGGGAGATCGGCTGCACCGTCGGCGAGGTCGTCGGGGCCGGCGCGGACGCGGTGGTGCCGGTGACCGTGCCGACGTGGCGCCCGGACCTCACCGAGCCGGTCGACCTGGT
Organism: Cellulosimicrobium cellulans; assembly: GCF_007679345.1. Taxonomy (GTDB): domain Bacteria; phylum Actinomycetota; class Actinomycetes; order Actinomycetales; family Cellulomonadaceae; genus Cellulomonas; species Cellulomonas cellulans_A. Next base: position 244,671 of record NZ_VEGH01000007.1, read on the forward strand.
CGAGGAGGTCGCCCGGCTGCACGGCTACGACGCGATCCCGTCGGTCGTCCCGCGCTCCCCGGTGGGCCTCGGCCTGACCGTCGCGCAGCGGCGCCGGCGCCGGGTGGCGCAGGTGCTGGCGGACGCGGGCTGGGTCGAGACGCTGTCGTACCCGTTCGTCGGGACGGCGCAGCTCGACGCGCTCGCGCTGCCCGCCGACGACGAGCGGCGCGCGATGGTCCGGCTGGCGAACCCGCTGTCCGAGGAGCGGCCGTCGATGCGCGCGTCGCTGCTGGTGACGCTGCTCGACACGGCCCGCCGGAACGTCGCCCGCGGGACGACCGACCTCGCGGTGTTCGAGGTCGGCGCGGTCACGCTGCCCCGCCCGGGCGCGGCGTCGGCCCCGGTGCCCCCGATCGCGCAGCGGCCGTCGGACGACGTCCTCGACGCCGTCCGCGCGGCGGTGCCGCACCAGCCGCGGCACGTCGCCGGCGTGCTCACCGGCCTGCGGGAGCCCGCCGGCTGGTGGGGGCCCGGCCGCGCCGCCGACCACACCGACGCGATCGACGCCGTGCGGCTGCTCGCCGAGACCCTGGGCGTCGAGCTCGCGGTCACGGCGGACGCCGAGCGGGCGCCGTGGCACCCGGGTCGCTGCGCGCGGTTCACCACCGCGGACGGCACCCTGGTCGGCCACGCCGGCGAGCTGCACCCGAACGTCGTGACGGCCCTCGGGCTGCCGGCGCGGGCGAGCGCGTTCGAGGTCGACCTGGACGCGCTGCTCGCCGCCGCCCCGCGCGAGGAGGTCGTCGCCCACGAGGTGTCGACGTTCCCGGTCGCCAAGGAGGACGTGGCCCTGGTGGTCCCGGCCGACGTGCCGGTGGCCGACGTGCTCGACGCGGTCCGCACCGGCGCCGCCGCCAGCGCGGCGGGCGACGTGCTGGAGAGCGCCCGGCTGTTCGACGTGTACACGGGCGAGCAGGTGGGCGAGGGCCAGCGGTCGCTCGCGTTCGCCCTGCGCCTGCGCGCGGCGGACCGCACGCTCACGGCGGACGAGACCGCGGCCGTGCGCGCCGCGGTCGTCGCGGAGGCCGAGCGCCGCTTCGGCGCCACCCTCCGCGCGTAGCCCGCACCCCGACGGCCCCGGCCGCGCGCGCCCCGACGCCCGCGGACCGGGGCCGTCGGCGTCGCCACCCACGCAGCGCGGCAGCCGGCCCGGACGGCCTCCGCGCGCGTGCTATGGTGCCGACAACCAGCGAGAAGCGTCATCCGATCGAGCGTCATCTTGGGGTCGCACACCAGGGGTGTGCCGGCACAGGTGGCACCGTCCGGAGCACGTGGAGCGCGGGGAGAGCGACCATGCAGATCGCCAAGGTCTACAACAACAGCATCGTCCTGGCGGAGGCCAACGGGCGGTCGATGGTCGTCATCGGCACCGGCGTCGGGTTCGGTGCACACCCGGGGGAGACCGTCGACGGCGCCCGGGTCGAGACGGTCTTCCCGTTCACCAGCGCGGAGCTGGAGCGGCTGAACCTCGGCATCCTCGAGCGGATCGACTCCGGCGAGCTGCTCCTGGTCACGGACCTGGTGGACCGGGTCAGCGACATGCTCGGGTACGCCTTCCGCAGCAGCATGGTGTTCGCACTGGTCGACCACCTGGCGCACTACGAGGCGGCCAGCGCGTTCGACGACGAGCACCCGTTCCGGTGGATCGTGAAGACGGTCTACCCGCGGGAGTACCTGGCCGCCCGGTGGCTGCTCGACGAGCTCGGCCGGTCGCCGACCGGCTGGGACGTCCCGCGCTCGGGTGCGACGGCGATCGCGATCCACTTCATCAACAACCAGCACGCCGACGGGGCGACGGGCGCGGTCGGACCCACCGAGCACATCCACCGGATCATCGAGCTGATCGAGCGCGGAGCCGGCACCCCGATCGACCGGACGACCCATCGGTACGCCCGGTTCCTGACCCATCTGCGCTTCCTGGTGAACCGCGCGCAGATGCCGAGCCTGATCCACGAGCAGACCCCGCCCGAGGTGTTCGAGGCCGTCTACGAGCGCGCGGCTGCGGCCACGCTGGCGATCCTGGGGGCCGTCTGCGACTACGTGCGGTCGGCGCTCGGTGGTGAGCTGGGACCCGCGGAGCGCGGGTACCTGCTGCTCTACATCACCGAGCTCACCGCGCCGATGGGAGGCGCCGGCGACTGACCGCCCGATTCCGCCCCCGGGGGAGTGACATTCGGTTGGCTTCACCCCATCCCGTCCGTTCGAGCGGCACGGGGTGGGGTGTTGTGCATCCGGGGCACCGAGACCCCCGTCCCGCCCGCCCGAGCGAAGGAGCTCACCGCCATGGATCACGCCGAGATGACCACCCGCCTGCTCGAGGAGGTCGGCGGTCCCGAGAACGTGCGGACGGCCTCGCACTGCATGACGCGCCTCCGGCTCGTCCTGGTCGACCGGTCGGCGGTCGACACCACCCGGATCGCCGCGATCGACGGCGTCATCGCCGCGTCCTTCAGCGGCGATGAGCTCCAGGTCGTCGTCGGCACCCAGGTGCCGGCGGTGTACGCGGCGTTCCGGGACCGGTACCGACCCGCGGCCCCCCGCCCCGGGGTCCGGACCAAGGAGGATGCCCGGGCGCGTCTCGGCACCGGCCTGAACGCCGTCGTGGGGTTCTTCGGCGCGGTGTTCGTCCCGATCCTGCCGGCGCTGATCGGCGCGGGGTTGGCCAAGAGCCTGCTGGTGCTGCTCGACCAGGTCGACTGGGTCGCCGCCGACAGCGCGGTCTGGCACCTGCTCACCATCGTGTCCGACGGGGCGTTCTACTTCCTGCCCTTCCTGCTCGCGGTATCCGCAGCGCGGCGCCTCGAGGTGAGCGAGTACCTGGCGATCCCGGTCGCGGCCGGTCTGCTGTACCCGACGGTGGTGAACGGCCTCGCCGACGGCGGCGACGTCCTGCGCGTCGCGGGCGTCGACATCCCTCTGATGAGCTACGCCGCCTCGGTCATCCCGATCCTGCTCGGGGTGGTGCTGCTCCGGCTGGTGTCGCGCGGGCTGGAGCGCGTCGTGCCGCAGGCGGTCCAGGTCGTCGTGGTGCCGCTGGTCAGCTTGCTGGTTGTGATCCCGCTGACCCTGGCGTTCCTCGCCCCGCTCGGGTTCCGGGGCGGCGAGCTGCTGTCCGACGGCGTGACCTGGATCTTCGACACCAGCGGCGTGGCGGCCAGCGCGGTGACGGGAGCCGTGCTTCCCGTCCTCATCCTGACCGGGATGCACCACGTGCTGGGCTCGATCATCCTGAGCAACCTCACCGGCTCCGCGGGCGTCGACTCGCTGCTCCCGCTGTTCTTCCTGGAGTCGCTCGCGATGTCCGGTGCGGCCATCGCGGTGTTCGTCCGGGCCAGGAGGGGTGCGCTGCGGGCCAGCGCGCTGTCCACCGGCATGACGGCCTTCCTCGGTATCACCGAGCCGGCGACGTACGGCGTCAACCTCCCGCTGCGGCGCCCGTTCGTCGCCGCGATGGTCGGCACCGGCGTCGCCGGCGGCCTCGGCTACCTCCTCGGGATGCGGGCGTTCGCTTACACGATGCCCAGTGTGCTGTCGATCCCGACGTACGTGCGGCCGCAGGACGGCAGCACGCTGGCCGCGGTCCTGGTCAGCGCGGCGGTCGCGTTCGGCCTGAGCTTTGCGATCACGTACCTCTGGTGGCGGCGGCCGGCCGACGAGCCGACGGACGGCGCCACCGCTGCCGCCCCGGACCCGGTGGTCGTGCGCAGCCCGGTCGTCGACGGCCGGGTGCTGGACACCGCGACGGTTCCCGACGAGGTGTTCCGCAGCGAGCTGCTCGGCCCCACCGTCGCGATCGCCCCGCTCAGCGGATCGGTCGTCGCGCCGGTCGACGGAACCGTGGTGCTGGTCAGCCCGACCCGGCACGCCGTCGGGCTGCGCACCGACGGCGGGGTCGAGGTCCTGCTGCACCTGGGCATCGACACGGTCACGCTCGACGGCTCCGCGTTCGCGGTGGCGGTGTCGGAAGGCCACGAGGTCGTCGCGGGGCAGGAGATCGTCGTCGCCGACTTCGACCGGGTCCGCGCGGCGGGTCTCCAGGACACCGTGCTGCTGGCGGTGACCGCTGCGGGCGGGGCCGCGGTCGACCGGCAGGTCACCGCCGGGACCCGGGTGACGGCGACGACGCCCGTGTTCGCCATCGACGGCGCAACGGCGTCGTCGGCCGAGCCGGCGGTGCGGGTCGCATGACCGCCTCGTCGCCGATCACCAGGAGGAGCACCATGACGCACACCTTTCCCGAGGAGTTCCTCTGGGGCGCCGCCACGGCGGCGAACCAGGTCGAGGGCGGCTACGACGAGGGCGGGAAAGGGCTGAGCTCGTTCGACGTCGTGCCGTTCTACCCGAGGGAGGACCGCCCCGGCCTGACGGTACTGACGTCGGACGTCACCGCCGAGGACTTCGACCGGTTCAAGGACGGCACCGCAGCGGGGAACTTCCCCAAGCGCCGCGGCTCCGACCTGTTCCACCGCTACGCCGAGGACATCGCCCTGTTCGGCGAGCTGGGCCTGCGGGTCTACCGGATGTCCATCTCCTGGCCTCGCATCTACCCCACAGGCTTCGAGGCGGAGCCGAATCGCGCGGGCCTGGACTTCTACCACCGGGTGTTCGCCGAGTGCCGGAAGCACGGCATCGAGCCGCTGGTGACGATGAGCCACTACGAGATGCCGGTCGCGGTCGTCGACGAGCTCAACGGCTGGGAGTCCCGGGAGACCATCGACCTGTTCGTGACCTACGCGACGACCCTGCTCGACGAGTTCGGTGACGAGGTCCGGTACTGGATCCCGTTCAACGAGTCGAACATGACGGTGTTCTCCCCGTACACCGGTGCGGGCGTGCTCACGGAGCGCATCCGCTCGGCCGACGTCGGCACCGCCACGTACGCGGCCCTGCACCACCAGTACGTCGCGGCGGCGCGGGTCCTGCATCACGGTCGGCGTGTGGCGCCGGGAGCGCTGTTCGGCTGCATGATCGCGCGGTTGGAGAACTACGCCGCGACCTGCGACCCGCGCGATCAGCTCGCGGCGCTGCGGGACGACCAGCTCAACTGCTCGTTCCTGGACGTCCAGGCCCGCGGACGCTATCCCGGGTACCTGCGCCGCTTCTTCGCGGACAACGGGATCGCCGTGGAGATCACCGCCGAGGACGAACGGTGGATCCGGGAGAACACCGCCGACTTCATCGCGTTCAGCTACTACTGCAGCTACGTCGCCAAGCACGACCCGACCGGGGAGCGGGTGGCGGGCAACCTCGTCGACAGCGAGCCGAACCCCTACGTGCCGGTGACCGAGTGGAACTGGCCGGTCGACCCGCTCGGGCTGCAGATCACGCTGAACCGGCTCTACGACCGGTACCAGCTGCCGCTGTTCGTGACGGAGAACGGGCTCGGGGCGGTCGACGACGGCCCGGACGAGTGCGGCGTCGTGCACGACCCGTACCGCATCGCCTACCTGCGCGACCACATCGCGGCGATGGGTGAGGCGATCCGGGACGGGGTGGAGGTGATGGGCTACACGGCGTGGACCGCGATCGACCTGGTGAGCTGCGGCACCAACGAGATGAGCAAGCGCTACGGCTTCGTCTACGTCGACGCCGACGACTCCGGTGCGGGTAGCTACGCGCGGTACAAGAAGGACTCCTTCGACTGGTATCGCAGGGTGATCGCGTCGAACGGCGCGGACCTGGGCTGAGCGCGCTCCGCCCCGGGCGGGCCGGGTCGTGGGTGCGCGCGCGCCCACCCGGACCGCGGCCCCGTCCGGAGCAGCAGGTGAGCCCGGCGTTCACCCGATCGCAACCTTCGTGTCCCCCGCTCGTGCTTGTGTATCCGGACATACCGCCCATACGTTGTCAGCCGGCTGTGTGACGACTGTGATGCGGCCTGCTGACGAGGGCGCCAGAAGCGCCCCGGGGGATCGGAGAACATCGGTGAGCGCTGTACGCACACGCACCAGGTGGGCGGCGAGCCTCGCCGCCGTGGGGGCGATGGTCGGGGTACCCCTGACCGCGGTCCCCGCGGCTGCGGCGGAGGACACCCACACCATCGCGGAGGTCCAGGGCCCGGGCGACGCGTCGCCGCTCGCGGGCCAGACGGTCACGACGTCCGGCGTCGTGACCGCGGTCTACGCGACCGGCGGCTACCGCGGCTACGTCATCCAGACGCCGGGCACGGGCGGGGACACCGACGTCTCGGCCCGCACCGCCTCGGACGCGGTCTTCGTGTTCTCGGGCGCCACGGCGGGCTCGGTCGCGATCGGCGACCACGTCCAGGTCACCGGCGCCGTGTCGGAGTACCAGGGCCTGACGGAGATCACGGTCGGCAGCGCCGCCGGCCTGGTCCAGCTCGGCGACGCGCCGGCACCGGTCGAGCCGGTGACGGCCGCCTGGCCGGCCGACGACGCCGCCCGCGAGACCCTCGAGTCGATGCTCTACCTGCCGTCGGGCGACCTGACGGTGACCAACACCTACTCGACCAACCAGTACGGCGAGGTCGGCCTGGCGTCCGGGACGACGCCGCTGATCCAGCCGACCGAGGTCGCGCGCCCGGGCACCCCGGAGTACGACGCGGCCGTCGCGGACGACGCGGCCCGCGGGGTCGTGCTCGACGACGGTGCCAGCACCAACTTCCTGTCGGCCGCGAACTCCGGCCTCACCCCGCCGTACGTGTCGCTGGAGAACCCGGTGCGCGTCGGCGCGGCGGCCACGTTCACCGACCCGGTGGTCGTCGACTACCGGAACAGCGCGTGGAAGCTCAGCCCGACCCTGCCGCTCGACGCGGCGAACCCGGGCGGCTACCCGGCCACGTTCGAGAACGACCGCACCGCGGCGCCCGAGGGCGTCGGCGAGGCCGACGTGACCGTCGCGTCGTTCAACGTGCTCAACTACTTCACCACCCTCGGCGCGGACACCGCGTCCTGCGTGCCGTACACCGACCGCGCGGGCACCCCGGTGACCGTCCGCGAGGGCTGCGCGCAGCGCGGGGCCTGGAACCAGGCCGACCTGCAGCGCCAGCAGGACAAGATCGTCGCCGCGATCAACGCGCTCGACGCGGACGTCGTCGGCCTCATGGAGATCGAGAACTCCGCCGCCGTCGACGGCGTCGCCGACGAGGCGCTCTCCACGCTGACCGCCGCGCTCAACGCGGCCGCGGGCGAGGGCACCTGGGCGTTCGTCCCGTCCTCGAAGGAGCTGCCGGACGCGTCCGAGCAGGACTTGATCACCAACGCGCTGATCTACCGCCCGGCCGCCGTCGAGACCGTGGGCGACGCCCGCGCGCTCGGCACGCAGTCCGGCGACGACCAGGCGTTCGGCAACGCGCGCGAGCCGATCGGCCAGGCGTTCGTCCCGACCGAGGGTGGCGAGCAGCTGTTCGTCGTCGTGAACCACCTCAAGTCGAAGGGCTCCGCCGGCCCGTGGCCGGGCGACGCCGACACCGGCGACGGCCAGGGCGCGTCCAACGAGTCCCGGGTCCGCCAGGCCGAGGCGCTGCGCCACTGGGTGCCGACGGTGCAGGGCGACGCCGAGGCGGTCGCGCTGCTCGGCGACTTCAACTCCTACACCCAGGAGGACCCGCTGCAGGTGCTGTACGCGGCGGGCTACACCGACGCGACGACGGCGCTCGACGCGGGGGAGTACTCCTACTCGTACCAGGGCCTGTCCGGTTCGCTGGACCACGTGCTGCTCAACGACGCGGCCTTGGGCCGGGCGACCGGCGCGGACGTCTGGAACATCAACGCGGGCGAGTCGGTGGCGCTGGAGTACAGCCGCTACAACGCGCACGGCAGCCTGTTCTACGCGCCCGACGCGTACCGGTCCTCGGACCACGACCCGGTGCTGGTCGGCCTGACCGCCGGCGACACCGGCACGACCCCCGACGGTCCCGTCGACCTCACGCTGCTCAACATCAACGACTTCCACGGCCGGATCGACGCCAACACCGTCGCGTTCGCCGGGACCGTCGAGCAGCAGCGCGCGGCCGCCGAGGCAGACGGCGGCGCGGCGGTCTTCCTGTCCGCCGGCGACAACATCGGCGCGTCCCTGTTCGCCTCCGCGGTGGCCGAGGACCAGCCGACGATCGACGTGCTCAACGCGCTCGACCTGGCCGCGTCCGCGGTCGGCAACCACGAGTTCGACCGCGGCTACGCCGACCTGGTCGACCGCGTGATCGCCGACGGGTCGAACGCGGCGTGGCCGTACCTCGGCGCGAACGTGTACGAGAAGGGCACCGAGAACCCGGCGCTCGACGAGTACACGGTGCTCGACGTCGACGGCGTGCGGGTCGGCGTCATCGGCGTCGTCACCCAGGAGACCCCGACGCTCGTCACGCCGGGCGGGATCGCCGACCTGGACTTCGGCGACCCGGTCGAGGCGGTCAACCGCGTCGCCGCGCAGCTGTCCGACGGCGACGACGCCAACGGCGAGGCCGACGTGATCGTGGCCGAGTACCACGAGGGCGCCGGCGCGGGCACGCCGGACGGCGCGACGCTGGAGGAGGAGATCGCCGCGGGCGGCGCCTTCTCGGACATCGCCACGCTGACCTCGGGCGACGTGGACGTCATCTTCACCGGCCACACCCACAAGCAGTACGCCTGGTACGGCCCCGCCGAGCCGGAGGCCTCCGGCGAGTGGACCCGCCCGATCGTCCAGACCGGCTCCTACGGCGAGAACATCGGCAAGGTCACGCTGACGTACGACCCCGCGAGCGACGAGGTGGCGGCGCTCACCGGCGAGAACGTCAAGCGCGTCGCCCCGGCGGCGGGCCAGACCCAGGCGCAGCTCGACGCGGCCCTGGTGGCGCAGTACCCGCGCGTCGCCGAGGTCAAGACGATCGTCGACGCCGCGCTGGCGGAGGCGGCCGTGGTCGGCAACCAGCCCAAGGGCTCGGTGACCGCGGACATCACGACCGCCTACGCGGGCGGTGCGTACACGAACGGGGTCTACACGGGCGGCACCCGCGACGACCGGTCCAAGGAGTCCACGCTGGGCAACCTGGTCGCCGACTCGCTGCTCGAGACGCTCTCCTCCGCGGACCGCGGCGGGGCGCAGATCGGCGTCGTGAACCCCGGCGGCCTGCGGGCGGAGCTGCTGTACGCGCCCGACGGCACCATCACCTACGCCGAGGCCAACGCGGTCCTGCCGTTCGTGAACAACCTCTGGACCACGACGCTGACGGGCGAGCAGGTCGTCACGATGCTCGAGCAGCAGTGGCAGACCAACGCGGACGGCACGATCCCGAGCCGCCCGTACCTGCAGCTCGGCCTGTCGGACAACGTCACGTACACCTACGACGAGGCGCAGCCGCTGGGGAGCCGCATCACCTCGGTGACCGTCGACGGCGAGGCGCTCGACCCGGCGGCGGAGTACCGCATCGGGACGTTCTCCTTCCTGGCCCAGGGCGGCGACAACTTCCGGGTGTTCGCCGAGGGCTCCGGCACCACCGACTCGGGCCTGATCGACCGGGACGCGTGGATCGCCTACCTCGAGGCGCACCCGGGCCTGTCGCCCGAGTTCGACGAGCGCGCGGTCGGCGTGCCGGCGCTGCCCGACGAGGTCACCGCGGGGACCGAGCTGGCCTTCCCGGTGACGGGCCTCGACCTGACCAGCCTGGGCTCGCCGCTCAACACCTCGCTCGACGTGCAGCTCGACGGCGCGTCGATCGGCTCGGCCACGGTGACCGACGGCGCGGCGCAGGTCGCGGTGACGGTCCCGGCGGGGACGACGGCCGGCGAGCACGTGCTCACCCTGGTCGCCGCCCCCAGCGGCACCGTCGTGACGCTGCCCGTCACGGTGGCGGCCGCGCAGGAGCCGGAGCCGCAGCTCAAGGAGTCCTCGGTCACGCTGTCGGCGAGCCGCAGCAGCCAGTCCTACGGGACCTGGCTGCCGACGCTGCTGGTCTCGCAGGTCCGGGTCGAGGGCACCTGGTTCCCGTCCGGCACGGTCGAGTTCCGGGAGGGCGACCGGGTGATCGGCCGCTCGCCGGTGGTGCTCGGCCTGGCGCTCGGCTCCGTGCCGCGCACCGCCTCGGTGGGCGCGCACGAGTACACGGCGGTGTTCGTGCCGTCGCGGCCCGACGTGGTCGCCGGCAGCACGAGCGCGCCGGTGAAGGTCACCGTCAAGAAGTGACCTGTGCCCCGCACGAGGACGGGCCCCCGCCGCCGGACCGCTCCGGCGGTGGGGGCCCGTCGTCGTCGCCTCCGTGTCGTCGTCCGGTGGGATGCTGCGGGACGTGTACGCCGAACGACCGTCGACCCGCGTCCCGGGTGCCGTGCTGTGGTGGGTGACCGCGCCCCCGGCCGGGCCCGGCGCGCCCGCGGCGGTGGACCCGGCGCGGCCCGCGGCGTCGTCCGCCCCCGGAGGCCCTGCGGCGGCGGGCCAGGACGTGCTGCCCGACGGCTGCATGGACCTCGTCTGGTCCGGCGGCCGGCTGCTCGTCGCCGGCCCGGACACCCGGGCGCACCCGACCGGGCCGCTCCCCGCGGGCGCGGCGGCGGTCGGCCTCCGGCTGCCGCCCGGCGCCGCCCCGGTCCTGCTCGGCGTCCCCGCGGACGCCCTCCGTGACGAGCGCCCGGAGCTCGCGGACGTCTGGGGCGCCCGGGCCGCGCGGCCGTGGGCGGACGCCGTCGCGGCGGGCGGGGCAGCCGCCCTCGAGAGCCGGGTCGCGCCGCTGCTGGCGGAACGCGGCGGCCGGCCGCGCGAGACCGCGGTGGTCGCCGGTCTGGCCGCCCGCGCCACGCCGGCCGCCGACATCGCCGACCGGCTCGGCGTCACGCCCCGCACCCTGCATCGCCGCTCGCTCGCGGCGTTCGGCTATGGCCCGCGGACGCTCGGGCGCGTGCTGCGGCTGCAGCGGGTGCTGCCGCTGCTGGACGCGGGCGTCCCGCTGGCGGAGGTCGCGCAGCGGGCGGGCTACGCCGACCAGCCGCACCTGTCCCGCGAGGTGCGCGCGCTGACCGGACGGTCGCCCGCGGCGCTCGCGGCCGGGCGCGCCGGGGCCGCGGCCTCCGCCTGACCGACGACTTCCGGCGCCGCTCCCGCCGATCGGCGCGGGTGACGCCGGAACCCGGAGGTCCCGCGCTCGGCTGGGCCCGCGCCCGGCCGGGCCCCGCACCCGGCCCGGCCGGCAGCGCGGTCAGGCCGCGTCGGCGAACAGGTCGACCGCCGTGCCGTCCGGGTCGTGCAGCACGGCGTACCGCTGACCCCAGACCGCGTCCCACGGCGCGAGGTGCCCGGTGAACCCGGCGTCGACCATGCGCGCGTACGTCGCGTCGACCTCGGCGACGTCGGCGCACCGGAAGGCCAGCGCGGCCCGGTGCCCGCCCGTCGGCGGCGCCCAGTCCGGGTCGAACGACCGGATCACGTCCACGGTGTCCCAGGCCAGCCGCAGCCCGCCGGGCAGCGTGACCTCCACGTGCGGCTCGGCGTCGGCCGACGCCGGCAGGTCGAGCCCGAGGGCGCGGTAGAAGGCGAGCGTGCGCGGCAGGTCGGTCGCGACCAGCCCGATCATGTCCAGCTGCGGTGTCATGCGACGACCGTAGGCGCCGCGGCGGGCGCGGGTCGTGGACGTTTCGGACGCCCGGCCCGCGACCCGCCCCCCGAGGCTCAGCAGCCGTCCGGCCCGCACGCCTCCGCGTCCGCCGCGCCCGCGATGGTCGGGATCGCCAGCGGCGGGTTCGCGTCGGCCCACGCCTGGGACAGCAGCTGCGCGAACACCTCGACCGGCTGCGCGCCGGAGAGCCCGAGCCGGCGGTCCGCGACGAAGAACGGGACGCCCTGGATGCCCAGCGCGGCGGCCTCGGCCTCGTCGGCGCGCACGGCGCCCGCCCCGGCGTCGGTGGCCAGTGCGGCGCGCACGGCGTCGCCGTCGAGCCCGGCCTCGACCGCGATCTCCACCAGCACGTCCAGGTCGTCCACGACCCGCCCGTGCTCGAAGTGCGCGCTCATCAGCCGCTCGACGACCTCGGCCGCGGCAGGATCGCCGCCCAGCGAGGCGGCGACGTGCACCAGCCGGTGCGCGTCGAAGGTGTTGGCGGGCACCACGGTGTCGAAGTCGTACGCCAGGCCGACCGACGCGGCGACGGCGGTCACCTGGTCGAACATCTGCCGCACCTGGTCGACCGGCATGCCCTTGCGCTCGGACAGCATCTGGGCCTCGGTCAGCCCCGGGTGGGCCGTCGACGGCTCGGCGTCCGGCTGCAGCTCGAACGAGCGCCACGTCACGCGGACGTGCTCGCGGTGCTCGAAGCCGGCGAGCGCGGCGGCGAACCGGCGCTTGCCGATGTAGCACCAGGGGCAGGCGATGTCGGACCAGATCTCGACGTGCAGGTCTCTCATGCGGTCAGGAGCACCTTTCCGGTGGTGGCCCGACCCTCGAGCGCGCGGTGCGCCTCGGCGGCCTCGGCCAGGGGGTAGGTCGCGCCGACCCGGACGTCGAGGGTGCCGGCGGCGACGGCCGCGAACAGCTCGTCGGCCCGCCGGGTCAGCTCGTCCCGGGTGGCGGTGTAGTGGCCCAGGGTCGGCCGGGTGAGGAACAGGGACCCGGCGGCGTTGAGCCGCTGCGGGTCGAACGGCGGGACCGGCCCGGAGGAGGCGCCGAACAGCGCGAGGCCGCCCCGGGGCCGCAGCGAGGCGAGCGAGGCGTCGAACGTGGTGGCGCCGACGCCGTCGAAGACCGTGTGCACGCCGCGGCCGCCGGTCAGGTCGCGCACCAGCGCGGGCAGCTCGGTCGTCAGGTCGCCGAGCTCGGTGTACCGGATGACCTCGGCCGCGCCGGCGGCGCGGGACAGCGCCTCCTTCTCGGCGGTGCCGACGGTGGTGATGACCCGTGCGCCGCGCGCGGCGGCGAGCTGGGTGAGCAGCAGGCCGACGCCGCCGGCCCCGGCGTGCACGAGCACGTCCTGGCCCTCGAGGACGGGGAACGTCGAGGTCACGAGGTAGTGCGCGGTGAGGCCCTGGAGCGGCAGCGCCGCAGCCACCTCGTCGGCCACCCCGTCCGGCACCCGCAGCGCGACGGCCTCCGGCACGACGACGAGCTCCGCGTAGGACGACGGCGCCGACGCCCACGCGACCAGGTCGCCCACCGCGAAGTCCCGCACCTCCCGACCCACGGCCTCGACGACCCCCGCGCCCTCGGAGCCCGGCACGTGCGGGAACGGCATCGCGTACACGCCGCTGCGCCGGTACGTGTCGATGAAGTTCACGCCCGCGGCGCTGAGCCGCACGAGGAGGTCGCGCGGACCGGGCAGCGGGTCGGGGATCTCGTCGGGCTCGAGGACGTCGGGTCCACCCGGCTCGGTGGCGAGGATCGCGTGCATACGAGCAGCAACGACGGGCCCCGCCCGGGCATTCCGGCCACGTCAGGGGACGGGCACGCGCCGGGCCAGCCGCCGCCGGCACACCACCGGTTCGTCCCCTGACCACCCGACGGATCGGGTGGTCACGGACGATCAGGCGGCCACCGCGACCCCGGGACCCGGCGCGCGTGTCCGCGGTGCCTCGCCGCCGGACACCTCGATGCATCAGTGTGCACTCGGGTGTATGGTCATGCACATGTCCTTCTCCGTCGCCGTCGCGGGCGCCTCCGGGTACGCCGGCGGCGAGACCCTGCGGCTCCTGCTCGGCCACCCCGAGGCCGAGATCGGCGCGCTCACCGCCCACTCCAACGCCGGCACCCGGCTCGGCGCGCACCAGCCGCACCTGCGCGGCCTCGCGGACCGCGTGCTGACCCCGACCTCGGTCGACGAGCTCGCCGGCCACGACGTCGTGGTGCTGGCCCTGCCGCACGGCGCGTCCGGCGAGATCGCCGCGGCGCTCGCGGACCGGGGCGACGGGGCTCTGGTCGTGGACCTCGGCGCGGACCACCGGCTGACCGACCCCGAGGCGTGGCGCTGGTTCTACGGCACGGAGCACGCGGGCACCTGGCCCTACGGCATGCCGGAGCTGCTGCACGCGGGGGAGACGACCCCCTCGGCCCAGCGCGCGGCGCTCGCGGACGCCCGGCGGATCGCCGTCCCCGGTTGCAACGTCACCGCCGTGACCCTGGCCCTCCAGCCGGGCGTCGCCGCGGGCGTCGTCGACCCGGCCGACGTGGTCACGGTCCTGGCCGTCGGGTACTCCGGCGCGGGGAAGTCGCTCAAGACCCACCTGCTCGCGGCGGAAGCGCTCGGCTCCGCGCAGCCGTACGCGGTCGGCGGGACGCACCGGCACGTCCCGGAGATCCAGCAGAACCTCGGCGTCGCCGGCGCCGCGGCGGTCGGCCTGTCGTTCACCCCGGTGCTGGTCCCGATGTCCCGGGGCATCCTCGCGACCGTGACCGCGCCGCTGACGCCCGGCGCCGACGCCGCCGCCGTCCGCGCTGCCTGGGAGACCGCCTACGCCGCCGAGCCGTTCGTCGAGCTGCTGCCCGAGGGCGAGTGGCCGACGACCGGCGTCACGACCGGCGCGAACACCGCGCTGGTGCAGGTGGCGGTCGACGAGGCCGCCGGCAGGGTCGTCGCGCTGTGCGCGCTGGACAACCTGGTCAAGGGCACCGCGGGCGCCGCGGTGCAGTCGCTGAACCTCGCGCTCGGCCTGCCCGAGCGCACCGGCCTCACCACCGAGGGAGTCGCCCCGTGACCGCCGCCATCGAGACCGCGGGCGTGACCGCGCCGGCCGGCTTCCGCGCCGCCGGGGTCACCGCCGGCCTCAAGCCGTCCGGGAAGCCGGACGTCGCCCTGGTCGTCAACGACGGCCCGCTGCAGGTCGCCGCGGGCGTGTTCACCTCCAACCGCGTCGTCGCCGCGCCGGTCGTCTGGTCCCGGCAGGCGGTGGCCGACGGCGTCGCGACCGCCGTGGTGCTCAACTCCGGCGGCGCCAACGCGTGCACCGGCCCGGCGGGCTTCCTCGACACCCACCGCACCGCCGAGCACGTCGCCGAGGTGCTCGGCACGTCCGCCGGGGACGTCCTGGTGTGCTCGACCGGCTTGATCGGCGAGCGGCTGCCGATGGACCTGCTGCTCCCCGGCACCGACGCCGCCGCCGCGGCCCTCAGCGCCGAAGGCGGCCCCGACGCCGCCACCGCCATCATGACCACCGACACCGTCAGCAAGACCGCCGCGGTCGCCGGCGACGGCTGGACGGTCGGCGGCATGGCCAAGGGCGCCGGCATGCTCGCCCCCGGCCTCGCGACGATGCTCGTGGTGCTCACCACCGACGCCGTCGTCACCGCCGAGCAGGCCGACGCCGCGCTTCGCGCCGCCACCCGGACCACGTTCGACCGGGTCGACTCCGACGGCTGCATGTCGACCAACGACACCGTGCTGCTGCTCGCCTCCGGCGCGAGCGGCGTGACGCCGGACCCGGAGGCGTTCGCCGCCGCCGTGGCCGCGGCCTGCGCCGACCTGGCCCGCCAGCTGGTGGCCGACGCCGAGGGCGCCTCGCACGACATCGCGGTCACGGTCACCGGCGCGACCTCCGAGGAGGCGGCCGTGGCCGTCGCCCGGGCGGTCACCCGCTCCAACCTGTTCAAGGCCGCCGTGTTCGGCAACGACCCGAACTGGGGCCGCGTGCTCGCCGCGGTCGGCACGGTGCCGGAGGACGTCGCGCCCTACGACGCCGCCCTGCTCGACGTGTCGATCAACGGCGTCCAGGTGTGCCGCGCCGGCGGGGTCGGCGAGCCGCGCGACCTGGTCGACCTGGCCGCGGCCCGCGAGGTGCGCGTCGACGTCGACCTGCACGCCGGCGACGCCGCGGCGACCATCTGGACCAACGACCTCACGCACGACTACGTCCACGAGAACAGCGCGTACTCCACATGAGCCTCGACGCCCCGCCCCCGCACGACGACGCGTTCGACACGCGGACCGACCTGCGCCCCGACCAGAAGGCCGAGGTGCTGATCCAGGCGCTGCCCTGGCTGCAGCGGTTCGCCGGCGCGCTCGTCGTGGTCAAGTACGGTGGCAACGCGATGGTCGACGAGGACCTCAAGCGCGCCTTCGCCGAGGACATGGTGTTCCTGCGCCAGGTCGGGCTGCGCCCGGTGGTCGTGCACGGTGGCGGCCCGCAGATCAACGCGATGCTCGACCGGCTGGGCATCGAGTCCGAGTTCCGCGGCGGCCTGCGCGTCACCACGCCCGAGGCGATGGACGTCGTGCGCATGGTCCTCACGGGTCAGGTGTCCCGCGAGCTGGTCGGGCTGCTGAACGCGCACGGCCCGTACGCGGTCGGGCTGTCCGGCGAGGACGGCGGCCTGCTGCAGGCCCGCCGGCGCACGGCCACGGTCGACGGGCAGCAGGTCGACGTGGGCCAGGTCGGCGACGTCGTCGAGGTGAACCCGGGCGCCGTGCACGACCTGCTCGACGCGGGCCGCATCCCCGTCGTCTCGACGGTCGCCCCCGACATCGACGACCCGACGCAGGTGCTCAACGTCAACGCGGACACCGCGGCGGCGGCGCTGGCGGTCGCGCTCGGCGCGCGCAAGCTCATCGTCCTCACCGACGTCGAGGGCCTGTACACGTCCTGGCCCGACCGGTCCTCGCTCGCGCGGCGGATCCGGGCCGGCGCGCTCGCCGACCTGCTGCCGTCCCTCGACTCCGGCATGCGCCCCAAGATGGAGGCCTGCTGGCGGGCGGTCACGGGCGGGGTCGGGCGCGCGCACGTCATCGACGGCCGCCAGGCCCACTCGATCCTGGTCGAGGTCTTCACGTCCGACGGCATCGGCACGATGGTGCTGCCCGACGACGAGCCCAGCCCCTCGCCCTTCACGTCCCCGATCCCGCGGGTCGCCCCGACCGTCCCCCACGTCCCCGAGGTGAGCTGAGTGACCGAGCAGCACCTGGAGCCGCAGGACCCCGCCGCGCTGGCCGGGGCCGACTCCGTGGCCCACTGGACCGAGCGCTACGGCCACGCGCTCATGGACACCTTCGGCGCGCCGCAGCGCGTGCTGGTCCGCGGCGAGGGCCCGTACGTGTGGGACGCGGACGGGTTCCGCTACCTCGACCTGCTCGGCGGCATCGCCGTGAACTCGCTCGGCCACGCGCACCCGACGCTGACCGCGGCGATCTCCGCGCAGCTCGGCACGCTCGGCCACATCTCGAACTTCTTCGCGAGCCCGACGCAGATCGCGCTGGCCGAGCGGCTGCTCGCCGTCGCCGACGCGCCCGAGGGCTCCCGGGTGTTCCTCACGAACTCCGGCACCGAGGCCAACGAGGCCGCGTTCAAGATGGCCCGCCGCAACAGCGAGGGCCCCGGCGGCGTGCGCCGGACCCGGGTCCTCGCGCTCGAGGGCGCGTTCCACGGCCGGTCGATGGGCGCGCTCGCGCTCACCTCCAAGGCCGCCTACCGCGAGCCGTTCGAGCCGCTGCCCGGCGGGGTCGAGTTCCTGCCGTTCGGCGACACCGCGGCGCTGGAGGCGGCCTTCGCCGACGGCGCGGGCGACACGGTCGCCGCGGTGTTCCTCGAGCCGATCCAGGGCGAGGCCGGCGTGCTGCCGCTGCCGGCCGGGTACCTGGCGCGCGCCCGCGAGCTGACCGCGGCGCACGGCGCGCTGCTGATCCTCGACGAGGTGCAGACCGGCATGGGCCGCACCGGTACGTGGCTCGCGCACCAGCACCCGCACCTCGGCGGCGGCATCCGGCCGGACGTCGTCACGCTGGCCAAGGGCCTGGGCGGCGGCTTCCCGGTCGGCGCGGTCGTCGCGTACGGCGAGCGGGCGGCGACGCTGCTCGGCCGCGGCCAGCACGGCACGACCTTCGGCGGCAACCCGGTCGCCTCGGCGGCGGCGCTGGCGACCATCGGCGTGATCGAGCGCGACGGGCTGCTGGCGCACGTGACGGACCTGGGCGCCTGGTGGCGGTCGGAGATCGCCGCGCTCGGGCACCCGCTGGTCGCCGAGGTGCGCGGCGAGGGGCTGCTCATCGCGGTGCAGCTCACCGCGCCGGTGGCGGCCGACGTCGCGTCCCGCGCGCTGGCGGCCGGGTTCATCGTCAACCCGTGCACGCCGCAGACCATCCGGCTCGCGCCGCCGTACGTGCTCACCCGCGAGCAGGCGGCGACGTTCACCGACTTCGTCGCGGCGCTCCCGCACGACCTGGGGAGCGCGGCGTGAGGCACTTCCTGCGTGACGACGACCTGTCGCCCGCCGAGCAGGCCGAGGTCCTGGAGCTCGGGCTCGCGCTGCGCGCGGACCGGTTCGCCCGTCGCCCGCTCGACGGCCCGCGCGCCGTCGCGATCATCTTCGACAAGCCGACGCTGCGGACGCAGGTGTCGTTCACGACCGGCGTCGCCGAGCTCGGCGGCTACCCGCTGCTGGTCGACGGCAACCTGGCGCGGATCGGCGTCCGGGAGTCGATCCCCGACACCGCCCGGGTGCTCGGCCCGCAGGTCGCGGCGGTCGTCTGGCGCACGCACGCCCAGGCCCGGATCGAGGAGATGGCCGCGCACGCGGGCGTCCCGGTCGTGAACGCGCTGACCGACGACTTCCACCCGTGCCAGATCCTGGCGGACCTGCTGACGATCGCCCAGCACCGCGGCGGCGTCGCGGCGCTGCGCGGACGCACGCTCGCCTACACCGGCGACGGGTCGAACAACATGGCGCAGTCGTACCTGCTGGGCGGCGCGACCGCGGGGATGCACGTGCGGATCGCGACCCCGGCCGCGTACCTGCCGGCGGCCGAGGTGGTGTCGGCGGCGGCCGCGATCGCCGCGGGGACGGGCGGCTCCGTCGAGGTGACCGACGACCTCACGGCGGCCGTCACCGGCGCGGACGCCGTCGCCACGGACACCTGGGTCTCGATGGGCCAGGAGGCCGAGGCCGCCGAGCGCGAGCGGCCGTTCGTGCCCTACCGGCTCGACGCCGCGGCGCTCGCCCTCGCGGCCCCGGACGCGCTCGTCCTGCACTGCCTCCCCGCGTACCGGGGCAAGGAGATCACCGCCGAGGTGCTCGACGGCCCGCAGTCGGTGGTCTGGGACGAGGCGGAGAACCGGCTGCACGCGCAGAAGGCGCTGCTGGCCTGGCTGCTGGAGCGTGCCGCGTGACGGCCTCCGCCCGGGCCGACGAGCCCGCCACCACGACCGGTCGGGTGCCGTCGACCAAGGCCGCGCGGCACGCGCTGATCCGGGACCTGCTGTCCCGGCAGTCGGTGCACTCGCAGTCCGAGCTCGCCGACCTGCTGGCGCACCAGGGCGTCACCGTCACCCAGGCCACGCTGTCCCGGGACCTCGTGGAGCTGGGCGCGGTGAAGATCCGCACGCCCGCCGGATCCCTCGCGTACGCGGTGCCGGGGGAGGGCGGCGACCGGTCGCCGGCCCCCGTGGTCGACGCCGAGGCGCTGGCCGCCCGGCTCGCCCGGCTGTGCTCCGAGCTGCTCGTCACCGCCGAGGCGTCCGGCAGCCTCGTCGTCCTGCGGACCCCGCCCGGGGCCGCCCAGTTCCTCGCCTCCGCGATCGACCACTCGGTGCTCCCGGGCGTGCTCGGCACCATCGCGGGGGACGACACCGTCCTCGTCATCGCCCGCGAGGGCGCCGACGGTCCCGAGGGCACCGCGCTGGCCGCGCGGTTCCTCGAGCTGGCGACGACCGGCTGACGCGCCGGTCCGCCCCCTCCCGCTCCGCACCACTCACGACACCGAAAGAGAAGAACATGACTGAGCGCGTCGTCCTCGCCTACTCGGGCGGCCTGGACACCTCCGTGGGCATCGGCTGGATCGCCGAGGCGACCGGCGCCGAGGTGATCGCCGTGGCGGTCGACGTCGGCCAGGGCGGCGAGGACCTCGAGGTCATCCGCCAGCGCGCCCTCGACTGCGGCGCCGTCGAGGCGTACGTCGCCGACGCCCGCGACGAGTTCGCCGCCGAGTACTGCATGCCCGCGCTGCGCGCGAACGGCATGTACCTCGACCGGTACCCGCTGGTGTCCGCGCTGTCGCGCCCGGTCATCGTCAAGCACCTGGTGCGGGCCGCCCGCCAGTTCGGCGCCACGACGGTCGCCCACGGCTGCACCGGCAAGGGCAACGACCAGGTGCGGTTCGAGGTCGGCATCACCTCGCTGGCCCCCGACCTCAAGTGCCTCGCGCCGGTGCGCGACCTGGCGCTGACCCGCGACAAGGCGATCGAGTTCGCCGAGCGGAAGAAGCTGCCGATCGCGACCACCAAGCACAACCCGTTCTCGATCGACCAGAACGTGTGGGGCCGCGCCGTCGAGACCGGCTTCCTCGAGGACATCTGGAACGAGCCGACCAAGGACGTCTACACCTACACGGACGACCCGACGTTCCCGCCGGTCGCCGACGAGGTCGTCATCACGTTCGCCCAGGGCGTCCCGGTGGCGCTGGACGGCGTGCCGGTCACCCCGCTGCAGGCCATCCAGGAGATGAACCGCCGCGCGGGCGCCCAGGGCGTCGGCCGGATCGACATCGTCGAGGACCGCCTGGTGGGCATCAAGTCCCGCGAGGTCTACGAGGCGCCGGGCGCCATCGCGCTGATCGCCGCGCACCAGGAGCTCGAGAACGTCACCGTCGAGCGCGAGCAGGCCCGGTTCAAGCGCCAGGTCGAGCAGCGCTGGACGGAGCTGGTCTACGACGGCCAGTGGTTCTCCCCGCTGAAGAAGTCGCTCGACACCTTCATCGACGACACCCAGCGCTACGTCTCCGGCGAGGTGCGCATGGTGCTGCACGGCGGGCGCGCGACGGTCACCGGCCGCCGCTCCGAGACCTCGCTGTACGACTTCAACCTGGCGACCTACGACTCGGGCGACACGTTCGACCAGTCGGCGGCGCGCGGGTTCATCGAGATCTACGGCCTGTCGTCCAAGCTCGCCGCCGCGCGCGACGTGAAGTTCGGCAACGCGGAGGACCTCGGCACGCAGGGCGGGATCGACGGTGCCTGAGCAGGCCGGCGCGCTCTGGGGCGGCCGGTTCGCCGGCGGCCCCGCCGACGCCCTGGCCGCCCTGTCGAAGTCGACGCACTTCGACTGGCGGCTGGCGCCGCAGGACATCGCCGGGTCGCGGGCCCACGCGCGGGTGCTGCACGCCGCGGGGCTGCTCGACGACGCGGGGCTGGCCGGGATGCTCGACGCGCTCGACCGCCTCGCGGCCGACGTGGCGTCCGGGGCGTTCGTCGCCGCCGCGTCGGACGAGGACGTGCACGGCGCCCTGGAGCGCGGGCTGATCGAGCGCGCCGGGGCCGACCTCGGCGGGCGGCTGCGCGCCGGGCGGTCGCGGAACGACCAGATCGCGACGCTGGTGCGGATGTACCTGCGGGACGAGGCGCGCGCGATCGTCGGGCTGACCCTCGACGTCGTCGACGCCCTGGTGGCGCAGGCGGAGGCCGCGGGCGACGCGATCATGCCCGGGCGGACGCACCTGCAGCACGCGCAGCCCGTCCTGCTCGCGCACCACCTGCTGGCGCACGCGTGGCCGCTGCTGCGCGACGTCGAGCGGTACGCCGACTGGGACCGCCGCGCCGCGGTGTCCCCGTACGGCTCGGGCGCGCTCGCCGGGTCGTCGCTGGGCCTCGACCCGGCGGCCGTCGCGGCGGACCTCGGGTTCGACGGGCCGGTGGAGAACTCGATCGACGGCACCGCCTCGCGCGACGTCGTCGCCGAGTTCGCCTGGGTGTCCGCGATGCTCGGCGTCGACCTGTCCCGGCTGGCCGAGGAGATCATCCTGTGGTCGACCGTCGAGTTCGGCTTCGTCCGGCTGGACGACGCCTACTCGACCGGGTCGAGCATCATGCCGCAGAAGAAGAACCCCGACGTCGCCGAGCTCGCGCGCGGCAAGGCGGGGCGGCTGGTGGGTGACCTGACGGGGCTGCTGACCACGCTCAAGGGCCTGCCGCTCGCGTACAACCGGGACCTGCAGGAGGACAAGGAGCCGGTGTTCGACCAGGTCGACACCCTCACCGTCCTCCTGCCGGCCTTCGCGGGCATGGTCGCGACGTTGCGGTTCGACACCGAGCGGATGGCGTCGCTCGCGCCGCAGGGCTTCTCGCTCGCCACCGACATCGCCGAGTGGCTGGTCCGCGAGGGCGTGCCCTTCCGGGTGGCGCACGAGGTCGCGGGCGCGTGCGTCCGGGCCTGCGAGCAGCACGAGCCGGCCGTGGAGCTGTGGGAGCTGACGGACGACGAGCTCGCCGCGATCCACCCCGCGCTCACCCCGGAGGTGCGGTCGGTGCTGAGCGTCGAGGGCTCGGTCGCGTCGCGGTCGGCGCACGGCGGCACGGCGCCGGTGCGGGTGGCGGAGCAGCTGGGCCGGGCGCGCGCCCGGGCGGCGGAGCTGCGCGCGTCGGTCGCGTGAGGCCGCGCGGCGGTCGCTCCTCGCGGCGCGACGGCGCCGCGGGGTCTGGCACGATCGCCGCGTGGACCTGACGCGCGCGCAGCAGGGGCACGAGGACGCCGCGGGCGTGCTCGTGCCCCTGCTGCTGTCCCGGCCACCGCGGCTGGGCCCCGTGCGGGCGGTCGCGGTCGACGGGCCGGCCGGCTCCGGGAAGACCACGCTCGCCGGATCGGTCGCGCGCCGGTGCGCCGAGTCGGGGGTGCGCGCGCACGTCGTGCACATGGACGACCTCTACGCCGGCTGGTCCGGGCTCGAGGGCGACCTCTGGCCGCGGCTCGCCGCCCAGGTGCTCGAGCCGCTGCGCCGCGGGCTGCCCGGGCGCTTCCAGCGGTACGACTGGCACGCCGGGCGGTTCGACGGCTGGGTCGACGTGCCGGTGCCCGACGTGCTCGTGCTGGAGGGCTGCGGCTCGGGCCGGCGCGCGGGCGCGGCCGACCTGTCCCTGGTGGTGTGGGTCGAGGCCGACGACGCGACCCGGCTGGCGCGCGGGTTGGAGCGCGACGGCGCGGACGCGCTGCCGCACTGGCGGACGTGGATGCGCGACGAGGCGGCGCACTACGCCCGCGAGGGCACCCGTGGACGCGCCGACGTGCGGGTCGACGCATGGGGCAGGATGGCCCGGTGAGCCAGGCGGTCGAGGGGAGCGGGGCGGGCGACGCGCGCGCGGCGACGCCTGCGGCGACCGCGACGCCCGCGGCGACCCCCCGCGACCCGGGCGTTCCGGTTCCCGCCGCGTCGCTCCCGGGTCCCGGGCCCGGCCTGCCCGGCGACGTGCCGGGCGTCGTACCCGCGCGGACCTGGTTCGGCCGCCCGGTGCTCGCCGTCGCGCCCGACCTGCTCGGCGCCTACGTGACGGTCCGGTCCGACGAGGGCGACGTGACCCTCCGGATCACCGAGGTCGAGGCGTACGCGGGCGAGGCCGACCCCGGGTCGCACGCCTTCCGCGGCCGCACGGCGCGCAACGCGGTCATGTTCGGCGAGCCCGGCCGTCTGTACGTGTACCGGCACCTCGGCCTGCACCACTGCGTCAACGTCGTGACCGGGCCCGCCGGCGCGGCCTCCGCGGTGCTGCTGCGGGCGGGCGAGGTCGTCGACGGCGTGGAGCTCGCCCGCGACCGGCGGCTGCGCTCGGGCGTCGTCGACTCGGACCGGCAGATCGCGCGGGGACCGGCGCGGCTCGCGGTCGCGCTCGGCCTGGACCTCTCCGACTACGGCGCCGACCTGACGGAGCCCGGGGGACGGATCGTGGTGCACCGCGACCCCGACGCGGTCGTCGGCGCGCACGCGACCGGGCCGCGGGTCGGCGTCTCGGGGCCCGGCGGCGACGCCGCCCGGTACCCCTGGCGGTTCTGGCTCGCCGGCGAGCCCACCGTGTCCGCCTTCCGGCCCGCGTATCGCCGGCCGGCGTCGGGAAGCAGCCCGCAGCGCGGGACGACGCCGGCATGACCTCTTCCGCCGACGGTGCGGCCCCGCGGCCGCGCGATGCAAGGAGCACGACGTGACCCACCTCCTGGACGAGCTCGCCTGGCGCGGCCTCGTCGCCCAGACCACCGACCTCGACGCCCTGCGCGAGGCGTTCGACGCCGGCCCGGTGACCTTCTACGCCGGGTTCGACCCGACCGCGCCCTCGCTGCACCACGGGCACCTGGTGCAGCTGGTGCTCATGCGGCACCTGCAGCTCGCCGGCCACCACCCGCTCGCCCTCGTCGGCGGGGCCACCGGCCTCATCGGCGACCCGCGGATGTCGGGGGAGCGGGTGCTCAACACCAAGGACACCGTCGCCGAGTGGGTGCAGCGCCTGCAGACCCAGATCAGCCGGTTCCTCGACTTCGACGGGGACAACCCCGCGCGCATGGTGAACAACCTCGACTGGACGGGCGAGCTCACCGCGATCGACTTCCTGCGCGAGGTCGGCAAGCACTACCGGCTCGGCACGATGCTCGCCAAGGACACCGTCGCCCGGCGGCTCGCGTCCGACGAGGGCATCTCGTTCACCGAGTTCAGCTACCAGATCCTGCAGGGCATGGACTACCTGGAGCTGCACCGCCGGCACGGGTGCACGCTGCAGACCGGCGGCAACGACCAGTGGGGCAACCTGCTGTCGGGCGTCGAGCTGATCCGCAAGGCCGAGCACGCGTCGGTGCACGCGCTCACCACGCCGCTCATCACCAAGGCCGACGGCACGAAGTTCGGCAAGTCCGAGGGCGGCGCCATCTGGCTCGACCCCGAGATGATGAGCCCGTACGCCTTCTACCAGTTCTGGCTCAACCAGGACGACGCCGAGGTGATCGGCTACCTCAAGGTGTTCACGTTCCGGACGCGGGAGCAGATCGCCGAGCTCGAGGAGGCGGTGGCCACGCGCCCCGCCGCCCGGGAGGCGCAGCGGGCGCTGGCCTACGACGTGACGTCGCTGGTGCACGGGGTGGACGCCACCGAGAAGGTCATCGCCGCGAGCCGGGCGCTGTTCGGCGGCGGGGACCTGGGCGAGCTCGACGCCGCGACGCTGTCCGCCGCGGTGGCCGAGCTGCCGTCGGCGGACGTCGCGGTCGGCGACCCGCTGGTCGACGTGCTCGCCGCCACCGGGCTGGTCGCCAGCAAGGGCGCGGCCCGGCGGGCGATCGCCGAGGGCGGGGCGAACGTCAACAACCGGAAGATCACCGACGAGGCCGCGGTCGTCGAGGCCGGCGACCTGCTGCACGGCGAGTACCTCGTGCTGCGGCGCGGGAAGCGGACGCTGGCGGTGGCCCGGGTGGCCGGGGCCTGACCCGTCCGCGCGGTGCCGGGCACCGCGCGTGCGCGCAGGTCGACGGTCGTCGACGACGAGGGGCGGTCCGCCGGGTGCGGGGCGCCCCTCGTGCACGTGCGGCGGCGCGGTGCAGGCGGCCGGCCTCCGGGTGCGCCGGGCGCGCGGACGCCGGGCGCGCGGACGCCGGGCGCCCTCCGCGGGCACCCGGGTTGCGCCCTCCCGGGAGGTGGGTCACAGTGGAACCAGCGCGAGGGTGCTGGGACCGAGGTCCCGGTGCTACCGACAGGGTCACCCTGGCCGCCGGGGAGCGAAAGCCCAGGTGGGACGGGGTGCGGGGAGCGCCTGCACCGCCGGTTTGACGAGGGTCGGACGGCGTGCGTAGGGTATCTCCTCGTCGCCCGGCAGGGAGGAACGGACACCGAGGGTCACCTCGATGGCTGGTCCCGCGGACGACGAACCCCCGGCACGGCCTCCAGGCGCTTCGGCGCCTCCTCGGTCGCGCCGGACCGGGACTTCTCGTCTGCTCCGCGAAATACCGCGGACAAAGCGGGTCGGAAAGCCTGGTAGGGTTTCGGAACGTCGGAAACGCCCGGTAAACGAGCGGTGAAGACAGGAAAGAAGCTCTGGTAGGGTTCAGGAACGCGAGGAAACGCCGGAAGGCGCGGGAACGCGGGCCAGGAACTCTGGTAGATTGGAACCGAGCCTCCGGCCGGTCGCCCTCGACAGAGGGCGGGTGGGGGATGCGCGTCTGTTCTTTGAGAACTCAACAGTGTGCCTAAGTAGTTGATGCCAAGATGGTTCATCGGCTCGGGTGGTCGTCCCCGTTCGGGGGTGGTTGTCCGGTTGTCGGTGGGTCTTGGTTGATACGGAAGTCGTCCGACCCCGTCGGGTGGCTTCCTTAGCAGCCGAATTGACTGATCTCCGCTCGCCAGCGGGTGGGGGTCGTTTCGTGT
>NZ_VEGH01000008.1 GCF_007679345.1 Cellulosimicrobium cellulans
CAGGCCAAGGGTCACGCGCGCACCCACCGACCACAGCCCACCGCTCAGCGAGCCGCAGCCACAACCCTCACAGTCAGTCCAGCGCCCCGCGCACCGGCGCCAGCGCGTGGTCGAGCAGGTCCGGCAGCCGCGTCCGCGCGGCCCCGGCGAGCGCCCAGGCCTCGACCGCCGCGACGAGCGCCCCTGCCCAGGCGGCGCCCGCGACCCGGGCGTGCAGCGGGTCGACCCCGCGGCCCGCGGCGTACGCCGCGATGGTGGCGCCGAGGTCCGCGGTGCGGCGCGCGGCCGCCAGCCGGAGGTCGTCGCCGAGCCCCATCGTGTCGGCCTGGGTGAAGGCGAGGGCGACGTGGTCGGCCGGGAGCCGGGCGGCGAGGTCGCGCAGGGCCGCCTCGACCGCGGCACCCGGGTTCGCATCCGCCGGTGCGGCCTCGAGGGCGGCCCGCAGCGCCTCGACCCGCTCGTCGAAGGCCGCCCACAGCAGGTCCGACTTCGCCGGGAAGTAGTTGAAGAACGTGCTCCGCGAGACGCCCGCGCGCTGCGTGATGTCGGCGATCGACGTGGTCGCGTACCCGCGCTCGAGGAACAGCTCGCCCGCCGCCTCCTCCAGCATCGACCGCGACGAGGCGTGCGGGCGACCGGAGCGGCGCGGGGCGGGGGTCGGCACGCGCCCATGCTAGGCGGGGCGTGGGACCGGGATCACAGCGGCCGGCACGGGATGCGCGCCGCACCTGCGCCTATTGTTGGACGCAGTGCAACAACCGGTCGGCGGACGAGCCGCGACCGGACCCCGACGCCCGAGGTGGACCCGTGCCCCACGCCCTCCGTCCGACCCGCGCCCGCACCGGTGCCGCGCTCGCCGCCGCCGCCGCCCTCGCCCTGGCGGCGTGCACCGGCTCCGGCGGCGACGCCGACGACGCCGCGACCCCGCGGGACGGCGGCACGCTGGTCTACGCGACCGGCGACGCCGAGCCCACCTGCCTCGACCCGCACGTCGGCGGCAACTACCCGCAGGCGCTGATCAGCACGCAGTACCTGGAGCCGCTCGTCGGCCGGGACGCGGACGGCACGATCCTGCCGTGGCTCGCGAGCGGATGGACCGTCAGCGACGACCTGCTGACCTGGGACTTCACCCTGGTCGACGACGTGACGTTCACGGACGGCACCCCGTTCGACGCCGCGGCGGTCAAGGCCAACATCGAGCACCTGCAGGACCCGGACACCGGCTCCTCCACCGGCTACCTCGCGGTGCAGAAGGTGGAGTCCGTCGAGGTGGTGGACGCGACGCACGCCCGGTTCCACCTGACCGAGCCGGACTCCGCGCTGCTGGAGTCCCTGAGCCAGCAGTGGACGGCCATGGAGTCGCCGGCCGGCATCGAGCGCGGCACGGACGAGAACTGCGCGGCCCCCGTCGGCACCGGCCCGTTCGTCGTGGACGAGTGGGTGCCGCAGCAGCAGGTGACCCTGGTGCGCAACGACGAGTACGTGCCGCTCGACCCGCAGGCGGAGCACGACGGACCTGCGTACCTGGACGAGATCGTCTGGCGGTTCATCCCGGACGCGGCCACCCGGTACGCCGCGCTGCGCTCCGGCGAGGTGCAGGTGATCGACAACCCGCAGCCCGACGCGATCGCGCAGGCGGAGGCAGGCGGCGACATCACGCACGTCGACGCCCCGCGGCCCGGCTCGTCCAACCGCATCGAGCTGAACAGCGCGCAGCCGCCGTTCGACGACGTGCGGGTGCGCGAGGCGTTCGTCCGCTCGGCCGACCCGGACCCGGGCATCGAGACCCTGTTCGCGGGTACCGCGACCCGGTCGTACTCCCCGCTGTCGAGCGTCGAGCCGACCGCGTACGGCGACGAGGACCTGTTCACCACGGACACCGACCGCGCGGAGCAGCTGCTCGACGAGGCCGGCTGGACCGGCACGGACGACGAGGGCTACCGGACCAAGGACGGGCAGCGCCTCACGGTGCGGTTCCCCGTCAGCACCAACCAGTCGGTGGCCGCGGAGCAGTCGCTGTTCGAGCAGATCCAGGCCAACGCGAAGGCGGTGGGCTTCGAGGTCGTCCTGACGCCGTCCGACCTGTCCGCCTGGTACGCCGCGCTCGGGGCGAACGAGTACGAGGCCGTGTCCGCGCCGTACACGAAGGTCGGGCCGGACGTGCTGCGGATCCTCTACCACTCGGACGGCACGGTCCCGGCCCCGAGCGGCTACTTCGCCAACCACGCGCAGGTGAAGGACCCGGAGCTGGACGACCTGCTGGACCGCGCCTCCGCGACGGCCGACGACGCCGAGCGGGCCGACCTGTACGAGCAGGCGCAGCAGATCGTGCTGGAGGGCTACTCCATCCTCCCGCTCTACGACCAGCAGAACCACTTCCTCACCCGCGGCGTCACCGGGATGCGGACGCTGGACACCGTGTCCACGCCGACGTTCCTGGACGCCCGCCTGGGGTCCTGACCGCCGTGCGCGCCGTCGCCATCCGCCGGGCGGTCCGCCGCCCGTGGCTGCGGTGGCTGCTGGCGCGCCTCGGCGCGGCGGCACTCGTGGCCTGGGTGGTGGCGACCGTCGTGTTCTTCGCGCTGCGCGCGGCCGGCGGCGACCCGACCGAGGCGATCCTCGGCGGACCCGGGTCGCAGGCCGGGCCGGAGGCGGTCGCGGCGGCCCGCGCGCAGTACGGGCTCGACCAGCCGCTCGTCGTGCAGTACCTGGTGCAGCTCTGGCGCGTGGCGACGTTCGACCTCGGCGACTCGTACGCGCGCCGGGTGCCGGTGTCCGACCTGCTCGCGGAGCAGCTGCCCGGGACGATGCTGCTCGCGGTGCTGGCCCTCGCCCTCGCGTGGGTGCTGGCGCTCGCGGTGGCGACGCTCGCGGTGCGGGCCACCGGGCCGGTCGGCCGTGCGTGCGCGGCGGCGCTGCGCGGGGCGGAGGTGGTGGCGGCGGTGCTGCCGCACTTCTGGCTCGGGGCGGTGCTGATCGTGGTGTTCTCCTCGACGCTCGGCTGGTTCCCCGCGACCAGCAGCGGCACCGACCCGGCGGGGCTGGTGCTGCCGACGGTGACGCTCGCGGTCCCGGTCGCCGGGTTCCTCGGGCAGGTCATGCGCGACTCCCTGGAGGAGGCCGCCGCGGCGCCGTTCGCGACCAGCGCGCGGGCGCGCGGGGCCTCGCCGGTGGGCGTGCTCTGGCGGCACACGCTGCGGCACGGGGTGCTGCCCGCGGTGTCGCTGTCGGGCTGGGCGTTCGGATCGCTGCTGAGCGGCGCGGTCGTCGTCGAGACCCTGTTCGGCCGGCCCGGGCTCGGGCGGCTGCTGCTCGACGCGACGATGCAGCGCGACGTGCCGGTGGTGGTCGGGGCCGTGGTGGTCGTGGCGCTGGCGTACGTGCTGGTGATGCTGCTGGTCGACGTGACGGAGCGGCTGCTGGACCCGCGGCTGCGCGGCGCCGTCGAGGTGCCGGGGGCACCGGGCGGGGCGGCGCCGGCCGCGCGCGCGGGGGA
Organism: Cellulosimicrobium cellulans; assembly: GCF_007679345.1. Taxonomy (GTDB): domain Bacteria; phylum Actinomycetota; class Actinomycetes; order Actinomycetales; family Cellulomonadaceae; genus Cellulomonas; species Cellulomonas cellulans_A. The sequence continues at coordinate 3,497 of NZ_VEGH01000008.1, forward strand.
GCCGGCGGTGCTGGGGTGACGGCCGTGGCGGAGCGGCGGGGGGCGGCCGGCGGTGGCTCGGGCGGCTCCGGCGGCGCGGGCGGCGCGGGCGCGGCACGGAGCGGCGGGCGGGGGCGCGCGGGTGCGCGCGCGGCGGGGGCCGGCCGGGTGCTCCGCGGGCTCGGCGTGCCGGGCGTGCTCGCGGCGCTCGCGGTGCTGTGGATGGCGGTCGCGGTGCTGCGACCGGACCTCCTGGCGCCGGGCGACCCCAACGCGATCGACGCCCGCGCGGCGTTCACCCCGCCGGAGCCGGGCCACTGGTTCGGCACCGACGAGTCCGGGCGCGACGTGTACACCCGGGTGGTGCACGGCGCGGCTGCGTCGCTCGGCATCGGCGCCGCGGCGACGGCGATCGGCGTGGGCGCGGGCCTGGTGCTGGGCTTCGCCGCGGGCCTCGGTCCGCGCTGGCTCGACGCCGCGATCGGCCGGGTGCTCGAGGTGCTGTTCGCGCTGCCGACCCTGGTGCTCGCGCTGCTGCTGGTCGCGGTGCTCGGCGCGGGCGTCGAGGCGTCCGTGCTGGCCGTCGGGGCGGCGACCGCGCCCGGGTACGCGCGGATGCTGCGCGCCCGGGTGCGGTCCGTCGCGACGAGCGGGTACGTGGAGTCCGCGCGGCTCGAGGGGCACGGACCGGTGAGCGTGCTGCGCCGGCACGTGGTGCCGAACACCCTGTGGCCCCTGGTCTCGGTGGCGACGCTCGGGATCGGGCAGGCCGTGGTGTGGGTGTGCGCGCTGAGCTTCCTCGGCCTGGGCACGCTGCCGCCGTCGCCGGAGTGGGGGGCGATGCTGAACGCCGGGCGGGTCTACATCGACACGGCGTGGTGGCTGACGGTGTTCCCGGGGCTGGCGATCACCGTGACCGCGGCGGCGCTGACGGTGCTGGGCCGGCGGGTCGGGACGGTGGCGTCGTGAGCCGGCCGGCGGTGGGCACCCCGGCGCCGGGCGCGCGGGTGCCGGCCGCGGGCGCCGGGCCGGACGGGGTGCCGGGCGCCGACGCCCCGGTCCTCGACGTCGCCGGCCTGCGGGTCGCCTTCCCCGGCGGTGCCGAGGTGCTGCACGGCGTCGACCTGCGGGTGGCCGCGGGGGAGTGCGTCGCGGTCGTGGGCGGCTCCGGCGCGGGCAAGTCGGTGCTGGCGCGCACGCTCGTCGGCCTGGCGGGCGAGGGGGCGCGCGCCGACGTGCGCGCGGACCGGCTCGGGCTGCTCGGCCGGGACGCCCTGCGGTTCTCGTCGCGGGACTGGCGCGCGGCCCGCGGCCGGGACGTCGGACTGGTGCTCCAGGACGCTCTGGGCTCCCTGGACCCGCTGCGCACCGTCGGCGCCGAGGTCGGCGAGGCGCTCGCGGTGCGCCGACCGGGCGCCGGCCGGCGACCCGGGTCCCGGATCCCCAGCCGGTCGGCGCGCACCCGGCCGATCGATCAGGGGGCGGCGGGACGATCCGGTGGCGATCCGGCGGCGGCCGGCGCCCGGGCGTCCCGGGTCGAGCGCGCGGAGCGGGTGCTCGCCGCGCTGGACGAGGCCGGGCTGCCCGACCCCGCCGTGCGCGCGCGGCAGCGCCCCGGCGAGCTGTCCGGGGGGATGCGGCAGCGGGCGCTGATCGCCTCGGCGGTCGTCGCCCGGCCGCCGCTGCTGGTCGCCGACGAGCCGACGACGGCGCTGGACGCCACCGTCGCGGCCCGGGTGCTCGCCCTGCTCGGCGACCTCCGGGACGCCGGGACCGCGGTCGTCCTGGTCACGCACGACCTCGGCGCCGTGGCGCGGGTGGCGGACCGGGTCGTGGTGCTGCGGGACGGCCGCGTGGTCGAGGAGGGGACGACGGCGGCCGTGCTCGGCGCGCCGCGCGAGGCCTACACCCGCGAGCTGGTCGCGGCGGCGCGGTTGGGCGACGGTCCCGGTGCGGTCGCGGAGCCCGGCCCGCCGGTGCTGGAGGGCCGCGGGCTGCGCCGGGCGTTCCCGTTGCCGGGCGGCGGGTCCGTGACGGCGGTCGACGGGGTGGACGTCGTCGTGCGCGCGGGCGAGGCGGTCGGGCTGGTGGGGGAGTCGGGGTCGGGCAAGACCACACTGGCCCGGCTGCTGCTCGCGGCCGACGCGCCGGACGCCGGCGAGGTGCTGCTCGACGGCCGGCCGTGGTCCGCGCTGCCCGAGCGGGACCGGCGCGCGCTGCGCCCGGGCGTCCGGCTGGTGCCGCAGGACCCGTTGGGCAGCGTCGACCCGCGGCTGACGGTGCGGGCGGTGCTGCGCGCCGCGCTGGCCACCGCGCCGCACCCGCCGGCGCGCGCCGACCGGGACGCGGCGGCGGCCACCCTGCTCGCGCGGGTGCACCTGCCCGCCGAGGTCCTGGACCGGCGGCCCCGCACCCTGTCCGGGGGGCAGCGGCAGCGGGTGGCCATCGCCCGCGCGCTCGCGTCCGAGCCGCGGGTGCTGCTGCTGGACGAGCCGGTGTCGGCGCTCGACGTGCAGGTGCAGGCGGCGGTCCTCGACCTGCTCGTGGAGCTGCGCCGCGACACGGGGGTGGCGATGGTGCTGGTCTCGCACGACCTCGGCGTGATCCGCCGCGTGTGCGACCGGGTGCTCGTGATGAGCGGCGGCCGGGTGGTGGAGCAGGGGCCGGTGCCGGACGTCTTCGGCGCCCCGGCCCACCCGGTCACGCGGGACCTCCTGGCCGCCCGCGCGCTCTGAGCGCCGGGCGCGGTCCTCCCGAGGACCGCGCCCGGCGGCAGTCCCCGCGCACACCGCGCGGGGAGCGCGGTCAGACGGTGACGACGATCTTGCCGCGGGTGTGGCCGGTCTCCAGCTCGCGGTACGCCGCGGCGGCCTCCTCGAGCGGGTAGGTCGCGGCGATCTCGACCGTGATGACCCCGCGCGCCGCGAGGTCCGCGAGGTGCGCCAGGTCCGCGCTGTCCGGCCGGACCCAGACGTACTGGCCGCCGAGCTCGTCGCGCGCCCGGGCGTCCGTGATCGACGCGATGGTGCCGCCGGGGCGCAGCAGCGCGGGCGCCGTCTCGATCGCCTGCCCGCCGACGTAGTCGAGCACCACGTCGAACCCGTCCGGCGCTGCGGCCCGCGCGGCCTCGACCAGCCCGTCGCCGTACGCGACCGGCTCGGCGCCGAGCGAGCGCAGGTAGTCGTGGTTGCGCTCGGACGCGGTGCCGACGACGCGGGCGCCGGCGTGCGCCGCCAGCTGCACCGCGATCGAGCCCACGCCGCCGGCGGCGGCGTGCACGAGGACCGTCTGGCCCTCGGTCAGCCCCGCGCGGCGGATGCTCTGCAGCGCGGTCAGCCCGGCGAGCGGGAGGGCGGCGGCGTGCTCGAAGGACAGCCCGGCGGGCTTCTTCGCGGCGGTGCGGACCGGCACGGCGACGTACTCGGCGAGCGTGCCGTCCTGCACCACGTCCTTGCGGGCGTACGCCAGCACCTCGTCGCCGACCTGCAGCTCGGGGGTGTCCAGACCGGCCTTCACGACCGTCCCGGACACGTCCCACGCCGGGACGGCCGGGAAGTGCACGTCCATCAGGCCGCGCAGGTACCCCTCGCGGATCTTGTAGTCGACCGGGTTCAGGGACGCGGCGGCGACCTTCACGACCACGGCGTCCGCACCGATGTGCGGCTCCGGCCGGTCCTCGACCCGCAGCACGTCGGCCCCGCCGAACTCCTCGTACACGACAGCTCTCATACCGGTGCGAACCGGCGGACGGGGCTGCGCATTCCGGGACGGTGGCGGCCCGCGCTCATCCCGACCGGGTGGTCCCGCGCGTGACCCGCGGTCCTAGCGTCGGCAGCGCGGACGGGCGCACCCGGGGCGCGTGCCGCGCAGGTGAGGAGCGTGGTGGCGGTGGAGTTCTGGACCGACTTCTGGGACATCATCTGGTGGTTCGTGTGGGCGTTCGTGTTCATCGCCTACCTGTTCGCCCTGTTCTCGATCATCACGGACCTGTTCCGGGACCGGGACCTCAGCGGCTGGTGGAAGGCGGTGTGGCTGATCTTCCTGCTGGTGCTGCCGTTCCTGACCGCGCTGGTCTACCTGATCGCGCGGGGGCGGGGCATGGCGGAGCGCAGCGCCGAGGCCGCCGTCTCGGCGCGCCGTGCCGGTGACGCGTACATCCGCGAGGTCGCCGGCGCCGGGTCGCCGGGGCAGCAGATCGCCCAGGCGAAGGCGCTGCTCGACGAGGGCGCGATCACCGCGGAGGAGTTCGCCGTGCTCAAGGAGCACGCGCTCGGCCGGGCGGGCACCGCGGCCGCGGGCGCGGACGGCTCGGGCGCGCACCGGGCGCCGGCCTGACGGCCGAACCCGCCGCAGTCGCCCGGGGCACCAGGGCCGCCCGGGCCGCTCAGCCCCGCGGGTCGGGCGGCCCGGCCGCGGGGTCGGCGTCGCGGCCGTCCTGCGCCCTCCGCACCGCCGCCAGGAACTCGCGCCCCACCAGCGCCGCGAACGCGAACCCGCACACCATCTGCAGCGTGACCACGATCCGGGCGGTCCCGGTGACCGGGGTGATGTCGCCGAACCCCACCGTGGCCAGCACCGTCATCGTGAAGTACAGCGCGTCCAGCCGGTCGACGGGCTCCGTGAACGCGCCGGGCACCGCGTCGGACAGCGAGGTGTACCCGGCGGCGAACAGCACGACGAACAGCACCGTCGCCGTGACGAACGCCTCGATCGCGCGCAGCACCGGGTACGGGGAGCCGACGACGCTGCGCACCTGCCAGCCCAGCAGCAGGACGAGCAGCACCAGCCCGGCCACGAGCAGCGCGAGCGTCGCCGGCGTCGGCCGGTCGAGCGGGCGGCCGAGGTACAGGGCGACGAGCAGCGCCGTGCTGCCGACCGTGCGCAGGACGGTCCGGAGCCGCGCCCGGGCCGGCGGGCGCGTCGCGGGGGCCGTTCCGCCGGGCGGTTCCGGGTGCGCCTCCATGCGGTCATCGTCGCGGCGCCCGGCGCCGGCGGCATCGCCCGCAGCGGGCGGTCTCGTCAGGCGGTGAGCCCGTGCTCCCCCGTGCGGGTCTCGAACCACACCGTCTTCCCGCGCCCCGGGTGCAGGTCGATGCCCCACGCGGTGGCGAGCGCGTCCACCAGGCGCATGCCGTGGCCGCCGAGCCGCCGCGCGTTCCCGGGCTTGACCATCGGCAGCGTGGGGTCGGGGTCGGTGACCTCGACCCGGACGCAGCCGTCGTGGCAGTCGGCGGTCAGCGCGATGTGCCGGTGCGCGCGCGTGTGCACCACCGCGTTGGTCAGGATCTCGCTGGTCAGCAGCTCGACCGTGCGGGCGGCCTCGGTGGTGGCGTGCCCCAGCTCGGCCTCGCGGGCGGCCCAGCGCCTGCCGGTCGCCACAGAGCCGGGCTCGGGGTCGAGCACGAGGCGGTGGGGTCGGTGTCCCATGCGCGCGCTCCCTCGGTGCTCGTGCCCGGTCCGGGCGGGTCGGCACCAGGGTGGGGCCAGGCGCGGGCGGCCGCATCCCGAGCGGCGCGCGACGGCGCGGTTCCCCGGGGGGTCCGCCCCGGCGTCAGGCCGGGTCGGCCACCGCCGGCTCCTCGGGCGGCGGCACGACCCGGACCCGCGCGATGCGCCGGCCGTCGACCGCCGTCACCTCGATCCGGCGCCCGTCGACCTCCACCGCGTCGCCGACCTCCCCGAGCCGCCCGAGCTGCGCGATCACGAACCCCGCGACGGTCTCGTACGGCCCGTCGGCCAGCGGCACGCCGGTCAGCTCGGTGAACTCCTCGATGGTGATGCCCGCGTCGTAGGAGCCCGGGGCGCCCTCGCGGGCCTCGGCGCCGGAGGAGCCGGGCATGTCGTACTCGTCGCGGATGTCGCCGACGAGCTCCTCCACCAGGTCCTCGAGGGTGACGATGCCGTCGGTCCCGCCGTACTCGTCCACGACGACCGCGATGTGCACGCCCTCGCGTCGCATGGACGACAGCGACGGCAGCAGCTTGTTGGTCCCGGGCAGCACCACGATCTCCCGCATGACGTCCCGGACCCGGACGCCCGTGCGGTCGGGCGCCTCGAGCAGCTCCCGGATGTGCAGGAAGCCCAGCACGTCGTCGAAGTCCTCGCCGATGACGGGGTACCGGGACCACGGCTGGTCGCGCACCCGGTGCAGCGCGTCGGCGAGCGTCAGGTCGGCCTCGAGGAAGTGCACCTCGGGCCGCGGCCGCATGACCTCGGCCACCGAGCGGTCGGTCGCGGCGAACACGTCGCCGAGGATCCGCCGCTCGTCCTCGGGCAGGCCCTGGTGCGCGATGACCAGGTCGCGGAGCTCGGCCTCGGACATCTCCTCGCTGGTGGCGTGCGGGTCCCCGCCGAACAGCCGGACGAGCAGGTTGGTCGACGCGGACAGCAGCCAGATGACCGGGCGCATCAGGGTGGCGAACCGGTCGAGCGGCGGCGCGACCGCCACCGCGACCCGGGCGGACTGCTGGAGGGCGATGCGCTTGGGCACGAGCTCGCCCAGCACCAGCGACAGGTACGCGATGACGAGCGTCAGGGCGACCAGCGCGATCGTGCTCGCCAGCCCCGGGGACGCCCCGAGCGCCTCGATGACGGGTGCGAAGTCGGGCGCGATGGTCGAGGCGCCGTACGCGGCGGAGAAGAACCCGGCGACGGTGACGCCGATCTGCACGGCGGCGAGGAACCGGTTCGGGTCGCGGGCCACGGAGGCGACCCGGGCGCCGCGGGCGCTCTGCCGCTCGAGGCGGTTGATCTGGCTCTCCCGGAGCGAGACGAGCGCGATCTCGGTGCCGGCGAACACCCCGCCGATCAGGATGAAGAGCAGGACGAGGCCGATGTTGCCCCAGGTCTCGGCGTCCATCAGCGGCGAGCCCCCGCGCGGTCGGCGCGGCGGGTGCGGCCGGCGCGCGGGGAGGTGCGGGCTCGCCGCACGGGACTGCAGGGCTGGTCAGGAGGCGACATCGCACCATTCCAGGGGGCGGCGCGGGCGATCGTCAACCGCAGGCGGGCCCGGCCCCCGCGCGCACAGGACGCGCACAGCACGTCCGCGGAGTCCGTGCCCGGAACCGCCCGTCCCGGGGGTCGCGGGTCCCTAGGCTGACCGTGCCGGCGGCGCGTCGCCCCGGGAGGCAGCGGGACGACGGGGTGAGGCGTGTGAGGGCGGTTCGGGTCGCAGGGGGTCGGGGCGTCGTGCGCCGGGGGGCGGCGGCCGGTGCGGTGCTCGCCCTCGTCGCCGTGCTGGGCGCGTGCTCGGGCGGGCCCGACGACCGGCAGCGGACCGCGGAGGCGCTCGCGGAGGCGATCGCGTCCGGCGACTTCGCGGACGTCCCGCTGGACGGCGCCACCGCGGCCGAGGCGGGTGAGACGCGCACGGCGGCCTACTCGGGCCTGGACCCGTGGCAGCCCGCGGTGGTCGCCGGCGACGTCGTGGCCGCGGCGGACGACGACGCGGCCGCGTCCGTCGACCTCACGTTCACCTGGGACGTCGGCGGCGGGACCGCCTGGAGCTACGCCACGCACGCGAACCTCGCGAAGGTGGACGACGAGTGGCGCGCCCGGTGGTCGACGATGCTGCTCGCGCCGGACCTGGCGGCGGGCGAGACCCTGCAGGTGCACCGGGTGCAGGCGGAGCGGGCGGACGTGCTGGGTGCCGGGGACGCGGTGCTCGTGGAGTCCCGCCCGGTGTTCCGGATCGGCATCGACAAGACCCGCGTCCCGGCGGCGGACGCGGACGGCTCGGCCCGCGAGCTCGCGTCGATGCTCGGGCTCGACCCCGAGGCCTACGCGGCGCAGGTGGCCGCGGCGGGGGAGAAGGCGTTCGTCGAGGCGATCGTCGTGCGCGCGGACGACCCGGCGTACGACCGCGGGGCGCTGTCCGTGGTCCCCGGGGTGAACATGCTCGAGACGGCGCTGCCGCTGGCGCCGAACCGGGCGTTCGCCCGCCCGGTGCTGGGCACGGTCGGCCAGGCGACGGCCGAGATCGTCGAGGGGTCGGACGGTGCTGTGGTGGCGGGCGACCTCGCAGGGCTGAGCGGGTTGCAGGCCCAGTTCGACGAGCAGCTCCGGGGCGATCCCGGCCTGACGGTCGTGGCGGCCGCCGGGGCGCAGGAGCGGGAGCTGTTCCACACCGAGCCCGTGGTCGGGGAGCCGCTGCGGACCACGCTCGACCCGCGCGTGCAGCAGGCGGCCGAGGACCTCGTCGCCACGGTCCCGGACAGCGCGAGCGCGATCGTCGCGATCCGGCCGTCCACCGGCGACGTGCTCGCCGCGGCGAGCGGCCCGGGCGGGGGCGGCATGTCGACCGCCACCCTCGGCCTGTACGCGCCCGGGTCGACGTTCAAGGTCGCGTCCTCGCTCGCGCTGCTCCGCGCCGGGCTGACCCCGGACAGCACCGTGACGTGCCCGGAGACGGCGACGGTCGACGGCCGGTCGTTCCGGAACTACCCGGGGTACCCGTCCGACGCCCTCGGCGACATCACGCTGCGGACGGCGGTGGCCGAGTCGTGCAACACCGCGTTCCTCACGGCCGCGGGTACGGCTCCGCAGGAGGCGCTGGCGGCGGCGGCCGCGGCGCTGGGCCTTGTCCCGGACGCGGACCTGGGGTTCGCGGCCGCGCTGGGCGAGGTCCCGGCCGAGGCCACCGGCGGGACCGACCACGCGGCGTCGATGATCGGCCAGGCGCGGGTCCAGGCGACCCCGCTCGGCATGGCGACGGTCGCGGCGTCGGTGGCGGCCGGCGGTCGGGTCACGCCGCGGCTGCTGCTCGGGGGCGCGGGGGAGACCGCCACGCCGGCGCCCGCGCCGGAGCAGCCGCTCACCACCGCGGAGGCCGAGGCCCTGCGGTCGATGATGCGGGCCGTCGTCACGGAGGGCGGCGGCGACTTCCTGCAGGACGTGCCGGGTCCCGAGGTGATCGCGAAGTCGGGCACGGCCCAGTACGGGTCCGGCGACGACCTGCGGAACCACGCGTGGATGATCGCCGCGCAGGGTGACCTGGCGGTGGCGGTGTTCGTCGAGACCGGTGACTTCGGGTCGACGACCTCGGGACCGCTGCTGGAGTCGTTCCTGCGCGCCGTGGCGGTGCCCGCGGCCTGACGGGGGCCGTGACCTGGGCATTCACGGAAATGCGCCGCGAGACGGCGGGCACGCGTGCTCGTCATGCGTTTTGTCCGCTTTGGCCCGAGTGGGTGAAATGCGTGTTCTGGGGGGACAGGCGCCGTCCGCCCCCTTCCGCTCGTCCGGGTGACGGGCCTACAGTCGCCGTGTCAGCGACAAGGGCAAACCCTCCGCGAGGAGGGGACGCAAAGCCACGGGACCCCCGCAGGTCAGCCGGGCTGCCGAACGAAGGATCTGCCATGGAACAGCGCGGCTTCTACGAGCCGGCCGAGCAGCGAGGCTCCGACCTCCGCTCCGACGTCACCGGGCGCGCGGCGACGCGCCTGTCCTCCTGGTCCCGCATCGCGGCGACCCTCGCCGCCCACGCGGACCTCGTGCCCACGCAGCGGGAGTGCACCTCCGCCTCCTGACCCGCGGGTCCGGTCGTCAGAGCTCGCCGACGCGCTGCATGTAGCGCATGGCGGCCCAGCCGACCGGGATGCGCAGCCAGTAGGTGAGCACGCGGAACAGCACCGCGACCGAGGTCGCGACGCCCGGGTTCACGCCGACCACCGTCAGCGCGCCCGCGAGGGCGATCTCGGTGGTGCCGATGCCGCCCGGGGTCGGGGCGATCGAGCCCGCCGTGTTGCCCGCCAGGTAGACGATCGCGACCTGCACGAGCGACAGGTGCTGGCCGAACGCCAGCAGGCACACCTCGAACGCGAGGATGTAGCCGAACGTCGTGATGAGGTTGCCCGCGAGCCCGACCCCGAGCCGGAACGGCTGGCCGACCACCTCGATGAGGCGGGGCCAGGTCTGCTGCACCGTCGGCAGCGTCTTGGCGGCCACCCACTGCCGCACCTTCGGCACCAGCAGGGCGGCGCCGATCAGGGCCGCGAGCACGCCGACCACGACGACGACGGTCGGCGACACGGTGAACCGCTCGAGCTGGTTCGTGCCCGACGCCACCGACAGCACCAGGAGCATCGGCAGGGTCACGACGAAGTGCGACACCTGCACGAGGGCGACGGTCGCCGTCGCGAGCGACGCCGACGTGCCGCGCCGGGTCAGCAGCCGCAGGTTGAGCGCGGCGGGGCCGATCCCCGCCGGCGCGGCCAGGGCCACGAACGTCGACGCCGACTGCGCCACCGACGCCCGCCACAGGGACAGCTTCACCGGGGAGAACGCCACCAGGGACAGCGCCGCCCCGAACAGCGTCGCCATGCCGAGCAGGAACGCCAGGACGCTCAGCCGCCAGTCGGTCGTCGCCAGCGCGTCGAGGATCGTCTGCAGGTTGATCGACGTCAGCAGGATGATCACGGCGGCCGTGGTGAGCAGGATGGTGAGCACCGTGCGCGCGCCGAACCGGATGAGCTGCACGGGCTCGACGTCGGCCTCGGGCAGGCGCGCGACCAGGGCCGACCGCAGCTCGGCCAGCACCTCCTTGTGCGCCCGCAGCTCCTCGCGGGTGCGGCGCGGCAGGGTGATCGTCTGCAGCAGCGGGCCGATCGCGGCGATGTCGCCCTCGGGCAGCACCGCGACGGCCGACTCCAGGGCGCGGGCGGGGCCGACGCGGAGTGCGAGCAGGGCGACCATCTGGGTCCGGTCCATGCGCTGGGCCAGCTCGGAGGAGGCGACGTCGCCCTGGTCCCACCCCACGAGCCACACCGTCGGGTCGTCCGGGCCGTCGGCCACCAGGATCACGTCGCTGGTCAGCGCGCGGTGGGCCAGCCCGGCCTCGTGGGCGGTGCCCAGCTGCCCCCAGATCGCCCGCAGCACGTCGTCGGTGATCGCCTCGGGGTCGAGCTCCGCGAGCGACGTGGCGGCGGGCACGGGGTCCTGGACCAGGAGCATCGAGGAGTCGGCCTCGGCGATGCCGCGCAGCGCGGGCGTGCGCACCCCGGCGGCGGAGGCCGTGAACGAGAGCAGGGCGGCGCGCTCCGCGGCCTGGCGCAGCGAGACGACGGACCGGCCGTCCAGGCCGCGCAGCCGCAGGGAGCGCCACAGCCGGCTGAGGAAGCCGATCACCTGACGGTCGCCGTCGAGCACGAGCACGTCGAGCTCCTGGCCGTCCTCGGTGACCATGCCGTAGGCGCGGTGGTCGGCGTACCGGACGGCGGCCCGCGCCCCGGCGCTGGCCGGCACGGCGGCACCCGGCGTCCCGTCCGGGCCGGGGGGCTGCGCGTCGTCGGCCGGGTCCTCGTCCTCGTCGGGGACCCGCACCAGGACCCGCGGCTGCCAGCCCGCGCGGCGCACGCCCGCGACCAGGCTCGCCCCGTAGGCCCGGTCGGACCGCACGCCCGACACGTACCGGACGGCGAGCCCGGCGGCGCGCCCGATCAGCAGGGCGATCGCGACGCCCGGCAGGGACGCGCCCGCCGTGATCACCATGACGCCCACCGCGACCCACACCAGGTTCCACGACCAGGACACGGTGCGCCGGCGGGTGCGCGGGCCGGTCGCGGTCAGCAGGCCGGCGATCAGGGCGATGTACTCGGGGATCGACAGCGTGAGCACGCCGTCCAGCCGGACGGACAGCCCGGCGACCAGCTGGTCCGACCCCAGGTGCTCGATCAGCCACGCGACGCCCGCCGAGGCCAGGACGGCGACGATCGCGGCGATCGACGCCTCGACCATCTGCCGCCCGAGGCGGCGCACCGCCAGCTCCGTGAGGACGGCGACCGGCACCAGGTACGTGACGACGGTCTCGAGCAGCGCGACCGGCACCACGAGGATCTGGCGGAGCAGGGAGGCGAAGCCCTGCACGTCCTCCGCGACGCCGGTCGTGGTGTTGTGCGCGTACGTCGCCAGCGCCATGACCGCCACCGCGCCGACCAGGCTGAGCACGACGCCCAGCAGGTCGCTCGGGTGGTGCACCCGGACGGCGGGGGTGTCGAGCACCTGGGGCCGGCCGAGCCCGTCGAGCGGCGCCTGGCTGCGCTCGCCCGCGGCGGGCCCGTCGGGTCGACCGGACGCCGCCGGCGCGCTGGTCGAGGCGTCGGGCATGGTGGCGAGTCTAGGCAGCGACGGTCCCCCCTGGTGGGCACCCGCACGCACTGCGCACGGAATCCGTCCTGGAGGATGACGGCGTCCGGGCGCCGTCTCCGTCGCGAGGATGACCCCCGGGGGCTAGCGTGACCGGCGGGGACGTCGCCGGTCGGGCGGCCGACCGCCCCGCTGGAGCACCCGGAGGTACGCGTGGCTCAGGACGTGCAGGGCAGGGTGGCGGCGGTGCTGCGCTCGGTCTGGTGGCTGCCGGTGCTCCGGGGCGTGCTGATGATCGTGCTCGGCCTGCTGCTGCTGGTCGAGCCGCTGGGCACGCTCGTCGCCCTCGTGTGGGTGTTCGGCGTGTTCGCGGTCGTCGACGGCGCCGTCGTGCTGCTGCAGGCGCTGCTCGCGCGCGGCCGGCCCGGGTTCGGCTGGCTGGTCGCGGAGGGCCTGGTCAGCATCGGGTTCGGCGCGCTCATCATGCTGTGGCCGGACGTGACGGCGCTCGTGCTGTTCTACCTGCTCGCGCTCTGGGTGCTCGTGCTCGGCGTCACCGCCGTGATCGTCGCCGTCACGCAGTACCGGGCGCGGGACCTGGCCTGGTCCGGGACGCTCGTGTTCGGGCTGATCGGGTTCCTGTTCGGCCTGCTCCTGGCGATCAAGCCCCAGGGCACCGTCGACGTCATCCTCACCGTGTACGGGCTGTTCGCGTTCGTCGCGGGCGTGGTGATGCTCGTGTCGGGGTTCGCCACCCGGTCGCTGAGCCGCCAGCTCGCGGCGGACGGGCGCGCCGCGGGGTCGACCGCGGCCTGAGCCGGCCTCAGCGGATGCCGAGCGCCTCGCGCCACGCCGCCGGCAGCAGGGCGTAGCCGACGAACGCCACGACGTCGAGCACCGTGTGCGCCACCACCAGCGGCATCGTCCGCCGTCGGCGGCGGTAGTACTCGGCGAACACCAGGCCCATGACCACGTTGCCCAGGAACGGGCCGATGCCCTGGTACAGGTGGTACGACCCGCGCAGCACCGCCGAGGTGACCAGGATCGCCGGGGTCCGCCACCGCAGCTCGCGCAGCCGCTCCATCAGGTAGCCCACGACGATCACCTCCTCCAGCAGCGCGTTCTGCAGCGCCGAGAGGATCAGCACCGGGACGGTCCACCACGCGGCGTTCAGCGCGGCGGCCTGCACCTCGACGGTGATGCCGACCGCGCGCCCGACGACGTACAGCGCCAGCCCGGGCAGACCGATCAGCGCGGCGAGCCCGAACCCGACGCCGAGGTCCCGGCCCGGGCGGGAGCCGTCCAGGCCGATCCGGCGGGCCGCGCTGCGACCGTTCGACGACAGCAGGTACAGGGCGAGGGCGACCGGGACCAGCGCGAACCCGATCGACAGCAGCTGGTACGTCAGGTCGAGGTACGGGCGGGCGGAGCGGCTGGCGTTCAGCGTGGCGCTCTGCGACGCGAGCGGGGTGCCCGCGGTGAGGCGCGCGGCGATGTTGACCACCGCGTACACGGCGGACTGGCCGAGGGACAGGCCGAGGACGATCCAGATCTCGGCCGTGAGGCGGCGGCGCCGCGCGCGCTCCGAGACGGGCGGGGCGCCGGGGGGCGCGGTCGTGCTCGGGTCGGAGGCGGTCACGCCCCGCAGCGTAGGGGGCGCCGCTGGGTGCCGCCTGGACGGGGGCTGTGCTCGTGGGGTTGTGCGGGATGCGTGCGGCGCATAGGTTTGCAGCACAAACCAGTTGGTGACCGTGATACCCGTCCGACCACGGAGACGCTCCATGCCCCAGCCTCCCGCCCATCCCCGGCAGCCCGGCGCCCCCGATGGCTGGTTCGACGCGGCCGCGGCGCGCGCCATCATCGACGTCCAGCACGCCCGTGTCCGGGCGACCGCCTACGCCGACGACCGCGTGATCCTCGGAGTGTGGGCCATCGCCTGGCTGGTGGGCTACGGCTTGCTGTGGGCGAGCGCCGGGAACGGCGTCGAGCGCATCCCCCGGTGGGCGTGGACGAGCTTCGGCGTCCTGCTGATGAGTGCTGTGGTGACCACGATCGGGCACGCGGTGACGCGGATGTCCGGCGTGGACGGGGTGAGCCGTCGGACCAGGGCGGTGTACGGATGGACCTGGTTCGTCGCGTTCGGTGCCGGGCAGGCGCTCGTGGGCGGCGTCGCGCGGGCGGGCGCGCCGAACGACGTGATCGCACTGGCGGCCAACGGGGTGTCCGCCCTCATCGTGGCTGTGATGTACATGGCGGGTGGCATGCTCTGGCGGGACCGCGCTCAGTTCGGCCTCGGGGTGTGGATGGCCGTGGTGGCTGCCGCCGCCGCGCTCGTGGGCCTGCCGGGCACGTTCGCCGTCATGTGCCTCGCCGGCGGTGGTGGGATGGCCGTCGGCGTCCTGGTCGCCCACGTCGCACGCGCACGCGGAGCCGCCGCGTGACCGACGCCGACCTCGACCCCGTGATCCACGCGCAGTCCCGGCTGCGCGTCGTCGCCACCCTCGCGGCGCTCGCACCCGGCGACCGTCTCGCGTTCCCCCGGCTGCAGCAGCTCCTCGAGATGACGGCCGGCAACCTGTCCACGCACCTGCGCAAGCTGGAGGAGGCGGAGTACGTGACCGTCGAGAAGACCTTCGAGGGCCGCTCGCCGGCCACGTACGTCGAGCTGTCGCCGGAGGGCCGGGCCGCGTTCGCCCGGTACACCCGCGCGCTCACCGACCTGCTGGGCGGTGCGCGGTGACCGCCGCGCTCGTCGAGCTGGACGGCGTGACCCGCCGGTACGGCGACGTCGTCGCCCTGGACGACGTGTCGCTGACCGTCGGCGCGGGGGAGCTGGTCGGACTGCTCGGGCCGAACGGCGCCGGGAAGTCGACGCTGCTGTCCCTGGTCAGCGGGCTGCGCCGACCGGACGCGGGGACCGTGCGGCTGGCCGGGCTCGACCCGCGCGACCCCGCCGCCCGCGCGGAGCTCGGCACCACGCCCCAGGAGACCGGGCTGCCGTCGACGCTCCGGGTCGGGGAGGTCGTGGACCTGGTCGCCGGGCACTACGCCGACCCGATGCCGCGCGGGGAGGTGCTGGAGCGGTTCGGGCTGACCGATCTCGCGCGCCGGCAGACCGGTGGGCTGTCCGGCGGCCAGCGGCGCCGGCTCGCGGTGGCGCTGTCGCTGGTCGGGCGGCCCCGCGTGGTCCTGCTGGACGAGCCGACGACCGGACTCGACGTCGAGGCCCGGCACACGCTGTGGGCGGCGCTGCGCGACTACCAGTCCGGCGGCGCGACCGTGATCGTCACCAGCCACTACCTGGAGGAGATCGAGGCGCTCGCCCGCCGGGTCGTGGTCGTGGGTGGCGGCCGGGTGCTCGCCGACGACGACCTGCCGACGATCCTCGCGATGGCCGCCGCGCGCCGCGTGCTGGTCGAGGTGCCCGAGGCCGAGGAGCCGCGGCTGCGGGCGCTCGCGGGCGTCCTCGACGTGCGGCGCGAGGGGCGCCGCGTCGTCCTGCTGGCCGGCGACGCGGACGCGGTGGTCCGGGCGCTGGTGCACGCGGACGTGCCGTTCCGCGACCTGGAGGTGCGGGGCGCCTCGCTGGAGGAGGCCTTCCTCGCGCTCACCACCTCGGCGCCCGCCGCCGCCACGTCCACCACGCCCGCCACCGCCCCCGGGGAGCCCCGATGACCGCCGCGACCACCGCCGGGCGTACCGCCCGGCCCGCCGGGACCCGGTCCTGGTTCGCGCTCGCCCTGCTGCACACCCGGTTCCAGCTCCTGGAGTCGGTGCGGGTGCCGATCGCGGTGATCGGCAACCTGCTGTTCCCCTCGTTGGCGCTGCTGTTCTTCGTGGTGCCGCAGCGGGCCGTCGCCGACGACCCGCTCGCCTCGGTCGCCGCCGTCGCGCAGCTCGGGACGTTCGCCGTGATGTCGGCGTGCCTGTTCACGCTCGGCGCCGGGGTCTCGGAGGACCGGCAGCTCGCGTTCGACCCGTACGTCCGGACCCTGCCTGCCGGCGCGGGGCCCCGGCTGGCCGGGCGGATCGTCAACGCGATCGTGTTCTGCCTCGGGGCCCAGGTGCCGGTGATCCTGATCGCCGTCCTGCTGACGTCGGCGTCCGTGACGCCCGCGCGCGGGCTCGGCGGGCTGGCGATGGTGCCGGTCGTGGCGGTGCCGTTCACGCTGCTGGGCCTCGCGATCGGGTACGCCCTGTCGGCGAAGGCGGCGATCGCGGTGGTCCAGGCGGTGCTGTTCCCGCTGGCGTTCGCGGGCGGGCTGTTCCTGCCGCCCGAGGCGTTCCCGTCCTGGCTCGACGCGCTGTCCCAGGCGCTGCCGTCCCGGGCGGCACGGGACCTGGTCGTGCAGGTGACCACCGGCATCGAGGGCTCGGCGTGGGCGCTGCCGGTGCTGCTGGCGTGGACGGCGGTGTTCGCGGTGCTGGCGGTCCTGGCGTACCGGCGCGACGAGGGGCGCCGGTTCCGCTGAACCGGGCGGGCGGGCCGTCAGGCGCGGGCGAGCGCCGCGGCCGCCTGGGCCACGACCTCCGGGTCCGTCACCGTCCAGCCGCCGCCCGAGCCGCCGCCGCCCGGGCCGCCGTCCCCGGCGACCGCGCGGCTGGCGGACAGGTGCACGGCGTCCACGCCGGCCGCGATGAGCGCGCCGATGTCGACGGGCCGCACGCCGCCGCCGGCCATCACCTGGACGGCGCCGGCGGTGTGCTCGACCATCGCGGCGAGCCGGCGCACGCCGTCGATGCTGCGGGCCTCGCCGCCCGAGGACAGCACGCGGGTGACCCCGGCGCCGGCCAGCGCGTCCAGGACCGCGAGCGGGTCCGCCACGGAGTCGACGGCCCGGTGGAACGTGACCTCGCGGCCGTCCGCGGCGCGGACCAGGGCGGCCAGCGCGCGGTCGTCGACCCGG
Organism: Cellulosimicrobium cellulans; assembly: GCF_007679345.1. GTDB lineage: Bacteria > Actinomycetota > Actinomycetes > Actinomycetales > Cellulomonadaceae > Cellulomonas > Cellulomonas cellulans_A. The sequence continues at coordinate 20,461 of NZ_VEGH01000008.1, forward strand.
CCGCCCGCGGTGAGCGGCCCGACGACGACGCCGTCGACGCCCAGGCCGACGGCGGCGCGCACCTCGCGGACCTGCACGTCGAGCTCGTCCGCGTCGTAGACGAACGACCCCGGCCGCGGGCGCACCAGGACGTGCACCCCCGGGGCCGCGTCCCCGGCCGCGGACCGCGCGTCGCGCTCGGCCACGAGGGCGGCGAGCAGGCCGGCACCGGGGGTCAGCCCGCCCGTCGCGGCGAGCGCGGCGCACACCTCGGTGCGCGCCGCACCGGCGTCGGCCGCCACGCGGTAGCCCGCCAGGTCCTGGACGGCGATCTCGAGGACGGGACGGGACGCGGGCACGGCTCCTCCAAAGGGCGGGGGGTCGGTGCTGACCGTAGCCCCTCGGCGCGCCACGCCCCGGGACGTCCGTGCGGACGCCCCGGGGCGTGGGTGGGTGGACGCGTCAGGCGAACCGGCGCAGGCGGAGCGAGTTCGCCACCACCAGCACCGAGGAGAACGCCATCGCCGCCCCCGCGATCATCGGGTTGAGCAGGCCGAGCGCCGCGAGCGGGATGGCCGCGACGTTGTAGGCGAACGCCCAGAACAGATTCTGCTTGATCACCCGCAGCGTCCTGCGCGCGAGACGCACGGCCTGCGGCGCCGAGCGGAGGTCGCCGCGGACGAGCGTCACGTCGGCGGCCTCGATCGCCACGTCGGTGCCGGTGCCCATCGCGAGCCCGAGGTCGGCGGTGGCGAGCGCCGCGGCGTCGTTCACGCCGTCGCCGACCATCGCGACGCGCCGGCCCTCGCCCTGCAGCCGCCGGACGACGTCGACCTTGTCGGCGGGCAGCACCTCGGCCACCACGTCCGCCTCGGCGATCCCGACCGACCGGGCCACCGCCCGCGCGGCACCCGCGTTGTCGCCGGTCAGCAGGACCGGCCGCAGGCCGAGGGCCCGCAGGTCCGCCACCGCGCTCCGCGAGCCGTCCTTGACCGGGTCGCGCAGCACGAGCACGCCGCGCGCGGCGCCGTCCCAGGCGACCAGCACGGCGGTGGCCCCGTCGGCCTCGGCGGCGGCGAACCGCGCGCCCAGGTCGGCGTCGGCGGGCACGCCCTGCTCGGCGAGCCACGCGGGCCGGCCGACGAGCACCCGCCGGGACAGCCCGACGCCGGCGTGCGCGGTGCGGACCACGCCGCTGACGCCGCGCCCGGCCTCGGCCCGGAACTCGTGCACCTCGTCGGTGCCGATCCCGACGCCGTCCCCGCCGACGCCCGCCGCCTCAGGGGCGAGCCCGGCCGCGGCCTCGGCGATCGCGCGGGCGATCGGGTGCTCCGCCAGCGCCTCGACGGCGCCGGCGAACCGGAGGACCTCGCGCTGGGCCTCGGTGCGGGCCGGGCCCGCGGTGTCGTTGGCCGTGCCGGCGCCCGGGTCCCCGGCGTCCGGGCCGTCCCCGGCGGCCAGCACGCCGACGAGCGCCATGCGGCCCTCGGTGACCGTGCCGGTCTTGTCGAGCACGACGGTGTCGACCGCGCGGGTCTGCTCGAGGATCTCCGGGCCCTTGATCAGCACACCCAGCTGCGCGCCGCGCCCGGTCCCGACCAGCAGGGCCGTGGGCGTGGCGAGCCCGAGGGCGCAGGGGCAGGCGATGATCAGCACCGCGACCGCGGCGGTGAACGCCGCCTGCGCCGAGGCGCCGGACAGCAGCCAGGCGGCCAGAGTGCCGACCGCCAGCACGAGCACGACCGGCACGAACACCGCCGAGATCCGGTCGGCGAGCCGCTGCACCGGCGCCTTGCCCGTCTGCGCGGCGGCGACCAGCCGGCCGATCTGCGCCAGGCGGGTGTCCTCGCCCACGCGCGTCGCGCGGACGACCAGGTGGCCGCCGGTGTTGATCGTGGCGCCGGTGACCTCGTCGCCGGGCCCGACGTCGACGGGCACCGGCTCGCCGGTCAGCAGGCTGGTGTCGACGGCGCTGGTGCCGGAGACGACGACGCCGTCCGTCGCGACCTTCTCGCCCGGGCGCACGGCGAACTCGTCGCCCACCCCGAGGCGCCCGACCGGGACGCGCTGCTCGGTGCGCCGGCCGTCCGGGCCGGTCACGAGGAGCGCGACGTCCTTCGCGCCGAGGTCCAGCAGGGACCGCAGCGCGTCCCCGGCCCGGCGGCGCGAGCGGTGCTCGGCGTACCGGCCGGCGAGCAGGAACGTCGTGACGACGGCGGCGACCTCGAAGTACAGCTCGGGCATGTGCGTGCCCATGCCGTCGTCCGCCGCGGGCCACAACGTCGGCGTCATCGTCATGCCGAGGGCGCCGGCGCCGCCGAGCAGCAGCGCCCACAGCGACCAGCCGGTCGCCGCGACGATGCCGATCGACACCAGGGTGTCCATCGTGGACGCGCCGTGCCGCGCCGCGCGGACCGCGGCGCGGTGGAACGGCCAGGCCGCCCAGGTGGCGACCGGGAGCGCGAGGACCGCGACCAGCCACTGCCAGCCGCGGAACTGCCACGCCGGCACCATCGACAGCAGCAGCACCGGGACGGTCAGGACAGCCGCGACCCGTAGCCGGCGGCGCAGGTCGGTGCCGCGCGCGTCGGTCGGGGCCGAGGTGTCCTCGTCGGGGTCCATGTCGTGGCCCGGCGCCATGCTGTGGCCGGACAGGGCGTGCTCGGTGGGGTCCATGCCCGCCATGTCGTGGCCGGCGTGCTGGGGCGCGTGGTGCTGGGGCGCGTGGTGCTGCGTCGCGTGGTGCTGCGTCGCGTGGTGCTGCGTCGCGTGGTGCTGCGTCGCGTCGTGCCCGGCGGGCGCGTCGGCCACCGGGGCGGTGGGTGCGCCGAGGTCGCGCCGGCCGGTGACCGTCGCGTCGTACCCCGCGGCGCGCACCGCGGCGACCAGCGCGTCGACGTCCGGCGTGCTGCCGTCCTCGGCCGGGGACACCTCGACGTGCGCGCTCTCGAGCGCGAGGTTCACGGTCGCCCGCGCCCCGGGGACGCGGTTGAGGCGCTTCTCGACGCGCGCGACGCAGGACGCGCAGGTCATGCCCTCGACGGCCAGGTCGACCGTGCCGACCGGCGCCACGGGCAGGTCGGTGGTGCGCGGGTCGTCGGCTGTCACAGCAGCGACTTCCGCGGCGTGACGGCGTACCCGGCCTCGTCGACGGCGGCGGCGATCGCCTCGTCGGACAGCGGCGCGTCCGAGGTGACGGTGACGGGCGACGACCCGCCGGCGACCAGGTCGACCCGCACGTCGGTGACGCCGGGCAGCGCGGTGAGCTCCTCGGTCACGTGGCGGACGCAGTTGCCGCAGGTCATGCCGTCCACGGAGAAGCTGGTGGTCTGGCTCATGGTGGTTCCTCTCGAGGTGCGGGTCGGGGTCAGGAGCGGACGAGCCGGGCGATGGCCTCGGAGGCCTCGCGGACCTTCTCGGCACCGGCCTCCTCGGACTGCCGGGCCGCGTCGACGACGCAGTGGCCCAGGTGGTCCTCGACGAGGCCGATGCTCACGGCCTGCAGCGCCTTGGTCACGGCGGCGACCTGGGTCAGGACGTCGATGCAGTAGACGTCCTCGTCGACCATGCGCGCGATGCCGCGCACCTGCCCCTCGATGCGCTTGAGGCGCTTCAGGTAGTCGTCCTTGTCACCGCTGTACCCGTGCACGTCGCGCTCCCTCCGTGCGGGGCGCGAGCGCACCCCGTCGCAGCTCCCAACGCTATACCCCCCAGGGGTATTCCACGAGGACGGAGGTCCCGCGCTCGAGGAGCCGTCGAGCACGCAGCAGCTGCGGGGTTCGAGCGCGTCGAACCCCACGTCTGGTGCATGCTCGGCGGGGCCGGCGGGGCCGGCGGGGCCGGCGGGGGCGGCGGGGGCGCGCAGGTGGCGCGCGCCGGGTCAGAGGCCGCTGCGGCGGGCGTACGCGCGGGCGTCGACGCCGCGGAGGTCGCAGAACTCGCGCACCGGGCCGGTGAGCAGCAGGTCCACGTGCCGGAGGTCGGCGACGGTGCGGGCGCCGAGCAGCGTCATGATGTCGCCGACCTGGGTCAGCCAGGACTCGATGCGGGCCACGAGCGCCGCCTCGCCGTCGGTCAGCAGCGTGCGGAGGAACCCGCCCGCGACGCCGACGGCCGTGGCGCCGAGCGCCAGCGCGCGCACGACGTCGAGGGGGTGCCGGACGCCGCCGGACGCCAGCAGGTCCACGCCGTCCACCGACGACGCGTCCAGCAGGCCTTCGACCGCCGACTGCCCCCACGACGCGAGGTAGTCCATGCCGCCGTCGGTACGGCGGGCGGACTCGATGGCGGTGAAGTCGGTGCCGCCGCGGCCCGAGACGTCGACGGCGGCGACGCCGAGGTCCCGCAGCCGCTCGACGGTGCCGCGGCTCATGCCCGCGCCGACCTCCTTGACGACCACGGGGACGTCCACGCCGTCGACGATGGCCGCGATGTTGTCGGCCCAGCGCGTGAAGTCGCGGTCGCCCTCGGGCATGACGATCTCCTGCGCCGGGTTGATGTGCACCTGCAGGCCGTCCGCGCCCAGGATCTCCACCGAGCGCCGGGCCTGCGCGGGCGTCAGGTTGGCGTTCACGTTCGCCAGGACGAAGCCGTCGGGGTTGAGGTCGCGCAGCACCCGGAACGACGGGATCGCCGCGGGCTCGCGGTGCAGGATGCCCGTCGAGCCGGACGCGATCGGGACGCCGGTCTCCCGCGCGGCGACCGCGAGGGCGCGGTTGATCGTCGCGGTGTGCGCGGTGCCGCCCGTCATGCCGTTGATGTAGAGCGGCACCGGCCAGTCGAGCACCCGGCCGGCGGTGTGCAGCGACACCTGGGCGCGGTCACCGGCCCGCAGCGGGTGGTTCATCGGGCGGACGTGGTCGAAGTCGCTCGGCCCGGGCTCGGCGTGCTGGGCGACGGCGAGGCGGACGTGGTCGTCCTTGCGGCGCGCGTCCTGCTCGGCGGGGGCCGCGGGCGCGCCGGCGGCACCGGCGACGGGCTGGTCCTGGCCGGACAGGTGGGCGTCGTCGGCGGTCATCGGGCGTCCCCGGCGTCGCACGGCTGCTGCACGTGGAGCGACAGGTGCCGCACGTCGGACAGCGCCCAGTCCCGGAGCATCGGCTCCAGGTCCGTGTCGGCGTCGACCAGCACGATGCCGCAGTCGCCGCCGCCCGCGCCGGACGACTTCGCCGCCGCGCCGACGCCCTCGGCGGTCTCGCACAGGGTGCGCAGCGCGGGGGTCTCGATGTCGACGCCGGCGGCGCGCGCGAGCGAGGTGAGCAGGCCTCGGGCGCGGTGGATCTGCGCCTTCGCGGCGGGGGCGTCGTCGCGCTCGATGGCGTCGGCCAGCGCGTCCACGCACTCCCGGGAGGCGGCGAGGAAGTCGGGGTAGTGGGCCTCGGCGGCACCCTTGCGGGACTGCATGCGCTCGACCAGGCGGGTGGTCGACGCGGGGACGCCCGTCCAGCCGACGACGAGCCGCATGCTGCGCGGCGTCGGGAGGCGCCGCACGGACAGGCCGGGCCAGTCGGCGTCGAGCAGCGCGGACAGCGGTCGCTGCGCGCCCGACGACTCCGCGGCGTCCTGGGCGGTGCGCAGCCAGTCGCGGTCGAGCGCGGCGTACCGGATCCACCCGCCGTACAGGCTCGCGGCGACGTCGCCGCCGGAGCCCATCGGGTTCACCGCGACGGTCGCCAGCAGCGCCAGACGGAGCAGCCGGTCGGTCGGCAGGTCGAGCGCGTAGAACCGGTCGAGCGCCCGCACGGTCGCGGCGGTGACGGCCGCCGACGACCCGAGGCCGAACTTCCGGCCGGACTGGTCGTCGAGCTCGGACGTGATCGTGATGTCGTAGAAGCCGAGCTCGCGGCCCTGCTCCGCGGCGAACCGCTCCACGACGTCGATCGCCGCGAGCACGTAGTCGAACGGGCGGCTGTCGTGGTCGAGCACGACCCGGCCGCCGTCCCGCCGCCAGACGACGGGCAGCCGGCCGTACTGGTCGGACGCGATGGACCCGGCGCCCTCGGCACGGGCGAGACGCACGGTGACGTGCCGGTCGACGGCGACGAGCACCGCGGGGTACCCCGCCTCCACGACGGCGTACTCGCCCGCGACGAACAGCTTGCCGGGGGCGCTGACCTCGATGGCCTCGGGCGCGGTCACGCGGCACCTCCCGTCGTCACGCGCAGGTCCGGCCCGGGGCGCGCGGTCACCACGCGCCGGGTGCCGCCCTCGGAGAGCGCCTCGGCGACGGCCGGGAGGTCGTGCCCGGCGCACAGCACCTTGACGTTCGGGCCCGCGTCGATGGTCGCCCAGCAGGGCAGGCCGTCGGCGCGCAGCGCCTGCACCTGGTCGAGCACGCCGACCGTGTGCGCGGTCCAGTACCGGACCGGCGGGCGGGCGCCGAGCATCGTCGCGTGCATCCGCAGGGCGTTCGACTCGGCGAGGGCGCCCAGGGTCGGCAGGTCGCCGGCGCGCACGGCGTCGAGCATCAGCGCGACGTCGACCTCGGTCGACTCGGTCCAGGACGGGAAGAAGGGGGAGGTCTCGACGGTGCGGCGCATGGCCTCGCGGGACGAGATCGACTTGGGGCCGGCGTCCAGCACGACCACCGCCATCGCCGGGTCGAGCGCGCCGCCGGCCTCGCCGCCGGGGACGGGCTCCGCGAACGACGACGCGTCGTCGGTGCCGGCGTGCCACACGACGAGGCCGCCGAACACCGAGCGCGCCGCCGAGCCGGAGCCGCGGCGGGCCAGCCGGGACAGCGCCCGCGGGTCGAGGTCCAGCCCGTACGCGGCCGACGCGGCACCGGTGAGCGCGGCGAACCCGCTCGCGGACGACGCCAGGCCCGCGCCGGTCGGCACGGTCGAGACGGAGGTGACCGAGGCGTGCGCGGACGACCCGGCGAGCGAGCGGACCAGGTCGAGGAACCGTCGGACGCGGGTCAGCTCGCCGTCGGACATGGGGCGGCCGTCGAGCGTCCCGGTGTCCTCGGCCGCGCCCGCGTCCAGGGTCACGGTCGTCGTGGCGTGGAAGGCGTCGAGCGTGAGGGACAGGCTCGAGGTCGCGGGGAGCGCCAGGGCCTCGTCGCGCTTGCCCCAGTACTTGGCGAGCGCGATGTTCGCGTGCGCGACGGCGGTCGCGGAGTCAGTCATCCGAGGGGCACCTGGGCGGAGGGGGCGGCGGGGCGCCGCGCGTCGGTCCGGTGCAGCCACGTGCGCGCCGCTCCCGCGCGGCGCAGGGCAGCGGCGATCGTACCAGCGGAGGCGGCGTCGGCCGCGAGCGCCAGCATGCATCCGCCCTGGCCACCGCCGGTGAGCTTGGCGCCGAGGGCGCCGGCGGCGAGGGCCGCGCCGACCAGGCGGTCCAGCTCGGGGGAGGAGACGCCGAGCTCGGCGAGGGCGCCGTGCGCGCGGGTCATCCGGGCGCCCAGCTCCGCGGGCCGGTCGAGGGCCAGGTCGTCGACCACGTCCCGGGTGATGGCGCCCAGCTCCGCGATCAGCTCCGCCCCGCGGGCCGGGTGCCGGTCCCGGAACGACCGGACGTCGGCGACCGCGACCCGCGTCCGCCCGTGCACGCCGGTGTCCGCGACGACGAGGTGCGCGCGCAGCGCGAGGTCGAGCGGCCGGATCTCCCCGGCCTGGAACCACACGGGCTCGGTGGAGGCGGTGGTGCGGGCGTCGAGCCCGCTGGGGTTGCCGTGCGCGACCCGCTCGCCGACCTGGACCAGGTCGAAGTGCTCCTGCGGCGTCAGCGTGCGGCCGGCGAGGTCCGCCAGCGCGAGCGCGAGCGCCCCGGCGGTGGCGGCGCTGGAGCCGAGCCCGCGGGCGGCGGGGATGGTCGACTCGGTGGACAGCACGACGTCGCGGTGCGGCAGGCCGAGGTGGTCGAGCGTCGCCTCGACGGCGGCGACCGGCGCGGCGAGCTGCTCGGGGGCGTCGGACAGCGCGCCGGAGTAGAGCACGGACTCGAGCGCCAGCGGCCCCTCCTCGCGCCGGGCCACGGCGCGCATCGGCAGGCTCGCCAGCGGCAGCGCGATCGCGGGCTCGCCGTACACGACGGCGTGCTCGCCGACCAGGATCGCCTTCGCGCGGGTGTGCCCCGTCCCGGTGGCGCGCGGGGCGCCCGGGCCGGTGCTGCGCGGGTTCGAGCTCGAGATGGTCCGACTCCTCACATCAGGTGCGCCACGAACCACGGGGCCGCGTACAGCGACATGAACTGCACCCCGAAGTTGACGCCCAACCGGTTCAGCGTGCCGCAGGTCAGCCCGACCAGCAGCACGGCGAAGACGTTGACGAGCCCTGCGTCCAGGTAGGCGAGGAGCAGGACGAACACGACGAACAGCGCCAGCACGGCCTCGTGCGGCACGTACCGGGTCACCAGCGCGGTGAGCCGGAACGAGTACCGGACCGCCAGCACGTAGGACAGCACCAGCGCGAGCGCCCCGCCGACCACGACGGCCACCACGAACTGCGACGTCGACAGCAGCTGGTGCAGGTTGTTGTCGAGGGTCAGCACCGGGGGCGCGTTGAACAGCGCGTTTGCGGGGCCGACGGCGACCGGGGACAGCGGCAGGCCGACCGCCAGCAGCGGGATGATCACGCCCGCCAGGTAGGTCGAGTGCGCGAGCGCGGCCATCGAGGTGATCGCCCGGGACGACCGCTCGACCGGCTGCTGGCCACGGGCGCCGGACGCCTCGCCCATGAGTAGCGTCAGGGCGACCGGGCTGAGGAAGAACAGCGGCGTGGACGCGGCGGACACCGTGGCCGAGGCGCCGAGCTCGGCCCTGGTCAGCAGCCGGCGGGGGCTCAGCGGGGCGCCCTTCAGCTCCGAGCGCGTGATGACGACGGGCGTGCGCCCGGCGCGGGGGAGCGCGGCGCGCAGCGTCGGGTTGAGCAGCGTCGCCAGGCTGAGCAGCAGCGGGCCGGCGGTGATCGACAGGAAGAACGACACCGTGATCGTGCCGTCCTCGGGCAGCACGCCCGTCTGCCGGTACAGCGCCTGCACGCCCTGGAACAGCAGGCCGAGCGGGATGATCGCCAGCAGCGAGAGCAGCTTGTTCTTCCCGATCAGCGCCAGGACCACCGCGCCGCCGACGAACAGCAGCGCCCCGTACTCCCGCAGCTGGTCCGCGAACGGGGTGATGGCGCTCGCGATGAGCAGCGCCAGCGGCACCGAGATCAGCGTGCCGACGACCGACCCGGCGGCCATCTTGCGGATCGTCTCCGCCGCCCGGCCCTCCCGCTTGAGCAGCAGGGCGTGGTCGATCATCGGCGCGGACAGCACGCCGCCGGGCAGGCCGACCAGCGCCGTGGGGATCGAGTTGGTCAGGTTCAGCGTGACCACCGCGGCGATGAAGAACGCCAGCACCACCTGCGGGTCGGCACCGGCGAGCACGAGCGCGAGCGTCACGGGGAGCAGGACCGACGTCTCGTCGGTGCCGGGGATGAACCCGATCAGCGTGTACAGCGCGACGGCCGCGAGGGCGGCGGCGACCATCGGCAGCAGCAGGGAGAGGTCCACGGAGGTCTTTCGGTGCGGGGCGCCCGTCCGGATGGGTGGGGCGGGCGCGGCGGGTGGCGCGGGGGTGGCGCGCGGGGGGAGCGCGGGCGCGGGGGTCAGGCCGGTGGCGGCCCCGCCTCGGCGTCGTCGTCCGCCACGATCCGCACGTCCCGCTTGGGCCGGACCAGCGCCACGGAGGCGGCGAACCCGACCACCGAGCCGCCGAGGCCCCAGAAGAACTCCGAGGAGCCGAGGGCGCGGCCGATCACGACGGCGGCGGCCGTCGCGACCGCCGTGACCGCGAGCGCCAGGACCAGGTCGCGCATCGACACGCGGTCGCCCCAGATCTCGACGTACTGCTCGTCGTCGCTGCTCACGTTCCTCCTCCGGTCCGGATCGTCACCCTAGGACTTCCGCTGCGGGGAGCCTGTGCGGCGGTTGTGCGCGCGACGTGGACGTACGGGTCGGAGCGCGGGCTGGCCGACGGCCACTGTGGGGTGACCCGGGCCGACGGGGCAACTCGGGGCGACGCGCCGGGTGCCGACACGCCGACGGTTCACCCGCTCCGGTGGCGGGCCGCCGCTGCGCGCGGACGATGGGTGAGCATGAGCGACCAGACCACGCCCCAGGACCCGCAGACCCAGCACCCCGAGCCGGAGCAGCCGGCCCAGAACATCCCGCACCCCGGTCTCACGGACGACATGCGGCAGCAGCCCGACCACGGCGAGGAGTCGTACGTCGGCTCCGGCCGGCTCGAGGGCAAGCGCACGCTGATCACCGGCGGCGACTCGGGGATCGGTCGGGCGGTGGCGCTCGCGTTCGCCCGCGAGGGCGCCGACGTGGCGATCGTCTACCTCCCGGACGAGGAGGAGGACGCGCAGGAGACCGTGCGGCTGGTCGAGGCCGCCGGCCGCCGCGCGCTGACCCTGCCGGGCGACATCCGCGACGAGGCGTTCTGCTCCGAGATCGTGGAGCGCACGGTCGCCGAGCTCGGGGGGCTGGACGTGCTCGTCAACAACGCGGCGTTCCAGATGTCCCAGGAGAACGGGCTGCTGGACCTCACGACCGAGCAGCTCGACCGCACGTTCAAGACGAACCTGTACGCGATGTTCTGGATCACCAAGGCGGCGCTCCCGCACCTGCAGCCGGGCTCGAGCATCATCAACACGACGTCGGTCCAGGCCTACGAGCCCAGCCCGCAGCTCATCGACTACGCGACCACCAAGGCCGGCATCCTCAACTTCACCAAGGCGCTGGCGCAGCAGGTCGCCGAGCAGGGCGTCCGGGTCAACGCCGTGGCGCCCGGCCCGATCTGGACCCCGCTGATCCCGGCGACGATGCCCGAGGAGAAGGTGAAGGAGTTCGGCGCGGACACCCCGCTGGGCCGCGCCGGCCAGCCGGCGGAGCTCGCCCCGGCGTACGTGTTCTTCGCGAGCCAGGAGAGCAGCTACATCACCGGCGAGCGCATCGGCGTCACGGGCGGCCGCTCGCTGGCCTGACCCCGGCCCGCCGAGGTCGAGCGTTTCCGCCGAGGTCGAGGGTTTCCGACCGGCTCACGCGCCGAAACCCTCGACCTCGGCGTCAGGCGGCCAGGGCGCGGGCGCGGAGGAGGACCGCGTCGAGCATGTCCGGGGTCAGGCGGCCGGTGAAGGTGTTCTGCTGGCTGACGTGGAAGCAGCCCAGGAGGGTCAGGCGCTCGCCGGTGCCGGGGCGGTCGAGCACCTGCTCGGCGCCGTGGCCGAACCGCGGGCGCGGGCGCGGCACCGCCCAGCCCTGCTCGGCGAGCGTGCGGAGCAGCGCGTCCCAGCCGAAGGCCCCCAGCACCAGGGCGACCCGCGGGCGCACGATCTCCAGCTCCCGCGCCAGCCACGGCCCGCAGCGGTGCCGCTCCTCGGGCAGCGGCTTGTTGTCGGGCGGAGCGCAGTGCACCGGGGCCGTGATCCGCACCCCGGTGAGCGTCAGCCCGTCGCCGGCGTGCACGGACGTCGGCTGCGACGCCATCCCGACGCGGTGCATGGCGGCGAACAGGAAGTCGCCCGACCGGTCGCCGGTGAACATCCGGCCCGTCCGGTTGGCGCCGTGGGCCGCGGGCGCGAGCCCCACGACCAGCACGGGGGCCTGCGGGTCGCCGAAACCGGGGGCGGGCCGGGCCCAGTACTCCTGGTCCCGGTAGGCGGCGCGCTTCACGGTCGCGACGTGCTCCCGCCACGCGACGAGCCGCGGGCACGCGCGGCACTCGACCACGGCGCCGTCGAGCTCGGCGAGGTCGCGCGCGCCGGGGGCGGTGGTGGCGGGGAACCCGGGGTCGTCGGGCAGGTCGGGCGGGACCACGCGCGTCAGGCGAACCGGTCCGGGTCGCCCGCGCCCTCGCGGACCACCTCGGGGTAGCCCTCCGACCAGTCGACGACCGTCGTCGGCTCCGCGGACACCTCGCCGGCCTCGATCACCGCGTCGACGACGTGGTCCAGCTCCTCCTTCACCGTCCAGCCGTCCGTCTGCGGCTCGGTGTCGCCCGGCAGGATGAGCGTGGAGGACAGCAGCGGCTCGCCGAGCTCGTGCAGGATCGCCTGCACCACCCGGGAGTCCGGGATGCGCACGCCGACGGTCTTCTTCTTCGGGTGGGCCAGCCGCCGCGGCACCTCCTTGGTCGCCGGGAGGATGAACGTGTACGGCCCGGGGGTCGCGGCCTTGATCGCGCGGAACGGCGCGTTGTCGAGGCGCACCAGCTGCCCGAGCTGCGCGAAGTCGGTGCACATCAGCGTGAAGTGGTGCTTGTCGGTCAGGTGCCGGATCGCGCGGATCCGGTCCGCCCCGGTGTGGCTCTCCATGCGGCAGCCGAGCGCGTACCCGGAGTCGGTGGGGTAGGCGATCAGGGCGTCGTCGCGCAGCAGCTGCACGACCTGGCCGATCGACCGGGCCTGGGGGTCGTGCGGGTGGACGTCGAAGAACCGGGCCATGCCGTCGAGGGTGGCACGACGGCCGCGCGCCGACCACCCCGACGTGCTCAGCCCAGGACCGCCACCAGGAAGTCCGCGTCCGGCCCGAACGGCCGCAGGTCCCAGGTCGCGAACCGGTGCTGCACCGCGAACCCCGCCTCCCGGGCATCGAGGTCGAGCGCGTCGAAGGCGTACCCGCGCCCCGCGCCGAACCCGACGACCAGCCGGCCCCCGGGCGCCAGGTGCGCGCGGATCCGGCGCAGCACCTCGGCCTCGGTGCCGGGCGCGACGAACGTCAGCACGTTGCCGGCCATCACCGCCACGTCGAACGGCTCGGCGACGCCCGCGGCGGGCAGGTCGAGCTCGGCGAGGTCGCCGACGTGCCAGTCGCCCGCGGGGTGGTCGGCGCGCGCGGCCTCGACGAGCACCGGGTCGACGTCCACGCCCACGACCGCGTGCCCGCGACGCGCGAGCTCGCCGCCGACGCGGCCCGGCCCGCAGCCGGCGTCCAGCACGCGGGACCCGCGGGGCACCATCGCGTCGATCATCCGGGCCTCGCCGGCCAGGTCGGCGCCCTCCGCGGCCATCGCGCGGAACCGCTCGACGTACCAGGTGGACCGGTCGGGGTTCTGCTGGCCGATCTGCTCCCAGCGGGTCGGCTGGCGCATGGCGCTCCTTCGGACGGCGGCGGACGCGGGCGGCACCGAGCCTAGGGCCCGCGCGGTCCCCGCCGTCAGCGGTGGACGGCCTTCCGCGCCTTCTTCGCCGCCTTCACGCCCGCCTTCTTGGCCGACGACGTCAGGGTGTCGATCAGGTACGACGACGCGGCGCCGAGCATGATGACGTCCTTCGCGACCCCGATCCCGTCCGGGTTGGGGCGCGGGTCGCCCGGCCCGCGGTGCAGCGCCGGGGTGCGCAGGTACATGCCGACGAGCGCCGCGGAGAACGCGGTGAACCCGGTGGCGACGGCGACGCGGGGGAGCACGGGCACCAGCAGCGCGGCGCCGAGACCCACCTCGGTGGCCCCGAGGGCCGTCGCGAACGTCTTCGGGTCCACGCCGGACAGGAACGGGTACGCGCCGGCGGCGGTGCCGTGCAGGCCGCGGGCGGTCGCCTCGTCGGCGCCGAGCTTGTCCAGGCCGGAGTTCAGGATGTAGGCGCCGGCGCCGAGGCGCAGCGGCAGGTGGCGGAGCTTCACGCGTCCTCCTCGAGGGTGGGGTGTCGCCCCGACGCTACGACCGCGCGCCCCGGCCCGCAGCGCGACGCCTTGACTTCGAGCGCGCTCCAAGGAGGAGCGTCCTCATCCATGAGCCTCAGCACCCGCACCCTCGGCAGCGCCGCGCACGGCACCGCCCTCACCGTCTCCGCCCTCGGGCTCGGCTGCATGGGCATGTCCGAGTTCTACGGCGCGACGTCCACGCCCGGGTCCGACCAGGAGCGCGAGTCGGTCGCGACGATCCACCGCGCCCTCGACCTCGGCGTCACGCTGCTCGACACCGCCGACATCTACGGCCCGCACACCAACGAGCGCCTGGTCGGCCGCGCGATCGCCGGGCGCCGGGACGAGGTCGTGCTCGCCACGAAGTTCGGCATCGTCCGCGACCCGGACCCGGCCGTGACGAGCCGCGGCGTGGACGGCCGACCGGAGTACGTCCGCGCCGCCCTGGACGCGAGCCTGCAGCGGCTCGGCGTCGACCACGTGGACCTGTACTACATGCACCGGATGGACCCGAAGGTCCCCGTCGAGGAGACGATGGGCGCGCTCGCCGAGGCGGTGCAGGCCGGCAAGGTGCGGCACCTCGGGCTGTCCGAGGCGGGGCCGGCGACGATCCGCCGCGCGCACGCCGTGCACCCGATCACGGCCGTGCAGACCGAGTACTCGCTGTGGACGCGGGACGTCGAGGCCGAGGTGCTGCCCACCCTGCGCGAGCTCGGCATCGGCCTGGTGCCGTACTCGCCGCTGGGCCGCGGGATGCTCACCGGCGCGATCGCGGCGCCCGACGACCTCGCGCCCGACGACTTCCGGCGCGCCAACCCCCGGTTCGCCGGCGAGGCGTTCGACGCCAACCGCGCGCTGGTCGAGCGGGTCCAGGCGCTCGCGGCCGAGCGGGGCGTGACCGCGGCGCAGCTCGCGCTCGCCTGGGTGCTGGCCCAGGGCGAGGACGTGGTGCCGATCCCCGGCACCCGCCGGGTCCGCTACCTGGAGCAGAACGTCGCGGCCGCCGACGTCCGGCTCGCCGCCGAGGACGTCGCGGCGCTCGCCGACGCGGTGCCGCCGCAGGCCGTCGTCGGCGACCGGTACCCCGACATGTCGACCATCGGGCGGTGACCGGCGCATGCTGAGGGGCGTGACCGAGGAGAGCCGCACCCTCACCATCGCCGAGGCCGCCGCCGCGACCGGGCTGACCCCGCACACGCTGCGGTACTACGAGCGCGACGGGCTGCTGCTCGACGCCGTGGAGCGGGCCTCGTCCGGGCACCGCCGGTACACCGAGCGGGACCTCGGCTGGATCCACCTGCTCACCCGGCTCCGGGCGACCGGCATGCCGATCCGGGAGATCCGGGAGTACGCCGACCTGGTCCGCCAGGGCGAGGGCACCGAGCCGGAGCGGATGGCGCTGCTGCAGGCGCACCGGGACGCGGTGCGGGCGCAGCTGGCCGAGGTCCAGGAGCACCTGGCGGCGATCGAGATGAAGATCGACGTCTACGCGGGGCGGCTCGGGTCGGGGCTGCCGGTGCCGGAGGCGGCCGCGGGCTGACGCCCCGCCGCCCCGGGCCGGCACCTCACACCGGTGCCAGGTGCCCCGGCCGCACGTCGTAGTCCCCGGGCTCCAGCAGCACCTCGCCCCGGCCGCCGGTGAGCGCCCGCAGGTCGAGGGCGTACCGGACCACCTCGGCCTCCGGCACGACCGCGTCGATCCGGACCCGGCCGTCGTCGGTGGCGCTGCTCGCGCTGATCCGGCCGCGCCGCCCGGACAGGTCGCCGAGCACGTCGCCCTGGGCCTCGGTCGGCACGACGACCGTGACCCGCACCGTCGGCTCCAGCAGCACCGTGCCGGCCGAGGCGAGCGCGGCGCGGACGCCCGCCGCGGCCGCGGTGCGGAACGCCATGTCGGAGGAGTCCACGGCGTGCGCCTTGCCGTCGTAGACCTCGACCTGCACGTCGACCACCGGGTGGCCCAGCGGCCCGCCGGCCGCCAGCGCCTCGGCGGCGCCGCGCTCGACGGCCGGCAGGTAGGACCGCGGCACCGCCCCGCCGACCACCGAGTCCACGAACGCGAATCCCGACCCCGGGGGGAGCGGGCGGAGCCGGAGCTGCACGACGGCGAACTGGCCGTGCCCGCCGGACTGCTTCTTCAGCCGCCCCTCCGCCTCCGCGGGCCGGGCGATCGTCTCGCGGTACGCGATCCGCACCGGCTCGGTGGTGACGTGCACGCCGAACACGCGGGCCAGCCGCTCGACGGCCACCGCGAGGTGCGCGTCCCCGAGCCCGCGCAGGACGGCCTGGTGCGCGGTGCGCTCGACCACCAGCGTGGGGTCCTCGGCGGCGAGCCGGGTCAGCGCCCCGGACAGCTTGTCGTCGTCGGCCTGGCTGACCGGGACCAGCGCGACGCCGAGCACCGGCCGCCGCGGCGGCAGGGTGGCGGGCCGGACCGGCTGCGACCGCGCCGCGAGCAGCGTGCCGGTCGGGGCGGAGCCGAGCTTGGCGACCGCGGCGATCCCGCCCGCGGCGACCGCGTCGACCGGCAGGTGCTCGCGGCCGCGCAGCCGGAACAGGCCGTGCAGCCGCTCCTCGGCACCGGTCGCGGTCACCAGCCGGTCGCCGGACCGCACGGTGCCGGACAGCACCTTGAACACGGACACCTGCCCGACGAACGGGTCGGCGACCGTCCGGAACACGTGCAGCACCGTCTCGGCGTCCGGGTCGGCGGGCAGGTCGGTCTCCGCGCCGTCCTCGGGCCCCCCGCCCCCGACCCGCAGCCGGGCCGGCCGGTCGGTCGGGGCGGGGCCGATCTCGCACACCAGGTCCGCGAGCCGGTCGATCCCGACGCCGGTGGCCGCGGACGCGACCAGCAGGGGCACCGCGCCGCCGGACGCGACCTCGCGGGCCAGGGTCCGCTCGAGGTCCGCCGGGCCGGGCTCCTCCCCGGACAGGTACTGCTCCAGCTGGTCGTCGTCGTGCGCGACGATCTCCTCCGTCACCTCGCCGTGCAGCCGGTGCTCCTCGTCCGCCACGTCGGCGGGCAGGTCGCAGTCCCGGTGCCGGCCGTCCGCGCCGTAGTCGAGGCCCCGGTCGGACAGCACGTCGGCGACCCCGTGCAGCGCCTGCTCCTCGCCCAGCGGCAGCTCCAGGGGCAGCACCGCGGCGGGGTCGTGGCCGGTGCGCGCGGCCAGGTCCCGGACCTGGTCCAGCACGCGGTGGAAGTCGGCGCGGGCGCGGTCCTCCTGCGAGAC
The DNA here is from genome assembly GCF_007679345.1 of Cellulosimicrobium cellulans. Lineage (GTDB taxonomy): Bacteria > Actinomycetota > Actinomycetes > Actinomycetales > Cellulomonadaceae > Cellulomonas > Cellulomonas cellulans_A. Next base: position 37,308 of record NZ_VEGH01000008.1, read on the forward strand.
GACGACGAGGCGGGGGATCCCCGCCTCGTCGCACCGTCGCCACGCCGCCTCCGTCCCGGACTGGACCCCGTCGACGGCGCTCACCACCACCACCGCGAGGTCCGCGACCGCGAGGGCCGAGTCGACCGCCCCCGCGAAGTCGGGCGACCCCGGGGTGTCGAGCAGGGTCAGCCGGTGCGGGCTGCCCTGGCTGCACGTCCAGTCCAGGTCGGCCACCCCGAGCGCCACGGAGGAGCCGCGCGCGACCTCCTCGGGCTCGTGGTCGCAGACCGTGGAGCCGTCCTCGACCCGCCCGGCGCGGGGGACGGCCCCCGCGCGCAGCAGCAGGGCCTCGGCGAGCGTGGTCTTGCCTGATCCGGCGTGGCCGACGAGGGCCACGTTGCGGATCGTCGGCGTCGTTGCCGCGTCCATCGCACGTCCTTCGGGATCGGTGCCGGGACGGCCAGGCTAACCACGCGGGTCGCGGGAACGACAGGGACCTCGGCCGCTGGTGCGACCGAGGTCCCTGTGCTGCGTGCCCCGCGGGGCGGGTGTCAGGACGCGGAGAGGATGTCCACCACGAAGATCAGCGTCGAGTTGGCCGGGATGCTGCCGGACTCCTGGTCGCCGTAGCCGAGCGCCGGCGGGATGATCAGCAGCACCTGGCTGCCGACCGTCTGGCCGACCAGGCCCTGCTGCCAGCCCTGGATGACGTTGCTCAGCGGGAAGGTCGTGGCCGAGCCGCGCTCCCAGGACGAGTCGAAGGACGTGCCGTCCCACAGCCAGCCGCTGTACTGCACGGTGAGCGTCTGGCCCGCCTCCACCGCCGCGCCGGCCCCCTGGATCAGCGGCTGGACGACGAGGTCCGTCGGGGGGTCGGTCTCGAGCGGCTCGATCGACGGGGCGCCGTCCTCGGCCAGGGTGACCGTCGGCAGGCCCTCGGGCAGCGGGGTCACCGCGGTGCCCTCGGCGCGGTCGGGGACCGCCTCCGTGGTGACGACCTCGACGGCGAGCAGCGACGTGGCGTCCGACGCCGGGTTCGCGAACAGGAGGCGCGCGCCGACCTGCTGGCCGACGAGCTCGTCGAGCAGCACCGGGGGCAGGTTGTCGCTGGTCGCGAGGTACTGCTGCGGCTCGGCGCCGTAGGTGCCGCCGAGGGTGCTGCCGTCCTCGCCGCTCACGGCGGCGATGTCGACGGTCACCAGGTCGCCCTCGGCGACGGTGGCGCCCGTGCCGGGCGTGACGACCCGCGCGACCGGGGCCGAGACGGTGAACGGCTGCTCGAAGTCGAAGGTCGGCTCCTGGCCGGCCTCCCCGGTCAGGGTCACGGCCTCGAGCGCGGCGACGTCCTCCGCGGACGCCGTCGCGGCGGCCGTGGCCGTCGGGGAGGCGCTGGGGGAGGTGGAGTCGTCCGAGCCCCCGTCGCTGCACGCGGCGAGCAGCAGCAGGGAGGCGGCGAGGAGGGTGGCTGCCGTACGGCGCACGTGCTCGTCCTTCGATCGGGTGCGGGGGTTGCGGTGGGCCATCGTAGGCGCCCCCGCTGTGGCATCCCTGGGCCCGGCCGCCGGCGGCAGCGGTTCAGGGGCGGGCGACCATGGCGTCCGCGTGCCGGACGATCCAGCCCATCAGCGGCAGCAGGTGGTCCGCGAGCTCGCGGCCGAGCGGGGTCAGCGAGTAGTCGACCCGGGGCGGGATCGACGGCGTGGCCTCGCGGAGCACCAGGCCGTCGGCCTCCAGGGTGCGGAGCGTGGAGGCGAGCATCTTCTCGCTGATGCCCTCGACGAGCCGGCGCAGCTCGCCCCAGCGGAGCGTGCGTTCGGACAGCGCGACGAGGACGAGCACGCCCCACTTGCTGGTCACGTGGTCGAGCACCACCCGGCTCGGGCACGCGGAGGCGAGGACGCCGTCCGTGAGCAGGTCACCCAGAACCGATCCGGCGACGGCCGGAGCCGTGTCCTCGATGCTTACCGCCATGCCAGTACCTTACGCGAAAGTGGGTATCGGCGAGCGGGAAGGGTGGGTGCAGGCCGCCCGTTGGGGGAGGTGCCGGACGCGTCAGGCGGCCGGCCCCGTCCACCTTCGGAGGAGCTCCACCATGTCGATCGTCGTCACCGGCGCCACCGGCCACCTCGGCCGCCTCGTCGTCACCCACCTGCTCGCCGACGGCGTCCCGGCCGACCAGATCGTCGCCGCGGGCCGCCGCACCGAGACCCTCGCGGACCTCGCCGGGCGCGGCGTGCGGGTCGCCGCGCTCGACTACGGGAAGCCGGAGACGATCGCCGCCGCGCTCGAGGGCGCCGAGACCGTGCTCCTGGTGTCGGGCAGCGAGGTCGGGCAGCGCGTCGACCAGCACCGCGCCGTCATCGAGGCGGCCAAGGCCGCCGGCGTGCGCCGCCTCGTGTACACGTCCGCGCCGAAGGCCGACACCTCGCCGCTGGTGCTCGCCCCCGAGCACAAGGCCACCGAGGAGATCCTCCGCGCGTCCGGCCTCACCTTCACCATCCTGCGCAACGGCTGGTACACGGAGAACTACCTCGGCGACGTGCAGCAGGCGCGGGAGACCGGCGAGATCGTCGGCTCGTTCGGCGACGGCAGGGTGGCGTCCGCCCCGCGCGACGACTTCGCCGCGGCGGCCGCCGTCGTGCTGCGCACCGAGGGCCACGACGACGCCGTGTACGAGCTGTCCGGCGACGCGGCGTGGGGCTTCGACGAGCTCGCCGCCGCCGCGTCCGAGGTGCTGGGCCGCCCGGTGACGTACCGCGCGGTGTCCTCCGAGCAGCGCCGCGCCGACCTGACCGCCGCCGGTCTGGACGAGGGCACGGTCGGCTTCGTCGTCGCCCTGGAGGAGAACACCCGCGACGGCCTGCTCGCCGAGACCCCGGGCGACCTGTCCCGCCTGATCGGCCGCCCGACCACCCCGCTGGTCGACGCCCTCCGCGCCGCGCTCGCCCAGGCCTGACCGCTTCCCGCCGAGAGAGGACCGCCGCGCCGAGGTAGGGCCCGCCCCGGTCCTATCTCGGTGCCGGGGTCCTATCTCGGCGAGTGATGGCCGCGACGGAGCGCTCCGGATGCCGGGGCGGCCGGTCGGTGTGAGGCTCGATCGCATGACGCGATTCGGGTACACCCTCATGACCGAGCAGTCCGGGCCGAAGCAGCTCGTGGGGTACGCGGCCGACGCGGAGGAGCGCGGCTTCGACTTCCTCGTCTCCTCCGACCACTACTTCCCGTGGGTCGACGAGCAGGGGCACGCGCCGTACGCGTGGTCGCTGCTCGGCGCGGTCTCCCAGGTGACGTCCCGGGTCGACCTGATGACGTACGTGACCTGCCCGACCGTCCGGTACCACCCGGCCGTCGTCGCGCAGAAGGCCGCCACCCTCGGCGTCCTCTCCGACGGCCGGTTCACCCTGGGCCTCGGCGCGGGCGAGAACCTCAACGAGCACGTGGTCGGTGAGCGCTGGCCGGCGGTCGGGGAGCGGCACGACATGCTCGAGGAGGCGATCGAGATCATCCGGTCGCTGCTCGACGGCGACCGGCTGACCTTCGACGGCGTGCACTTCCGCACCGACTCCGCCCAGCTCTGGGACCTCCCGGACACCCGGGTGGAGATCGGCGTCGCGGTGTCCGGCGCGCAGTCGGTGTCCCGGTTCGCCCCGCTGGCCGACCACCTGGTGGCGACCGACCCCGAGGCGGACCTGCTGTCCTCGTGGGACGAGGCCCGCGCCCAGGCCGCGCACGCGATCGGGGGCGAGACCCCGGCGCCGTCGCGCAAGATCGGCCAGATCCCGATCTCGTGGGATCCTGACCTGGCCACGGCGAAGGAGCGCGCGCACGAGCAGTTCCGCTGGTTCGCCGGCGGCTGGCACGTGAACGCGGACCTGCCGACGACCGAGGCGTTCGACGCCGCCAGCCAGTTCGTGCGGCCGGACGACGTCGCGGAGACGATCCCGTGCGGTCCGGACCTCGACGCGATCGTCGCCAAGGTCCAGCCGTACTGGGAGGCCGGGTTCACCGACATCGCGCTGGTCCAGGTCGGCGACCAGGCGCAGCAGCGGTTCCTCGACGAGGTCGCCGGTCCCCTGCTGGAGAAGCTCCGGGCCGCTGCGCCGTCGTCCTGAACCGGATGTTTGCGCAACTGTGGGGTTGCGCACCCGTCGAGTTGAGAGGGAGGTGCGGCCGATGGCCGTCACCGCGTTCCAGGACCTGCCCCTGGCCGACCGCGACCGGGAGTGGGACGGCGCCGCCGCCGAGAAGCGCGTCCGCGCGTGGGCCGGCGCCGAGGACGAGCCGAACGAGAAGTACCGCGACGCGCACGTCTGGTACGACGCGGACGCCAAGGGCAACTTCACCGCGTACAAGCTGCTGATCGCCGACGTGGTCGGGGGGAAGCTCGTCGCCGTGCCGCGCGGGGTGTTCGCCGCGGCGGCCGTCATGCAGGGCTCCCGGGGCGGCGTCGACCTGCCGGCGAAGGACGTCGACCGGGTCAAGAGCCACCTCGCGAAGTACTACACGAAGCTCGACGACACCCCGCCCTGGGAGGACTGAGAGCGGGCCGGGTCGCCGGCCCGTCGGGGACCGCCTCTCCGCACCCGCGTGCGGGGGTGTCCCGGCTCGCGGTCGACGGGGGTGCGGACGCCCCGATTCGGGCACCCGAATCGGCGCGGATCGCGTGACTCCGGGCTCCGGTGCGCCCACGATGGAGCACCGTGCCACCCACCGACCAGGCCCCCGGGGCCCCCGCCGTCGCGCCCACCGCCCGCCAGGTCCGCCGCTGGCGCCGCTACCTCGCGGACGAGCGCGCCGAGGCCGCCGCCTACCGCGACCTCGCGTCGCGCCGCACGGGCGAGGAGCGCGCCATCCTGCTCGCGCTCGCCGACGCCGAGAAGCGGCACGAGCAGCACTGGCTCGACCTGCTCGGCGACCGCGTGGGGCGGCCGCTGCCCGGTGACATCCGGTCGCGGGTGCTCGGCGCGCTCGCGCGGCGGTTCGGCGGGGTGTTCGTCCTGGCCCTGGCCCAGCGCGCCGAGGCGCGGTCCGGCTACGGCGACGAGGCCGACGCGACGCCCACCATGGCCGCGGACGAGCGGATCCACGAGGAGGTCGTCCGCAGCCTGGCGATGCGCGGCCGCAGCCGGATGTCGGGCACGTTCCGCGCCGCGGTGTTCGGCGCCAACGACGGCCTCGTGAGCAACCTGGCGCTGGTGCTCGGCATCGGCGCGAGCGGCGTCGCGACGTCCACGGTCCTGCTGACCGGCCTCGCGGGCCTGCTCGCCGGCGCGCTGTCGATGGGCGCGGGCGAGTACGTCTCCGTGCGCTCGCAGCGCGAGCTGCTCGAGGCGTCCCGGCCCAGCGCGCAGGCCAGGGAGGCGCTGCCGCACCTCGACCTCGACGCCAACGAGCTCGCGCTGGTCTACCGGGCACGGGGGATGGGCGCGGACGAGGCGCAGGCACGCGCGGCCGGCGTGCTCGCCGACCTCGCGGCGGTCGGCGGACCGTCGGCGGCGCTGCCGCCCCAGGAGGCGGTGGTCGCCGGTGAGGAGATCGACGAGCACGAGACCGTCGGCAGCGCCGTCGGCGCCGCGCTGGCGAGCTTCTGCTTCTTCGCGGCCGGGGCCGTCGTGCCCGTGCTGCCGTACCTGCTCGGCATGGAGGGGTGGAGCGCCGTGGCGCTGGCCTCCGGCCTGGTCGGTGTCGCGCTGCTCGGCACCGGCGCGACCGTCGGCGTGCTGTCGGGGTCGTCGCCCGCCAAGCGCGCGCTGCGGCAGCTGGCGATCGGCTTCGGGGCGGCCGCGGCGACGTACCTGCTGGGCCTCGCGTTCGGCACGTCGGCGGCGTGACGCGTCCACCCTGTGGGATGTGTCACACAGGGGGTGAGGTAAGCCTTCCCTTCGGGTTACGGTGACGGCATGACAGCGTCCACCGCCGCGCCGGCCGTCACCACGCCGTTCCGGTTCTTCGACGTCCGGGTGTCGCGGATCGTGGACCTCAGCCCCTCCTTCCGCCGGTTCACCTTCACCGGCGAGGACCTGGACCAGTTCGCCGACAACGGCTTCGACCAGCGCATCAAGCTGCTGCTGCCGCTGCCCTGCGGCTACGACGTCGTCCCGACCGGCGAGTCCTGGTACCTGCAGTGGCGCGACCTGCCGGACGAGCTCCGGCACCCGATCCGCACCTACACGGCGCGGACGGCCCGCAACGACGTCCGCGAGCTCGACGTCGACATGGTGCTGCACGGCGACGCCGGGCCCGCCTCCGCGTGGGCCGGCTGCGCGCAGGTCGGCGACTCCCTCGTCATCCTGGGCCCGAACCGCGAGCACCCGGGCCCGTCAGGCGGCATCGACTTCGTCCCGCCCGCGCACGCCGACCGCCTGCTGCTCGCGGGCGACGAGACCGCGGCGCCCGCGATCGCCGGCATCCTCGAGCGGCTGCCCCGCGACGCCCGCGGCGAGGCGCTGATCGAGGTCCCCGTCACCGGCGACGCGATCCCGGTCGACGCCCCGGCCGGGGTGACCGTCCGCTGGCTGCCCCGCGACGGCGCCGCGCACGGCTCGCTCCTCGTCCCCGCGGTGCAGGCCGCGTGCAAGCGGCTCATGCCGCACGACGCCCCGCTGCCCGAGGGCATGGAGCTCGAGGACGTCGACATCGACGACGGCATCCTGTGGGAGGTCCCCGTGGACCACGCCACGGGCGAGCCGCTGCGGCAGTCCGCGGCGCTCTACGCGTGGCTCGCGGGGGAGGCCGGGGCGATCAAGACGCTGCGGCGGCACCTCGTCGGGACGTGCGGGGTGGACCGGAAGGCCGTGGCGTTCATGGGGTACTGGCGCGAGGGGCGGGCCGAGGGGGCCTGAGGGTCGCTGGCGCCTCGCGGACGTCGCGGCTGCCTCCTCGGCGCAGCCCCCGGGTACCCGGGGTGCCCCGACCGGGCGAAGCCGAGGTGGCGGGCGTAGAATGGGGTCAGCCCGGTGTCGAGGACCTCCCAGTGAGGCGACGACCCGGATCCAGCATCGGAGGGCGTCATGCCCGTCCAGCCTGCTTCCCACTCGACTCCCACCCCCAGCCGCCAGCCTGCCGAGCCGACGGCGCAGGCCCCTCGCCCTGCCGCACCCGCCCGGGCCTCGGGCACCCGCACGAGCGCCGCGTGGTTCGGCATCTGCATCGGCGTGCTGGTCCTCGTCGCGCTCGTCGTGTTCATGCTGCAGAACACCGGGCCCGTCGCGGTCTCCTTCCTCGGCCTGAGCGGGACCGCGCCGCTGGCGCTGACGCTGCTGATCGCCGGACTCGGCGTCGGGATCGTCGTCCTGGTGTTCGCCTCCCTGCGGATCGGCCAGCTCCGCCGCCGCGCCGCCGGCGGTCGCCCGACCGGAGCGCGGCGATGACCGCCGACGGCGAGCTCGCCACGCGCGAGCAGCCCCTCCGGCTCGCCTCGATCCTGACCAGCGCCCTGCCGGCGCTGCTCGGGACGAGCCAGGCACCGACGCAGTACACCGTCCCGGCCGTGTTCTCGCGACAGGTGTCCGTGCCAGAGAAGGCGGCGATCGAAGGACCGGAGACCGTCCGCAGGCTCGCCGAGCGCGGCTACCCCCAGGTGACGCTGCAGGTCTCCGACCGGCGGCTGCTCATCGGGCGCACCAGCCTCGCGCAGCTCGAGGACGGGCTCGCACACGAGATAGCGCTGGCGCTGGCCGACATCGGGCGCGCCGTCTCCCGGCAGCGCGACGAGCGCGCGGCCGCGGCGACCGCGCGTCAGTCCGCGGAGGCCGACCGCGCGGTCGACGTGCAACGGTCCGTCGACCGCATCAGCTTCGAGTAGGCGTGGCGGGCCGGGGGCGCGACCCGGGTCGAGCCCCTCGATCCGTGGCGGCGACGTGAGGCCGTGAGCGTCGCGCCCAGCGGCGGACGGCGTCATCACCGCCGCGGCCGTCGCCGGGCGGGCACGCCCTGCCGCTCAGGACCGCCACGTCGGCTCGAAGTCGGGGTGCCCCTCGTACAGCGACGCCATCGCGCGCAGGATCCGGTCCCCGACGTAGTGCACGCCGCTCTCGTGCCGCGAACCGGTCTCCCGCTCCATGTCCACGGTCTCGTCGAGCCCCGTCGCCTCGTACGCGAGGGCGATCAGCTCCCGCTGGACGCGGCACTCGGCCAGGACGCGCACCGGGTCCGCCGCGTCCCGGAGGTACACGGGGCCGTCCGCGCGCTCCGGTCCTCCGCTCGGGCCGAGGTGACCGCCGACCGCCAGCCGACGACGGGCGGCGGCCTCGCTCTCGCCGATGCGCGCGAGGAGGAACGTCGTGAGCGTCATCGCCGCGCCGCCCTCGGATCGGGATCGCTCCGGCACCCGGTTCCCCTCACCCGCCTGCGCGTGCCCGTTCCCGCCAGGCGTCGCGCCGGCCCCCCGCGTGCCGCACCGCCGCGGCCAGCAGCTCCAGCCGCCGCGCCCCCACGCGGGTCAGGTCACCCAGTCGCACCGCCGGCGCCGCGTCGACGTCGGACAGCGACGCGGCGAACAGCAGCACCCGCCGCTCGGAGGGGGACATCGGCCCGACGTAGGCGGAGACGGCCGCGAAGTCGATCCACGCGACGCCCTGCCCGCCCGCACGCCCCGGCGCGCGGCGCACCCACGGGTGTGCCGGCTGCGCCAGGCCCGCACGGATCAGGAGCTCCGTGGCGGCCTCGAGCGCGTCGATCCCGCGCGCCCACGCGCGGAGCAGGTCGTGCAGCTGCCCGCCCTGCTCGGGCACCGATCCTGCGGGGCGGCGGTCGTCTCGTGGCGGGAACGTGGTCACTCGCACGCGATCGCGTCGACGAGGTGCCGGACGCCGGCGGCGGGCATGAGCCCTGGGCGCCGGTCCACGGACCGAGGACGGGCGGGCACTGCTGGCAGGACGGGCATGACGCCCTCCGAACGAACGATCCGGGACGAGGCGCACCGAGGGAGATGAGGTCGCTGCCGGGCTGCTGCCCAGGCTACGCCCCGGTCGTCCACGGTGGCCCCAGCCCGCGGCGAGCAGGTCGACCAGGCGCATCCCGCGGTCGCCGACGGTCAGCGCACCCGTGTCCCGCTGCACCGGTGAGCCCGACTCGTGTCGACCACCTCCCCGTGACCCGACCGCCGGTCCCTGCTGCACCGGGGGCCCGCTCGCCGTGCCCGCGAGCGGGGGTCCCGACCCGTGCCGCGCATCCTTCCGGGTGACCAGACGCGTGAGCACCCGGTGCGGGTGCCGTCACGGCCGGGTGCTGGTCCGGTGCACGTGCCGCCGTGCCGGCGCCGGGCGGGCCAGGCTCTTCCCGTGACCGGACGATCGCGTGACCGCACCCCGCTCGACGCCGGGGCCCGCTGCGCCCTGGTCGCCGTCGCCGGGGCCACCGCCGTCGTCTGGCTCCAGGCGACCTGGGTCAACACCCGCCTGATGCAGCCCCTGGGCTACGGGAGCCCGACCTGGCTGGCCGCCGTCCTCGGGTGGGCGACGGCGGCGCTCGCGGTGGTCTGCGTCTGGCGGCGCGTCCGGCGGGGACGGTCGCCGGCCCGGCCGGGGCCGGGTGCCTGGGTGGTCGTGCTCGGGGTCTGGTGGGCGTGCTGCCACCTGCAGTGGGCGGTGCTGATGTCCGAGGTGTCGCTGGCGGACCCGCTGGATCACGACACGACGCCGCTCGAGCTGGTCCTGCTGCTGGCGGCCCTCACCGCGGTGGCTCGTCTCGTCCGGATCCGGTCCCGACCGCACAGGTCGTGACGACGCGGACAGGGCCGGCGTCTACCCGCGCGGCGGGCGCGGCTCGCCCCGCGCTGCCCGTCGGCGGGCGTCCCGCTCGGCGATCACCTGTGCGAGGACCACGCACGCCATGCCGGTCGCGGTCCACCAGTTCCCCAGCAGCGCCGACCCCACGCCGACCACGACCGCCACCACGACGAGGCCCAGCCGGAATCCGCTCACCTCGTCATGCTGGCACGTCCCGGGGCGGTCCGGGTGCCGCACGAGGCCGACGTCAGACGCACGCCCAGCAGTACAGCGCCTCATCGCGCTCGCGCGCTCCCCGGGCGAGCCCGGCCAGGTCGTGCAGGAACTCCGCGAGCGACTCCGGGTCGGAGATCCCGGCGAGCTCGTCGGTCCGGGACCACGGGACCGCCACCGCGGCCAGCGCGGCGTCGTCCGCCCGGGTGAGGGCGTCCACGACGACGTCGTCGACCCGCAGCACCACCTCCGCGCCGTCGTCCTGCATCGCCACCGGGTCGCGCCGGTCGGCCGCGGCGAGCACCTCGTCGAACGTCCGCCCGGTCAGCAGGGCGGTGACCGTGCCGAGCACCACGACCGGGTCGATGCTCCCGCCCGCCACGGTCGGGAACCCCGGCCCCGTCGCCTCCGCGGCCGGGGCGGGCACGCCGTGCGACCACCCGCTCGGTGCCGCGACGCCGGCGGGCCCGCCGTCCCGGTCCACGACGGCGGCGGCGGACTCGTCGGACGGCGCGGCGAAGTAGTCGCAGATCAGACCCATGCCGCCCATCCTGCCCGGTCCCGCGGCTGCGCCGACGCGCGCCGCGGGCGACACTGGTCCGGTGAGAAGGACGCACCAGCGGTTGCTGGGCGGCGTCGGCACCGTCGTCTTCGCGGGACTGGCGGTGACGTTCGTGCTGCGCGGCGGGACGCTCGACCTCGTGATGGCGGTGCTCGCGACTGCGGTGGCGGTCGCCCACGCGTCCACCGCGATCACCGCGCCCAGGCGCGAGCGCTGAGCCGCCAGCGGGTCGCCACCCGTCAGCCCGCCGGCACCCGCAGCCGGGCGCTCGTCCCCTGCCCGGCCGCGACCGCAGGTCCGGGTTGGCGCAGGTCTGCGACACCCTGCGCGGGTCAGGGCGTGCCGGCTCCGGGGGCGGCCCGGGGGGCCCGGAGCAGGCCCAGCGCCGCCTCGGCGGCCTCGGCCGTCCCCGGCTCGAGCCGCGCGACCCACCGGTCCCGCAGCGCGTCGAACCGCGCGGCGCCGATCGCCGTCATCTCGTCGCCGCGCGGGGTCACCCGCAGGCGCTTGAGCCGGGCGTCCTGCGGGTCGTCCACTCGCTCGACGTAGCCGAGCTGCTCGAGCGTCGCGACGGTCTTCGCCGCCGCCTGCCGGGTGGTGCCGAGGGTGCGTCCGAGGGCCGAGGCGCTGTCCGCGCCCTCCGCGACCGCGACGAGCGCGAACTCGAGGTTCGCGGTCACGCCGGGGTGCCCGTGCGCCGCGAGGTGCTCGACGACGTCGTCGACCATCTCCTCGAACGCGCCCAGCAGCAGGAGGGCGAGCTGGACGCCGCGGGTCGGTTCGGGCACGGCCCTGAGCGTAGGGCCGGTCCGGTGGTCTTGACAACCAGGTTGCGCAACGCGAGTCTGACAACCACGTTGTCAACCAGGAGGTCACCATGTCCGTCACCACCACCCCCGCCGACGTCGCGGGCGTCCGCCATCACCGCGCCGACGTCAACGGCACGACGCTGCACTACGTCACCGCCGGGGACGCGGGGTCGCCCGTCCTGCTCGTGCACGGCTTCCCCGAGTCCTGGTGGGCGTTCCACCGCCTGATCCCGCTGCTCGCGGCGGAGCACCGCGTGGTCGCGGTCGACCTGCGGGGCTTCGGGGACTCCGCGGTCGCCGGCGAGGGCGTCGGCAGCGCCGTCGCGGCCGAGGACCTGCACGCGCTCGTCGGCCACCTCGGGCTCGGGCCGGTGCACCTGCTCGGGCAGGACGTGGCGGGCGGCACCGTGCTGCGCCTGGCGACCGGTCACCCGGCGGACGTGGCGAGCCTCATCGCCGTCGAGATGGGCCTGGCCGGATTCGGGCTCGAGGCGTTCGCCGACGTGGCCCGGGGCGGTTCCTGGCACATCGGCGCGCTCGCCGCCCCGGGGATCCCGGAGCTGCTGCTCTCCGGGCGGGAGCGCGCGCTGCTGCGGACGTGGTTCCCGTCGATGACGGCCGTGCCCGGGTCGGTCACCGAGCGCGACGTCGACGAGTTCGCGCGCACCTTCGCGCGGCCCGGGGGCTGGCGCGGGGCCGCGGGGCTCTACCGGTCGGTCCTGGGCGAGGGCGACGAGCTCCGCGCTCTCGTCGCCGCCCGCCCGGTGACCGCGCCCGCCCTCGCCGTCGGCGGGTCCGGCGGGCCGTTCACCGCGGCGACCCTCGGTCACGTCGTGCAGGGCGAGGTCGCGTCGGTCCTGCTCGAGGGGGTCGGGCACCACGTGGCTCTCGAGGCGCCCGAGGCGCTCGCGGCGGCGGTGCTCGCGTTCACCCGGGAGGTGGACGCCTGAGGGGGGCGGCGCCCGCCCCGCGGGCGCCGCCCCCGGTCGCCCCGTACCCTGGGACGCGGTGTGCCGGGAAGTCTGGTCGGCTCCCTGCCCGGCGACCCTCCGGGCAGGTGGTCCAGCCGCCCCGGGAGTACCGCATGACCCCCTCGCCCCCGCACGCCCACGCCCCGTCCGCGCTGTCCCGCTGGGCGTCCCGCGAGACGACGGGAGGCGCCCTGCTGGTCGCGGCCGCGCTCGTCGCCCTGGTCTGGGCCAACTCGCCGTGGCGCGGTGCGTACGCCGACCTGTCCGGGTTCACGCTGGGACCGGGCGCGCTGCACCTGGACCTGGACCTGGCGCACTGGGCCGCTGACGGGCTGCTGGCGATCTTCTTCTTCGCGGTCGGGCTCGAGCTCAAGCACGAGATCGTCGCCGGGAGCCTGCGGGATCCGCGCCGCGCGGCCGTCCCGGTGCTGGCGGCCGTCGGCGGGATGCTGGTGCCGGCCGTGCTGTACGTCGCGGTCGTGGTGGCCGCCGGGGACGACGACGCGCTGTCGGGCTGGGCGGTGCCGACGGCCACCGACATCGCGTTCGCCCTCGCCGTGCTGGCGATCTTCGGCCGCGGGCTGCCGATCGCGATCCGCACGTTCCTGCTCACGCTGGCCGTGGTCGACGACCTCCTCGCGATCACGGTGATCGCCGCGTTCTACTCCGACGGCCTGGCCTGGGGCCCGCTCGCGGGCGCGCTGGCGGCGGTCGCCGCGTTCGCGGCGCTCGCCCGCTCGCCGTACGTCCACCCGTGGCTGCTGTGGCCGGTCGGGCTGGTCGCCTGGGGGTTCATGCACGCCTCGGGCGTGCACGCCACGATCGCCGGGGTGCTGCTCGGGCTCACGGTCCCGGCGCGCCCGGTGAACCGGGAGGCGGGTTCGCGCGCGCAGCGCTACGAGCACGCGATCAAGCCCTGGTCCGCGGTGGTCGCGCTGCCGGTGTTCGCGTTCTTCGCGGCCGGGGTGACGGTCGTGGGGGGCGACGGGTTCGCCGGGCTGGTGGCGGAGCCGGTGGTGCCCGCGGTCGTCCTCGGCCTCGTCGCGGGCAAGGTGATCGGGATCCTGGGCGTCGTCGCGCTGGTGACGCGCGGGTCGGGCCTGCGCCTGCCGGACGGCATCGGCGTCCGGGACCTGGCGCCGGTGGCGCTCCTCGCCGGTATCGGGTTCACCGTGTCGCTGCTGATCGCCGAGCTCGCCTTCGAGGGCGACCAGGGCATGGTCGGCGCCGCGAAGATCGCCGTGCTCGGGGCGACCCTGGTCGCGGCGACGGGCGCGGCCGTGCTGCTGCGCCGGGACGCCCGACGCCCCCGGGACGCCGACATGAACGAGGACGGCCAGGTGGACCGGGTCCAGCCGGCGGTCGGTGGTGGCCTGGCGGGTCCCGGGGCCGCGCGGTGACCGGGCGGCGCCGCGCCTCGCGCCCGGGACCGGTTGCAACGTTGTAACCTCAACCCCGTGGCGATCGAACCCGAGGGCAGGGCCGCCCCGACGCTGCGCGACGTCGCGCAGGTGGCGGGCGTGTCGTTCAAGACGGTGTCCAACGTGCTCAACGACCACCCGCAGGTGCGGGAGTCGACCCGCGCGAGGGTGCTCGCCGCGGTCGAGCAGGTGGGCTACCGGCCGAACCTCGCGGCGCGGAACCTGCGGCTCGGCCGCAGCGGGGTGATCGGGCTGGCGGTCCCGGAGCTGAGCCAGGCGTTCTTCGCCCAGCTGGCGGACGAGGTGATCCGGGTCGCCGCCGAGCAGGACCTCGTGGTCCTGGTCGAGCAGACCGGCGGGCTGCGGGAGCGCGAGCTCGAGGCGCTGCGCAACCCCCGGCTGTCGCTGACCGACGGGCTGCTGCTGGCTCCGCTCGGGCTGACCCACGAGGACGTCACGCCGGATCCGGCGGGCCGGCCGCTGGTCGTGCTGGGCGAGCCGCTGTTCCCGGGGCCGGTCGACCACGTGACGATGCAGCACGAGGCGGCGGCGCGCGCGGCGACGGACCACCTGCTCGGGCTCGGGCGGCGGCGGGTGATGCTGCTGGGCGCGCACGCGACCGAGGAGACCGGCGTGGCCGCGCTGCGGTACGCCGGCTACCGGGCCGCGGTCGAGGGGGCCGGCCTCGTGGTCGACGACGCGCTGGTGGTGCCGGTCGAGACCTGGGACCGGAGCAGCGGCGCCGAGGCGATGGCGCGGGTGCTGGACGCGGGCGTGCGGATGGACGCGGTGTTCGCGATGAACGACGACCTCGCGCTCGGGGCGCTGCGCTCGCTCCAGGAGCGCGGCGTCGCCGTACCCGGTGACGTCGCGCTGGTCGGCTTCGACGACGTCGCCGACGGCCGGTACACCTACCCGAGCCTGACGACCGTGGAGCCCGGCCGGCACGACATCGCCCGCGAGGCGGTGCGGCTGCTGCGCGAGCGCATCGACGACCGGGCCCGCGGCGAGCTGGAGCCCCGCGTGCTCGCGCCGGCGTTCCGGCTGGTCGTGCGGGAGTCCACCGGGGCCTGACCCCGGCCGGGTTGACACGCCCTGGCCCCGTGCCGCACGATCCCACTTACAACGTTGTCTTACAACGTTGTATGCGGGCTCTCCCCGAAAGGACACCACGCAATGAAGCGCACCCCCGCCCTCCTCGTCGCGCCGGTCTGCCTGGCGCTCACCCTCGCCGCCTGCTCCGGCGGCGGCTCCTCCGCCGACTCCGACGGCCCCGTCGAGCTCACCTTCTGGCACGGGTACACGGAGGCCGACGGCGACGTGCTCGAGCAGATCGTCGACGACTTCAACGCCGCCCACGACGGCGAGATCACGATCACCACGCAGGTGAACCCCTGGGACGTCATCGACGACACGTTCCTGCCGGCGCTGTCCGCGGACAACGGCCCGGAGATCGTCGCCATGCCGGCCGAGCGCCTGCCGGTCTACGCCGACCGCGGCGCGTTCGTCGAGCTCGACGACTTCTACGCCGACGACGGGGCCACGCCGGACCTCAACGCCGGGGCGCTCGACATGGTCACCGTCGACGGCACCGCCTACGGCGTCCCGACCGGCTTCGTGCCGCTCACGATGTTCTACAACAAGGCCCTGCTCGACGCCGCGGGCGTGGCCGTGCCGACGACCTGGGACGAGTGGGTCGCCGCCGCCCAGGCGCTGACGGTCGACGAGAACGGCGACGGCACCCCCGAGCAGTACGGCCTGGCGCTCGCCGACCACGCCACGGTCGGCAACGGCGTCTGGCCGACGCTGTTCTACGGCAACGGCGGCGGGATCGTCGAGGACGGCGAGGCGGTCATCGACTCGCCCGAGAACGCCGAGACGCTCGAGTTCTGGCACGACGCGGTCGCGGCCGGGAAGATCAGCCCGACCGGCGTCGACGGCGTGAGCGGCGACAGCCTGTTCAGCAGCGGCCGCGTCGCGATGTACATCGGCGGCCCGTGGATGGCCACCGTCTCCGAGGAGAACGGGATCGACTACGGCATCGCGCCGGTCCCGGCCGGGCCCGAGGAGCAGGCGGCGTCCGCGATCGGCGTCTCGATGGCGCTGACCCGGCAGGCCGACCAGGCCCAGCAGGCCGCGGCGCAGGAGTTCTTCTCCTACTTCCTGTCCCGCGAGGAGTCGGTCGCCTGGGCGCTCGGCTCGGGCTGGCCCCCGCTGCGCACCGACATCGCCGCCGACGAGGTGGACGAGAACCCGGTCGTGGCCGCGCTCACGGAGCAGGCCGAGCTCGGCCGCCCGCTGCTGCCCGGCGTGGTGAACAGCACCGACGTGCTGACCGCGGTCGACGACCTGACCCAGCGGGCGATGGCCGGGGAGCCGGTCGACGACCTGCTGGCGCAGGCGCAGACCGCGATCCAGGCCGCGCTCGACGACTGACCCGTTCCGGACCGGCCGCCCCCGGGACCCCCTGCACCCGGGGGCGGCCCGCCACCCTCGAGAGGCACCCCTCATGACGACCGCGCACGCGGCCGGGTCCCGCAAGCGGGCCTACCGCGCACCCGCCCCGCTCGGCGGGCGCGGCGGCCCCGTCCGGCAGCGCACCCGCACCGGCAGCCGCCGCACCCGCACCGCCCTCGCGTTCCTCGCGCCGGCCCTGATCATCCTCGCGGTGTTCGTCGTCTGGCCGATGGTCTCGGCGCTGCAGATGTCGTTCACCGACGCGAGCGGGTTCGGCCAGGCCGAGTGGGTCGGGCTGGACAACTACACCCGGATCTTCACCGACCCCGACATCCGCGACGCGGTGCTGAACACGGTGGTCTACGCCCTGCTGTTCACGCCGACGGCCGTGGTGGTGGCGCTGGCGCTCGCGCTGCTGCTGACCAACGACCGGCTGCCGTTGCGCGGGCTGTTCCGCACCTCGCTGTTCCTGCCGTTCATCATCTCGCTCGCCGTGGCCGCCCTGGCGTGGTCGTACCTGATCGACCCGCAGGTCGGCCTGCTGCACTACTGGCTGCGCGGCGTCGGGATCGACCTGGGCAACGTGCTGCAGGACCCGACGCTGGCGATGCCCGCCGTCGCCCTGGTCGCGGTGTGGAAGAACTTCGGTTTCTACATGGTGATCTTCATGGCCGGGCTCCAGGAGATCCCGGGCTCGCTGTACGAGGCCGCGAAGATGGACGGCGCCGGCGCCTGGTCCCGGTTCCGGCACATCACGCTGCCGATGCTGTCGAACACCACGGCGTTCGTGCTGATCTTCGCGCTGATCGCCGCCCTGCAGGCCTTCGACCAGATCTACGTGATGACCGGCGGCGGCCCCTACGGCAACACCCAGACCGTCGTGATGGAGATCTACGAGTCCGGGTTCCGCAAGCTCGACCTCGGGTTCGCCTCGGCCCTGTCCTACGTCCTGCTGCTCGCCACCCTCGCGCTGAGCATCGTCCAGTTCGTGTTCTTCGGGCGCCGCGAGGAGGAGTCCTGATGTCCGCCGCCACCCTGACCCCCGGCGCCGCGCCGGCGCCCGCCCCGGCCCCCGAGCGGCGGCGCGTCGTCGCCGCCGGCCGTCGCCGGGTCCGCCTCTCCACGGTCCTGCTCACGGCCGCGGTCACGGTCGCCACGCTGATCGTGCTGCTGCCGCTGTTCATCGTGCTGTTCACGGCGTTCAAGCCGACCGCGGAGGTCAACGCCTACCCGCCGACGCTGCTGCCCGACGCGTGGACGACCGCGAACTTCCAGCGGATCTTCGCCGACCTGCCGTTCGCGCGGCTGATCGGCAACAGCTTCCTCTTCGCCGGCGGCGTCACGCTGTTCGCGGTCGCCTTCGACGCGCTGGCCGCGTACGCGCTGGCCCGGATCGACTTCCGGGGCCGGCGGACGCTGCTGGTCGCGATCGTCGCGACGCTGATGATCCCGTTCCAGGCCACCCTGATCCCCGTCTACCAGATCGTCAGCGACCTGGGCTGGGTCAACACGTTCGCCGGGCTGATCGCGCCCCGCGCCGCCGACGCGTTCGGGATCTTCTTCCTCCGGCAGTTCTTCGTGGCGCTGCCGCGCGACCTCGACAACGCCGCCCGGATCGACGGCGCGTCCGAGCTGCGCGTGTTCTGGCAGATCGTGCTGCCGAACGCACGCCCCGCGGTCCTCACGCTCGCGATCTTCGTCTTCGTCAACAACTGGAACGACCTGCTCTGGCCGCTGGTCTTCACCACGCAACGGGAGATGGGCACGATCACATCCGGACTCACCCAGCTCACCGGCCCCGGCGGCATCGTGCCGTACGGCGTCATGATGGCCGGCGCGCTCGTCGCCGTCGTCCCGCTGGTCCTCGCCTTCATGCTCGTGCAGCGCAAGTTCATCGAGTCCATCGCCACCACGGGGCTCAAGTGACCGGGGTCGCGGCCGGCGGCCGCTGGTTCGAGGACGGTGCCCTTCACTTCGGGCTCGGCATCGAGGACACGTTCGTGCCGCAGGGCGGCCCGGGCGAGCGCCCGATCGACGAGTACGCGCTCACCGACCACTACGCGCGGTACGCCGAGGACCTCGGCCTCGCGTCGGACGCGGGGGCGACGTTCCTGCGCTGGGGCGTGCCCTGGCACCGGGTGAACCCCGAGCGCGGGGTGTGGGACTGGTCCTGGGTGGACCGGGTCGTCGACCGGTTCGGCGAGCTCGGGCTGCGGCCGGTCATCGACCTGCTGCACTACGGGACGCCGCTCTGGCTCGACGGCCAGTTCGCGCACCCCGACTACCCGCGGGTGGTCGCCGAGTACGGCGTCGCGTTCGCGGAGCGGTACGGCGACCGGGTCACCGACTACACGCCGGTCAACGAGCCGATGATCCACGCGCTGTTCTGCGGCGTGTACGGCTACTGGCCGCCGTACCTCACGGGCGACACCGGGCTGACGACGATGGTCCGCGCGCTGGGCGAGGGCTTCGTCCGCACCCAGCGGGGGATCGCCGAGGTGCTCGGCGACCGGGCGACGTTCATGCACGTCGACGCCTCGATGCGGTACGCCGGGGACGTGCACGGGGAGCACCGCGCGCAGGCCGAGCGGCTCACCCACCAGGCGCACCTGGTCGAGGACCTGGTCACCGGGGCGGTCGACGACCGGCACCCGCTCGCCGGCGCGCTGCGCGCGCACGGGATGGACGACGCGGCGCTCGCCTGGTTCGCCGACCACGCCGTGCGGCCCGACGTCATGGGCGTCAACTACTACCCGCGGATCTCGACCGAGGTGTTCGAGGACGGCGTGCACCACGGGGGCGGGTTCGCCGACCCGCGACCCGCGCAGGACGCCGGGGTGGCCGGGCTGGTCGAGGTGCTGCTCGAGGCCGAGCGCCGGCACGGCGCGCCCGTCATGCTGACCGAGACCGCGGTGACCGCCCCGGTCGCGGACCGGGTGGCCTGGCTGCACGAGTCGGTGGCGGCGATCCGCACGTTGCGCTCCCTGGGGCACCGCGTGGTGGGGTACACCTGGTGGCCGGTGTTCGACATGTACGAGTGGACCTACCGGCACGGCACCGCCGAGCGCGAGGAGTACCTGCTGACGATGGGGCTGTTCGACCTGGTCGAGGACGGCGCCGGCGGGCTGGACCGCCGGCGGACGCCGGTCGCGGACACGTACCGCGCGCTGGCGACCGACGCGCGGGCCAACGGCGCCGCCGCGGCGGAGGAGAGGCGGTGGGCGGCGTGACGGACGTGGGCAGCGGGGCGGGCGCGGGTGTGGGCGCGGGGGTCGGCGTGAACCCGATCGTGCTGCAGCGGGCGGACCCGTGCGTGCTGCGGCACGGGGGGCAGTACTACTTCACGGGCTCGCACCCGCTGTACGACCGGATCGTGCTCCGGCGCGCGGAGCGCCTGGAGGACCTGCAGGCGGCCGAGGAGGTGACGATCTGGGAGCGGCACGCCGCCGGCCCGCAGTCGCACCTGATCTGGGCGCCGGAGATCCACCGCGTCGGCGACGCCTGGTACGTGTACTACGCCGCGGCCCCGGACGACCACGGGACGGTGGACGTGCCCGGGACCGCCGAGACGTTCAACCACCGGGTCTACGTGCTGGAGAACACCGCCGCCGACCCGTTCGAGGGGCAGTGGGTCGAGCGGGGCCAGGTCGACACCGGGTGGGAGTCGTTCGCCCTCGACGCGACCAGCGCGGTGATCGACGGCACCCAGTACCTGGTCTGGGCGCAGCAGGCGTTCGACGTGCGCGGGCACTCCAACCTGTACATCGCCCCGATGGCGAACCCGTGGACGCTGGCCGGGCCGGCGGTCGAGCTGTCCCGCCCGGAGTTCGACTGGGAGGTCAAGGGGTTCTGGGTCAACGAGGGCCCCTCGGTCCTGGTCCGCGGCGGCCGCGTCTTCCTCACGTACTCGGGCGCCGCGACCGGGATCGACTACGCGATGGGCGTGCTGACCGCCGACCTGGGGTCCGACCTGCTCGACCCGGCGTCGTGGACCAAGAGCGAGACGCCGGTGTTCGTGTCCGACCCGGCCGCGGGCCAGTACGGGCCGGGGCACAACTCGTTCACCGAGCTGCCCGACGGCACCCCCGTGCTCGTCTACCACGCCCGCACCTACACCGAGATCGTCGGCGACCCGCTGTGGGACCCCAACCGGCACGCCCGCGCCCAGGTCCTGCCGTTCGACGACCACGGCAACCCCGTCTGGGGCACACCGGTCCCGGACACCCGGCCGGTGCCGACGAGCACGGACGTGCTCGGGCCCGCGGGGACCTGAGGCCGGGCGCCGGGCTCAGGCGGTCGTCACCCGCAGCTCGCCGGGGTGCCCGAGCAGGGCGGCCAGCCGGCGCGCCTCCGCGGCGAGCGCGTCGCGCGGCGGCGGCCCCGCCTCGGCGGACCACGTCACGTCGAGGGTCGAGGGCCCGGTCGACCAGGTGCCGGCGACGACCCCGCCGTGCAGCACGAGCGCCGCGCCCCGGGTGACCTCGGCCCGCCGCTCCGCGGGCACCACCCGGGTGTCGGCGGTGCCCGGCCCGAGCACCCACTGGTCGTGCCCCGCCAGCAGCGTCACGGCGTCGGTGGGCTCCGCCGCCTCGACCTCCGCCACGTGCTCGCGCAGCAGCAGCGCCGGCTCCCCGTCGACCGCCACCTCCGCCGCCGCGTCGGCCAGCACCTCGTCGGTCCACCGCTCGACGCGCCGCCGGCCCGCGCTCAGGCCGTCGGCGAGCCAGTAGTGCAGGTTCGCCCGGGTCGCCGGGCCGTACGCGCCGAGGTAGCCGACGACCGCCCGGCGCCCCGCCTCGTCGAGGTCCGGCAGGCCCCGCCACGCCGGGCTCGCCGAGGGCGACGCGAACGTCGGCCGGCCGCCCGCCGACGGGCCGAAGCACAGCTCGCCGTGCCAGGCGATCGGCTTGAGCAGGGTCATGCTCGGGTGCAGCAGCGCCGCGCCCAGGTGCGCGAACCGCGGGACCGCGGTGACCGCGGCGGCGAACGCCTCGCGGTCCAGCGGCCCGTCGGCGAGCGCCGCGCGCACCGCGTCGAGGAGCGCGGGCCAGTCCTCGGGGCGCAGGTCGTAGTGCTCCTGCCAGCTGCGCAGCGCCCACTGCCGGCTCGTGGTCCGCACCGCGAGGTACACGCCGGCCTCGTCGGCTGCCATCAGGTGCGAGGAGCCGCGGAACGCGAACGTGCGGAGCAGGTCGCCGGACCGCACCGCGGCCGCGACCGCGTCCGGTGCCGGGTCCGTGAGGCGGCGGCGCACGGCCAGGTCGGCGTCGCCGGACCACGCGGGGACGGCGCCGAGCCGGCGCACGGCGTCGGCCGCGGAGGCCGCGCCGGACACCAGGTGCTGCCGGCCGAGCCGCCACGCCAGCGCCTGCGCCGACGAGATCGTCATGCCCCGCAGCGTACGAGCGCCCCCCGACACGACCTCGCCCGGCGGGGCCCGCGCGCCGTGGCTAGGGTCGATCGCGACCCGCCCCCGACGACGAGGACGCCCCGATGACCCGGACCGCTGACGACGTCGCCCTCGACGACGCCCTCGACCCCCTGGTGGTCGCGCTCGACATCGGGTCCACGGCGACCCGGGGCGGCGTCCACGACGCCGCGGGCCGGCCGGTGCACGGCCTGCAGCACAAGGTGCCGCACGCGTTCACCGTCGCGCCGGACGGCACGTCGGTCATCGACCCGGACCAGGTCGCCGCCGAGGTGGGCCAGGTGCTCGACGCCGTGACCGGCGACCGGCGGCTCGGGACGCGGGTGGCGGGCGTCGCGCTCGACACCTTCGCGGCGTCGCTGATCGGCGTGGACGCCGCCGGCCGCCCCCTCACCCCCTGCCTGACCTACGCCGACTCGCGCAGCGCGGCGGCGGTCGCGGCGCTGCGCGCCGAGCTCGACGAGCACGCCGTGCAGCAGCGCACCGGCACCCGGATCCACACCAGCTACCACGCGCCCCGGCTGCGCTGGCTCGCGGAGGCCGAGCCGCGGGTGGCGGCCGCGGCGGCCGCGTGGTGGTCGCTCGGCGAGTACGTGTACGCGCGGCTCGTGGGAGAGCCGCTCGCGGGCACGTCGACGGTCGCGTGGACCGGGCTGCTCGACCGGCGCACCGGCGCGCTCGACGCCGAGCTGCTGGCCGCGGCCGGCGCCGACCCCGACCGGTTCTCCGCGCCGCGGGACACCGGCGACCCCGCGACACCCACCGCCCCGGCCCGGTGGCCCGCGCTCGCGCGCGCCGCCTGGTTCCCCGTGATCACCGACGGCTACGCCAGCAACGTCGGCTCGGGGGCGACGGACGCGACGGTGATGACGGCGTCCACGGCGACCTCCGGCGCCCTGCGCGTCCTGGTCGACGGGCCGGCCGACCCCCTGCCGTTCGGGCTGTGGAACTACCGCGTGGAGGCGGGCCGGACGCTGCTCGGCGGCGCGATCAACGACGTCGGGCGGGCGGTGAGCTGGGCGCAGGCCACCCTCCGGCTGAGCGACGACCTCGCGCCGGTGCTCGCGGCCGCGCCCGCGCCCGGGACGCCGCTCGTGCTGCCGTACCTCACCGGCGAGCGCGCGCCGGGCTGGGCCGGTGGGGCGCGCGCCGCGTTCACGGGCGTCTCGGCGGCCACCACCCCCGACGTCCTGTACCGCGCGCTCGTCGAGGGCGTCGCGCTCACGTACGCGCGGGTCGCCGACGAGCTGCACCCCGCCGCCCCGGACGTGGTCGAGGTCGCCGCGTCCGGCCGGGTCAGCGGCGACCGGCCGGAGTGGCTCCAGGTGCTGGCGGACGTGCTCGGGCGGCCGGTCACGCACGTGACGCGGAAGCGGGCGACGCAGCGCGGGACGGCGCTGCTGGCGCTGGGCGTCCTGGCACCGGACGTCCCCCGCGCGCCGCGCGCCACCGGGTCCACGTACGAGCCGCGCGCCGAGCACGCCGGGTACTACGCCGACCGCGCGGCGCGGTTCGCCGCGGCGTACGACGCGCTGGTGCGCGAGTCCTGACGCCCTGCGTGCGTCAGTACGCGAACCGCCGCACGTCCTCCGGGTGCAGCACCAGCCGGACCTGGTCGTCGCGCAGCACGCCGCGCAGGTCCTCCTGCCGGGCCGGGTCGTCGAGGTCCCAGTACCGGTGCGCCAGGCGCTCGGCGAGTGCGTGGGCGCCGTCGTCCTCGATCGTCACCCGCCCGGCGACCGCGACCCAGTGCTCCCGCTCGCCGACGGGCGCGGCGACGACGAGCGACGCCCGCGGGTCGCGGCGCAGGCGCGCGACCTTCAGCGCGTCGGCCTCGCTGAACAGCTGGATCGTGCCGTCGTCGGCCATCTCGAACCACACGGGGCGTGGCTGCGGCGGGGTGGGTCCGGCGGCGACGGTGAGGAACCCGTGCAGCGGCCGGCGCAGCAGGTCGAGGTCCTCGGCGGTCAGGGTGGCGTCGGTGCTCATCACGGCCTCTCCGGCTCGGGTCTGCTGGCGCGTCCATCCCAGCGCCGCCGTCCCGGCCGCGCAACCACCCGCCGCGCAACCACCCGCCGCGCAACCACCCGCCGCGCGCCGACCCGGCCCGCCGCGCGATGCTGGACCCGCACCCGCGACCCCGAGGAGACCCGTGGCCCCGACCCCCGACGCCGCCCTGACGTCCGTCTGGGACGCCCTCGACGCGGCGACGACCCGGCGCACGCCGTTCACCCTGGCGTCCCTGGCGACCGTGTCCGCCGACGGCGCCCCGCGGTCCCGCTCGGTGATCCTCCGGTCCTGGGACCCGGGTCGCGCCGCGCTCGGGCTCGCCACCGACGCCCGCTCCGCCAAGGTGCGCGAGATCGGCGCCGACCCGCGCGTCGCCCTCGTGGTGTGGGACGACGAGGCGCAGGTGCAGGTGCGGCTGGAGGGCCGCGCGGCCGTCGTGGACGACCCGGCGGAGCTCCGGCGGCGGTGGGCGGCGCTGGGCCCGGGCAGCCGCCGCGGCTACGCGACGGTCGCGGCCCCGGGCGCCGCCGTCGAGGGGACCGCGGACCAGGACGACGACGAGGCGGCCTGGTCCGCGCGGCGCGTCGCGCCGTGACACGCCGGGCACCCTGTCCGTCGGCGCGCGCCCGCGCGTAGCCTCGCCGCATGGCCGAGGTCGTCCTGTTCCACCACTCCGGCGGTCTGACCCCGGGGGTCCGCGCGTTCGCCGACCTGCTCCGCGAGCGCGGCCACACCGTGCACACGCCGGACCTGTTCGAGGGCCGGACGTTCGCGGACGTGGCCGAGGGCGTCGCCTTCGTCGAGGAGGCGGGCGAGGACGTGTTCGCGCGCCGCGCCGCCGAGGCCGTCGCCGGGCTCCCCGCCGAGCTGGTCTACGGCGGGATGTCGTTCGGCGCCGCCCGCGCGGCCGAGCAGGCGCTGACCCGGCCGGGCGCGCGGGGCGCGTTCTTCCTGTACGGCGCCGTGGCCCCGTCGTGGTGGGACGCGACCTGGCCCGACGTGGTGCCGGCCCAGGCGCACGTGGCCGAGGGCGACCCGTGGCGCGAGCCCGAGGCGGAGGACGAGCTGGTCGGGTTCGGCGGCGAGCTGTTCGTCTACCCGTGCGCCGGGCACCTGTTCGCCGAGGTGGGCCACCCGGACCTCGACCCCGCCTGCGCGGAGATCGTGCGGGAGCGGGTGCGCACCTTCGTCGACGGGCTGGAGTGACCCGGGGCGCTCGTACGATCGCCCGGTGCCCCCTCGCTCCCCGCTGCCGCCGCGCCACGGCCTGGCCGCGGCGTGGCTGCGCACCCCCGACCGGGACCGTGCGCGCCCGGTGCCGTGGACGACGATGGGCGCCTGGCTGCGCGACCGGCTGCCCGAGCAAGTCGACGTGCCGGCGATGCTCGCGGACGGGCGGTTCGTCGGCGAGGACGGCCGGCCCGTCCGCGGGGACGACCCGTACGGCCCGCACCGGTTCGTCTGGTTCCACCGGGACCTGCGCGACGAGCCGGAGGTCCCCGGCGCGATCCACGTCGTGCACCGCGACGAGCGGCTGGTCGTGGTCGACAAGCCGCCGTTCCTGTCCTCGATCCCGCGCGGCCGGCACGTCCTGCAGAGCGTGGTCGTCCGGCTGCGCGCGGAGCTGGGGCTGCCGGAGCTGTCACCGCTGCACCGGCTGGACCGGGTGACGTCCGGGCTGCTCATGCTCGCGACCGAGCAGCGCTGGCGGGGCGCGTACCAGACCGTCTTCGAGCGCCGGGAGGTGCGCAAGACCTACCGGGCGCTGGCGCCGGTGCGAGCCGACCTGGACCTGCCCGTCGACGTGCGGGACCACATCCGCAAGGAGCGCGGCGTGTGGCAGGCCGAGGTCGTGCCGGGGGCGCCGGTGAACGCGGAGACGCGGGTCGAGCTGGAGTCGACGACCGCGGACGGCCTCGGGGTGTACCGGCTCAGCCCACGCACCGGGCAGACGCACCAGCTCCGGCTGCACCTCCTCGGGCTCGGCATCCCGATCGTCGGCGACCCGCTGTACCCGGTGGTCCGGGACGTCGCGGTGGACGACTTCAGCGCCCCGCTGCAGCTGCTCGCGGCGGAGATCGGGTTCACCGACCCGGTCGACGGCACGCCGCGGCGGTTCGCGAGCGTCCGCCGGCTGCCGCTGGCGCCGGAGCCGTCAGCGGGCGCCTGACCTGCGCAGACGCATCGCCCTGGGTCGTTCGGCCCAATAGACACGGCTCGGTCCGTCGAAAACTTGCCCCATGCGCAGCGAGGGGACGGCCCGCACGGGTCCGGGACGTGTCGTGGTCGTGGGCGGCGGGATGGTCGCGCACCGGTTCGCGGAGCAGCTCGCCGCACGGACCGACGCCGGGGAGTGGCACCTCACGGTGATCGGCGAGGAGCCGCACCTGCCGTACGACCGGGTGCACCTGTCGGAGGTGTTCGCCGGCCGGGCCGACGCGGACCTGGCGCTCGCGCCCGAGGTGTGGGCGGACCCGCGGGTCGACCTGGTGACGGGCGACCCCGTGGTCGCGCTCGACCTCGCCGGGCAGACCGTGACCACCCGCGCCGGACGGGTCGAGCCGTACGACGCGCTCGTGCTGGCCACCGGGTCCCGGGCCTGGGTGCCGCGCACCGAGGGCGTCGACCTGCCGGGCGTGCTCTGCTACCGGACGCTCGGCGACGTCACCGACCTGCGGTCCTGGGTCGCCGACCGCGCCGTCGCGCTGGGCCGCCCGCTGCGGGGCGCCGTCGTCGGCGGCGGCGTGCTCGGGCTGGAGGCCGCCGCGGCGCTGCAGAGCCTCGACGTCGCGCCGACCGTCGTGGAGTTCGCCGACCGGCTGATGGCCGTGCAGCTCGACGCGGGCGGCGGCGAGGCGCTCCGCGTCCTGGTGACGGAGCTCGGGATGGACGTGCGGACCTCCGCCGCCGCGACCCGGGTGGTCGCCGGCGAGGACGGCCGGGTCGCGGGCCTGGAGCTGTCGACCGGTGAGACGGTGCCGGCGGACGTCGTCGTCTACTCGACCGGCATCCGGCCCCGCGACGGCCTGGCGCGGGCGGCGGGCCTCGTGGTCGCCGAGCGTGGCGGCGTCGTGGTCGGGCCCGCCTGCCGGACCTCCGACCCGGCGGTGTGGGCGATCGGCGAGTGCGCGTCGTACGAGGGCGAGTGCGCGGGCCTGGTCGCGCCCGGCAACGCGATGGCCGACGTCGTCGTCGACCAGCTGTGCGGCGGCGTCCGGGGCTACAGCAAGGCCGCGGACGGGACGAAGCTCAAGGGGGTCGGGGTCGACGCGGCCAGCTTCGGCGACGTGCTCGCGCTCGCGCCGGGTGCGCTCGAGGTCACCTTCGCGGACCCGGTCGCCCGGACCTACCGCAAGCTCGTCGTCTCCGACGACGCCCGGGTGCTGCTCGGGGGCGTGTTCGTCGGCGACATCGAGCTGTACTCCGCGCTGCGCCCGATGCTCGGCCGCCCGCTCGGCGCCGACCCGTCGGCGTTCCTCGCCCCGCAGGGCGGCGGCGCCCCGGTGGAGACCGACGTGCCCGACGACGTCGTGCTCTGCTCCTGCTCCAACGTGTCGGCGGGCACCGTCCGCGCGGCGGTCACCGAGCACGGCTGCACCAGCGTCGCCGAGGTCAAGACGTGCACCCGCGCCGGCACCGTCTGCGGCTCCTGCGTCCCGCTGCTGACCACCGTCGTGAACCGGACGCTGGAGAAGGCCGGCATCGCGGTGTCCTCCGCGATGTGCGAGCACTTCGCGATGTCCCGCGCCGAGCTGTACGCCCTGGTCCGCGCGGAGCGGCTCCGCACCTTCACCGAGGTCGTGGCCGCGCACGGGAAGGGTCGCGGCTGCGCCGTCTGCCGGCCGGTCGTCGCGTCCATCCTGTCCTCGCTCGGCATCGGGCACGTGCTCCAGCCCGACCAGGCCCCGCTGCAGGACACCAACGACCACCTGCTCGCGAACCTGCAGAAGGACGGCACGTACTCGGTCGTCCCGCGGATGCCCGGCGGCGAGGTCACCCCGGAGCGGCTGCTGGTGCTGGCGGAGGTCGCGCGCGACTTCGGCCTGTTCACCCGCGTCACCGGCGCGCAGCGGATCGCGATGTTCGGCGCCCGCCAGGACCAGCTGCCGGCGATCTGGCGGCGGCTGGTCGACGCGGGCTTCGAGTCGGGCCAGGCGTACGGCAAGTCGCTGCGGGCGGTGAAGACCTGCGTCGGCCAGGCGTGGTGCCGGTTCGGCGTGCAGGACTCCGCGAGCATGGCGGTGCGCCTGGAGCTCCGGTACCGGGGCCTGCGGTCGCCGCACAAGTTCAAGGTGGGCGTCTCCGGCTGCGCGCGCGAGTGCGCCGAGGCGCGCGGCAAGGACGTCGGCGTCATCGCGACCGAGAAGGGCTGGAACGTCTACGTCGGCGGCAACGGCGGCTTCACGCCCCGGCACGCGGACCTGCTGGCCGAGGACCTGGACGACGACCGGCTGGTCCAGGTGATCGACCGGTTCCTGGCCCTGTACGTCCGCAGCGCCGACCGGCTGCAGCGCACCGCCCCGTGGGTCGCGGCCTACCCGGGCGGGCTCGAGGAGCTGCGCCGCGTGGTGGTCGAGGACTCGCTCGGGATCGGCGCCGAGCTCGACGCGGAGGTGGAGCGGCACGTGTCCGGCTACGTCGACGAGTGGCGCGCCACCCTCGACGACCCGGAGAAGCTGCGCCGGTTCACCCCGTACCTGAACGACCCCGACGCCGCCGACCCCGACCTGGCCTACGTGCCGCAGCGGGGCCAGGCGCGCCCGGCCCGACCCGGCGAGCACGGCCACCACGACCTGCGCGTCGCCCGCACCCTCGAGGAGGCCCCGCTGTGAGCAGCGACGTCGTGGCGGACGAGGTCCGCGTCTGCCGGCTGGACGACCTGCTGCCCGAGCGCGGCGCCGGCGCCCTGGTCGGCGAGCACCGGATCGCGGTGTTCCGGCTGGCCGACGACCGGCTGCTCGCGGTGCAGCAGCGCGACCCGTACTCCGGGGCGAACGTGCTCAGCCGCGGCATCGTCGGCGACGTCGACGGCGCGCCGACGGTCACGTCCCCGATGTTCAAGCAGGTCTGGGACCTGGCGACGGGTGCCTGCCTGGACCCGGTCGGCAAGGAGCCGGTGGACCTGCGGACCTACCCGGTGCGGCTGGTCGGCGACGAGGTGCGCGTGGCGGTGACCCCGTGAGCCTGCTGCTGGGGCTCGACCTGACCGGGCGCACGGTGCTCGTGGCCGGAGGCGGGCCGGTGGCGGCGCGCCGCGCGCGGGCGGCGGTCGACGCCGGGGCCCGGGTGCGGGTGGTCGCGCCGGACGTGGTCGACGACCTGGTGGCGCTCGCGGGCGGCGGCCGGGTGACGGTGGACCGGCGACCGGTCGCGGAGGCCGACGTCGCCGACGTGTGGCTCGTGCACGCCTGCACCGGCGACCCGGCGGTCGACGGCGCGCTCGCGGGGTGGGCCGAGAGCCGGCGGGTGTTCTGCGTCGTCGCGTCGGACGCCGACCGGGGCACCGCCCGCACCCCGGCGACCGTCACGGCTGCGGGGGTGCACGTGGGCGTGCTGTCGAGCGGCCGGCCCGACCCGGCGCGGGCGGCGGCGGTCCGGGACCACGTGGCCGCCGAGCTGCTGGGCGGCCGCGCCGACCTGCGTCCGTCCCGGCCCGCGTCCGGCGGCCCGGACCTGCTGCTGCCGGGCGAGGTCGCCCTGGTGGGCGGCGGCACCGGCGACCCGGCGCTGATGACGGTCCGGTCCCGCACGCTGCTGGCGCAGGCCGACGTCGTGGTCACCGACCGGCTCGGCCCGACGGCGGTGCTCGCCGACCTGCGGGACGACGTCGAGGTGATCGCGGTCGGCAAGGCCCCCGGCGTGCACCAGGTGGCGCAGGGGGAGATCAACGCGGTGCTGGTCGAGCAGGCGCGCGCGGGACGCCGGGTCGTCCGGCTCAAGGGTGGGGACCCGTTCCTGTTCGGCCGCGGCGGCGAGGAGGTGCTGGCGTGCCGCGCGGCGGGCGTGCCGGTGCGGGTGGTGCCCGGCGTGACGTCCGCGGTCGCGGCGGCGGAGGCGGCCGGGATCCCGGTGACCCACCGGGGCACGGCCGACCGGGTGCACGTCGTCAACGGGCACGGCGCGCTGACGGAGGTCGACCTCGCGGCGCTGCGGGCGCCGGAGGTCACCGCGGTCGTGCTGATGGGCATGGCGGGGCTGGGCCGGCTGACCACGCAGGCGCTGGACGCCGGGGTCGACCCCGAGACGCCGGTCGCCGTGGTGCACGCGGCGACGCTGCCCGGCGAGCGCGTGGTGCGCGGCGCGCTGTGGGAGGTCGCGGCACGGTGCGCCGAGGAGGGTGTCGGGTCGCCCGCGGTCGTGGTCGTCGGGGAGGTGGCGCGCGAGGGGTTCCTCGACCCGGCGTCCCCCGGGGCGGCGCGGGCGGTGCCAGCCCGCCGGGCGTCCGCCGGGGCCGGGGTGGCCGCGTCCGGGCTGGTGCCGGCGTGAGCGGGGGGCCGGTGCTGGTCGCCTGCGCCCACGGGACGCGGAGCGCCGCGGGGCGCGCGGTGGTGCGCGCGCTGGTCGAGGACGTGCGGCGGCTGCGCCCGGGGCTCGACGTGCGGGAGGCGTTCGTCGACGTGCAGGAGCCGACGGTCGGCGACGCGGTGGGGGAGGCGGTCGTGGGGGCCGCCGGCCCGACGCCCGGGCCGGACGGCGTCGCCGCCGTCGTCGCGCCGCTCCTGCTCTCCACGGGCGTGCACGTCCGGCACGACATCGGCGCGGCGGTCGCGGACCGCCCGGCGGTGGCGGCGGAGCCGCTCGGGCCCGACGACCGGCTGGCGGGCGTCCTCGTCGACCGCCTGGTCGAGGCGGGGGCGACCGCGGACGACGGCGTCGTGCTCGCCGCGGCGGGGTCCAGCGACCCGGCGGCGGTGGTCGCGGTCGGCGCGGTGCTGGCGGCGCTCCGGGCGCGCTGGCCGGGGCCGGTGACGGTGGGCTACGGCGCCGCGGCGCGGCCGGACGTCGCCACGGCGGTCGCCGACGCCCGGGCCGCGGGAGCCCGGCGGGTGGTCGTCGCGTCGTACCTGCTCGCACCGGGGCACTTCCACGGGGCGCTGGCGGGCGCCGGAGCGGACGTGGTGACCGCGCCGCTCGCGCCGCACCCGGACCTCGCCCGGATCGTGCTGGACCGGTACGACGCGGCGCTGCGCTGACGGCCGTGGCGGTGAGCGTGCCGGCCGGGGGCCGCGGGGCGGCCGGAGGGGAGCAGGATGGCGGGGTGACCGTCGACGCCGCGACCCGGCACCGGGCCCTGTCCTCCCCGAGGCGCGCCGCGATCCTCGCGGTGCTGCGGGCCGAGGGTGCCGGCCTGGCGGTCGAGCACGTCGCCGAGCGGGTCGGCCTGCACGTGAACACCACGCGGGAGCACCTCGAGGTGCTGGTCGCCGCGGGCCTCGCGTCGCGGACCGCCGAGGCGCGCGCCACCCGGGGGCGGCCGCGGACCCTGTACGCCGCGCTCGGGCCGGTGGAGCCCGACGGCGAGCCGTGGCTGCGGGACCGGCTGAGCCGGGTGCTGCTCGCCGGGTACGGGCGACCGATCGCCGAGCCCGGCGCGGAGGCGGAGCGCGCGGCCGAGGGGCTGGCGGCGGAGCTGGCCGCCCCCGGACCGGCCGACCCCGCGGACGCGCGCGACCGGCAGCTCGCCGCGCTGCACGAGCACTTCGCCCGGCTGGGGTTCGACCCGGAGCTGCGCGGCGCCGAGGTGCGGCTGCGCCGGTGCCCCGTGCTCGACCTGGCGCACGAGCGCACGGAGGTCGTCTGCGGCGTGCACCTCGGGCTGGCCCGTGGCGTGCTCGCGCGGGTCGGGGGGCCGGTGCAGGCGGCGGGGATCGTGCCGTTCGCCGGGCCGGGTCACTGCGTCCTCCGGCTCGGCGGCGCCGACGACGCACCGGGACCTACGTCCGAGGCCGCGGCCCTCCCGGGATAAATACGCTCGATCCCGTGAATAAGCCTCCCCGCGTCGGCCTCCGCCTCGCGGTGCTCGTGCCGGCCGGGGTGGCGGTGCTCGCGGGTCTCGACGGCGCCCTGCTGCTGCTCGGCCTGTCCGCACCGGTGCGGTCCGCCCGGCTCGAGCAGGTGCACGGGCCGCTGATGGTGCTCGGCTTCGTCGGCACCGTCGTCGCGCTGGAGCGGGCGGTGGCCGTCGGCGGTCGCCGGGCCCTGCTCGCCCCGGCCTGCCTGGCCGCCGGCGCGCTGCTGCTGCTCAGCCCCGCGCCGCTGCTCGCCGGCGAACTGGCGCTCGTCGCGGGGGCCGCCGGGCTGTGCGCGATCTACGCCGTGGTCTGGCGCCGACAGCCGTCGACCGCGCTCGCGGTGCAGACGCTCGGAGCCGGCCTGGCCGTGGTGGCCGCGGGGCTGTGGGCGCGCGGGGTCGCGGTGCCGTACCTGGCGCCGGCGCTCGCCGGGTTCCTGGTCCTGACCGTCGCCGGCGAGCGGCTCGAGCTCGGCCGGGTCGGTGGCCTCCCGCGGACCGCGGAGGACGCGGTGCTCGCGTGCGCGGTCGGCTGGTGGGCCGCCGCGGTCGCCGGGCTGCTCTGGCCGGAGCCGGCGCACGCCGCGCTGGGCGGCGTGCTGCTCGTCCTGGTGGCGGTGCTGGTGCGGCACGACGTCGCCCGGCGCACGGTGCGGGGGACGGGGCTGCCGCGGTTCATGGCGGCGGCGATGCTCGGTGGGTACGCGTGGCTGGCCGTCGCGGGCGCGATCTGGCTGGCGGCCGGCCGGGTGCTCGGCGGCCCGGCGTACGACGCGGTGCTGCACGCGGTGTTCCTCGGGTTCGTCGTGTCGATGCTGATGGCGCACGCGCCGGTCGTCCTGCCCGCCGTGCTGCGGCGGCCGCTGCCGTACCGGCCGGTGATGTCCGCGCCGCTGGTGCTGCTGCACCTGACGCTGGCGCTGCGGCTGCTGGTCGGGGACGCGCACGGGCAGCCGTGGGCGGTCCGGGCCGGCGGCGTGGGGAACGTGGTGGCGCTGCTGTCGTTCCTCGCGATCGCGGCGGGGAGCGTCGCGCTGGGCCCGGCGCGCCGGCGGGACGGCGCCGCGGGGGCGCGCGCGTCCGCCGACACCCGCGCCGGCGACCGTGCCGACGCGGTGCCGGCCGGGCCGGCGGCCCGGGCGCCGATCACCCTCGGCGCCCGTCCCGGACCCGCGGGCGGCGCGTCGTGAGGCGGGCCGACTGGCACCTGCGGGCGCACGTCCTGGTGCTCGGCTGGGGCGTCGCGGCCGCCACGGTCGCGCTGGCCCACCGCTGGGCGCCGGCGTCCGGCTGGCTGATGGTGCACCTGCTGCTCCTCGGCGCGGCCAGCACCGCGATCCTCGTGTGGAGCCAGCACTTCGCCGACACCCTGATCCGCCGGGCGGCGCCCCGGCGGGCGCTGCTGGCGCGGCTCGCCGTGCACACCGCCGGGTCGCTCCTCGTGGTGGCGGGGGTGGCCGGGCGCTGGACGCCCGTCGTCGTCCTCGGCGGCGCGATGGTGGCCGGCGCCGCCGTGGACCAGGCCGTGCGGATCGCCCGGCAGGGGCGCGGCGGGCTGCCGACCCGGTTCGGCCACCTCGCCCGGTACTACGTCGCGGCGGGAGCGCTGCTGGTGCCGGGCGTCGCCTGCGGAGTGCTGATGGCGCGGTTCCCGGTCGGGCCGGAGCTGCACGGCCGGCTCGCCGTCGCGCACGTGGCCCTCTCGGTGCTCGGCTGGATCGGCGTCACGGTGGCGGGCACGCTCGTCGTGCTCTGGCCGACCGTCCTGCACACCCGCATCGACGACCCGACGGAGCGTGCCGCGCGGCGCTCGCTGCCGGTCCTGGTGGCCGGGGTCCTGGTGCTGGCCGCCGGGGCGCTCGCGGGGGTGCCGGTGCTCGCCGGTGCCGGGGCCGCGGTCCTCGTCACCGGCATCGGGCTGCTCGCGGTGCCGCTGGCCCGGCTGGTGCGCGGCGCACGCACCGGGACGTTCGCGGTGCTGTCGCTCGCCGCCGCGGTGGCGTGGTGGGTCGCGGCCACGGTGGCGCTCGGCGTCCGCGTGCTCGCCGCCCCGACGTGGGAGGCCGCGGCGGCGGGGGTGTCGGCGCTGACGCCGGCGCTGGTGGTCGGGTTCGCCGCGCAGGTGCTGGTCGGGTCGCTGACGCAGCTGCTGCCGGTGGTGCTCGGGGGCGGGCCGGCCGTCGGCAAGGAGACGTCCGCGCTGCTGAACCGGGGCGCGGAGGCGCGGGTCGTGCTGCTGAACGGCTCGCTGGCCCTGTTCCTCGCGCCCGCGCCGAGCCTGGTCCGCGTCGGGGTGTCGGTCGTCGGGCTGGGCGCGCTGGTGGCGTTCCTGGTGCTCGCGGTCCGCGCGGTGCTGGCCGGGCGACGGCTGCGGGCGGCGGCCGGTGCGCCGGTGCCGCTCCCCGCCCCGGCGAGGCGCGAGGCCGCCGGCGGGCCGGCCGACCCCGTCGCGGGGGCGCGCCGCCGCGGCGCCGCCGGTGTCGCGGTCGCGGCCCTGCTCGGGGTGGTCGTGCTCGGCGTCGGGCTCGACCCCGCGGCGGCCGGGCTCTCGGAGGGCGCCCTGGCCGCGTCGACGGGCCGCGCGGCCGCCACCGTGTCGGGCCGCACGACCACCGTCGAGGTCGAGGCGCAGGACATGCGGTTCGTCCCCGGCCGCGTCGAGGTCCCCGCGGGCGACCGCCTGGTGATCCGGGTGACCAACGCCGACGCGGCCGTGCACGACCTGGTGCTGGCGAACGGGGCCACCTCCGGGCGGCTGGGTCCCGGTGAGTCGGCGGACGTCGACGCGGGCGTCGTGGGTGCGGACCTCGACGGCTGGTGCTCGGTCGCGGGGCACCGGCTGATGGGGATGACGCTGGACGTGGTGGTCACCGGTGCGACGGTGGCGGCCGGGACCGACCAGGCCGGGGTCGCGTCGGGCCCCGCCGGGACGGGCCACGCCGGGGCGGAGCACGGCGCCGCTGCGGACGGTGCGCCCTCCGCCGCGCAGGACGTCGACCTGTCCGGCGACGAGGGCACCGCCGCCGGCGCCCGGGACGCGGTCCTGCCGCCCCTGACCGGGACCGGGCCCACCACCCGGCACGTCACGCTCCGGGTCCAGGAGCACGAGCAGGAGGTCGCGCCGGGCGTCGTCCAGACGGTGTGGACGTTCGGCGGCACCGCCCCCGGGCCGGTGCTGCACGGCCGGGTCGGCGACACGTTCGTCGTCACGCTCGAGAACGACGGCAGCATCGGGCACTCCGTCGACTTCCACGCGGGGTCGCTGGCGCCGGACGACGTCATGCGGACGATCGCGCCGGGGGAGACGCTGACGTACACGTTCACCGCGACCCGGTCCGGGATCTGGATGTACCACTGCTCGACGATGCCGATGAGCCTGCACATCGCGAACGGCATGGCCGGCGCGGTCGTCATCGAGCCGCCGGGGCTGCCGGCCGTCGACCGGCAGTACGTGCTGGTCCAGTCCGAGCTGTACCTCGGGCCGCAGGGCGGCACCGTCGATGAGCAGAAGCTCCTCGACGGCGACGCCGACCTCGTGGTGTTCAACGGCGTCGCCGACCAGTACCGGCACGAGCCGCTGCCGGCGACCGCGGGCGAGCGGGTGCGGGTCTGGGTGCTCGACACCGGCCCGTCCCGGGCGAGCGCGTTCCACGTCGTCGGCGGGCAGTTCGACTCCGTGTTCAGGGAGGGCGACTGGACCCTGCGGGACGGCGGCAGCACCGGCACCGGTGGCGCGCAGGTGCTCGCCCTGCAACCGGCGGAGGGCGGGTTCGTGGAGCTCACGTTCCCCGAGGCGGGGCACTACCCGTTCGTCTCGCACGTCATGACCGACGCCGAGCGCGGGGCCCGCGGGCTGTTCGAGGTGGCGGCGCCCTGACCGGGGCGCGCGGCGCGGCTCGGGCGCGCGGCGGGTTACTGTCGTGCGGTCCCGTGCCGCAGCCGACCCGCAGGAGCGCGCCCCGCATGAAGCGAGTGACCAACCCGGACGCCCAGGCGTTCCGGATCGCCGCGTTCCTGGAGGCCGCGACGTGGGCCGGGCTGCTCGTGGGCATGGTCCTCAAGTACGTCACGAAGACGACCGAGGTCGGCGTGCAGGTGTTCGGGCAGGCCCACGGGCTCGTCTTCCTGGCGTACGCGGCGCTGACGGTGATCGCGGGGGTGCGGCTG
This sequence comes from Cellulosimicrobium cellulans, assembly GCF_007679345.1. GTDB lineage: Bacteria > Actinomycetota > Actinomycetes > Actinomycetales > Cellulomonadaceae > Cellulomonas > Cellulomonas cellulans_A. The sequence goes on from NZ_VEGH01000008.1 coordinate 73,067, forward strand.
CGCTGGGGCTGGTGGCCGACGCTGCTGGCGCTCGCGGCCTCCGTCCCGCCGATGTTCACCCTGCTCGCGGAGCGCTGGCTGCACCGGACGGGCCGCCTGGAGGCACCCGCGGAGCGCACGCCCGCGGAGCGCTGACGCCCGGTCCCCGCCCGGTTGTCGCGCTGCCCGCCGGTCGACCGGGTGGTGACGCGACGATCGACAGGTCTCCGGCGCGCGGAATGCGCGTGAGCCCCCCGCTCGGCCCGGCGACAATGGACCCATGAGCGCGACCGTGCAGGCCAAGGGTGTGGGGGCCGCGTTCGGCGACCGCGAGCTGTTCTCCGGCGTCGACCTGGTCGTCGCGCCGGGCGACGTCGTGGGGCTGGTCGGCCCGAACGGCGCCGGCAAGTCGACGCTGCTGCGGATCCTGGCCGGCACCCGCGCGCCGGACGACGGGTCGGTGGCGGTGTCCCCGCCCACCGCGCAGCTCGGCTACCTCGCGCAGGAGATCGAGCGCCGGCCGGACGAGTCGGTGCGCGCCCACCTGGAGCGGCGCACCGGTGTCGGCCCCGCGCAGGCGGCGATGGACGCCGCCGCGGAGCGCCTGGGCGCGGGCGAGCCCGGCGCCGACGACGAGTTCGCCGAGGCGCTGGAGCGCTGGATGGGCCTCGGCGGCGCGGACCTGGAGGCGCGCACCGGCTCGGTGCTGGCGGACCTCGGCCTCGACGTCGACCCGGAGCTGCCGATGACCGCGCTGTCGGGCGGCCAGGCCGCGCGCGTCGGCCTGGCGGCCCTGCTGCTCTCCCGGTACGACCTGTACCTCCTGGACGAGCCGACCAACGACCTGGACCTGGAGGGGCTGGCGCTGCTGGAGGACTTCGTCGAGCGGTCGACCGCGCCGGTGGTGGTCGTCAGCCACGACCGCGAGTTCCTCAGCCGGACGGTGACCTCCGTGGTGGAGATCGACCGCAGCCTGCAGCGGGTCGCCGTCTACGGCGGCTCGTACGACGCCTACCTGGAGGAGCGGTCGACCGCCCGGCGCCAGGCCCGCGAGGCCTACGAGGACTACGCCGCGCGCCGCGACGCGCTCGCCGCCCGCGCCCGGATGCAGCGCGCGTGGATGGACAAGGGCGTGAAGAACGCCCGCCGCAAGGCGTCCGACAACGACAAGATCGGCCGCAAGTTCCGCGCCGACGCCTCGGAGAAGCAGGCGGCGAAGGCCCGGCAGACCGAGCGGATGATGGAGCGCCTGGACGTGGTCGCCGAGCCGCGCAAGGAGTGGCAGCTGCAGATGAGCATCGCCGCCGCGCCCCGGTCCGGTGCCGTCGTCGCGGCCGCCCGGGCGGCGGTCGCCCGCCGCGGCGACTTCACGCTCGGCCCGGTCGACGTGCAGCTCGACTGGCAGGACCGCGTGGCCGTCACCGGCCCGAACGGCGCCGGCAAGACGACGCTCCTCGCGCTGCTCCTGGGCCGGCTCGCGCCCGACGAGGGCCGCGTCGACCGCGGCTCGGGCGTGCTGGTCGGCGAGGTCGACCAGGCGCGCGCCGCGTTCGAGGGCGACGCCGCGCTCGCGGACGCGTTCTCCCGCGAGGTGCCCGACTGGACGACGGCCGACGTGCGGACGCTGCTGGCGAAGTTCGGTCTGGGCGGCCACCACGTGAACCGCGCCGCGTCGTCGCTGTCGCCCGGGGAGCGGACCCGCGCCGCCCTCGCGCTGCTCCAGGCGCGCGGGGTCAACCTGCTGGTCCTCGACGAGCCGACCAACCACCTCGACCTGCCGGCGATCGAGCAGCTGGAGCAGGCGCTGGAGTCGTTCGACGGCACCGTCCTGCTCGTGACGCACGACCGCCGGATGCTCGACAGCGTGCGGCTGACCCGGCGGTGGCACGTCGAGGGCGGGCGGGTCGCGGAGGTCACGGCGGACTGAGGCGCCGCGGGGCCGGACCGGCGTGGGCGTCAGGTCGTCGCGGACGAGCCGGTCGCCGACGAGCCGTCGTCGGTCGTGCCGGAGTCGGCGCTGCCGGAGCCCTCGTCGGACCCGCTCCCGGAGCCGCTGCCCTGCAGGTCCGAGGGCGGCTGCGGCATCTCGCCGTCCCCGCTGCCACCACCGGGCATCTGCTGGCCGGGGCCGCTTCCGTCGAACGTCGGGAACGTCGGGTCGGGCGCGGTGGCCCGGCCGATCGCGAAGCCGCCCCCGCCGCCGACGAGCAGCACGCCGGCGAGCATGAGCGACGCGACAGCGCGGCGGCCGAGCCGGCGCCGCGCAGGCGGCGCAGGCGGCGCGTCCGGGTCGGGCGGCGCGGCGGGGTAGCCGTCCGGCACGGTGGCGGCCGGGGCCCGGGTGGGCGTGGTCGGGGTCGTCGCCTCTGCGGGCGCCGGTGGCGCCGCGGATCGCGGCCCCTCGGCCGGCGGGCGGGTGGTGTCGGGGTGCTCGGTCATGGGCACGACCCTCGCGCCCGATCCCGTGCCCCGCTCCGGTCCCCGCTGTGCGGCCCCTGAGCGTGCGACGCGGTCCCCGGCACGCTCGGCAGAGCGCGCGACCGCCCCCGGTGGTTCACCCCCGCGTGGTACGCATGCCCGATGAGCACCACCGCACCCGCCGCCGAGCCGCCCGTCGGCGGCACGGTCGCCCTGATCGCGTCCATCCTGCCGTCGCTGGGGCCGGGGGAGCGGCGCGTCGCGGAGGAGTGCGTGCGGGCGCCGCAGGAGGTGGCGCTGCTGTCGGTCGGCGACCTGGCGGCGCGGACCTCCACGTCGTCGGCGACCGTGGTCCGGGCGTGCCAGACCCTCGGGTTCAAGGGCTTCCAGCACCTGCGGCTCCTGCTGCTCCGCGACGCCGGTGCCGCGCAGGCCGCGGCCGCCGAGCACGCCGCCGACGCGGGCGCGCCGCCCGCGAACCGGGTCGCGGCGCTGTTCGCGCAGGCGGCCGACGAGCTGCGGGACGCGCCCGGCTCGCTCGACGTGGAGGCGTTCGAGCGGGCCGCCGAGGCGATCGCCCGGGCGCCGCGGGTGCTGGTGGTCGGCAACGGCGGGTCGGCGCCGGCGGCGCAGATGGTCGCGCTGCGGCTGCTGGTGTCGGGGCGGCCGTGCGAGGCGCCGGTGGATGCGGTGACGCAGCAGCTCACCGGGACGCTGCTGTCGCCGGGCGACGTGTGCCTCGCGGTCAGCGACAGCGGGATGAACGCCGTGACGCTGCACGCCGTCGACGGCGCGGTCGCGGCGGGGGCGACGGTCGTCGGGGTCACCGGGTACGCACGCTCGCGGCTCGGGCGGGCCGCGGCGCACACCCTCGTCGTCGGGGCGTCGTACGGGTCGTGGGACACCGGCGCCGTGACCGGGAACCTCGCCCAGATCCTGCTGCTGTCGGCGCTCCAGGCCGCGGTGTCCGAGCGGACCGCCGCGTCCGCCGACGCCGGTCGCCGGACCCGCGAGGCCGTCCTCGGGCTGGTGGCGGACGACGACGAGGACGGCACCGCTACGCCCTGACCTGCGACCTCGCCACCGGGCCGTGACCACGACGCCAGAGTTCCGGCACCGGGGGCCGAGGGTTCGCCTGCTGCACGCCCGCCGTTCACCGGGGCCGCCCATGCTGCGGATGTAACGCCGCTCCGTGTCGGAACATCGGAGTGGAAACCCGTTCCATCCCGGAGGACCGATGAGCGCCATCGAGATCCGCGGCCTGGCCCGCCGCTTCGGCAGCACCGTCGCCGTGAACAGCGTCGACCTCACCATCGAGGACGGCGACTTCCTGGTCCTGCTGGGCCCCAGCGGCTGCGGCAAGACGACCCTGCTGCGGATGCTGGCGGGGCTGCTGGAGCCGACCGGCGGCCAGGTGCTGCTGGACGGCCGCGACATCACGCACGAGCCGTCCAAGCGCCGCGACCTGGCGATGGTGTTCCAGAGCTACGCGCTCTACCCGCACCTGTCGGTCGCGAAGAACCTCGCGTTCCCGCTGAAGGTGCGCCGGGTGCCCACCGCCGAGGTCGCGACCCGGGTCGCCGAGGTCGCGGCCAGCCTGGAGATCGACCACCTGCTGCAGCGCAAGCCCCGCCAGCTGTCCGGCGGCCAGCGCCAGCGCGTCGCGGTCGGCCGCGCCCTGGTCCGCGCACCGCGCGCGTTCCTCATGGACGAGCCGCTGTCGAACCTGGACGCCAAGCTCCGCACCGCCACCCGGCAGGAGCTGACGGACCTGCACCGCCGCCTCGGCGCCACCTTCGTCTACGTGACCCACGACCAGGTCGAGGCGATGACCATGGCGACCAAGATCGCCGTGCTGAACGCCGGCGACCTGGAGCAGCTGGGGACCCCCGCCGAGGTGTACGACCGGCCGGCGTCGGTCTTCGTCGCGGGCTTCCTCGGCAGCCCCGCGATGAACCTGCTGGACGCGACCCTCACGTCGGACGGCGGGTCCGTCCGCGTGTCGGCGCCCGACGCCGGCGGGGTGCTCTGGCCGGGCGCCACGCCGCCGCTCGACGCAGTGCTGGGCGTCCGCCCGGAGCACCTCACGTTCGTCGACCCGACGACGCCCGCGGGCACCCGCCCGGGCGTCGCGTTCGACGGCGTCGTGGACACCGTCGAGAACCTCGGCAGCGAGCAGGTCGTCTACGTCCGCAGCGGGGGGTCGCGCCTCGCGGTCCGCGCGCCGCGCGAGGTGGTCGTCCGGGTCGGCGAGGCCGCCCGGCTGCACGCCCCCGTCGCGCACACCCACCTGTTCGACCGGGAGACCGGGCGCCGCCTGCAGTGGGTGGCCGACCCGGAGACCGCCCCCGCGGGCGACCCGGCCCTCGCGGCCGCCTGACGACGGCCCCTGAACCGCCCACCCCCGCATCCCACCCGAACGCAGGAGACCCCCATGCGCACCTCCACCCGCACGCGCACGCTGGCCCTGGCCGGCGTGACGGCGCTCGCGCTGACCGGCTGCGCCACCGCCGGCACCACGACCGCCGCGAGCACCTCGGACGTCATCCCGGAGCTCGACCCGGACCAGCAGGTCGAGATCGTGTTCGAGAGCTACAACCTGCTCCAGGCCGGCGCCTGGACGGACACGATCGAGGGCCTGGTCGCCGACTTCGAGGCCGAGCACCCGAACATCACCGTCAAGGCCCAGCCGACCCAGACCACGGGCGCCGCCGGCAGCAACACGGTCGGCTCCGTGCAGACCCAGATGCTCGCGGGCAACCCTCCGGACGTCGCGCAGCTGACCTTCGACACCCTCGACTTCGCGGTCACCGAGCTCGGCGCCCAGCCGGTCGAGCAGCTCGTCGGGTCGGACGCGGTCGACGAGGCGCTCGGCGGCGAGCACCCGATGCACGAGCGCGCGGCGACGCTCGGCGACTGGGACGGCGAGCTCTACGGCATGCCCTACGTGTTCTCGACCCCGGTGCTGTTCTACAACGCCTCGGCGCTGGAGGCCGCGGGCCTGCCGGCCGACGTCGACCTGTCGACGTGGGACGCCGTCGAGCAGGCCGCCGCCGCGGTGACCGCGCAGACCGGGAAGCCGTCGCTGTCGATCTCGTGCGCCGTCAAGGGCGGCTCCTGGTGCATGCAGGGCATGATCCGGTCGGCCGGCGGCCGGGTGCTCAGCGAGGACCGCAGCACGATCGAGTTCGGCGAGGACGGCGCGGTCGCGGCCGTCCAGGAGCTCCGCGACCTGTTCGACGCGGGCGTGCTGGCGAACGAGGACTCGACCGCGCAGTACGAGTCGTTCGCGCGCGGCGACACCGTGTTCCAGCTGAACACCTCGGCCCTGCAGTCCACGTTCATGGCGGCTGCGGCCGCCGGCGGCTGGACGCTGGCGAACACCGGGATGCCGGCGTTCGGCGACCAGCAGGTGGTGCCCACCAACTCCGGCTCGGCGCTGTTCATGTTCAGCCAGGACCCGGCCAAGCAGCGGGCGTCGTGGGAGTTCATGCAGTTCATGACGAGCGACCACGCGTACGAGAAGATCTCCACCGGCATCGGCTACCTCCCGCTGCGCACCTCGCTCACCGAGGAAGGCGGCGCGCTGTACGACTGGACGCAGTCCAACCCGCTGGTGCAGCCGAACCTCGACCAGCTCGACGACCTGGAGCCGTGGGTCTCCTACCCGGGCGACTCGTACGTCCAGGTCGACGACCTGCTGGCGACCGCGATCGAGGACTCGGTGTTCTACGGCGAGGACCCGGCCGCGACGATGGCCGACGCCCAGGAGCGCGCGCAGGGGCTGATCGCCGAGTGAGCGCCACCGAGTCGCTGCCCGGCACCGAGCGCCTGATCGCGCTCGAGGGCACGCACAACCTGCGGGACACGGGCGGCTACCCGGTGCTCGACGCGGACGGTGCGGTCGTCGGCCGCACCCGGTGGGGCGCGCTGCTCCGCTCGGACGCGCTGCACCGGCTGACCGCGGGCGACCTCGCGGCGCTGGCCGGCCGCGGCGTCCGGCTCGTGGTCGACCTGCGGGACGAGCGCGAGCTGCTGGCCGCGCCGAGCCGGCTCGACGGCCTGGACGTCGAGGTCGCACACCTGCCGGTGTTCGCGGACGCCGCACCTGCGGCGCTGCTCACCGGCCGGATCGACCTGGCCACCCTGTACGACGCCATGGTGGACGGCCGCGGGGACGCCCTGACCCGCGCGGTGGCCGCCCTGGCCCGGGCCGGCGAGGGCGCGTCGATCGTGCACTGCACGGCCGGCAAGGACCGCACCGGCCTGGTCGTCGCGCTCGCCCTGCGGGCGGTCGGCGTCCCGGTCGAGGTGGTCGCCGCGGACTACGCCCGCAGCGCCGAGCACCTGGCCGGCGACTGGGCGCGGGAGGCGCTGGCGGCGGCGTCCTCCCTCGGCACGGCCGGCGAGCTGCCGCCCGGCGTCGTCGAGATCGTCACGGCCAGCCCCGCCCCGGTGCTGACCGCCCTGCTCACCCGGGTCGAGGCGGAGCACGGCTCCGCGGCGGCCTACCTCGCGGCCCACGGGCTGACGGACGACGACCTGGCGGCACTCCGCGCCCGGCTGGTCGAGCCCGTCGCAGCGCCCGCGGACGCGGCCCCCGGCACCATCCCGACCCCGACGGAGGACCCCCGATGAGCGCGCTGCACAGCCAGCACGGCCTGCCCGACCACACGATCCTGCACATCAGCGACACGCACTTCGTCGCCGACGGCGAGAGGCTGCACGAGGTCATCGACTCGGACGCGAACCTCGCGCTCATGCTCGAGGGCCTGGCGAGGTCGGGCGCCCGCCCCGAGGCGATCGTGTTCACCGGGGACCTGGCGGACACCGGCCGGCCCGACGCCTACGCCCGGCTCCGGGCCATGGTCGAGCCGGCCGCGGCCGCCGTCGGCGCCGAGGTCATCTGGGTCATGGGCAACCACGACGAGCGCGGCGCCTTCCGCGCCGGGCTGCTCGACCAGGACGGCACCGCGTCGGTGGACCGGGTGCACGACGTCAACGGACTGCGGATCGTCGTGCTCGACTCGACCGTCCCCGGCCAGCACTACGGCGCGATCGACGACGAGCAGCTCGACTGGCTGCGCGACGTGCTCGCCACCCCGGCGCCGCACGGCACGCTGCTCGCGCTGCACCACCCGCCCGTGCCGAGCCCGCTCGGGCTGATCGCGCTGGTGGAGCTGCGCGACCAGGAGCGGCTGGCCGAGGTCGTCCGCGGCACCGACGTCCGCGGCGTGCTCGGCGGCCACCTGCACTACTCGACCAGCTCGACGTTCGCCGGGGTGCCGGTGTCGGTCGCGTCGGCCACCTGCTACACGCAGGACCTGCAGGTGCGGTACCCCGCGGCCCGCGGCCAGGACGGCGCGCAGGCGTACAACCTGGTGCACGTCTACGGCGACCGCGTCGTGCACTCGGTGGTGCCGATCGGCCGGTTCCCGACGGTCTACGAGATGTCGGCCGAGCAGCTCGACGCGTTCCTCGCGATGTCCGAGGAGCAGCAGCTCGCCGCCGTCGCCGCGTCGGTGGAGGACTGACCGACCGTGTTCGTCACCCTCGACCCCCCGGCCGCGGCCGGGTCGGCTGCTCCGGCGGAGGAGGCGGCGGGTCCCGTCCTCGCTGCTTCCTCCGCCGGTCGGCGGGCCGCCCGGCGGCTGGTGCCGTACCTGTACCTGCTGCCGGCCGTCGTGCTGCTGGTGGTGTGGGTCTACAAGCCGCTCGTCGAGACCTTCCGGCTGTCCGTCTACGACTGGAACCTGGTCCCCACCTCGCCGATGACGTTCGTCGGCGCGCAGAACTACGCCGACGGCCTGGCGCTGCCCGAGCTGCACGACGCGCTGCGGAACACGCTGCTCTACACGGGTGCGTTCCTGGTGTTCTCGGTCGTGTTCCCGCTGGTGTTCGCCCTGGTGGCACGCCGGGTCACCGGCCGGGCCCGGACCGTCTACCAGGCGCTGATCTTCGTCCCGTACCTCATCACCCCGGTCGCGACGAGCGCCGTGTGGCGGTGGCTGTTCGCGGAGGAGGGCGGAGCGCTCACCGAGACGCTGCGCTCAGCCGGCATCGAGATCGGCAACGTGTTCCGCGACCCGTCGACGGTCATCTGGGCGGTCATCGTCATCGTCGGCTGGCAGATGCTCGGGTTCGGCGTGCTCGTCGTGTCGGCCGGCCTCGCCGGCATCAACCCCGACTACGCGTCGGCCGCGTCCATGGACGGCGCCGGCGCGGGCACGATCACCTGGCGGATCACGCTGCCGCTGCTGTCGCCCACGCTCGTGTTCCTGGGGCTCATGACGATCCTGCTGTCGGCGCAGTGGACGTACCCGGTCATCGACATCCTCACGCAGGGCGGGCCCGGCACGGCCTCCACGAACATCTACTACCTGCTCTACCAGTTCGGGTTCCGGAACTTCGACGCCGGCCTGTCGGCCGCCGCCGGGACGATCTTCTTCGTCGGGTTCGGCATCGTCGCGGCCGTGTTCGTCGAGCTGTCCGAGCGCCTGAGCTTCTACGACAACTGAGGGAGCGCCGACCGTCATGGCATTCGTCGTCCTGCCCGCGCCCGCGGGCCGCGTGGCCCCCGGGCCCGCCGCCGCCCCGCCCGCGGCAGTGCCCGCGCCCGCGCAGCGCGGATCCGACCGGCCCCGCGGGATCGCCCGCCTCGCGGGACTGTCGGGCGCGCACCTGCTGCTCGCCGTGCTCGCGCTGGTCAGCGTGTTCCCGGTCTACTGGATGTTCGCCACGGCGCTGCGCGCGCCCGACGACGCCCTGTCCCAGAACCCGGTGGTCTGGCCGATCAGCCTGGACAACCTCCGGTACGTCTGGGACGCCATCCCGCTGGGGTCGATGCTGCTCAACACGTTCGGCATGTCGCTGGTGCTGGCCGTCGCGCAGCTGCTCGTCGCGATCCTCGCGGCCTACGGGTTCGCCCGGTGGTCGTTCCCCGGCCGCAAGCTGCTGTTCCTGCTGTTCGTGGGGTCCTGGCTGGTGCCGTTCCAGGTCACGATGATCCCGAACTACCTGCTGGTGTCGCAGCTCGGGCTGCTCGACACCGTCGCGGGCGTGGTGGTGCCGAACCTGTGCTCGGCGTTCGCGGTCATGCTGATGCGGCAGCACATGCAGGCGTTCCCGTCCGACCTGCTGGACGCCGCGCAGATGGACGGCCGGTCGTCGTGGGGCACGCTCTGGCGGGTGGTGGTGCCGAACATGCGGCCGGCGCTCGCGGCGCTGTCGATCATGCTCTTCATCTCGGCGTGGAACGAGTACCTGTGGCCGTCCCTGGTGCTGCGGTCGACGGATCAGCTGGTCCAGGTCGGCATCCGGAGCTTCCTGGGCGCCGAGGGGAACAACTGGGGCGCCGTCATGGCTGCCTCGGGCCTGGCGTGCGTGCCGATCCTGCTGATCTACCTGTTCCTGCAGCGGTACGTCGTGGACGCGTTCGTGCGCTCGGGGCTGAAGTAGCCGCCCTGAGCGCCGGGCGTCAGCGCTGCGCGGGGAAGACCGCCCAGACGTGCTTGGTCGAGTCGGTGGTGTACCAGCCGACCTCCTGCGACAGCCGGTGCGCGATCAGCAGGCCGAAGCCGCCCGCGCCGGAGGGGCGCACGCCGGCGATCACCGGCGTGGTCTCCAGGTCGGTGTCGCAGACGTCCAGGAGGTAGTCGTCCGCGTCCACGAGCAGGGACAGCACCGTGGGCGGCAGCCCGTGCTGGAGCGCGTTGGTGGCGAGCTCGGAGGCGACGAGCACCATGTTCTCCGGCACGCGCCCGAGCGCGTCCTGCGGAGCGGCGTGCGGCGCGGTGATCTCCGCGAGCAGCTCGTTGCGCACGCGGGAGAGGTCGGTCACCGAGTCGAGGCTCCACGAGCGCACGGGCCGGAACCGCTCCGGCGGGCGGGACGAGACGATGCCCGCGTCCTCCTGGGGCCGGGCGGCTGCCTCGTCGGCGGGGTGCACCACGGTGTCCTCCATGGTCGGTGACGGGTCTGGGCCGCCCTCGACGGTAGGTGGCGCCCGGGCTCCACGCCACTCAAACGGGACGAATCAGCGCATTCGGGTGGTGAGGTCCAGCGTCAGGAAGGTGGACGCCGGGCTCGGCGCGTAGGCCGCGAACGGCGGGCACTCGACGAAGCCCGCCCGGGCGTACAGCGCCCGCGCCGCCGCGAAGTGCTCGTCGCTGCCGGTCTCGAGGCTGACCCGGGCGTACCCGCGGTCCACGGCGAGGGCGACGAGGTGCGCGAGCAGCGACCCAGCGATCCCGCGGCGCCGGGCCGCCTCGGCCGTGTGCATCGACTTGATCTCGCCGTGCCCCGGCTCGATCTCGGCGAGCGCCCCGACGCCGAGCAGGACGCCGCCGTCGCCGTCGCGGGCGCTGACGAACGTGATGTGCGGGGCGGTGAGCGCGGCCACGTCGAGGGCGTGCACGTCCTCCGGGTCGCTCTGCGCGTGCATGAGCTCCAGGTGCCGGGTCAGCAGCGCACGCACGTCGGGGGAGCGCGGGTCGTCGACGGCGATCACGGGCGGGGAGGCGGCGGTCGTGGTCATCGCCGGGGACGGTACTCCACGTCGCGGGCGCGCGCGGGAGCCGCTCGGCCGCGCCCGCGCACCGGGTCAGGACGTTGGTCCTAAGCGCGGCCCCGGTGGGACGCGCGATCCGGGTACGCGGACCCGCACCGGGCCGGGCCGGGTCACGGAACCGCAGGCCGCCGGGGATGGGCGCGCGCTCCGGGACAGCAGCCTGTGAGCACACCTCGCCGGTCCACGCCGGGGGCCGGCCGGCGGCTGCGCTCCCCGGGGTGGGCGGGCGCCGGACGACGAGTGGATCGGGAGACAGACACATGAGCGCACAGCACCGGCAGGGTTCGGCGCGTCGGCGGGCGTGGGTGGCGGGCGGCGCGGCCGTCCTGGTGGCGGCGATGGCCGGCACCGGCGCCCTCAGCACCTTGTACACCAGCATCACGGGGAACGAGTTCCGCGCGGCCGTCCCGTCCGACACGGACCGGCCGGACGGCGCGCGGCTCGTCGTCACGGGCGACCCGATCGACAAGACGTTCGACACGACCGTGCTCAACGACCGGGTGCAGGCCACCTGGACCCTGGCCAACGAGGGCCCGCGGGCGGCGACGTTCGACGCCGCGTTCGAGGTGCGCAACGACGTGTCGGCCGAGCTCGCCGCCGCCATCTCCGTGGACTACGGCGTCACGGACGCCGGCGGAGCCGTGACGGCGTGGCGGTCGGCAGGCACCCTCGCCGCCCCCGCGACGTTCGCCGACGTGCTCGGCATCGACGAGGTCGCCGGCGACGCGTCGGTGACGGTCCCGGTGCGTCTGACGCTCGTCGACCCCGCCGACCTGGTGGACGCGGGCGACGAGGGCGACGAGCTGCGGGTCACCGCGGACTTCGTCGTCAGCTACCTCGACCCGCTGCAGACGACGCCCTGAGCGTCCCGCCCGGGCGGTGCGCCGTGTGTGCGCCGCCCGGGCGGCCCCGTGCCCTGATCCACCCGCCGTGTCCCATCCGTGAGGGAGTCCGATGGTCCGCCTCGTCGCCCGTGCCGTCGCCGTGCTGCTCGCCGCGGTGCTGGTCGTCCCGCTCGCCTGGACGTGGGCGAGCGGCGACATGCTGCTGACGGTGACGAGCGGGTCGATGTCGCCGACCTACGAGGCGGGCGACGTCCTCGTGGTGCAACGGCCGACCGGTGACGAGCTCGCCCGGGTCGGCCGGCCCGTCGTGGTCGAGCTGGCCGGCGGCGGCACGAGCTACGTGCACCGCGTGGTCGAGGTCACCGACGGCGGTGCGTGGCTGCAGGGCGATGCGAACGCGGACCGGGACCCGCGCCCGGTGACGCAGGACGCGGTCGTCGGCGCGCCGCGGGCGGCACTCACCGGGTGGGCGGGTGCGGCGCTGTCCTGGTCGCTGACGCTGACCGGCCGGGTGGTCCTGGGCGTGGCCGTGCTGGGCCTGCTGCTGGTGCCCGCCCGACGTCCCCGGCGCGGCGCGCACGCCATGCGCCCCGCGCGGTCGGAGGTGGGCTGAGATGATGCGCGCGACCACCCTGCGCACCGCCGTCGTGCTCGTGCTGGTGCTGCTGCTGGGGGCGCCCGGCGCGGCGCTCGCGGCCCCGCCGGACCGCGCCGCGCCGGTGGTCCCGTCGGCGGCCGGCGACGCGTCCCGTCAGCCGGCGCCGACCTACACCGTGATCGAGGGCGGCACGCTCACCATCGACTTGCGGCAGTACATCTCCGACACCTGGGGAGGCCTCGCCGAGGAGACGGCGTGGCAGCGCTCGACGGACGGGGGGTCGACCTGGGCGTTCGTGGACGGGCAGACCACCGAGCGGATGCTCACGGTCCCCGGCGTCACCCTCGCGATGGACGGCTACCAGTACCGGCTCCGGGTCCGGGTGTTCTTCAACGTGATCGACCTGGACCCGTCGGTGCTTCGGGTCGCGCCGGCAGTGCCGACGGTGACCGGGCACCCGACCGACCGCACCGTGGACGTCGGGGTTCCGGTGACCTTCTCCGCCTCGTACGGCGGTACCGCATCGGCGGTGAGCACGCAGTGGCAGGTCTCGACGGACCAGGGGACGACCTGGGGCGACGTCCCCGGGGGCACCGCCACCACCCTGTCCCTGGGCGCAGCCGCCGCGAGCATGGACGGCGCACGGTACCGCGCGCGGTTCAGCAACGCGTCGGGATCGGTCCTCACCAACGCGGCGAGGCTCACCGTGCGGTCCGCGCTGACGGCGCCGGTGGTCACGACGCACCCGCGGGACGTGACGATCCCGATGGGGCAGTCGGCGTCGTTCACCGTCGCGGCGACGGGGTCGGACGTGTCGGTGCAGTGGCAGCGGTCGTCGTCCCCGACGGCGGCGTGGAGCGACGTGAGCGCGAGCGCGGGCGGCAGGGCCTGGACGTTGTCGGTGTCCGTCGGGCAGAGCACCGCAGTGCACGGGTACCGGTACCGTGCGGTGGTGTCGAACGCGGCCGGCAGCGTGACGTCGGAGCCGGCGACCTTGTCGATCATCGGCGCTGTGCGGATCACCGAGCACCCGGCTGATGTGACGGTGGCCCCGGGTGCGACGGCGACGTTGCGGGCGGCGGCGACGGTGTCCTCGGGGGTCGAGGGCGACCTGGCGGTGCGCTGGCAGCAGTCGGACGACCGGGGGGCGACCTGGTCCGATGCGCCCGGGGCGTCGGCGCGGCAGTGGGCCTACACGACCCCCGCGCTGTCGGCGGCGGAGAGCGGGCGGCGGTACCGCGCGCTGGTGTCGAACCAGACCAGCACGGCCGGGGTCGCGTCGGACCCCGCGACCGTGACGGTGCTGACGGCGCCGGTGATCACGGAGCACCCGCAGGACGTGACGATCCCCCTGCGGGAGACGGCGTCGTTCACCGTCGCGGCGACGGGGTCGGACCTGTCGGTGCAGTGGCAACAGGCGCCGGGGCCGACGGCGGCGTGGAGCGACGTGAGCGCGGGCGTCGGCGGGCGGAGCTGGACGCTGTCGATCTCCGCCGGGCAGAACGCCGCCACGCTGAACGGGTATCGGTACCGTGCGGTGGTGTCGAACGCGGCCGGCAGCGTGACCTCCGAGCCGGCGACCTTGTCGATCATCGGTACCGCCCGGTTCACCCAGCACCCGGCTGATCTGACGGTGGCCGAGGGGGCGACCGCGACGTTCCGGGCGGCGACGGCGATGGAGTCGGGGGTCGAGGGCAACCTGGCGGTGCGGTGGCAGCAGTCCGACGACCGGGGCGCGACCTGGTCGGACGCGCCGGGGACCGCGGCGCGGGAGGCGGGGGAGTGGACGTTCACGACCCCGGTGCTGTCGACGGCGGAGGACGGACGGCGGTACCGCGCGCTGGCGTGGAATCAGAGCAGCACGGCCTTCGTCGTCTCGGACCCCGCGATCGTGCGGGTGCTGACGCCGCCGGTGATCGCGACGCATCCGCAGGACGTGACGATGCCGATGGCGGGGTCGGCGTCGTTCACCGTCGTGGCGACGGGCTCGGACCTGTCGGTGCAGTGGCAGCGGGCGCCGGGGCCGACGGCGGGGTGGGTCGACGTGAGCGCGAGCACGGGTGGCGCGGACTGGACGCTGTCGGTGTCCGCTGCGCAGAGCACCGTGCTGAACGGGTACCGGTACCGTGCGGTGGTGTCGAACGCGGTCGGCAGCGTGACGTCGGAGCCGGCGACGTTGTCGGTCGTCGGCGCTGTGCGGATCACCGACCACCCGGCGGACGTGACGGTGGCCCAGGGTGCGACGGCGACGTTGCGGGCGGCGGCGACGGTGTCCTCGGGCGCCGAGGGCGACCTGGCCGTGCAGTGGCAGCAGTCGGACGACCGGGGGGCGACCTGGTCCGATGCGCCCGGGGCGTCGGCGCGGCAGTGGGCGTACACGACCCCCGCGCTGTCGGCGGCGGAGAGCGGGCGGCGGTACCGCGCGCTGGTGTCGAACCAGACCAGCACGGCCGGGGTCGCGTCGGACCCCGCGACCGTGACGGTGCAGACGGCGCCGCTGATCACCGAGCACCCGCAGGACGTGACGGTGGCGGTGGGCTCAGGTGCGGTCGCGTTCCGGTACGCGGCGGTGGGTGAGGGCCTGTCGGTGCGGTGGGAGACGAGCTCCGACGGGGGTGGGTCGTGGACGCTGGTGACCACCGGGTCCTCGACGAGCGGCGGCTACTCGGTGCAGGCGACGGCGGCGAACGACGGGCGGCTGTTCCGGGTGGTGGTGTCGAACGCGGCGGGCACGGTGACGTCCGAGGTGGGGCGGTTGACGGTGGTGGGTCGGGTGGTGATCACCGAGGACCCGGTGGACGTGTCGGTGGTGGAGGGTGCTGCGGCGCGGTTCCGGGTGGCGGCGTCGGTGTCGTCGGCGTCCGAGGGTGGTCTGGCGGTGCGGTGGCAGCAGTCGGACGACGGGGTGTCGTGGGTGGATGCGCCGGGTGAGTCGGCGGGGTCGTGGGAGTACGTGGTGCCGGTGGCGCGGTGGGCCGACGGGGGGCGGCGGTTCCGTGCGGTGGTGTCGAACGAGGCGAGCCCGGCCGGTGTGGTCTCGGGGACCGCGCGGCTGACGGTGAGCGCGGCGTTGCCGGTGGTGACGGTGCATCCCGCGGATCGCAGCGTGACCGAGGGGGAGTCGGTGTCGTTCACCGGCGCGTACGGGGGCACGGAGGCACCGACCTCGGTGCGCTGGCAGTACTCGCCGGACGGCGGGGTGACGTGGCTGCCGGTGTCCGACGGCGGGGAGGCGCCGCTGGTCGTCGATCCCACGTACCGCGAGATGGACGGGTGGTGGTACCGGGTGCAGTTCGCCAACGAGGCGGGGTCGGTCTGGTCGGACGCCGCGCGGTTGACGGTGGAGGAGCGGTCGGCGCCGGCGCCGGTGGTGACGGAGCACCCGCAGGACGTGACGGTGGCGGTGGGCTCAGGTTCGGTCGTGTTCCGGTACGCGGCGGTGGGTGAGGACCTGTCGGCGCAGTGGGAGGTGAGTGTCGACGGGGGTGCGTCGTGGCAGACGAGGGGTTCGGCGTCGTCTCTTGCGAGCGGGAGCTACTCGGTGGCGTCGTCGGCGGCGAACGACGGGTTGCGGGTGCGGGTGGTGGTGTCGAACGCGGCGGGCACGGTGACGTCCGAGGTGGGGCGGTTGACGGTGGTGGGTCGGGTGGTGATCACCGAGGACCCGGTGGACGTGTCGGTGGTGGAGGGTGCTGCGGCGCGGTTCCGGGTGGCGGCGTCGGTGTCGTCGGCGTCCGAGGGTGGTCTGGCGGTGCGGTGGCAGCAGTCGGACGACGGGGTGTCGTGGGTGGATGCGCCGGGTGAGTCGGCGGGGTCGTGGGAGTACGTGGTGCCGGTGGCGCGGTGGGCCGACGGGGGGCGGCGGTTCCGCGCGGTGGTGTCGAACGAGGCGAGCCCGGCCGGTGTGGTCTCGGGGACCGCGCGGCTGACCGTGGTGCGCCTGCCGTCGGTGCACGTCCGCGTCACCCCGCGCGTCGTGCTGGTCGACGCGCTGCCGGGTCGGGACGCCTGGTGAGCGACGGCACCGGCACGGCCCGCGGGCGTCCCCGGACGTCTCCGGGGTCGCGCCGTCGTCCGCCGCTCCCCACGGCGGCGGTGCGCGTGCTGGCCGCGCAGGTCGGCCGCGACGCCCCCGACCTGGCAGCGGTCGGGGACTCGCTCGACGAGCTGCTCGGCTGGTGGCGCCGGGAGCGGGAGCTCGCGCGCGGGCGGCGGGGTGGCGGGACCGGCCGAGAGGGCTCGCGCTGGCCGGCCGGGTCTCGCCCCGCGGCTTCGGACGTGCGGGCATGGGCCCGCCGGGCAGGGCTGCGCGTCGCCGGGCGCGGGAGGATCCCGGACGCGGTGGTGCAGCTGTACCTGGCGCAGCACGGCCTGGACGGGGGGCACCGGCTCCTCGAGGGGTGCGCGTCGCCGGGCACATTCGGCGAGGACGGGACGTGGTGAGGGTGATGAGGGCCGAGCGCTCCCGGGGACGACGGGCCGGCCTCGTGCTGGCGGCCGGGCTGGTGCTCGGCGGGACGGCACCCGCGCACGCCGCGCCGGGCGAAGGGCTGCAGGTGACCGGTGAGCCGCTGGTGCACACCTTCGACCTCGCAGCGCCCGGCGCCGTCTCCGGCGAGTGGGTCCTGGTCGCGACGTCGGCGGTCGCGTACGACGGCGTCCTCGAGGTCGAGGGTCCGGACGTCCCGGCGCTCGCCCGGTCGCTCGTCGTCGAGTACGGGCGGGTGCTGCCGGGCGGGGACGTGCGCTGGTACGACGCCGGGACGCTCTCCGACACCCGGAGCTACGCCGACGCCGTCGGCTCGGAGCCGTCCGCCGAAGGAGGCTCGCTCACCCGCATCCCGGTGCGGGTGTCCCTCCGCGACCCCGTCCCTGTCGTCGCGGCGCTCGGTGCCGGCGCGGACGCAGCGGTCCGGGCGACGTTCTCCGTGAGCTACGTGCGGACGGGGGCCGAGGCGACGCAGCCTCGCGCAGGCGGGGCCGGACGCGGACTCGCCCTCACGGGCCCGGGGGCCGCCCTCGTCGGTGCCGCGGCCGTCCTGCTGGTTGCCGGGGCGGCGCTCGCCCGCGACGCCCGTCGCGCGCGTCCGTGATCGACGTCGGGCGCCCGTGTCCGGCACGCGGCACCCTCCGCGCCCGTGACGAGGAGCTGCGCCGCGTCGTCGCCACGGCGCTGCGCGGGACCAGCGTCGAGGTCGTCGGACCGCGGAGATCGGGCCGGAGCATGCTGGTCGAGGAGGCCGCGAGCACGCTCGAGGGGCTGGGGCGCACGGTGCTGCGGGTGGGTGGCGACGCCGACCTCCCCGACCTCGAGGCGCTGCGGCTGGGCCTCCCGCCGCGGGTGCTCGCCGGGACCATGGGCGCCGCCGACACGCTGCCCCGGCTGCACCGGGTGCTCGCGGACCTGCTGGAGGGTGGCGAGTCCGTGGTCGTCGTCGACGACGCCGACCTGCTCGACCGGCGGTCGCGCGCTGTCCTGGGTCTGCTGCACGCGCGGTGCGGGGTGGTGCTCCTCGGTGCCGTCTGCGCGTCGCGGAAGCCCGGCCGTGGCGGTTCCTGGCTCGCGGACCGGTGCCAGCCGCTCGTGCGGGTGGCCCTCGGACCGGTCGCGGTCGAGGACCTGCACGAGGTGCTGGCGGACCGGTTCGGGCCAGACCTGTCGCCGGCGGTGACCGCGCGCGTCCACACGGACTCCGGCGGCCTGCCGGGGGCGGCGGTGGCCGTCCTCGAGTCGTCGATCGCCGGCGGTCGGCTGGAGCAGGTCGACGGCTTGTGGGTGGCGGCGGAGCCGGGTGCTCGCGCGGAGGGGACGGTGTTCGAGGTCGAGGTCGACGGCCTGCCCGCGGAGGCGCGCCAGTCGGCGGAGGCGCTGGCGGTGTCGGGACCGGTGCCGCGCGGGACCGCGGAGCGGTTGCTGACCACGGCCGCGCTCGACGAGCTGGAGGACCTGGGTCTGGTGCGGACGGTCCGCGCGCGCGGGACGGACGCCGTCCTCGTGCACCCGCCGGGCCTGGCCGACCACCTCGAGGCGAGCTGCCCCCCGAGCCGCCGCGACCGCCTCGCCGCACTCGTGGGTACCGGGACGACGCCGGACCGCACCTCGGGTCTGCTCGCGCACGTCCTGCTGCGCCGGCACCGGGAGACCCTCAGCACGGCGTTCCGTGCCTGGCAGGTGGACCGCTGCGTGGCGAGTGCCGCTGCCGTGCTGCGCCTCGCGCTCGCCGGCCCGTGCCCCCGCGGCGTGGTCTCCGCGGTGCTCGACGGCACGGACCTGGCCGCCGGCGGCGACACCTTCGCCGCGGTCGCCGTCGCGTGGTACGGCGCGCGGTGGGCGCTCGCCGCAGGACAGCCCCCGGACCAGGTGGTCCACCGCTTCGAGCAGGCGCTGCCCGGCCACGCCCCGATGCACGGCGCGGTGTCCAGCCTCGCGGTCCTGCTGCGCAGCGAGGTCGGCGGGGTCGATCCTGAGGCGGGGCGCCTGCTGCTGCGCCGCATCGCCGGGGACGACGACCTCTCCCGCACCGCGCGGGTGGCGTATGCGGCGTGGTCGGTGCTGCGCGGGCGGCACACGGACGCGCTCGACCTCCTGGCGCCCGGGTACGACCGCTGGCCGGAGCTCCTGCGCGGCAGCGCCGAGCTGGTCCGTGGGCTCGCCCTGTTCGGCGACGGGCAGTTCGAGGAGGGGCTCGCGCATGCGCGCGGCGTCCTGGACCGGGCCGCGGCGGACGACGACAGCTCCGCCTACGCCGCGGGCAGCGTGGTCGCCGCGCTGTGCTCAGGGGCCGCGCTCGACATGGAGGCCGTCCGGCAGCACATGTTCGACCTGCTCGGCTCCGGCGCCTCGAGCCACGGTCTGCTCCTGCCCGTCGACCGCACGGCCCGGGTGCTGCTGGCCTCGGCGGCGCTCTACACGGAGAAGCCGGTGGTCGGCGCGGCCGCGGTGGGCCTGATCCCGCGCACGCCGGGGGGCGGGGCGCTGCCGTTCTGCTCGGAGGCCTGGGCGTCCGCGCTGCGGCTCTACGCCGACGGGGCCCTCGACGCCGCCGCGCAGGTGCTCGACGTCATCGCCGAGGATCACCGGGCGCGCGGGCACGTGTTCGCCGCGAACACCACCGAGATGAACCGGATCGTGCTGCGCTACGACCCCGCGCGCGCCGCCGCGTTCGCGGAGACGGCGGAGCGGATCGGCGGGCCGCTGTTCCCGGCGTACCTCACCGCGAAGCAGGCCATGCACGACGAGGACCCCCGCCGGCTCGTGACCGTCGCGGACCGGCTGCGTCGCCTCACCGCGGTGGGCGGGGCCGCGCGGGCGTACGCCGACGCCGCGAGCCTGTTCCAGCTCGACGGGCTGCCCGAGGAGGCGGCGCTGGCCTGGGCGGAGGCGCGCGCGCTGGGCGGGCGCGTCGGCGCCGCGCCCGTGCTGGCCCCGCGGCTCTCCGCCCGGGAGGTGCAGATCGTCGAGCTCGTCGCCCGCGGGCTGTCGAACACGGCGATCGCCGAGGAGCTGTTCCTCAGCCGGCGCACCGTGGAGAGCCACCTGCGCAACATCAAGCGCAAGACCGGCGCAGTCGACCGCACGGCGATCGAGGGGCTCGCCGTCCCGTGACGCGGGGCGCGGGCGACCCCGATGGTCAGGCGTCCGCCTCCGGGTCGCCCGCCAGCCGCGCCGCGTGGTCCGGGACCTGGGTGAACAGCTCGCGCGGCGGCCGCTCGTAGTCGGCGCCCGCGGGCGGCCGCTTCGGCAGCTTCACCCTCGGGTGCTTCACCTCGCGGTACGGGATGGTCGACAGCAGGTGCGCGATCATGTTCAGCCGCGCGTTCCGCTTGATGTCGGACTCCACGACGTACCAGGGGCTGTCCGGGGTGTCGGTGTGCGCGAACATCTCGTCCTTCGCGCGCGAGTAGTCCTCCCAGCGCGCGATCGACTCCAGGTCCATCGGGCTCAGCTTCCACCGCCGCACCGGGTCGTCGAGCCGCGACCGGAACCGCCGCAGCTGCTCCTTGTCGGACACCGAGAACCAGTACTTGCGCAGCAGGACGCCGTCGTCGATGAGCATCCGCTCGAACACGGGGGCCTGGTGCAGGAACCGCGCGTGCTCCTCGGCGGTGCAGAACCCCATGACCTTCTCGACGCCCGCGCGGTTGTACCAGGACCGGTCGAACAGCACGATCTCCCCGCCCGCGGGCAGGTGCGCGGCGTACCGCTGGAAGTACCACTCGGTGCGCTCGCGCTCCGTGGGAGCCGGCAGCGCCGCGATGCGCGCGACGCGAGGGCTCAGGTACTCGGAGATCCGCTTGATCGTGCCGCCCTTGCCGGCCGCGTCGCGGCCCTCGAAGACCACGGCGACCCGGGCGCCGGTCGCGCGCACCCACTCCTGCAGGGTCACGAGCTCGGACTGCAGGCGGAACAGCTCGGCCTCGTACACGTCCTTGGGCACCTTCGGCGTCGTCATCCCCGGACCGTACGCCCGTGGCCCGCCCGGGTGGGAGGGGTCTACAGCGCGAGGTGGACGAGGAGCGCCTCGTCCAGGGCGGCGACCTGCTCCGGGGTCAGGGAGCCGAGCCGTTGGCCGAACCGCGACACGTCGACCGCGCGGATCTGCTCGGCCTGCGCCTTGGAGTCGGCGGCGAGGCCGTTGCGCCGTTCGGCGGGGACGAGCACCTGGAACGCCAGGACCCGTGCGGTGTTCGACGTCAGCGGCACGACGGTGACCACCCCGCGCCCCGTGCGCTCGGACGCCTTGTTGCGTCCGTCGCCCGAGACGATGACGGCCGGCCGGGTGCGCTTGTCCGCCTCGGCGCCCACCACCGGATGGAAGTCGACGGTCCAGATCTCGCCACGCCTCATGCGTCGCCCCCGAGCCCGTCTCCCGATGTCAGGTCCCAGGCCGCCGCGTCGTCAGAGCCGTACCACTGCTCGTCGGCCTCGAGGTACTGGCTCTCGAGCTCCTTCTCGCGAAGGGCGGCGATGGCTGCGTGGAAGGCGGCTGAGCGGGAGCGGAGGCCGTGGGCGCGTTCGTACTCCTTCAGGAAGTCGAGGTCCGGCACCGGGACCGTCACAGTGACCCGCTCACTCCGACTCATACCGTCGATCGTACCGAGGGTGTCCAGGTGCCGTCAGCTCCCGCCGAGCTCCCGCGCCGCCGCCACCGCCGCCAGCAGCCCTGCCGGCTCCGCCGTCATCCCCAGGACCACGTCGTCGACCGCCCGCAGCCCCGCCCGGTCCAGCAGCCGCTTCTCGTTCGTCGCCCACTCGCCGCGCGCGGCGAGCAGCGCGTGCGCCCGCTGCGTCACCGCCACCGCGACCAGCCCCGCGCACTGCGCCACGCGCCCGGCCCGCGCGTGCTGCTCCGCGCCGTCGAGCGTGAAGTCGGCCCGTGCGCCCCACACCTCCGGCGCGGTCCGGCGCAGCGCGGCGGGGAAGCCGGGGCGGGGGAGCGTGCCGTGCAGCACCCGGTGCCCGGCGAGCTCGGCGACGACGACGTACGTCGGGAACCCGGCGAGGTGGAACAGCAGCGGCTCGATGTCGAACTCGCCCCGCTCGGCGCGGTCGACCTCGTGCTCCACGACGGCGAGGTCGCGGTAGTGCACGTCGACGCGCCGGCCCTCGACGGTCAGCCACGCCCCGCCGTTGAACACGCCGCCGCCCCAGCCCCCGACCTCGAACACGTGGCCGTCCCAGCCGACGTCCCGGAGGTGCTGCGGGTCGAACGGACCCCGGTAGTACACGGCGAGGTCCCAGTCGCTGTCCGGCCGCTGGGTGCCGTGCGCGCGGGAACCGCCCAGGGACACCGCCTCGACCCCGGGCAGGGCCGCCAGGGTGTCGGCGACGTGGTCGAGGAACGTCTCGTCGGACATGCCCCGTCAGCCTGCCAGCGCCGCGTCGTCCGCGTCCACCCTCCCGACGACCAGCCGGTTCACCACATACAGCACGACGCCGATCGCCAGCAGCACCGCGGCCCGCAGGTACACCGACCCCTCCCGCCCGGTCAGCGGGGAGGCCAGCACCAGCGACACCACGGCACCGACCACCGGCGCCCAGGTCGGCGCCCGGAACGACCGCGCGGAGTCACCCTCGACGCGCTCGGGCCCGTCGCCGTCGCCGTCCTCGGAAGCCGGTCGCCGCCGCAGCACCAGGACCGCCACGTTCACCACCGCGAACACCAGCAGCAGGAGCAGCACGGTGGTGTCCGCGAGGTCCCCGAGGTCCCCGGTCGCGGTGAGGGTCAGCGCGAGCACCACGGTGAACGCGATCGCCACCACCGGGGTCCGGCGGCGGGCCTGCACCCGCCCGAACAGCGCCGGGATGATCCGCTCCCGAGCCATCCCGTACACCAGCCGCGAGGCCATCATCATGTTGATCAGGGCGGTGTTCATCACCGCGAGCAGGGCGATCAGCGCGAACAGCCAGGCGGGGAAGACCAGCCCGGCGACCTTCACCACCTCGAGCAGCGGCCCCGTCGAGCCGACCAGGACGTCCGTCTCGACCAGCATCGACGCCGTGAACGCCACGGCCAGGTAGATGGCACCGGCGATGGCGAGGCCGCCGAACAGCGCCCGCGGGTAGTCGCGCCGCGGGTGCTTCGCCTCCTCCGCCAGGTTCACCGAGTCCTCGAACCCGAGCAGCGCGTAGAACGCCAGCGCCGCGCCACCGAGCACGCCCATCCACGTCGCGCCCTCGGTGCGCAGCTCCAGGGCGCGGCCGGGATCGCCCTCGCCGCGGACCAGCGCCACGACGCCGATCGCGACGATCACCAGCAGCCCCGTCGCCTCGATCAGCGTCAGCACCACGTTGACCCGCACGGACTCCGAGACGCCCAGCACGTTGACCAGCGTGATCAGGCCGAGGAACACCCATGCGGCCACGACCGTCGGCACACCGAACGGCAGCAGCTCCGCGAGGTAGTCGCCGCCGAACGCGCGCGCCGCGGCCGACGCGCTGGTGATGCCGGACATCATCACCGCGAACGCCACCAGGAAGGTCAGGAACGGCCGACGGAACGCCCGGTTCGCGTACAGGGCGGCACCGGCGGCCCGCGGGTAGCGCGCGACGAGCTCGGCGTACGCGGTGGCGGTGAGCGCCGCCAGCGCGAACGCGAGCAGGAACGGCAGCCAGATCGCGCCGCCCACCTCGGCCGCGACCGTCCCGGTGAGCGCGTAGATCCCGGCGCCGAGGATGTCCCCGACGACGAACAGCAGCAGCACCGTCCGGCCGATCGACCGCCTGAGCGCGGGCTGCTGGTCCTGGGTCACCTGCGTGGACTCGCCCATCTGCGCACCTCCCCCTCCGGGGGTCACTGTGCTCCCGGGCGCGGCGGCGCGCGCGGCGAGCGCCGCACCCGCGGGCTCGCCGGGCGCACGACGACCCCCGCCCCTAGGCTCGATCGGACCACCAGGACATCTCGGGAGGTCAGGCATGAAGGGCAAGCTGGCATTCGTCCTCGGCGCGGGCGTGGGCTACGTGCTCGGGACCCGCGCGGGTCGCGCGCAGTTCGAGAAGATCAAGGGCTGGGCGTCCGACGCGTGGCACGACCCGCGGGTGCAGTCCACGGTCGACGACCTGGAGTCGAAGGCGGCCGGGTTCGCGAAGGACCAGGGCGTCGCGCTGAAGGACAAGGCCGTCGACGCCGTGAAGAGCGCCGTGTCGCGCGGCTCCGACGACGACACCGAGGCCACCGGCGCGACCCGCACCACCCCGCCGGCCGGCACCACGCCGACCACGCCGGTCACCCCGCCCGGGGCCTGAGCCCGGCGGCGGCGGCCCGTCGACCACGCAGAAGAGGCGGGGTTCGCACGTCGCGAACCCCGCCTCTTCTGCGATCTCGGCGCTCCTAGATCACGAGACTCAGCAGGAGGACGACCACCAGGGCCGTGACGGACAGGACGCACTCCATCAGGGACCACGTCTTGAACGTCTGGCCGACGGTCATCTTGAAGTACTCCTTGACCAGCCAGAACCCGGCGTCGTTCACGTGGCTGAGGAACACCGAGCCGGCGCCGATCGCCAGCACCATGAGGGCGACGTGCGTCGGGGACAGGCCCTCGGCCAGCGGTGCGACGATGCCGGCAGCGGTGACCGTGGCGACGGTCGCGGACCCCGTGGCGACGCGGATCAGCACCGCGACCAGCCACGCCGCGAGCAGCGGGGAGATCGGGGCGTCCGCGAGGCCCTTGGCGATGACGTCACCGACGCCGGAGTCGACCAGTGTCTGCTTGAAGCCGCCGCCCGCGCCGACGATGAGCAGGATGCTCGCGATCGGGGCGAACGAGGAGTCGACGAGCTTGCTGACCATGCTGCGGTCGCGGCCCTGGCGCGTGCCGAGCAGGACCAGCGACACCAGCGCGGTGATGAGCAGCGCGACGAGCGGCGTGCCGACGAAGTCCAGCACCTGCCCGGCGGCGGAGTCCTCGAAGCCGACGGTCTCGGCGAGCGTGCGGGCCAGCATGAGCACGACCGGCAGCAGCACGACGGTGAGCGCGGTGGCGAACGACGGGCGGCGCGCGTCGTCCGCGCGGTCCGAGGCACCGAGGATCTCGGTCGGCGGGTCGAGGGGGACCCAGCGCGCCATCGGCTTCGCGAGCAGCGGGCCCGCGATCGCGACCGTCGGGATGGAGACGAGCAGGCCGAGGCCGAGGGTCAGGCCGAGGTCGGCGCCCAGGGCGTCGATCGCGATCAGCGGGCCGGGGTGCGGGGGCACCAGGCCGTGCAGGGCGGACAGACCGGCCAGGGCCGGGATGCCGACGACGATCATCGACACCTTGGACCGGCGCGCGACGAGCATGACGACCGGGATCAGCAGGACGACGCCGACCTCGAAGAACAGCGGGATGCCGATGATGAACGCGGCGAACGCCATCGCCCACGGCAGCCGCTGGACCGGCGTGCGCGCCAGGATCGAGTCGACGATCTGGTCGGCGCCGCCGGAGTCGATCAGCATCTTGCCGATGATCGCGCCGAGCGCGATGAGGATGCCGACGCCGGCGACGGTCGTGCCGAGCCCCGCGGTGAACGAGGTGAACGCGTCGACGTAGGGCAGGCCGGCGGCCACGGCGAGCACGCCCGCGCCGAGCATGAGGGCGAGGAACGGGTGCAGCTTGACCCAGACGATCAGGGCGACGATCACCGCGATGCCGATGACGGCGGCGACGATCAGCCGGGTGTCGGAGACCGCGGGCGCGGCGTCGTCGGCCGCGGCGGCCAGCAGCAACGGTGCTGCGGTCGGGAGCGAGAGCATCAGGACTCCTGGGGGGAGGTCGCCGGCGTCGTGCCGGCGCGTGCGGTGGCGGGGTCGATGCCGAGCTCGCGCAGGGCGGCGTCGGCGACGGAGTGGGGCGAGACCTCGACCGGCACCACGACGCCGTCCTCGGCGTCGTGCAGCGGCTCGAGGGTCTGGAACTGCGAGGGCAGCAGGGACGTCGGCATGAAGTGCCCGGCGCGGCCGGACATCCGCTCGCCGATCGCCTCGATCGTGCCCTGCAGGTGCACGAACCGGACGCGGCCCTCGGCCTCGCGCAGCACGTCGCGGTAGGCGACGCGCAGCGCGGAGCAGGTGACGATGGTCGACCGGCCGGCGCGGGACTGCTCGGTGAGCCAGTCCCGCATGGCGCGCAGCCACGGCCAGCGGTCCTCGTCGGTCAGCGGGGTGCCCGCCGACATCTTGTCGATGTTGGCCTGGGGGTGGAACTCGTCGGCCTCGGCGTACGGCCAGCCGAGACGGTCGGCGAGGATCTGCGCGGTCGTGGTCTTCCCCGACCCCGAGACACCCATGATCACGAGGTGCTGGACCTCCGGCATCGCTGCCCTCCTTGACGTCGTTGTCCGGGCGTGAGCGTCCGGGCGCTGCCCCGGGTCGCCCCGGGGTGCCGACACTCTGCCACAAAGATGCGACCTTTGTAACCCAAAGATGTCACCTGTGGTGCGAGGGGCGGGCGTGACCTGCGCTCCCGCTCCCGTGTGCGACCCTGGCACGGCCGTCCGGAGGTCGCGCGTCGAGGGGACGCCCCGCAGGGTGGCAGGAGGAGAGTCGTGGCGGTCGAGGTGCTGCACAGCACGGTGCTGGAGGCGGTCGGCGCGGAGATCACCGCCGGCACGCTGCCGGCCGGGACGGTGCTGACGCTGGAGCAGCTCCAGCAGCGGTTCGGCGTGTCCCGCACCGTCGCCCGGGAGACGATGCGCTCGCTGGAGCAGCTCGGTCTGCTGACCTCCCGGCGGCGGGTCGGGCTCGTGGTGCGGCCGTCGTCCGACTGGATGGTGTTCGACCCGCGGGTGATCCGGTGGCGGCTCGCCGGCCCCGGGCGCCTGGGTCAGCTGCGCTCGCTCACCGAGCTGCGCGCCGCGGTCGAGCCGGTCGCCGCCGCGGCCGCCGCGCGGCACGCGTCGCCCGAGGAGGTCGACGAGCTGCTGGCCCTGATGGCGCGGCTGCGGGACCTCGGGGAGGCCGGCCGGCTGGACGAGTTCCTCGAGGTCGACCAGCAGTTCCACGCGCTGCTGCTGCGGGCCGGGCGCAACGAGATGTTCGGCGCGCTCACGGGCGTGGTGGCCGAGGTGCTCGCCGGCCGGACCCGGCACGGGCTGATGCCCTCCCGCCCGCGCGCGGAGGCGCTGGACGCGCACGCCGCCGTGGCTGAGGCGGTGCGCCGCCGCGACCCCGAGGCGGCCGAGCGGGCGATGACGGTGATCACGAGCGAGATCCGCGCCGCCCTCGGCGACCTGCACTGACCACGATCTCGCCGAGATAGGACCGTCTCGCCGAGGTAGGACCTCGTGCGGTCCTACCTCGGCGCGGAGGCCCTATCTCGGCGGGATCAGGGGCGCGGGACGTTGCGCAGGTTCGAGCGGGCCATCGCCATGACCTCGCCCATCCCGCCGCCGAGGATCTCCTTGCTCATCGCCGCCGTGAACCCGCTGACCTGCTGGCGGGTGATCTTCGGCGGGATCGACAGGGCCCGCGGGTCGGTGACCAGGTCGACCAGCGCCGGGCCGTCGTGCGCGAACGCCTGGCGCAGCGCCGACCGGATCTGCGTCGGGTCCTCGACGCGCACCGACGGGATGCCGAGGGCGGTGCCGAGCGCCGCGTAGTCGATCGCGGGGGAGTCGGTGCCGTAGCTCGGCAGGCCGTCGACCAGCATCTCCAGCCGGACCATGCCCAGCGTCGCGTTGTCGAACAGGATCACCTTCACCGGCAGGTCGTAGTGCACGAGCGTGATGAGCTCGCCCAGCAGCATCGACAGGCCGCCGTCGCCCGCGATCGCCACGACGTGCTTCCGCTCGGCGCCGGAGTCCCGGGCGGCCAGCGCAGCGCCGATCGCGTGCGGCACCGCGTTGGCCATCGACCCGTGCAGGAACGAGCCGATGACGCGGCGGCGGCCGTTCGGCGTGAGGTACCGCGCGGCCCAGACGTTGCCCATGCCGGTGTCCACCGTGAACACGGCGTCGTCGGCGGCCTCCTCGTCGAGGACGACCGCGGCGTACTCCGGGTGGATCGGGCGGTGGTGCTCGACGTCCTTGGTGTAGGCGCCGACGACCCCGCCCATCGCCTTCTCGTGCTTCTTCACCATCTGGTCCAGGAACCGGCGGGACTTCTTCCGCTCGACCAGCGGCAGCAGCGCGCGGACGGTCTCGCCCACGTCGCCGACGACCGCCAGGTCGTTCCGGGTCCGGCGGCCGAGGCGGGTCGGCTCGATGTCGACCTGCACGGTGCGCACGTCGGAGGGCAGGAACTGGTCGTACGGGAAGTCGGTGCCGAGCAGGATCAGCAGGTCGGCCTCGTCCATCGACGCCTGGAGCGCGCCGTAGCCGAGCAGGCCGGTCATCCCGACGTCGAACGGGTTGTCGTACTGGATGTGCTCCTTGCCGCGCAGGCTGTGCCCGACGGGCGCGGCGATCTTGTCCGCCAGCGCGAGGACGTCGTCGTGGGCGCCGCGGACGCCCGCGCCGGCCAGGATCGTGACCTTCTTGGCGCCGTCGATCGCGGCGGCCAGGGCGGCGACGTCGGCCTCGGCGGGGACCACGCGCGGCTTGCGCGGCCGGGCCAGGGTGTCGGTCCCGGCGGGCGGTGCCTCCAGGTCGGCGACGTCGCCGGGGAGCGTCAGCACCGCGACGCCGGGGGCGCCGTAGGCGTGGTGGATCGCGCTGCGGATGACGCGGGGGGCCTGCGCGGCGGACGAGATCATCTCGGAGAACACCGAGCACTCGACGAACAGCCGGTCCGGGTGCGTCTCCTGGAAGTACTGCGTGCCGATCTGCGCGCTCGGGATGTGCGAGGCGATCGCGAGCACCGGGACCCGGCTGCGGTTCGCGTCGTAGAGGCCGTTGATGAGGTGCAGGTTGCCCGGGCCGCAGGAGCCGGCGCACACGGCGAGGTCGCCGGTGATCTCCGCCTCGGCGGCCGCGGCGAACGCGGCGGCCTCCTCGTGCCGGACGTGCACCCACTGGATGTCCTCGCCCGCGGCCCGGGCGCGGCGGACCGCGTCCACCACCGGGTTCAGGCTGTCGCCGACGATGCCGTAGATGTGCTTGGCCCCGGCCGCCACCACCTGGGCGACGAGCTGGTCGGCCACCGTGCTGCTGCGTGCCACGGGATCACTCCTGTCGTTGTCGTCAGGCCATATTCATCCCATGACTTGCCCGCGTGCCACCCGGGGGCGGTGTCTCGTCGGTCACGGGGGACGGTGCCAGCCTGTCGCGGACGCGGTCCGTCGGCACGTCGAGCGCCGCGCGCCGCCGGCGGGCGCCGAGGAGTCGGGCGGCGTCGGGCCGCGCGGGTCCGACACGGTGATTCCGTGGGGAGGAACGGTGGACGAGCCGCCCCGCAGCCGCCTGACCTGGCACGCTCGGCTCGTGGAACCGACCCCCGTGGACGCCGCACGGCGCCAGCTGCTCGACTTCACGCGGTGCGCCGCGTGCGGCGCGACCCTCACGACGACGCGCTGCACCCGGTGCGGGCTCGACCTGGGCGGCGCCGACGGGGCACGGATCGCGGAGGCGTCGTGGGCGGCGGTCCGGGCGCTCGACGCGCGGCGGGAGGTCGTCGACGGCGTGCGGGCGCGGCAGGGCGCGGGGGTGCCGGACGCCGGGAGGGCGAGCGGGGCGCAGGCCCCGGGCCCGCGCGCCGCCGACCCGGGCTCCGCGCGGCCGACCGCGTGGCGGCCGGTGGCGGAGGCCCCGGGCGCCCCGGGCGCCCCGGGTGGTCCCGTCGCGCACGGATCGGTCCCTCCGCGCGGCCCGGTCTCCGCGCCCGGACCGGTCCCCCCGCCCGTCGGGATGCCGGCGCCCGGCCGGGTGCCGCCCTGGGGGCCCGCGCCGGCGGCGGGGGGCGCGCCGTCCCGCGGTGCGGTCCCGCCGCGCGGGCCCGGCCGACCCGCCGCCCCGGTGCCCGCCGCCGCACCCGAGCGGCCCTTCGACGTCGCCCGGCTGTTCGTGCTCGCCGGTGCCGGGCTCGTCGCGGCGGCGGCGCTCGTGTTCGCGTTCTTCTTCCTGGCTGGCTCGCCGGGCCCGCGGGTCGTGGTGATGCTCGTCGCCACGGCCGGCGCCGTGGCCGGGACGCTCGCGCTCCGCCGGAGCGGCCTGGGCGCGTCGGCGGAGGCGGTCGGCGGGCTCGTCGCGGCCCTCGCCGTCGTGGACGCCTGGATGATCGCGCTCCTGGCGGACGGGCCCGTCCGGTGGCTGGCGCTCGCCTTCCTGCTGCTCGCGGTGGGTGTGGGCCTGCCCGCCGCCGGCCTCGCCGTCCGGGTCCGCGCGTGGACCGTCGCGGTGCTGGCGCTGCCGCTCGTGCCCCTGTGCGTCGCCGCCGCCTGGCCGGGTCCGTGGGCGTGGCACCTGGCCCTGCTCGCCGCGGCGCTCGTGACGCTCGTCCGCGCCGGGTACCGCCGGGCGGTCGCCGGGCGGTTCGGCACCGACGGGGCCGTCGTCGACGCGCTGCTCGCCCTCGCGGCCCTCGCACTGGTCGGCGGCGCCCTGGTCGCCGCCGTCGTGCTCCCGGAGCCGGGCACCGGCTGGGAGACCGGCGGGTTCGCGCTGGCGCTCCTGCTGGCGGCCGCGACGACCCGCGCGCAGGCGCTCGCCGAGCGGCCCACGTGGGGCGCCGCCGCGGCGTGGGTGTGGGTCGCCGGCGGCATGGCCGTGCTGTCGGCGGGCGTGGCGGTCGCGTCCCTGCTGCCCGCGCCGCTGGGCACCGTGCCGACGGCGGCCGCCGCGGCGTGGGCGCTGCTCGTGCTGGTGCCGCGGCTGCTCCCCGGCGACCGCGCGACCGACGCGCGGTACCGCGCGCAGGTCGCAGGCGGGTGGACGGCGCTCGTGCTCACCACCGGGCCCGGGGTCGCGGCGGGCGTCCTGGAGACGCTGGGGCTCCTCGGTGCCGTCGGGGTCGACGGCGGCTCCCCCCGGGTGGGCGCCGGCTGGGCGGGATCCGGCTGGGCGCTGGCGCCCGGCGCGTTCGACGCGACGGGCTTCGGCGCCGGCGCGGGCCCGGTGCTCGCCGCCGTGGTGCTCGCGGGGGCGCTCGCGGCGATCGGCCGGGTCCCCCTCGCGCGGGTGGCGGAGTCGGTCCCCGTCGCGGGCCCGCGCGCGCCCGGCCGGGCGGTGCCGGGCGGTCCGGTGCCGGGGCACCCCGCCCCGCCCCGGTACCCGGTGGCGCCCGGCGCGGTGCTGGTCCGCGCCACGGTGTGGCGCCAGCACGCGGCCGTGGTCGTCGGACGGGCCTGCCTCCCCGCGGGCGTGGTCCTCGCCGCCTGGCTCGCCGTCGCGCTCCTGCGGTCGTGGGCGGTCCCGCTGCTCGTCGCCGAGATCGTGCTCGCCGCGACGCTGGTCGAGGTGGCGCGTCGGGTGCCCGCCGTGTCCGCCGGCGCGGGCACCGCCGTCAGCCCGGAGATCCCGCCCGCCCGCGGTGCTGGCGCGACCGGTGGCGCGCCGGGCGTCGTCGGGGCGGCATCGGGTGCCGCCGGTGGCGCGACGGGCACACCGGTCGCCGCGTCCGGTGTCGCCGGTGGCGTGCCCGGCGTCGCGGGTGGCCTTCCCGGCGTCGCGGGTGCCCCGTCCGGCCCCGCGCTCGTGCGCCCCGCTCCGCGGGTGCCGTGGCGCGCCACCCTCGTCCCGGCGGCGTTCGCGCAGGTCGCCTTCCTCGCCCTCCTGAGCTGGGTGTCCCGCCCGACGACCGCCCTCGGCGCCGTCGCGGTCGCCGCCCTGCTGCTGCGGGCGCGGGCGCTGCTGCCGCGGGACGTCCGCGCGGTCCTCGTCGGCCTCGCCACGGCCTACGCCGGCGCGGTGCTGGCGGCCGTGCTGGCCTGGTCCGGCTGGGACGGGTTCGGCGTGGCCGGGGGCGTCGCGGTGGCGCTGCTCGTCGTCGCGGCGGCGCTCGTGGTGCTGCCCCGCGTCGGCGACGACACCTGGCTCGGCGTGCTGGTCGTCGCGCTCGTCCCCGCCGTGGTCGCGGTGGCGGCCGTCGCGGTCGACCGCACCTGGTGGGGAGCGGGCGCCGCCGCGGCGCTGCTGCTCGTGGAGGTCCTGCTCCTCGACACGCGCCGCCGGCCGGTGCCGTCGTGGGCCCGGGTCTCCGCGGCGGCTCTCGTGCTGCCCACGGTCGCGGTCGTCGTCATCTGCGCCGGCGCGGTGCTGCTGCCGGGCTCCGGCTCCCCGGTGCTGCTGCCCGTCGTCGCGGTGCTCGCCGCCGCAGCCGCGGTCGCCGCACCCGCGATCGGCGACCGGCTGCGGCACCGCGCCCCGGGCACCCCCGGCGACCGCGCGCGGGTGGCGGTCGAGCTGGCCGCCGCCGGCACCGGCGCCGTCGCGCTGCTGCTCGGCATCGCCCGGACGCCCACCGGTGCCGACACCGTGCTGGTGCTCTGCGCCCTGCTGGGTGCGGGGGCGACCGCCGTGGCGATGCGGCCGGACCGGCGGCTCGCCTGGTGGCCGGCGGCGCTGCTGTGGTGCGGCGTGGCGTGGTCGGCGCTCGTGTGGTGGGGCGTCGGTCTCGTCGAGGCGTACACGGCGCCCCCGGCGCTGGCCGCGGTCGTGGTCGGCACCCTCCTCACGCGCCGGGGCGACCGCTGGCGGCCGCTCGTGGCGGCCGGGGTCGCGCTGCTCGTCGCCCCGACGCTGCTGCTCGCCCTCGCCGGGCGCGACGTGGGCGTCCGGTCGGCGGTCCTGCTCGCCGTCGCGGCGCTCGCGGTCGCGGCCGGGGCCCTCGACCGCCCGCGGGCCGCAGGCCCGCGGGCCTGGTCGGCGCTCACCGAGCCGCTGCTGGCCGGCGGTGCCGCGGCGGCGGTCGCGGGCGCGGTCCGGGCGGCGCACCTCGCGGCGAGCACGCCGGTCGCGGGCGGGGTCGCCAACGCCCGGCTGTTCGGGGCGGCGCTGCTGTGGTCGCTCGTCGGGGCGGTGCTGCTGGGCGTACTGGGTCGGCTGCTGGTCGACCGGCTCGCGTCCGCGCCGGCCGGTGCGGCTGCACCGGTGGGTGCGGCTGCGCCCGCGGCCGTCCTCGGCGTCCGTCCGCCCGCGGCCCCCGCCTGGCCGGACGCGCGCCGCGCCGCTCGCGCCGCCGCGCTGCGGCGCTGGGCGCTCGCGCCGGCACTGCTCGCGTTCACCGTCGGCGCGCTCGTCGCCGTGCGGCCGTCCTGGGCGCTGACCTGGACGGGGTGGGTCGTCGAGCTCGGACTGCTCGCGCTCGCCGTCGCCGCGGTGCGGTCCGAGGCCTCCCGGCCGCGTGGCTCGCTCGCGACCGACGTCCCGCCGGGCTGGGTGCTGTGGCTCGCCGCGCTCGCGTGGGCCATCGGCGCGTGGAGCCCTCGCGAGCTGCGCGTCGAGGTGTTCGCGCTGCCGCTCGGCCTCGCGCTGACGGCGATGGGCTGGGTGGCGCTGCGCGCGTCGCTCGCCGGTCCGGCCGCCGGGCCGGGAACGCCCGTCCGACCGGGGACCGTCCCGGGCGTCGGGGCGGGTGCCGGCCCCGGGGGCCCGGTCGGGGTGCGCCCCGCGTGGCCGGTCGGCCGCGCGACGTCGCTCGCCACGCTCACCCCGGGCATCCTGGCGACGCTCGGCCCGTCGATGCTGGCGATCTGGACCGACCCGATGACGTGGCGCGCGATCCTCGTGGTCGTCCTGGCGCTCGGGTTCATGCTCGAGGGAGCCCGCGAGATGCTGCGCGCGCCCCTCGTCCTCGGGGCGGGCGCGCTGCCGGTGGCGGTGCTGAGCGTCTTCGCGGCACAGCTCGGGCGCACGATCTCGGCGGGTCCGTGGCTGCTGACGCTGCTCGCCGCGGGCGGGCTGCTGCTGGTGCTCGGCGTCTTCGCGGAGCGCCGTCGCACCGCGGTGGCGGAGGGACGGGCGACCGCCGGGGGCGTCCTGCGCTGAGCCGCGGCCGGCGCGTCACCCGGTGCGCGGGCGGCGGGCCGTCGCGTGCGCGGCTGGGCGCACCGGCGCGCGCGTGCGCGTGCGGCCGGCCGTCACCGAGTGTGCAACCGACGCGTCGAGCGAGTACCCGCTGGATGCTCGGTCGACGTGTTCGATGCACTCTCGGCGCTCGGCGTCCGGCGTCCGGCGCTCGGCGTCCGGCGTCCGGCGTCCGGTGGCCGGCGCGGCTGCCGGCGCGGGACGCGGCTCGCCCGCCGAGCGCCCGACCCGCGCCGGAGCGCGCTCAGCGCCGGG
Organism: Cellulosimicrobium cellulans; assembly: GCF_007679345.1. Taxonomy (GTDB): domain Bacteria; phylum Actinomycetota; class Actinomycetes; order Actinomycetales; family Cellulomonadaceae; genus Cellulomonas; species Cellulomonas cellulans_A. The sequence continues at coordinate 107,110 of NZ_VEGH01000008.1, forward strand.
CGTCGCCCCGCGGCGCTGCGGCGCGGTCGACCGCGGACACGCCCTCGGCGTCGGCGTCGGCGTCCCCGATCCGGGTGGTCGCCGCAGCGCCGGCCGAGGCCGCGCCCGCCGCGCCCTCGCCGGCCGCGCCAGCCGCCCTCGTCGCCTCCGCGCCCGCGCCCGCCGCCGGCACCCCGGCCGCGCCCGCCGCCGCCCCGGCCCGGAGGACCCGCAGCGACCCCAGCACCGCCACGACCGCCAGCACCGCCGCGCCGACCACCACGAGGTACCCGCCGTGCGACCCCTGCCGGTCGATGAGCAGCCCCGCGACCCAGGACCCGACCGACACCCCGACGCCGAGCGACGTGCCGACCCAGGTCAGGCCCTCGGTCAGCCGCTCGCGCGGGACCAGGTCCTGCACGAGCCCGTTGCCGTTGATCAGGGTGGGCGCGATCGCGAAGCCGGCGACGAACATGACGACCGCCAGCATCGCCATCGAGTCGACGAGCACGAACAGCGAGGCCCCCAGCGCCAGCGCGACCATCCCGATCGCGAACCGCCGCCACAGCGGGGTGGTCCAGTGCCGGGCGCCGTAGAGCAGGCCCGAGATCATCGACCCGCACGCGAACACCGCCAGGATGACGCCGGCGAGCCCGGGCGTGCCGGACTCCTCGGCGAAGGCGACCGTGCTGACGTCGGTGCCGCCGAAGATCGCGCCCATCGCCACGAACACGACCGCCAGCACGACCATGCCCCCGGAACGCATGACCGAGCGGCGTCGCACCGGGGTCCCGTCGGGGGCGGTGACGGCCTCGCGGGGGTGCGGCGGCGGCTGGGTCGCCCGCTGGCCGAGGAACCAGAACCCGCCGAGCACCATGCCCAGCACGGGCACGATCAGGCCGGCCGACGGGGTGACGGCGGTCGCGAGCGTGGTGGCGAGGATCGGGCCGACGACGAACACCAGCTCGTCGAGCGCCGACTCCAGCGAGTACGCGGTGTGCAGGGCCCGCGGGTCGTCGAGGACGTGCGACCAGCGGGCGCGGACCAGCGCGCCGAAGGAGCCGACGGTCGCGCCGACCACGACGGCGGTGACGTACAGCGACCAGACGGGGGCGTCGGCGAGCGCGCACGCGACCAGGCCGACCAGCGCGGTGGCGGAGACCGTGACCGCGGGGCGCATGACCCGCGCCTGCCCGTGCAGGTCGACCAGGCGCGCGAGCTGGGGCGAGCAGACGGCCTGCGCCAGCACGTACGCCGCCGAGACGCTGCCGGCGAGGCCGTACGAGCCGTACAGCGCCTGGATCATCAGCACGATCCCGATGCCGACCATGGACATCGGCAGCCGGGCGATGACGCCGGCGGAGGAGAACGCCAGCGCCCCCGGACGGGAGAGCACGTCGCGGTAGGGCCCCAGCACGTCGTCAGTGTCGCACCCGCCGCCGACACCCCGCTCGCGGATATCGGCCGGTCGGTCGGATGCTCGGCGGCATGACGACGCGCGTGACGGACGTGGCCGACCAGCAGCGGTTCGAGATCACCGACGACGAGGGGACCGTGCTCGGGGTCGCGGAGTACCGGCGGCGCCCTGGCATCGTGGTGTTCACGCACACCGAGGTCGACCCGCGGCAGGAGGGACACGGCATCGGCTCGACGCTGGTGCGCGAGGCGCTGGACGCGGTGCGGGCCGCGGGGGACCGCATCGAGCCGCGGTGCCCGTTCGTGCGGGCCTTCGTCGAGGAGCACCCGGAGTACGGCGACCTGGTCGCCGACCCGGCCGCCTGACCCCGCCGGGGGCGACCCGACCGCCTGACCTCGGGGGCGCGAGGGACGACGCGGCGACGCGGCATCGCGGCCGCGCCCTCCGACTGCCCCGTCAGCCGCGCAGCAGCGCCCCCACCGGCGTCGCGTCGAGGTCCCGCAGCAGCGCCGCGACGTCCTCGACCACCGCCGTGGCCCCGGCGTCCCGCAGCTCGGCCTCCGAGGTGCCGCCGGACAGGACGCCGATGCACGGCACGCCCGCGCGCACGGCGGCCTCGACGTCCCACACCGAGTCGCCGACGAACACCGCCCGGTCGGCCGGCACCCCGGCCAGGTCGAGCGCGGCGTGGACCAGGTCCGGCTCGGGCTTCGCCTCGTCGACGTCCTCCGCGCCGGTGACCTGCACGAGGTCGTCGACGTCGAGCGTCGCCCGGAGCCTCTCGAGCTCCTCGGGGGCCGCCGAGGTCGACAGCACCACGCGCACGCCGCGGTCCGCCAGCGTCCGCACCAGGTCGCGCGCGCCGTCGAACGGGCGGAGCAGCCCGGCGAGCTCCGTGTACCGCGCGGTGTGCTGCTCCTTCGCGTCGTCGCCCAGACGGTCCGCGTCGTCGCCGAGCAGCTCGCCGATCAGGCGGCCGGAGCCCATGCCGATCCGCCGGTGCACGCGCCAGGCGTCGACGGGGTGGCCGACCTCGGCGAACGCCTGGACCCAGGCGTGCACGTGCAGGAAGTTCGAGTCGACGAGCGTCCCGTCGATGTCGAGCAGGACGGCGGTGGGTGCGTCGGTGCCGGTCATGCCCCCGGTCTAGCGGCTGGCGGCCGGGCCCGCGACCCGGGGCGGCCCCGGCGGGCGGACGGCGGGCCCCGCGGCTAGCGTGCGGCGATGCCCCGCCCGCGCCGCGCCGCGTCCCCCGGTCCCGCCCTCGCGGCCGGCTCCCGCACCGCGGCCCCTCGCCGCTGGGCCGTCGTGCCGGCGGTCGTCGCGCCGGTCGCGATGATCGGTGGCTGGCTGGTCGCCGAGGCCGTCGCGCCCGGGTTCGACCCGGAGCGCCGGACGATCAGCGAGCTCGCCACCGCGGACGTGCCGCACCCCGGTGTCATGACCGCGGCGCTCCTGGTGACCGGCGGCGCGCACGTCGCCACCGCGGCCGGCCTGCGGGGCGTGCCGTGGGCGGGCCGGCTCGGCCTCGCGCTCGGCGGCGTCGCCACGGCGGCGGTCGGCCTGCTGCCGCTCGACGCCGCGCCGCACGCGCACGGGGCCGCGGCGGGCGTGGCGTTCGGGGCGCTCGCGCTGTGGCCGGCGGCGTCGGCGCGTCGCAGCGGCCCGGCACCCCTGCGCCCGGCGGTGCTGGTGCCGGCGACGGCGGCGCTGCTGGGGCTCCTGGGCTGGTTCGTCGCGGAGTCCGCCCGGGGCGGCGCGGTCGAGGGGCTGGCCGAGCGGGCGGTGGCCGGCGCGGAGTCGCTGGCACCGCTCGCCCTGGTGCTCGCGCTGCTGTCGCGCCGCCGCGCCGAGTCGTCACCGAGGCTCGGCGCGGCGGGCGGTCTCAGGGGTTGAGGTACGAGCCCGGGTCCTGGTCGGACGGGCTGGCGTCCGGCATCGACCGGGCGACCTCGTCGTCCGAGACCTCCTCGTCGCGAATCTCGTCCACGTCCGGCTCGGTCAGGGAGTCGGGGGAGTCCTCGGGGAACGGCGTGACGTCCTCGCTCATCACTGCTCCTTCGCTGTGCGGCCTGGTCGGGCCACGCTAGGCGCGTCCGGGCGGCGGCGCGCGCCGAAGGGCTGGACCCTCGCACGGTGGCAGGGTGTGGGGTCGTGGACATGTCCGACGACCGGCTCCTCACGATCGGCGAGTTCTCGCGCCTGTCGATGCTCAGCATCCGCATGCTGCGGCACTACGACGAGCACCGCGTGCTCCCGCCCACCCGGGTCGACCCGTCCAGCGGGTACCGGAGCTACCACCCCGCGCTGCTGCGCACGGCCGGACGCGTCCGGGCGCTGCGCGACGCCGGGGTGGGTGTGCACGACCTCGCGGCGTGCGCCCCGTTCGACGACGAGGCGCGGCTGCGGGCGGTGCTGCTCGAGCGGCGGCGCGCCGTGCAGGCGGAGATCGCGGTGGCGGAGGGCCGGCTCGCGGACATCGACCGATTCCTCGCCGATCTGGAAGGACCCGTCATGTCCACCACCGTCACCCGCACCACCCTGCCCGCGCGCCGCGTCGCGTCGCTCCGCGGCGTCATCCCGACCTACGACGACGAGGGCCTGCTCTGGCAGCGGCTCGGGGCCGCGCTCGACGCCGCCGGTGTCGCCCCGGCCCCGGACGCGGCGGCCGTCGCCGTGTTCCACGACGAGGGCTTCGTCGAGCAGGACGCCGACGTCGAGGTCCAGCTCGACGTGGCCCGACCGTTCCCGGACGCCGACGGGGTGCGGTACGTCGAGGAGCCGGCGGTCGACGCCGTGGTCGGCGAGCTGCACGGCCCGTACGAGGGCGTCGGCGCGGTCATGGCCGAGCTCGGCGCGTGGATCGCGGCGCGCGGCCTGCGGGTCGCCGGCCCGATGCGCAACGTGTACGTGGTCGGCCCGGTGACCGAGCCCGACCCGTCGGCCTGGGTCACCCGGGTCTGCCTCCCGGTGGCCACGGCCTGACCGCCGCGGCGGGGCGCGCCGCGCCGGCCCGGCTCCTCGCGGAGCGGGGCCGGCGTGCGGGTCAGCCGCCGAGGGCGTCGGAGACGACGTCCTTCGCCGCCTCCTGCACCTGGGCGAGGTGATCGGGGCTCACGAACGACTCGGCGTAGATCTTGTAGACGTTCTCCGTCCCCGACGGCCGGGCGGCGAACCAGGCGTTCTCGGTGGTCACCTTGAGGCCGCCGATGGGCGCGTCGTTGCCCGGCGCGGAGGTGAGCTTCGCGGTGATCTCCTCGCCGGCGAGCGTGGTCGCGGTGACCTGCTCCGGCGACAGCTTCCCGAGGGTGGCCTTCTGCTCCAGGGTCGCCGGGGCGTCGACCCGCGCGTACCAGGACTCGCCGAACCCGGCGACCAGGTCGGCGTGGTGCTGCGACGGCGACCTGCCGGTCGTCGCGAGGATCTCCGAGGCGAGCAGCGCCAGGATGATCCCGTCCTTGTCGGTGGTCCACACGCCGCCGTCCTTGCGGAGGAACGAGGCGCCCGCGGACTCCTCGCCGCCGAAGCCGACCGACCCGTCGAGCAGGCCGGGGACGAACCACTTGAACCCGACGGGCACCTCGAGCAGCCGGCGGCCGAGGCTGCCCGCCACCCGGTCGATCAGGGACGACGACACGAGCGTCTTGCCGATCGCGGCGTCCGCGGGCCAGCCCGGCCGCGCACCGGCGTACAGGTAGCCGATGGCGACGGCCAGGTAGTGGTTCGGGTTCATCAGTCCGGCGTCCGGCGTCACGATGCCGTGCCGGTCGGAGTCCGCGTCGTTGCCGGTGGCGATGTCGAACGGCGAGTCGCCCTCCATCGCGTGCACCAGGGAGGCCATCGCCGACGGTGACGAGCAGTCCATCCGGATCTTGCCGTCCCAGTCGAGGGTCATGAACGACCACTGCGGGTCGACGCGCGGGTTCACCACCGTCAGGTCCAGGCCGTACCGCTCGGCGATCGCGCCCCAGTACTCGACGGACGCGCCGCCGAGCGGGTCCGCGCCGATCCGCACGCCCGCCGACCGGATCGCGTCCAGGTCGAGCACGTGCGCGAGGTCGTCGACGTACGCGCCGAGGAAGTCGTGCTTGCGGGTGGTGTCCGCGGCGAGGGCGGCGTCCACGCTGACGCGCGGCACCCGGTCCACGCCGCTGGCGAGCAGCTCGTTCGCCCGGTCCGCGATCCACGAGGTGGCCTCGGACCCGGCGGGGCCGCCGTGCGGCGGGTTGTACTTGAAGCCGCCGTCGCGGGGCGGGTTGTGCGACGGGGTGACGACGATGCCGTCGGCCAGGCCGGGCCCGGTCGCGCGCACGCCCTCGGAGGTCGCCGCGCCGTTGTGCAGGAGGATCGCGTGCGACACGGCGGGCGTCGGGGTCCAGGAGTCGCGGGCGTCCACCCGCACCTCGACGCCGGCGGCCGCCAGCACCTCCAGCGCTGTCCGCCACGCGGGCTCGGACAGCCCGTGGGTGTCGCGGCCGATGAACAGGGGACCGTCGGTGCCCTGGCTGCGGCGGTACTCGACGATCGCGGCGGTGATCGCGACGATGTGCGCCTCGTTGAAGGCGCCGTCGAGGCTCGAGCCGCGGTGACCGCTGGTGCCGAACACCACGCGCTGCGCGGGATCCTCCAGGTCGGGGCGGCGGTCGTGGTACGCGGCGAGCATCGCGTCGACGTCCACGAGGTCGGAGGGCTGGGCAGGGGTTCCGGCGCGCGGGTCCATGGCCCGATCCTGCCACCGACGACCGCCGCGCGGCTGGTCGAGCGGGCGACCTGGGGACCACGGCGGGGGCGCCTCGCGGCCCGGTAGCCTGGGTGCATGGCCTCTTCCACCGTCGACTTCGTGCTGCGCCCCTTCGAGGGCCTCCCCGGTGAGCCCGACTGGGTCGCCCTGCGCGAGCTCGTGCCCGCCGCCACCGCGACCGCCCGCACCAACGCCGAGCACGGCGCGCGCGACGTCACGGTCACGACCGTGCTGCCCGACGGCTGGGCGGCGCTGCACCGCGCCGACGGCGTCGTGCTGCTCGCCCTGCAGGTGGTCGGCGGCTCCGGCGACGCCAGCCGCGACCTCGCCGCCGCCCTGCTCGAGGCGCTCGACTCCGAGCCCGGCACCGCCGTGCAGAACGCCGGCCTGGCGGGCCCCGGCCCGCGCCTGCAGGACGTGCTCGACACCACCGTGCCGTTCGAGGTCACGGTCGAGGAGAGCTTCGCCTACTGGGTCGCCGCCGACACCGAGATGACCCCGGACCTGAAGGCCGCCATCGAGGAGGCCGACGCCGGCGTCGTCGACACCAAGAAGCTGGCCGCGGTCGACGCCGCGTACTGGGTCCGCATGGGTGCGCGCGAGTACCTGCGCTGGGCGCAGCCGCACGACGAGCAGCAGGTCATCGACGGCCTCGCCCGCCTGCACGGCCGCCGCGAGTCGGGCTTCGACGGCGCGAAGTTCATCGGCTACTTCCGGTCCAACGGGCTCGTCGTCCCGGTGTGGGAGCTCGCCCGCGGGTCCGAGGCCGAGGACGTCGAGGCCGCGGTCGCCGAGTTCGCCCCCCGGTTCACGGCCGCGCTCGAGGACACCGAGCCGCTCGACGCGAACGCGCGCCGCGCCCGCGCCGGCATCGTCGCCCGGCAGGTCACGCTCCGCTGAGCCCGGCCGGAGGCCGCCCCGCGGGACCCCACCGGTCCCGTGGGGCGGCCTCCGCCGTGCCCGCGTTCAACCGGCCGCGATGGAGCCGCTGGTGACGGCGCCGCGCCGCCTGTGTGACCGTCGTGTGCAGCGTCCGCGTGTCCCGCCCCGGACGGCGCGCGGGTCCCGCGCGCATCGATAGGCTGACCCGCGTGACGGGCGAGGCGGAGGACAGGACCGAGGGACGACCGGTCGGCGACCGCCCTGCCCAGGGGAAGGAGCCCGCCGCGCCGCGCGCCGCCCGGCGGTCCGGGCCCCAGCAGCCCGCGCCGCTCGAGGCGCCCACCACGACGTCCCGCACCGGCCGGTCCCGGCAGCGCGTGGCCGTCGTCATCCCCGCCAAGGACGAGTCCCGTCGCATCGCGGCCACCGTCCGCTCCGCGCGGGCCATCCCGCACGTCGACCTGGTCCTCGTCGTCGACGACGGCTCCGAGGACAACACCCAGCACGTCGCCCGCGAGGCCGGTGCCGTCGTCGTCCGGCACTCGCACAACCGCGGGAAGGCCGCCGCGATGGAGACCGGCGCCGCCGTCGTCGCCATGCGCGACGCCCCGGACCGCCCGCCGCGCCTGCTGCTGTTCATCGACGGCGACCTCGGTGACACCGCCGTCAACACCGCCCCGCTGGTCCCACCGGTGCTGGAGGGCACCGCCGACGTGTCGATCGCGCTGCTGCCCCCGCAGCCCGGCGCGGGTGGCCGCGGCATCGTCGTGGGCGCGGCCCGCCGGGCCATCCAGGCGCTGACCGGCTGGACCCCGACGCAGCCGCTGTCCGGCATGCGCTGCCTCACCCGCGAGGCCTTCGAGGCGGCGACCCCGCTCGCCCGGGGCTGGGGCGTCGAGACCGGCATGACGATCGACCTGCTGCGCAAGGGGTTCGTGGCCGTCGAGGTGCCGTGCGACCTGCGGCACCGGCCCTCGGGCAGCGACCTGCGCGGGCAGATGCACCGGGCGGCGCAGTACCGCGACGTGCAGCTCGCCGTGGCCGCGCGGCGGCTGCGCTCGATCGGGGCGGCGCCGCGCAAGAAGGGCTGACGCCCGACCCCCGGAGGGGCTGTCGGGGGTCGGCCGTACGCTGGGCGGCAACCGATCCCGCAGCGGCGCGGGGTCGCCGGTCACGGGGGTGCGGCATGGCACACGGCGACATCACGCACATCGACATCCCGGTCGACGACGTCGACCGGGCCAAGGGGTTCTACGGCACGCTGTTCGGCTGGCAGATCCAGGAGTACCCGGGCTACGAGGGGTACCCGATGTGGCAGGCGCCGAACAAGATCAGCGGCGGCGGGCTCGCGCCGCGGGACGAGAACTTCGACCGGCCGCGCTCGTACGTCGAGGTCGACTCCATCGACGACACCCTGCGCCAGGTGACCGAGCTCGGCGGGCGGGTCGTGCGGCCGAGGTCCGAGATCAGCCCGACGAGCTGGTGGGCGGTGTTCGTGGACACCGAGGGGAACGAGATCGGGCTGTACGAGGGGACGACGGACACCGACGGGACGGAGTGAGGCGCCCGCGCGCCAGGCGGTCAGCGGGTTGCGCGCGGAGCCGGCGTTCTGCTGAGCTCGGCGCATGGCGGTCTGTACGCTCTCGGCGCGGCGATGATGCGGCAGTTCTGGAGCTGCTTCTCGTCCGCCGCGTTCGACGAGTCGACCGCCCTCTACGGTGACGTCCTCGGTACCCAGTACGAGTACGACTCCAACGTCATCAACCACCGGGGGATCGGAGTGGGAGACGTCCTGCTGATCCGGGACGCCCAGCTCGTCCACGGGTACGGAGTCGTCGAGGACGTCACCACCCACCCGGACGTCAAGACGATGCGCCGCTGTCCCCGGTGCCGGTCCGCCGACATCGCACCGCGCAAGCGTCTTCTTCCGGTGTATCGGTGCAATGACTGCAAGCACACCTTCGACCAGCCGATCGACGCGCAGATGGAGGTCCTCGCCTACGCGGCGCGTTACTCGTCGTCCTGGTACCCCTTCGACGCCCCGGCTCGGGTGCGCGATCTGGACGGCCTCTACGTGGGCAGGGACCGGCAGAATGCCATCCGTCGGTTAGACCCTGCCAAGTCGGAGGACTTCCTCCTCGCCGCTGCCGGCCTGGCGGGCATTCTGAACCTGCAGATCGCCAGGCAGGTCGGGTCGATCCCGGCCGGCCACCTCGAGGCTGTCGCGCGGATCCGACGCGGTCAACGGCAGTTCCGGGACGGACTGCTCGACCGGTTCGGCTCGACGTGCGCCGTCACCGGGCGCCAGCCGGACGACGTGCTCGACGCGGCGCATCTGTACCGATACTCCGAACGGGCCGTGCACCAGCTCGATGGAGGACTGCTGCTGCGCTCGGACGTCCACCGCATGTTCGATCGCCTGCTCCTGACCTTCGACCCGGTGACGTGGACCTCGCGGGTCGCCCCGCCGCTGCTCGACCAGTACGAGGGATTGCGGGTCCTCGATGCGCAGCCGATAGCGGTCGCGGAGACAATGCGCCCGGACCGGACGCTGGTCGAGGAGCACTTCGGCGCCGCGATCGATCGGTGGAAGCAGCGGTGGCGCGCGCCGAGCGAGCGGCGATCGGCCTGACACGGGCATGACGAAGGGCCCGCCACCTGCGCGAACGCGGTGACGGGCCCTTCGACCTGCGGAGGATGGGGGATTCGAACCCCCGAGGGCGTTAACCCAACACGCTTTCCAAGCGTGCGCCATAGGCCACTAGGCGAATCCTCCCGGCCGTAAGAGGGTACCCGAGCCGAGGCGGTGCTCGGTAACCGGCCCGGCCGGTGCCTCCGCGCGACGGCCGGCGGGCCGGTCGGCGGCGCCCGCCGTGGGACGCGAGCGCGGTGGCTCCGGCCGAGCGCGGTACCTCCTGCTGCCGCGCTCGGCGCGAACGACCGCACTCGCGGGCGCCCGGCGTGCCCGGCGCCCGGCGGCGGTGGGGGTCAGGCCACCCCGTCCAGCGCCCGCAGGTGCTCGACCTGCGGTGCCAGCACCCGCTGCAGCAGCACCAGGTTGACGGTCGGCTCGGCCACCACGGCCATCGCGAACCGGTCGCCGACGGGCGTCGCGACCACGGCCCCGTCGTCGGTGCGGACGACGCAGGTGGCGAGCCCCGTGAGCGCCGCCCCGGCCGCGGTGTGGTGCGCCATCTCCACGCAGGCGACGACGAGGGCGGCGAGCCGGTCGCGGTCGTGCTCCGGTCCGTCGTCGCTGAACGGCGTCCCGTCCCGCTGCACGAGGAGGACGCGCCGGATCCCGTCGACGGCGTGCCGCAGGGTGGCGGCGACCTGCAGGCCGTTCTGGCGGATGATCATGCCGGGGCGTCCTCCTCGGGCGGGGGCGGGTTCGGGGGTGTGTCGGGGCGGTCGGCCGGGTCGGGCGGCGTCAGAGGTCGAGGTCGCGCTCGAGGTTCAGCAGCTGGCGCCGGGCCATCGCGAGGTTGGCGCGGCTGCGGTCGAGCACCAGGTACAGGAACAGGCCCTGGCCGTGGGCGCTCTGCAGCAGGCGGATCAGGTGCAGCTGGCTGGTCAGGGTGATGAGGATGTCCTCGATGCCGTCGGACAGGCCGAGCGAGGCGAGGGTGCGGAACTTGGCGCGCACCACGTCGGTGTTGCCGGCCGCCGCCAGGTCCAGGTCGATGCCGCCGCCGGCGGAGCCGAGGAGCATCCCGGAGTCGAAGTCGACGAGCGCGACGGCGGTCGCGCCCTCGATGGTCATGGCGGACGTGAGGGTCTGGTCGACGGTGGCCACGCGGGCGCCTTTCGCAGGGGCGGACAGGGGCCGCCGGGAGGGGTGGGGGCGCGACGCGAGTCGTGGGACGTCCGGTCGCACTCAGCCGTATCGACAGGTCAGCGCGGGTGCTGCACCCCGGGCGCGGGTGATCCGGGCGCCGTGCCGGCTCCCCGGGGTGGGGACCGCGACCGGACCGGGCTCCCGTCTGCGTTAGGCTGGGGGCAGACCCCTCGTGCGGCGTCATCTCGCTGAACCCCCCCAGGGCCGGAAGGCAGCAAGGGCAGGTGAGCTCTGGCGGGTGTGCGGGGGGTCCTTGCACGCCCGGGACCGGGCGCCGGCGCCCCGTCGGGTCGCCCGGAGGTCGTCCGTCCCCGGTCGGACGCGCGCCGCGCTCTCCGTCCCCGGTCGCAGCCGCGGCTCCGCGAGGACGCGACCCCGGTCCGACGCGGCGGCTCCCCGCCCGCCGGGAGGCTGGCGGCATGAGCACGATGACCCCTGGCCCCCGGCTGTCCGCCCGCGGCCTCGTGAAGCGGTTCGGCGCGACGACGGCCCTGGCCGGTGTGGACCTGGACGTGGCGCCCGGCGAGTCGGTCGCCGTGATGGGGCCGTCCGGCTCGGGCAAGTCGACGCTGCTGCACTGCCTCGCCGGCATCCTCGTGCCCGACGCGGGCACCGTGGCGCTGTCCGGGCGCGGGCTGCACGATCTCGACGAGCGGGAGCGGTCGCTGGTGCGCCGGCGCCAGTACGGGTTCGTGTTCCAGTTCGGCCAGCTGCTGGCGGAGCTGCCGGCGATCGAGAACGTGGCGCTCGCGCCGATGCTGCTCGGGACGTCCCGCCGGGAGGCCACCGAGCTCGCGGGCAGGTGGCTCGCGTCCCTGGGGCTGGCGGGTATGGAGGGCCGGCGCCCCGGGGAGCTGTCCGGGGGCCAGGCGCAGCGTGTCGCGGTGGCGCGGGCGCTCATCACCGGCCCGGAGGTGGTCTTCGCGGACGAGCCGACCGGCGCGCTCGACCAGGCCACCGGGCAGGAGGTCATGCGCGTGCTGACGGAGACGACGCGACTGGCCGGTGCCTCGCTGGTCGTGGTGACGCACGACGCGGGCGTGGCGGCGTGGTGCGGGCGCCGCGTCGAGGTGCGCGACGGGCGCGTGGTGGCGGACGAGCGCCGCGTCCCGCAGGGCGGGATCCGGTGAGCGCCGTGCTCGCCCTGGCGCCGCGGCTGCGACGCGCCGGCGGCCGGGACAGCCGCCTGACGACCGTGCTCGCGGTGGCGGCGTTCGCGGTGATGACGGCCCTGACGCTGTCGGTGATCGGCGGTCTGCTGGGCTTCGCCGGTCGCGCCGCGGACCCCGCGGACGCCTACCAGCGCGCGAACGGCGACACCTACGTGGTGTTCGCGTGGACGGCCGTCGTGCTGCTGGTGGTGCCGCTGCTCACGCTCGGGGGGTCGGCGGCCCGGCTCGGGGTCGCGCGCCGGGACGCCCGGCTGGCGACGCTGCGGCTGCTCGGCGTCACGCCCCGGGAGGTGGTCGCGCTGACCGTCGTCGAGACCGCGTGGCAGGGGCTGGTCGGCGCGGTCGCGGGCGTCGTCGGCTACGTGGCGCTGCTCCCCGTGTGGACGCGGGTGCCGTTCCAGGGGTCGACGTTCTCCGCCGCCGAGCTGTGGGTGGGCTGGCCGGCCCTCGTCGCCGCGTGCGTGGTCGTGCCGGCGCTGGCCGTCGTCAGCGGCGTCGTGTCGCTCCGCCGCGTCGTGGTGTCGCCGCTCGGGGTCGCCCGGAGGCAGACGCCCCCGCGGATGCGGGCCGTGCGGGCGGTGCTGGCGCTGGCCGCGATGGGCCTGTTCATGGTCGTGACGCTGGTGCTGGGTCAGCTCGGCGCGTTCGCGGTGGCGTTCGCGATCGGGTCGCTCGCGCTCGGGTTCGCGGCGCTCAACCTGATCGGGCCGTGGGCGCTGGGCCTCGTCGGGCGGCTGCGGGTGCGGCGCGCGAAGACGCCCGCCCAGCTGCTGGCCGCGCGGCGGCTCGTCGACGACCCGCGGGCGACCTGGCGGGTGGTCGGCGGGCTCGGGCTGGCGGGCTTCGTGGCCGGGGCGCTCGCGGTGGTGCCGCTGCTGGCCTCCGGGACGGCCGGCGACGGCGCGTCCGCGGCCGAGGTCGCCGAGATGCAGACGTTCACCGGCGACCTGACGCGCGGCGCGCTGCTCACGCTGACGATCACGTTCCTGGTCGCGGCCGCCTCCGCAGGCATCACGCAGGCGGCGACGGTGCTCGACCGGCGCCGCGAGTACGCCCTGCAGGTCCTCGCCGGGACGCCCGTCGCCCTCCTGGACTCCGTGCGCCGGCGGGAGGTGCTGATCCCGATGCTCCTGGTGGCGGTCGGGTCGGCGGCGGCCGCCGTGGTGATGATGTCGCCGGTGTTCGGGGTGGCGGGGCTGACCGACCCGAGCAGCCTGCTGCTGCTCGTGACGTGCCTCACCGCCGGGTGCCTGCTGGTGCTGGGCGCCACCGAGACCAGCCGGCCGCTGCTGCGGTCCGTCCTGGCGGAGACGCAGGTCAGGCCCGACTGAGGCGCCCCGGGGGTGCGGTCCGGGCCGCCGGGCGCTGTCCCCCGTGCGGGGGACGGCGCCCGTCTCGACGCGCGCGTGCGAGGGTCTGCGGTGATCCTGGTACCTCACGTCGGGGAGGTTCACCGGTGGGAGACCATCTCGAGCAGGCGACCGCGCCTGCCCTCGGCGTCGCGCCCGGTTCGGGGCTGCGGCCCCGGGACCACGCGCTGCCCGCGGGCACGGTGCTGGGCGGCCGGTACACGGTCGGCGAGCGCCTGGGCCGCGGCGGCATGGCGGAGGTCTACCTCGCGCACGACCGGGTGCTGGCCCGCGACGTCGCCGTCAAGGTGTTCCACCCGTCCGCTGCCGGGCACGACGAGGACGAGCGCCACGGGACCGAGATGCGGTTGCTGGCCCGGCTCGCCCACCCCGGCCTGGTGATGATGCTCGACGCCGGCACCACGGAGCTGCCCGGCGGCGAGGTGCAGGACTTCCTCGTCATGGAGCTGGTGCGCGGCCCGTCGCTGGCCGCCCGGCTGGCGGAGGGGCCGCTGTCCGCGGAGGACGCCGCCCTGGTGGGCGTGCACGTCGCCGAGGCGCTGGCGTACATCCACGACGAGGGCGTCGTGCACCGCGACGTCAAGCCCGGCAACATCCTGCTGCCCCCGGCCGGCCGGTCCGGTGCGGGCGGCTCGTGGACCAAGCTGACCGACTTCGGCATCGCCCGCGTGCGCGCCGACGAGACCGCGACCGCCACGCAGGAGCTGCTGGGCACCCCGTCCTACCTCAGCCCGGAGCAGGCGACCGGCGGTCGCCTCACGGCGGCGTCCGACGTGTACGCGCTGGGGCTGGTGCTGGTCGAGTGCCTGACCGCCGAGCGTGCGTTCCCCGGGGACGCGCTGACCTCCGCGGTGGCGCGGCTGCACCGGCCGGTGCCGCTGCCCGAGCGCTTCGGGCCGCGGTGGGCGGAGCTCATCGGGTCGATGACCGCGCTGGACCCGCTGGACCGGCTCACGGCGACGGCCGCGGCGGAGGAGCTGCGCGCGCTGCTGCGGCCCGGGGCGCTCGGGGTGGGGCCGGTCGCCGGCGACATCGGGTCCGCGGCCGTGCCGCTCGGCACGGTCTCGCTGCCCGGCGCGGGCGGGCCGGCCGAGCCCGGGGCGCTCGAGGAGCACCCGAGCGGGCCGCTGCCCGACGGGCGGCTCGACGCGGGACTCGACGCACGGCTCGACGAGGACCTCGACGCGCCCACGCTCGGGGTCGACCCCCGCCTGCTCGGGCTGCGCCCGGAGCCGGCGGTCGCCGCCGAGGACCCGGTCGGCTCGGCGGGCGCCGGGGACACCGCGGCCCGGCGGCGGGGTGCGGTGGTGGGGACCGCGCTGCTCGGCGTCGCGGCAGCACTGGTGGTCGCGGGGAGCGCGCTGGCGCCCGAGGCACCCGCTGCGGACCCGGCGGCGACGACGCAGGAGGCGGCCGGGGTGTCGCAGGGACCGTCGGCGCAGCCGGACGACGCCACGACGACGCCGGCGGGCGAGGAGCCCGTGGCGGACGCAGGCCCGGCGGGTGCGGACCCGGCGGACGCGGGCACCGTGACCGTGGCGACGGACGAGGGTGTGCCCCCGGCGACCGGCTCGGCGGGCGACGCGGGTGTCTCGGCGGGTCCCGCGGATGCCGTCGTCGTGACCGACGGCGTGCGGACCGACCCGGTGCGGACCGGCGTCGGGGCGACCGGTCCCGGCGCGGCAGAGCGCGGCGCGGCAGAGCCCGGCGCCGCGAGCCCCGCCGACGGCCCGGCCGCCGGGGCGGCGCAGGGCGGGCCCGGTCCGGTCGCGGACGCGAACGAGCAGGCGCACCGGAACGCGGCCGAGCGGGCCGAGCGGAAGCAGGCCGGCGCCGGCGGCTGACCGCGCTGCGGGGCGGCGGGTGCGTCACCACCCGACGCGGGCTGAGACGCGCCCCCGTCGGTCGCGTCGGCGGGGCTACCGTGCCCGGGCGGGGCCCGGAGCCGCCGGGCCCACCGGCGAGGAGGCGACACGTGCGGCGACGGCTGCAGACCTGGTCCGAGCTCAGGCCCCTGCTGCGGATGCGTCCGCTCGAGCTGGACCCCGTGGCCCGCCGGCTGTCCCGGGCGTACACGGTGCGGGACCTGCGGACGATCGCCCGGGCGCGCACCCCGCGGTCGGTGTTCGACTACGTGGACGGCGCCGCCGAGGCCGAGGTGTCGCTGCGCCGGGCCCGCCGGACTCTCCGGGACGTCGAGTTCCGGCCGTCGGTGCTCCGCGACGTCGGCGAGGTCGACCTGTCGACGACGGTCCTCGGCCGACCCGCTGCGGCCCCGTTCCTGTACGCCCCGACCGGCTTCACGCGGATGATGCAGCACGAGGGCGAGCGGGCCGTGGCCCGGTCCGCGGCGCGCACCGGCATCCCGTACACGCTGTCGACGATGGGCACGACGTCGATCGAGGACCTGGCCGCCGCCGCGCCGGACGGGCGGAACTGGTTCGGCCTCTACGTGTGGAAGGACCGCGGCGCCTCGACCGAGCTGATGGCGCGCGCGAAGGCCGCCGGGTACGAGGCGCTGGTCATCACCGTGGACGTGCCGGTGGGCGGCGCGCGGCTGCGCGACGACCGGAACGGGTTCAGCATCCCGCCGGCGTTGTCGGTGAAGACCGTCGTCGACGGCGCGCTGCACCCCTCGTGGTGGCTGAACTTCCTCACCACCGAGCCGCTGCGGTTCGCGACGCTCGACTCCTGGCAGGGGACGATCGAGGAGCTCGCGGCGCACATGTTCGACCCGACGGTCGAGCTCGCCGACCTCGCGTGGGTGCGCGAGCACTGGGACGGGCCGCTGGTGGTGAAGGGCGTGCAGACGGTCGCCGACGCCGAGCGCGTCGTCGGCGCGGGCGCGGACGCCGTCGTGCTGTCGAACCACGGCGGGCGGCAGCTCGACCGGGCGCCGGTGCCGCTGACCCTGGTGCCGGACACGGTGCAGGCCGTCGGCGACCGCGCCGAGGTGTACGTCGACACCGGCTTCTCGAACGGCGCCGACGTCGTCGCGGCGGTGGCGCTGGGCGCGCGGGCCGTCATGCTCGGGCGGGCGTACCTGTACGGCCTGATGGCCGGCGGCGAGCGCGGCGTCGACCGGGTCGGCACCATCCTGACCACCGAGATCGCCCGGACCCTCCGCCTGCTCGGCGTGCGGTCCCTGGCCGAGCTCACGCCCGAGCACGTGCGGCTGCCGTGACCGGGACCCGCACCCCCGTCGACCCGGCGCCCCCGACGGCCGCGCCCGGCGCCGCCGCGCTCGCGGCCGTCCTCGCGGACCTGCGCGCCGCGCTGCCCGCGGAGGCGCTGGTCACCGAACCCGGCGCCCTGCGCGGCCGGTCCCAGGACGGCTCGGCGACCCCGCCGACCGGGGAACCGGTCGCCCTGGTGCTCCCGTCGACCACCGCCGAGGTGTCCGCCGTGCTCCGCGCCGCGCACGCCCACGGGGTCCCGGTGGTCCCGCAGGGCGCGCTCAGCGGGCTCGCCGGCGGCGCCAACGCCGTCCCGGGCGCGATCCTGCTGTCGACGGCCCGGATGACGGAGATCCGCCGGATCGACCCGGTCGACCAGGTCGCCGTCGTCCAGCCGGGCGTCGTCACGAAGGACCTGGTGGACGCCGTCGCCGCCCGCGGGCTGTTCTACCCGCCCGACCCGGCGTCGTACGCGCAGAGCACGATCGGCGGGAACATCGCGACCAACGCGGGCGGCATGCGCTGCGTGAAGTACGGGGTCACCCGGGACTTCGTGCGCTCGCTCGAGGTCGTGCTGGCGGACGGCGAGGTCGTCCGGACGTCACCGGAGACCGTGAAGGCGGTGGCGGGGCTCGACCTCACAGGGCTGGTCGTCGGCTCGGAGGGCACGCTCGCCGTCGTCACCGAGGCGACGCTCGGTCTGCTGCCCGCCCCGGGCCCCGACCGCGGCGTGTGCGCGACGTTCGCGACGGTGGCCGATGCGCTGGAGGCGGCGAACGCGATCATCGCGAGCCCGCACCGCCCGTCGACGCTCGAGCTGCTCGACGGTGTCGTGCTCGCGTCGCTCGTGGCGTACGACCCGGACGCCGGGCTGCCGGCGGGCGCCGAGGCGATGCTGCTGGCGATCACCGACGAGGCGGTCGGCGGCGTCGAGGACGTCGCGGCCTACGAGGCGATCGCGCGGGAGCACGGCGCCCTGACGGTCGACGTCGCGCACGACGAGCAGCGGCTGCACGCGCTGCTGCGCGCCCGGCGGGCGTTCAACCCGGCGATGCGGGCGGTCCGCGGCGGCAGCATCAACGAGGACGTCGCGGTGCCGCGCACCCGGCTGCCCGAGCTCCTGGAGCGGCTGGGCGACATCTCCGCGCAGGTCGGGCTGCCGATCGGCACCGGCGGGCACGTCGGCGACGGCAACCTGCACCCGGTCATCGCGTTCGACCCGGCCGACCCGGGGCAGGTCGCCGCGGCGGCGGAGGCGCACGCGCGGATCCTCGGCCTGGCGGTCGAGCTCGGCGGCACGGTCACGGGCGAGCACGGCATCGGCACGGAGAAGCGCGGGGCGCTCGCGGGGGAGCTCGGCGAGCGCGTGCTGTCGATCCAGCGCGGCATCAAGGCGGTCCTGGACCCGGCGGGCATCCTCAACCCCGGCAAGAAGCTCTAGAACCCCGACGAGGTCGAGGGTTTCCCCGAGATCGCCGGGCGGAAACCCTCGACCTCGCCGGAAACCCTCGACCTCGCGGACCGGGGTGCGAGGCGCGTCAGCGGCGCAGCACGCGGCGGGCCAGGAAGTTGCCCAGGAACTGGGCGAGCTGGACCATCACCACGATCACCGCGACGGCGGTCCACGTGACCACGTCGTTGAACCGCTGGTACCCGTAGACGATCGCGAAGTCGCCGAGGCCGCCGGCGCCGATCGCACCCGCGACCGCCGTCATGTCGACGATGCCGACGAACAGGAACGTGAAGCCCAGGATGAGCGGGCCGAGCGTCTCGGGGACGATCACGGTCGCGATGATCCGCAGCGGCCCGGCGCCCATCGCGCGCGCCGCCTCGACGACGCCCGGGTCGAGCGCGACGAGGTTCTGCTCGACGATGCGCGAGGTCGCGAACGTCGCCATGATCGCGAGCGCCGGGATCGCCGCCTCGACGCCGTAGGACGCCCCGGTGAGCGCCTGGGTCAGCGGCCGGACCGCGGTGATGAAGATGATGAACGGGATCGGCCGGACGATGTTGACCAGCACGTTGAGCACGACGAACACCGGCCGGTTGGCCAGGATGTTCCCCGCGCGGGTCACGTAGAGCGCGATGCCGAGCACGAGGCCGGCGAGCCCGCCGATCGCCAGGGCGGCGATCGCCATCTGCAGGGTCTCGCCGAGCGCCTGCCAGAGCTCGGGCCACAGGGAGACGCCGTTGGAGTTCACGCGCCCACCTCCTTGCTCGCGGGGCCGGCATGGTCGCCGTCGGGGGCGTGCTCGACGACCTCGGTGTGCGCGCGCAGGTCGGCCAGGAACGCGTCGATCGCGGCGTCGGGGCCCTCCAGCGCGAAGGTGAGCGAGCCGAGCGGGCGGGAGTTCACCTCGGTGATGCCGCCGAACACCACGTGGCCGTCGATCCCGTGGGCGCGCAGGCGCTCGGTGACGATGATCCCGGCGGTCGCCTCGCTCTCCCGGATGGCGATCGTGACGATCCGGCCCGCGTGCCGCTCGCGCAGCCGGGCGACGACGTCGGGCCGGGGGCGGTCGTGCAGCGCGGCGCCGATGAACCGGCGGGTGATCGGCTGGGTCGGCTCCGCGAACACGCGGTAGACGTCACCCTCCTCGACCACCTTGCCGTGCTCCATGACCGCGACCTTGTTGCACAGGTAGGAGACGACCGACATCTCGTGCGTGATGACCACGATCGTGACGCCGAGCTCGCGGTTGACCCGGCGGAGCAGGTCGAGCACGTCCTTGGTCGTCTCGGGGTCGAGGGCGCTGGTGGCCTCGTCCGCGAGCAGCAGGGCCGGCGACGTCGCGAGCGCCCGGGCGATGCCGACGCGCTGCTTCTGCCCGCCGGACAGCTGGTCGGGGTACTGCTTGGCCTTGTCGGACAGGCCGACGAACTCCAGCAGCTCGGCCACGCGGGCCTCGCGCTTGGCCTTCGGCCACTTCGCGACCCGCAGCGGGTACGCCACGTTCGCGGCGACCGTGCGGGACTTCAGCAGGTTGAACTGCTGGAAGATGAAGCCGATCCCGGCGCGAGCGGGCCGCAGGCCGCGCTCCTTGAGCCCGGTGAGCTCGGTGCCGTCGACCACCACCTGCCCGGAGGTCGGCGCCTCGAGCGCGTTGATCAGCCGGACCAGCGTGCTCTTGCCGGCACCGGAGTAGCCGATCACGCCGAACACGTCGCCGCGCTCGATGTCGAGCGTGACGCCGTCGACGGCGCGCACGGGGCCCGAGGCCCCGTCGAACACCTTCGTGACGTCACGCAGGGAGACCATCGCGGTCATCGGGTCACCGTCCTGGGGTGGGGGTCGCCCGCGGGTGCGGGTGGCGGGTGCCGGCGTCGCGCCGGCGGGCGGTCGTGCGCCGGGCGACCCGCGGGCCGCCCGGCGCACCGTGTGCGTCAGCCGGCCGCGCGGACCTGGTCCTCGAGCTCCGTGAGGCTGGCCTGCAGCTCCTCGGGGCTCAGGTCCTGCTCGACCGCCGTGCCCTGGTTCTCCTCCAGGAGCTGGCCGATGACCTCGTCGCGGTGGTAGATCTCGATCAGGTCCGCGTACACCGGGTTGTCGGCGTCCTCGGCCCGGGCGACCCAGATGTTCACGTACGGGCGCGCCGTGTCCGTGTCCTCCAGGTCGGAGTAGATCGCCGTCGTCGGGTCGATGCCCGCGTCGGCGGCGAAGTTGTTGTTCACGACCGCGGCGTCCAGGTCCTGCAGCTGGATCGCGGTCTGGTTGGCGTCGACCGGGACGACCTTGACGCGGGACGCCGCCTGGTCGATCTCGGCGGGGGTCGACAGCGCGTTGCCGCCGTCCTTCAGCGAGATGAGTCCGGCCGACTGCAGCACGAGCAGTGCGCGCGCCTGGTTGGTCGGGTCGTTCGGGATGGCGACCTCGCCGCCGTCCGGGATCTCGTCCGGCGAGGCGTAGCCCTTGGTCGTGTACAGGCCGAGCTGGTAGATGACCGTCGCCCCGATGGGCGCGAGGTCGTCGTCCGCGCTGACGTTGTAGTTCGCGAGGAACAGCAGGTGCTGGAACTGGTTGAGCTCCAGCTGGCCCTCGCTGAGCACGGTGTTGGGCTGCTGGTAGTCCGTGAAGTTCACCAGCTCGACGTCGATGCCCTCCTCGGCCGCGAGGTCCGTGAACGTGGTCCAGTACGCCTTCGACTTGTCGGTCACGCCGACGCGCACGGTCACCGGGTTGTCCGGGTCCGCGGTGGTCGGGGCGGCCGCGGGCTCGCCGCCGGAGCAGGCGGCCAGAGCGCCCACGGCGAGGGCGGCGAGGACGGCGGTCAGTCTGCGCTTCATGGTGGTGCTGCCTTCCGGTGGATCTGAGCGTGGGGCTCGGCTCGGGGCGAGCCCCGTGCGGGCCGGTGGCCGGGCCCGCGGGGCGGTGGCGTGCGGCCAGGCCGCGGCGCCGGGGTGGGGCTGTCCGGCGGCGGGCCCCCGGGCCGGACGGCGCGGGGCCGTCGGCGTCAGGGCCGGGAGGAGGAGTCCGGTCGGGCCGGTCCGCTCGTCAGGAGCGTCGGGCCGGGCGGGACGTCCGCCGCGGGAGGGCCGTGCTGCGAGGATGCAGCGTCAGCACATTCGCTGGCGACAGCACATGAGACCGCAGGACGCCCCGGCCATGGCGCGCATCGGCTGCGCGCGGCGCTCGGAAGCGGCGTGGGTGCTCACGTGCTCGACTCCTGTCCCTGGGTGGGGCGGACGCGGGCGACCCTAGCACCCGCCGGGAGCGCCGCGTCCGCGGATCTCACGGCACCCGGGTGCCGCGCGATCACGGTGCCACCGGGCCCGCGGTCCCGCCACCGAACGGGTTCCCGGGCCCCACGCGCGGACGGCGCCGGCCCCGTCGCGGGGGCCGGCGCCGTCCGTCGGGCGCGGTGCTCAGGCGTTCTCGCGGACCAGGTCCTCGAGGTCGGCGAGGTCGGACTGCAGCTCCTCGGCCGGCACGTCCTCGACCACGGCGGTGCCGCCGTTCTCCTCCACCAGCTGGTCGGTGACCTCGGGCGAGTGGTAGATGTCGATGAGCTGCTGGAACACCGGGTTGTCGGCGTCCTCGGCCCGGGCGACCCAGAGGTTGAGGTACGGCCGCGCGGTGTCGGTGTCCTCGAGGTCGGAGTAGATCGCGGTGGTCGGGTCGATGCCCGCGTCCGTCGCGAAGTTGTTGTTGATGATCGCGCCGTCCAGGCTCTGCAGCTGCACCGCCGTCTGGTTGGCGTCGACCGGGACGACCTTCACCTTCGACGCGGCCTCGTCGACCTCGGCGGGCGTCGAGAACGCGTTGCCGCCGTCCACCAGCGAGATCAGGCCGGCCGACTGGAGGACGAGCAGCGCGCGGGCCTGGTTCACCACGTCGTTCGGGATGGCGATCTCGGCGCCCTCCGGGACGTCCTCCGGGGAGGCGTAGCCCTTGGTCGTGTAGAGGCCGAGCTGGTAGATCGCCGTCGAGCCGATGGGCTGCAGGTCGTCGTCGGAGTTCACGTTGTAGTTCGCGAGGTACAGCAGGTGCTGGAACTGGTTGAGCTCCAGGTCGCCCGAGCTCAGGATCGGGTTGGGCTGCGTGTAGTCGGTGAAGTTCACCAGCTCGACGTCGATGCCCTCGTCCGCCGCCAGGTCGGTGAACGTCGTCCAGTACTCCTGGGCCTTGTCGGTGACGCCGACGCGGACCGTGACGCGGTTGTCCGCGTCGGCGGTCGCCGTGGCCCCGGCCGAGGACTCGCCGCCGCCGGACGCGCAGGCGGCGAGCGACGCGGTGGCGGCGATCGCGGCGATCCAGGCGGTCAGTCTGCGCTTCATGGGGGTGTGCCTCTCGGGTGGGCCCGGCAGGGACGTGCCGGGTCGGGGTGCTGCGGGGATCGGGGGTGGTGCGGGGTCCGCGGTCGCACGGGGTGCGGGTGCCGGTGCGGGGTGCGGGCGCCGTGCGGGCATCTCGCGGGCGCGGGACCGGCGTGGCTGCACGGGGCGGCCTGGGCCGGAGCGGCGGCGGGGCCGCCGGTGTGCGCGGGCGGTCAGGCCGCGGCGGTACAGCGACAGGCGACGGCCTGCGCAACGGCGCACATCGAGGGGCGGCAGGTCGTCGTGGCGTGCTCGCGCATCGTGCTGCCTCCTCCTCGGGTGCGTGCGGCGGACCGGGAGCGGTCCGCGATGGCGGCGAACCTAGCGTCCCGTCTCGCTCAGTGGAACAAGCCGTCCGCTATGTGAGATACGGTGTCGTTGATCGGGCGTCGCCGCGGGCCGGGGCCGCTCCCTCGGGCCCGTCCCGGCCCGTCCCCAGGTGGCCCCCGGCGGGGTCCCGGGATGTCGGCCGGCCCCTCTAGAGTTCTGGGGTGACGACAGCCCTGTACCGCCGCTACCGGCCCGAGACCTTCGCGGAGGTCGTCGGCCAGGACCACGTCACCGCGCCGCTGAGGCAGGCGCTGCGGTCGGGGCAGACCAACCACGCCTACCTGTTCTCCGGCCCGCGCGGCTGCGGCAAGACGACCTCCGCCCGGATCCTCGCCCGCTGCCTCAACTGCGCCCAGGGGCCGACCGACACCCCGTGCGGCGTCTGCGAGTCCTGCGTCGAGCTCGCCCGCGGCGGCCCCGGCAGCCTCGACGTCGTGGAGATCGACGCCGCCAGCCACGGCGGCGTCGACGACGCCCGCGACCTGCGCGAGCGCGCCACGTTCGCGCCCGCACGCGACCGGTACAAGGTGTTCATCCTCGACGAGGCGCACATGGTCTCGCCGCAGGGCTTCAACGCGCTGCTCAAGATCGTCGAGGAGCCGCCGGAGCACGTGAAGTTCATCTTCGCGACGACGGAGCCCGACAAGGTCATCGGCACCATCCGGTCCCGCACGCACCACTACCCGTTCCGGCTCGTGCCGCCGGACGTGATGGTCGGCTACCTGGACCAGCTCTGCACCGCCGAGGGCGTGCGGGTCGGCTCGGGCGTGCTGCCGCTCGTCGTGCGCGCGGGCGGCGGCTCGGTCCGCGACTCCCTGTCGGTGCTCGACCAGCTCATCGCCGGCTCCGGGCCCGAGGGCCTCGGGTACGAGGACGCCGTCGCGCTGCTCGGGTACACCCACGCCTCGCTGCTCGACGACCTGGTCGACGCGATCTCGGCCCGCGACGGCGCGAGCGCCTTCCGGGTGGTCGAGCGTGTCATCTCGACCGGCCACGAGCCCCGGCGGTTCGTGGAGGACCTCCTCGAGCGGCTGCGCGACCTCATCGTGCTGGCGGCCTCCGGAGACGCGGCCGCGGCCGTGCTCCGCGACGTCCCGGGCGACCAGATGACCCGGATGCAGCAGCAGGCCACCCACCTCGGCGCCGCCGAGCTGTCCCGGTCCGCCGACCTGGTCAACGCGGCGCTGTCCGAGATGACCGGCGCGACCTCGCCCCGGCTGCACCTCGAGCTGCTCATGGCCCGGCTGCTGCTGCCGGCGCTGGACGACTCCGCCGCGGGTCTCGGGGCCCGGGTCGACCGGCTCGAGCGCGAGGGCGTGCGCGTGGCCCCCGCGCCGGGCGCCGGGGGCGCGGTCGCGGCCGCCCCGGCCTTCGAGCCCGCGGCACCCGTCGAGCGGGTCGCCGTGGTGACCCCGCCGCCGAGCCCCGCGCCCGAGGTGCGCGAGGCGGGCACGGCGCTCCGCGCGGCCGCCGACGAGGCCCGGGGGACCGGTCCGGGGGACGCGCCGGGCGCCGGGGGCGACGAGGCACCGTCCGACGTCCTCGGGACCTCCGCCGCCGGGGCCACGCGGTACGCGAGCCCCGGCGGGGCGCAGGCGGCCGGGTCCGCGGCGGCCGACGAGCCCGCCGCGGCCGGGCGGCAGGGTGCTGCCGACGAGCGTGCGGCTGCCGGCGAGAGCGGGGCCGGCGGCGAGGGCGGGGCTGCCTCCGAAGGTGGCGCTGCCGACGAGCGCCGCGCCGTCGACGAGCGCGGTCCTGCCGCACGGCCGACGGGCGCGACCGCGCCGTCCCGCCCGGTCGGGGCTGCTGCCGAGCCGGCCGCTGCGCCGCCCCCCGCGCCGCACGACGTCCCGACGGCCGAGCCCGTCGCACCCGCCGAGCGCCCGGCCGGTCCGTCCGGCGGCGGCGACACGGAGATGCTGCGCCGCCGCTGGCCCGAGGTCCTCGAGACGCTCGGCCGGCTCAAGAAGACCACCTGGGTGCTGATCAGCCAGAACGCCCAGGTCGTCGAGCTCGACGCCACCACCCTCAAGCTCGGGTTCGGGGCGCCGGGCCTCGCGTCGGCGTTCCGTGCGGGCTCGCACGCGGACCTCGTGCAGCAGGCGGTGCGGGAGACGCTGGGGTTCAGCGTGAAGGTCGAGCCGGTGCTCTCCGGTGGTGCCGGCGCCGCCCCGGCCCGGTCCGGTCCCGGCGCGGCGGTAGGTCCTGCGCCCGCCGCCCGCGGCGGTGGTGCTCCCTCCACCGCCGAGGCCGCCGCGTCCTGGGACGCGCCCGCCGCCCGGCCCGCACCCGTGCCGGCGCCGGCGGCGAGCCCGGTGGAGTCGGCGCGCTCGTCGCACGGCACGCCCGGGGGCGCCCCGTCCGGCGCCGACGCGTCCGCGGACGCCGACGACCCCGACGCGGCGGACCCCTGGTCCTCCGCGACCGTCACGCGCCCCGACGACGTCGACGGCCCGGACGCGTCCGGGGCGGCCGAGGTCCAGGGCGGCGCGGACCCGCGCCCGGGGGCCGACGTGGACGCCGACGGCCCGTCCCGCCGGGGTCCCGGCCGCGGCGAGGAGGTCGACGGGCCTGCGGCCGACGTCGAGGACCGCCGAGCGGCCGGCACGCGGAGCGCCGCCGCGCCCGCGGCCGGCACGTCCGACCACCGCTCCCCGGCTCCCGCGGGGCCCGGCACCGCGGCGTCCACGGCGACCGCGCCCGTCGTCGCCGTGGGCGACGACGGCTGGCCCGTCGTGGCCCCGCTGGGCGGTGCGCGCGCCGCGACCTCGTCCGACGGCGGCGCGACCCCGCCGGACGGCGGCGCGACCCTGCCGGACGGCGTCGCGACCTCGCCGGACGGCGGCTCGACGGCGCCGGGTGCAGTTCGGCCGACGGGCGAGGACGGCGGCCCGGCGGCCGCGGGTCGTCCCGCTCCCGCGTCCGGCCGCGTGCCCGCGGGCGGTGCCGCCCCGGCGGACGGTGCCGCCCCGGCGGGCGGTGCCGCCCCGGCGGGCGGTGCCGCCCGCGCGGACGCCCGCGGCTCTGCGCCGGGCAGCGCGTCTCCCGTCGCCGACGCCCCGGCGGGCGGTCGCGCGGACGACGCCGACCCGGTCGGCGACAGCGGCGCCGCGGACGGCCGGCGCCCCGCCGCCGAGAGCGACCCGGCCGCTGCCGGTGGCGCTCCGACGGACCGGCGGCCCGCGCGCACGCCCGGCACGGGGAGGCCCGCGGCTCGCCCCGCGCCGACCGACCCCGGCGCCCCGCCGCCGTGGGACCACCCGGACGACCCGGGCGCTCCCGAGCCGCCGGACGACGACTGGGCGCGCGACGTCCCGCCGCCGCCCGACCCGGGTCCGGACCCGTACGCGGCGCCGGGGCGCGCGGACGCGGCCGCCCGCCCCGCAGCGACCAGCGGCGCCGACCGCGTGCGCGCCGCCGCCCGTGCCGCTGCGGCCGGAGGCGGGTCGGTGGCCGCCGCGCCCCGGGTGTCCTGGGCCGACGACGAGCCGTCGATGGACGACCCGGACATCGGTTCCAGCACCCTGTCCGGCATCCCGCTGCTGGCGCAGGCGCTCGGGGCGACCGTCATCGACGAGCCCGTCGACGAGGGGTACTGACCCGCGGCCGTCCCCCGCTCCGGCACGACCGCGCGGCGGTGCGGGGCGACCGGCACGGGAGCGCCGCCGCCGCCGCGCCGTGAGCACGACCGCTGTCGGCCGCGGGCCGTAGGCTGTCGGGTGTGTACGAGGGCGCGGTCCAGGACCTGATCGACGAGCTGGGGCGACTGCCCGGCGTCGGTCCCAAGAGCGCGCAGCGGATCGCGTTCCACATCCTCGCGGCGGACCCGACGGACGTGCGCCGCCTGGTCGACGCGCTGACCGAGGTCAAGGCCAAGGTCCGGTTCTGCGTCCAGTGCGGCAACGTGGCGGAGGAGGACCTCTGCCGGATCTGCCGCGACCCCCGCCGGTCGGCGGCGGTGCTGTGCGTGGTCGAGGAGCCGAAGGACGTCGTCGCGATCGAGCGCACCCGCGAGTTCCGCGGGAGGTACCACGTGCTGGGTGGCGCCATCAACCCGATCGCGGGCGTCGGCCCGGACGACCTGCGGATCAAGGACCT
Organism: Cellulosimicrobium cellulans; assembly: GCF_007679345.1. GTDB lineage: Bacteria > Actinomycetota > Actinomycetes > Actinomycetales > Cellulomonadaceae > Cellulomonas > Cellulomonas cellulans_A. The sequence goes on from NZ_VEGH01000008.1 coordinate 133,927, forward strand.
GATGACCCGCCTGGCCGACGGCACGGTCACGGAGGTGATCCTCGCGACGGACCCGAACGTCGAGGGCGAGGCCACCGCGACGTACCTGGCCCGGCTCCTCGTGCCGATGGGCCTGACCATCAGCCGGCTGGCGTCGGGGCTCCCGGTGGGCGGGGACCTGGAGTACGCCGACGAGGTCACGCTCGGCCGGGCGTTCGAGGGCCGGCGCCGCATCAGCGCCTGACCGCGTCCGGTTCGTCCCGGGTGGTCGGCGGTGCCCGCGTGTCGCGGTCGTCCGCGGGCGCGGCGCGACCGGGAGGGGCAGCATGGCCCCCGTGACCCCTCCCGACGACGACCTGCGCGTGGCGACCGACTCGGCCCAGGTGGACGACCTGGCGCTCGACCCGGAGGCCGCGGACCTGCGCGCCGTCGGTGACTCGACCGCCCGGGAGTGCCGGGCGTTCCTGACGACGGTCACGGAGGTGGCGTCGGGGAGCAACCCGGACGCGGCGATCCCGCTCCTGCTGCTCGCGGTGTCGGACGTGCTGGCCGTGGGCGCGCGGCTCGGGGCGATCGTGGACGTGGTGCCGACGGACCGGTTCGAGCCGGACGTCGGTCCGGATCCCGACGTCGAACCGCTGCGGGCCGCGCTCGCGAACGTGCTGGAGGGTGTCGACGAGTACGCCGAGGTCGTCGACCCGGTCCTCGGCGGGGAGGTCACCGCGTCCACGCTCTCGGGCGACCTGGTCTCGGTGGCGGGTGCGCTGGTGCAGGGCCTGCGGCACCACGAGCGCGGGCACGTGCTCGAGGCGCTGTGGTGGTGGCAGTTCTCGTACCTGTCGACCTGGGGCGAGCGCGCGTCGAGCGTGCTGCGCACCCTGCAGACGCTGCTCGCCCACCTCCGGCTCGACGTGGACGACGACGTGGCGGCCGAGGCGGAGTACGACGCGCTGCAGCCCTGACCGGGCGACGGCGCGGGCCCCGGGTCGCGCGGGTCAGCCCACGGTCCACCGGCCGAGATCGCCCCGGGCCCGGTAGCCGAGCTTCCGCAGCGCCCGGCTCATGTGGTTCTCGACGGTGCGGACGCTCAGGTGCAGCCGCTCCGCGATCTGCCGGTTGCTGAGCCCCTCGCGCCCGAGCGCCGCCACCTCGCGCTCGCGGTCGGACAGCGGTTCGCGCACCGGCGCCTCGGCGCGCTCGGCCTGCGCGTCGCCGCCCAGCCCGAGCAGGTCGCGCCCGGCGGTGGTGAGCGCGACGCTCACCCGCGGCTGCACGGCCGGCAGCGCCGCGGCCGCGGCGGCCTCGTCGCGGTCGGCGACGGCGAGCTGCAGGTCCAGGTACGGGTCGAGCAGCGGCAGCACGACGTGCCGGCGGGTGGCACGGACCCGGGCGGTACGCTCCGGGGTGAACGGCGGGGGTGCGAAGGCCCAGGTCACCAGGGCGGGCTGGTGCAGGCCGGCCTCGGCGTAGGACAGCCCGGCCCGCCAGGCGATCTCGGCGCCGGTCGCGCGGTCCCCGTCGGCCACCGCGACGGCGATCCCGCCGACGACGCGCAGGGACCGGATCAGCGGCCGGTAGATCTTCGGGGTCTTCTCGAGCTCGCGGAGCAGCGCCCGGGCCAGGTCGACGTTGCCGGCGCCCACCTGCAGGACGGCCCCGAGGGCGAGGCCGCGCCGGTAGTACGTCGTCTCGATCGGCCCGGCGGGCCCGAGGCGCAGCGCCGTGCTGAGCACGCGCCAGGCCGCCTCGATCTCCCCGGTGAAGCAGAGCACCTCGGCGAGCACGGCGGCGTGCACCCGGATGCCGAACGCGTCGTAGGCGTCGTACGCGGCGCTGAGCTGCAGCCGTTCGTGCCGCTCCGCCTCCTCGAGCCGTGCGAGCAGGCCGAGGCACTCGCCGCGCAGGGCGGCGCGGTAGTGCCGGACCTCCGTGCCGTCGGGGTCGGCGGCGTCGTCGGCCCGCTCGGCGCGGTCGAGCACCGCGAGGGCGAGGTCCGGACGGCCCGACTCCAGCAGGGCCGCGGCGCGCAGCAGCTCGGGCCCGCCGCGGAACTGAGCGGGACCGACGGTCAGCGGGGCGGCGGCGGCCACCGCCTCGGCGGGCTCGCCGTCGCGGATCGCCTCGACCAGCTGCTGCTTGAGGTCCTCGAGCTCGCCGAGCCGGCCGAGCCCGTCCTCGGCCGGGTCCGGCCGGTCGGGGTCGTCGCCGCCCCGCCACGCCTCCCAGCGCGTGCGGTAGTAGCGGAACGCCACGACGTCGTCCTCCGTGTCCGCGGGGCTCGGCGAGGTCTCGCGGAACACGGTGGCGATCTGGTCCCGGGCCGGTCGTCGCATGAGCTGGGCCAGGTAGGCGGTCGCGGTGCCGATGCGCGGGTCGGCGGCCCACGCGGCCTGCGCCGCGGACTCCGCCGCGGCGGCGCGCTCGTGCACGATGCCCGCGACCTGCGAGCTCCACCGCAGGAAGTCGGCGCTGCCGGCGGCGTCGCGCGCGAGCAGGGCGGTCAGGTCGGGTCGCGGCGGCTCGACCGCGGCCACGACGTCGCCCACGACCGCGCGCGCGGCCGCCAGGAGCCGGCGCCGGTGCGGCGGCGCGACCCGGTCGCGCAGCGCCCGGGCGAGGGCGGGCGGGGCGACGACGAGCACCGCGTCGGTGCCGCCCGCCTCGTGCTCGACCAGCCGCCCCTGGTCGGCCAGGTCGTCCAGCAGCGCGGGCTCGACCAACCGGGCCGCCGCCTCCGCGGTGACCGGGCCGACGACCGCGAGCTGCTCGAGCGCGTCGACCCGGTCGCCGTCGAGGTCGCCGAGGAAGAGCGCGGCGACCGCGTCGGCGGGCACCTCCAGCAGCCGGCCGTCGTCGACATGCCGGCCCTCGTCCCGGCGCAGCGCCCCGGTGGCCCGGGCGGCGGCGAGCAGCGCGACCGCGGCGCCGGGGTTCCCGCCGGACTGGGCGAGCAGCGTGCCGGTGAGCGCGGCGTCCGCCGGACCGCCGAGGGCGGCGGCGACGAGGATGCTGAGCGCCGGCAGCCCGAGCGGCGGGACGACCACCTCGGCCGGCGCCCGCGCCACGAGCAGCTCCCGGGGCCCGCCGCGGGGTGTGCGCAGCAGGTCGGCGGTGCTGGCGGCGACGACGCGGCAGCCGCTGCGCACGAGCGCCCGCTGCACCACGCGCAGGCTGCCGGCGTCGAGCCGGTCGACGTCGTCCACCAGCAGCACGCTGCGGGGCGCGGCGAGCTCGTCGGCGAGCCACGCGGTCAGCGCGTTCTCGTCGGGCACCCGCGCGGGCGCCGAGGGGTGGTCCAGCACCGCCGCGAACGGCGCGGGGCCGCTGGCGCGCAGCAGGACGCCGGGCAGCCGGCGGTCGGACAGGTCGGCGCGCAGGGCCTCCAGGGTCGTGGACTTGCCCATGCCGCGCTCGCCGCGCAGCAGCACGTCACGCCCCGCTGCCAGCCAGCGACGCACCGCGGGCAGGGCCTCGTCCCGGCCGCCGCCGCTCATCGTGTGCCCACTCCGCTCGCCCCCTCGCGGTGGACGGCGCGCCGCGTCCCGACGCCCGCCCGGGCCCAGCGTAGGCCCGCCCCTCGGCCCACCCGCGCGGTCGAGCCGTGGCCGCGCGTGGGCGCCCCGGGGCGCCGAGCGAGCAGCCGACACGTCGAGCGAGCAGTCGCCGGATGCTCGCTCGACGTGTCGGATACCCCCTCGCGGGCGGGCCGCGACCGGGCGGAGCCGCCGGCGCGGGGGTCGGGCGGCTCCGCCCGGGGCGACGGGGGCCGGGGGTCAGGCGACCGTGGTGTCCAGCTGGACGTCGATGTTGCCGCGGGTGGCGTTCGAGTACGGGCAGACCTGGTGCGCCTGCTCGACGAGCTTCTCGGCCGTCGCCTGGTCGACGCCGCCGATCTCGACGTGCAGGGCCGCGCTCAGCGTGTAGCCGCCGGTGCCGTTCGGGAGGATGCCGATGTCGGCGACCACGGCGGAGTCGCGGATCGGGGTCTTGGCCGCCGCGGCGACGCCCTTGAGCGCGGAGTGGAAGCACGCGGCCCAGCCGGCGGCGAACAGCTGCTCGGGGTTGGTGCCGCCGCCGGGGCCGCCCATCGGGGCCGGGACGGCGAGGGTCAGGTCGAGGACGCCGTCGTCGCTGGTGACCTGGCCTCCGGCGCGGCCCTCGCCGGTCGAGGTGGCGGTGGCAGTGTAGAGCGCGCTCATGCGAGGGACCTCCAGGTAGACGAACTAGTACGTCTATGTATGCCACAGATCGCCCGCGCGTGCCAGACTGGCTCACCGGCGGGGCCGGTCCCGTCCCCGTCCGCCGCGCCGACCCGAGGAGGAGGACCCCGTGACGCCCCCCGCGCGCACCGTCCCCGCCCCCGGGGCGCCGGCCGACCCCGACGCCGTGCCGGACCCGGCGCGGCGACCCGCCTCGCCCGTGGCCGCCCGGATCCTCGACGCCGCCGCCCGGCTGTTCTACGCCGACGGCATCCGCGCGGTCAGCGCGGACCGCGTCATCGCCGAGGCCGGGGTGAGCAAGGTGACGTTCTACCGGCACTTCCCGACGAAGGACGCGCTGGTCGTGGCCTGGCTGTCGGCGGTCGCCGCGGCGGAGCGCGCCGCCCTGGACGCGGTTCGCGCGGCCCACCCCGACGACGCCGGGGCGGTGCTCCGCGGCTACGCCGAGGGCCTGGGCGCCGAGTCCTGCCGGCCGGGGTTCCGCGGCTGCCCGTTCATCAACGCCGCAGCCGAGTACGCCGACCCGGACCACCCGGTCCGCGCGGTGGTGGCCGAGCACCGGCGGTGGATGGTCGGCACCGCGGCAGACCTGCTGGCGGACCTGGGGCTCCTGGACCCGGTCGGCGCGGCGGAGGAGCTGGTCGTGCTGCGGGACGGCGCGATGGTCGCCGGGTACGTCGGCGGGGCGGAGCGCGCGGCCGCGGTCGCGGCGACCCTCCGGCACGCGGGTGCGGCGGTCGTCGCTGCGCACCGCGCGCCCGGCACCGCACCCGCCGCGTGACCGTCTCGGGGCTCGAGCTCACGCTCGGCACCGTGCTGCTTCTGGTGCTGGCCGGGTTCGTCGCGGGGTGGGTCGACGCCGTCGTGGGCGGCGGCGGGCTGGTGCAGCTCCCGGCCCTGCTGCTGGTGCCGGGCATCAGCCCGGTGCAGGCGCTCGCGACGAACAAGCTCGCCGGGATCATGGGCACCTCGGTGAGCGCGGTGACGTACTACCGGCGCGTGCAACCGGGTCTGGCGACGGCGGGCCCGATGGCGCTCGCGGCGCTCGTCGGGGCGGGCGGGGGAGCGGCGCTGGCGTCGCTGCTGCCCGAGGAGGTGTTCCTCCCCGTGATCCTCGTCGCGCTCGTCGCCGTCGCGGTCTACACCGTCGCCCGGCCGCAGGTCGGCCGGGCCACCGCGCTGCGCTGGCAGGGACGGACCCACCTCCTGGTGGCGCTCGCCCTGGGCGCCGGCATCGGGTTCTACGACGGGCTGCTCGGCCCGGGCACGGGGTCGTTCCTGGTGATCGCGCTCGTGGGCGTGCTCGGGTACGCGTTCCTGGAGGCGTCGGCGCAGGCGAAGATCGTCAACGCCGCCACCAACCTCGGCGCGCTGGTGGTGTTCGCCGCGCAGGGGGCGCCGCTGTGGCGGCTGGGGCTGCTGGTCGGGGCCGCGAACATCGCCGGCTCCTACCTGGGCGCGCGCACCGCGGTCGCCCGCGGCAGCGGGTTCGTCCGGGTGGTGTTCCTGGTGGTGGTGGCGGTGCTGATCGTGCAGCTCGGCGCCGAGCTGCTGTGACGGTCCCGCGATGCGGGCGGCGCGCGGGTGGGTGGTGCGCCGCGGCCTAGACTTCCGCCGACCCCGGCGGGTCGCCGCCCGGCGCCCGCGATCCCGCAGCAGGAAGCTCCTCCCGTGGCCCTCATCGTGCAGAAGTACGGCGGTTCCTCGGTCGCCGACGCCGACAGCATCAAGCGCGTCGCGAAGCGGATCGCGGAGGCCAAGCGCGCCGGCGACGACGTCGTGGTCGTCGTCTCGGCGATGGGCGACACGACCGACGAGCTGATCGACCTCGCGCAGCAGGTGACCCCGCTGCCGCCGCAGCGGGAGATGGACATCCTGCTGACGGCGGGGGAGCGCATCTCGATGTCGCTGCTGGCGATGGCGATCAGCAACCTGGGCGTCGAGGCGCAGTCGTTCACCGGCCAGCAGGCGGGCGTCATCACCGACTCCGTGCACGGCAAGGCCCGGATCATCGACGTGTCGCCGAGCCGCATCCAGCAGGCCGTCGACTCCGGCGCGGTGGCGATCGTCGCCGGCTTCCAGGGCGTCACCCAGCACACCAACGACGTGACGACGCTCGGCCGCGGCGGCTCGGACACGACGGCGGTCGCGCTCGCCGCGGCCCTGGGCGCGGACGTCTGCGAGATCTACACCGACGTGGACGGCGTGTTCACCGCGGACCCGCGCATCGTGCCGTCGGCCCGCAAGATCGACCGCATCACCTACGACGAGATGCTCGAGATGGCGGCGAGCGGCGCCAAGGTGCTCGTGCTGCGCTGCGTGGAGTACGCGCGGCGGTACGGCGTCCCCGTGCACGTGCGCTCGTCGTTCTCGACCCACACGGGCACCCTGGTGACGGATGCCGCGACGGAAGAAGGAGCACCGATGGAGCAGCCGATCATCGCCGGCGTCGCGCACGACCGCAGCGAGGCCAAGATCACGATCGTCGACGTCCCGGACGTGCCCGGCAAGGCCGCGCGCATCTTCGAGGTCGTCGCCGGCTCGGGCGTGAACCTCGACATGATCGTGCAGAACGTCTCGGTGGCCGCGACCGGCCGCACCGACATCTCCTTCACGCTGCCCGCCACGGACGGTGCCGCCGCGACGGCCGCGCTGACCGAGCACCAGCCCGACATCGGCTTCACGTCGCTGCAGTACGACGACACGATCGGGAAGCTGTCGCTGATCGGCGCCGGCATGAAGTCGCACCCCGGTGTGTCCGCCCGGCTGTTCGCCGCGCTGTCGGAGGCCGGCATCAACATCGAGATGATCTCGACCTCGGAGATCCGCATCTCCGTGGTGACCCGGGCGGACCAGCTCGACGACGCGGTGCGCGCGGTGCACACCGCGTTCGAGCTGGACAGCGCCGACGACCAGGCCGTGGTGTACGGAGGGACCGGACGATGAGCGAGCACAGCCAGGGCCTGCGGGTCGGCGTCGTCGGCGCGACCGGCCAGGTCGGCGCGGTCATGCGCCGCCTGCTGGAGGAGCGCGACTTCCCGGTGGCGGAGATCCGGTTCTTCGCCTCCGCGCGGTCGGCCGGCTCGACGCTGCCGTGGCGCGGCGGCGAGGTCACGGTCGAGGACGCCGCCACCGCGGACCCGACCGGCCTGGACATCGCGCTGTTCTCCGCAGGCGGCGCGACGTCGAAGGCGCAGGCGCCCCGGTTCGCCGCGGCGGGGGTCACGGTCGTCGACAACTCGTCCGCCTGGCGGATGGACCCGGACGTCCCGCTGGTGGTGTCCGAGGTGAACCCGGGCGCGCTGGACGAGATCGCGAAGGGCGTCGTCGCCAACCCGAACTGCACCACGATGGCCGCGATGCCGGTGCTGCGGGTGCTGCACGAGGAGGCCGGCCTGCGTCGGCTGGTCGTGTCGACCTACCAGGCGGTGTCGGGCTCGGGCCTGGCCGGCGCGCAGGAGCTCGACGCCCAGGTGCGCGAGGCGGTGGAGCAGGACACCCTCGCGCTCGTGCACGACGGGTCGGCGGTGACGTTCCCGGAGCCGCAGAAGTACGTGGCCCCGATCGCGTTCAACGTGATCCCGCTCGCGGGCAACCTGGTGGACGACGGCAGCCTGGAGACGGACGAGGAGCAGAAGCTCCGCAACGAGTCCCGCAAGATCCTGGGCATCCCCGACCTGCTGGTGTCCGGCACCTGCGTCCGGGTGCCGGTGTACACCGGGCACTCGCTGTCGATCAACGCCGAGTTCGACCGGCCGATCACGCCGGAGCGCGCGTACGAGCTGCTGGCGGACGCGCCGGGCGTGCAGCTCGCCGACGTCCCCACCCCGCAGCAGGCCGCGGGCGCGGACCCGTCGCTGGTCGGCCGCATCCGGCAGGACCCGGGCGCGCCCGACGGGCGGGGCCTGGCCCTGTTCATCTCCAACGACAACCTGCGCAAGGGCGCGGCGCTGAACGCCGTGCAGATCGCCGAGCTGCTCGCGGCCCGGCTGGGCGCCGCGACTGCCTGACGGGACCGCCCGTGCGCGGGCCCGCCGCCTGCTCCCCGCGGAGCCGGCGGCGGGCCCGTCGTCGTCGTGCCCGTCCGCCTCACGCCGCGGGCGGGACCACCACGACCTTGCCGTGCACGCGTCCGGCGTCCGCCTCGGCGTGCAGCTCCGGCAGGGCGTCCAGCGGCACGCGCCGGGCGATGTCGACCCGCAGGTCGCCGTCGTCGACCAGGGCGACCAGCCGCCGCAGCACGTCCGCGTCGGGGTGCAGGTAGACGGTCACGGCCCGCACACCGCGCGCCGGGTCGTCCGGCGTCGGCACGCGCGGGGTGGTGGAGACGACCACGCCCCCGTCGCGGACGAGACCGGCCAGGGCGGCGAAGTCCTCCGCCGTGATCGGCGCCAGGTTGACCAGGACGTCGACGGGCTCCGTGACGGCGTCGAGCAGCGAGGTGGTCGTGCGGTCGACGAGCTCGTCCGCGCCCGCCTGGCGCACGGCCGCGGCGCTGCGCGGGCTCGCGGTCGCGACGACGCGCGCGCCGGCGCGGTGTGCGAGCTGGACGGCGTAGCCGCCCACCGGGCCCCCGGCGCCGTTGACCAGCACGCGCTGCCCGGCCACCAGGCCCCCGGCCTCGAACAGCGCCTGCCAGGCGGTGAGGGCGACCGACGGCAGGCCCGCGGCGTCGGCGAGCGGGATGCGGGTCGGCGCCGGCACCAGGGTCTCGGCCGGGGCGACGACGTACTGCGCCGCGGACCCGTCCGCGGCCATGGGCAGGAACCCGACGACGGCGTCGCCGGGGGCCAGGCCGGTGACGCCCGCGCCGACGGCGTCGACCGTGCCGGACACGTCGTAGCCCGGCGTGTGGGGGAGCGTGATCGGGATGGGCAGGAACCCGCCGCGCATCCCGCCGTCGGCCGGGTTGTAGGCCGAGCCGGCGACCCGGACCCGCACCTCGCCGGTGCCGGGCTCCGGCAGCGCGACGTCCTCGTAGCGCAGGACGTCCGCGCCGCCGGTCTGGTGGAACCGCACTGCCTTCATGGTGACTCCTCGTTCGGACGATGGTGCTTCGGATTCGAAGCGACAACGAGGACGCTACTCATGCTTCGAACCAGAAGCAAGTAGTTCGAAGAAGAAGCATACGACGGGCTTGCGCGGAGGCGATCCTCCATGGTTCATTAGTGGAGTAAGGAACCACTGAACCCCTGCACGAGAGGAGCCGACCGTGTTCGACGGCCGCGACCCCATCTACGTGCAGATCGCCGACCAGATCCGCCAGGACGTCCTCCGCGGCGACCTCCGGCCCGAGGAGCAGGTGATGAGCACGACGCAGTACGCCACCACCTTCCGCATCAACCCGGCCACGGCCGCCAAGGCATTCGCCCGGCTCGTCGACGACGGCATCCTCTACAAGCGCCGCGGCGTCGGGATGTTCGTCGCCCCGGGCGCCCCGGACCGGCTGCGCGCCGAGGGGCGGGAGACGTTCTTCGCCGAGTCCGTCGACACCGTCGCGGACCGCGCGCTCGCGCTCGGCATCCCGATCGAGGACGTGGTGGCCCGGCTGCGGGCCCACGCCGCGCGCGCCGCGGGCGCCGCCGGTGCCGCGGGCGCCGACCGGGACGGGGCGGCGTCGTGACCGGCCCGCTCGGCCTCGAGGCGCGCGGCCTCACCGTGCGGTACGGGCGGAAGACCGCCCTCGACGCCGTCGACCTGGAGGTCCCCGCGGGGTCGATCACCGGGCTGCTCGGCCGCAACGGCTCCGGCAAGACCACCCTCGCCTCGGTCGCCGCCGCGTTCCGCCGCCCGAGCGGCGGTCGGCTGCTCGTCGGCGGCGAGGACCCCTGGGAGAACGCCGACCTGCTGCCCCGGGTGCTGCTGGTCCGGGAGTCCGGTGACGTGCTGGACACCGAGTCGCTGCGGATCAACCTGCAGTTCACCGAGGAGTGCCGGCCGGCCTTCTCCCGGGAGGTCGCCGAGCGGCTGATGGACACCTTCGGGCTCGACCCGGGCGCCAAGCCGCAGAAGCTGTCCCGCGGCCAGCGGTCGGCGTTCGGGATCGTGCAGGGCATCGCGTCCCGCGCCGACCTCACGATCCTGGACGAGGTGCACCTCGGGCTCGACGCCCCGTCCCGGTACGCGTTCTACGACGCGCTGCTCGCCGACTACGTCGAGCACCCCCGGACCATCGTGCTGTCCAGCCACCTGATCGGGGAGGTCGAGCGGCTGCTCGAGCACGTCGTCGTCCTGGACCGGGGGCGGGTGCTGCTCGCCCAGGAGGCCGAGGAGCTCACCGCCCGCGGCATCGCCGTCACCGGGCCGGCGCGCGAGGTGGAGCGGTTCGTCGTCGGGCGCACGGTGCTCGGTCGGCAGCAGCTCGGCGGCACGGCGCAGGCCACCGTCCTGGCGACGCTGTCCGACGGGGAGGCCGCCGACGCGCGCGCCGCCGGCCTCGAGATCGGCCCGGTCCCGCTGCAGGACCTGTTCGTCCACCTGACCGAGGACGGCGCCGCCGACGCGGCCGCCGAGATGGGGAGGGCCCGATGACCGCCGACGCCGCGCGCACGCGCCCGCTGTTCCCGGCCCGCCCGGTCCGCCGGACGTCGCCCGCGCTGCGCACCGCGCGGGACCTGCTCGCGTGGTTCGCGCAGATGGGCCTCGTCTACTGGGGCATCGTCCTGGTGGCCGTCGTCGCGGTGCCGTTCCTGGTGGACCGGCTCGGCGAGGTCGAGGTGTCGATCGTCTGGTTCGCGCGGCAGAGCGGGATCTGGTTCCCGTTCTCGGTGCTCATCGGCGTCGCGGCGACCTACCCCGCGGTGCACGTCGCGAGCGGGATGACGCGACGCGCGTACGTGCGCGGCGCCCTGCTGGCCGCCGTCGTGCTCGGCACGGTGTTCGCGCTGGTCATGACGCTGCTGCTTGAGGCCGAACGCGCCTGGTACGGCGCGATGGGCTGGGGCTGGCGGCTGCAGGACGGCTGGTTCGCCCCGGACGAGGGCTTCGGCACGGTCCTGCTGGCCTACGTGGCGACGTTCGTGGTCGCGAACCTCAGCGGCATGCTGGTCGGCACGGTGTACGGCGCCGCCGGCGGCTGGTGGGGCACGCTCAGCCTGCCGCTCACCGTGGGACCGGTCGTCGTGGTGATCGCGCTGGTCGACGCCGGCACGGGCTGGCTGCCGTTCGACGACCTGCTCGGCGCCGCCCGCGCCGCGGAGCTCGCCCCGCTCGCCGTGGCCCTGGTCGCGGCCGTCCTGGCGGCGGCCCTCGCCGTCGCCTTCCACCTGATCGCCGTCCGCCGGCCCGTGGCCCCGCGCCGCGGCTGAACCCGGCCGACCCGACGCGCCCCACGGCGCGCCGCACTCCCCCCGGCACGATCCGCCCCACCCGCACCACGCGAGGAGGAGATCCCGCCATGCCCGGAGACGAGCCCGTGATCCACGCGGAGCACCTGCACAAGCGGTACGGCCGCACCGTCGCCGTCGCCGACGTCGGCCTGACCGTCCGCCGCGGCGAGATCGTCGGCGTGCTGGGCCGCAACGGCGCCGGCAAGACCACGACGGTCGAGATGATCGGCGGCCTGCGCGAGCCCGACGGCGGCACCGTCCGCGTCCTCGGTCTCGACCCCGCCGGACCCGCCGCCGACCGCGCCGCCCTGCGCGAGCGGGTCGGCCTCCAGCTGCAGGAGTCGGCGCTGCCGCTGCGGATCACCGTCCGCGAGGCCGTCGAGGAGTACGCCTGCTTCTACGACGACCCCGCGGACCCGGACGAGCTGCTGCGCGACCTGGGCCTCGCGGACAAGGCCGGCAGCCAGTTCCGGACGCTGTCCGGCGGCCAGAAGCAGCGGCTGTCCATCGCGCTGGCCCTGGTCGGCAACCCGGAGATCGCGATCCTCGACGAGCTGACCACGGGCCTCGACCCGCAGGCCCGCCGGGACACCTGGGACGTGGTCGAGCGGGTGCGCCGCAGGGGCGTCACCATCGTGCTGGTCACGCACTTCATGGAGGAGGCGGAGCGGCTCTGCGACCGGGTCGTGCTCGTGGACGCCGGGCGGGTGGTGGCCGAGGGCACACCCGCCGAGGTGGCCGCGCTGGTCGGCGCCGACCAGACGCTGACGTTCCGGCCGTCCACCCCGGTCGACCCCGCGGCGCTGGAGGCGCTCGGGTCCGTCGGCTCGATCGAGCTCGGGCCCGACGGGGTCGTGCAGGTCCGCGGCACCGGGAACGTCGTGCAGGACGTGATGGTCGCGCTCGCGGGCGCGGGCGTGCGGCCCGACGACCTGCGCGTGCACCGCAGCACCCTGGAGGACGCGTTCGTCCGGCTGACGGGGGCGTCCGGCGCGACCGCGACCCCCGACGCCGCCGGCACCCCGTCCGCGACCGACCGTGTGGAGGCCTGAGATGTCCGCGACCAGCCCCCGGGTCCTGGCCCGGGTCACCGCCGTGGAGGGGCGGCTCGCGCTCCGCGAGCCCTCGAACGTGTTCTTCGCCGTCCTGTTCCCGGCCGTCCTGCTCGCGGTGCTCGGCCTCGCGATGCCGTGGGGGTCCGCGCCGTACAGCGAGGACGACCCCCTGCTCTCGCGGATCAACGGCATCACCGGGTACACACCGGTCGTGCTCACGCTCGCCGTCGGCACCGTGGCGCTCTCGGTGTACCCGATCACGATCGCCACGTACCGCGGCACCGGCGTGCTGCGCCGGCTGTCCACGACCCCGCTGCCGCCGTCCCGCCTGCTCGTCGCGCAGGTCCTGGTGAACGTCGCGGCGCTGCTGGTGGCGGCGCTGCTGGCGCTCGCCGTGGGGATGCTCGTCGTGGACGTGAGCGCACCCGAGCGGCCGGGCGTGGTGGTCGCCGGCTTCCTGCTGGCGGCGACGTCGACGTTCGGCGTGGGGTCCCTCATCGCCGCGCGCGCGCCGACGGCCGGGGCGGCGACCGGCATCGGCATGACGGTGTACTTCGTCTCGCTGTTCTTCGCCGGGGTGTGGCTGCCGCTGCCGATCATGCCCGAGGTCGTCCAGCAGATCGCCGCGTGGACGCCGCTCGGTGCCGGTTCGCAGGCCATGCTCGACGGCTGGGTCGGCGCCGGGGTGCCGACCCGCGAGCTGCTGGTGATGGCGGGGTGGACGGTGGTGCTCGTGCCGCTGTCGGCGCGGCTGTTCCGCTGGCGCTGAGCCTGCGTGGCCGCGGTCGCCGGACCGCGTCCCTGGGAGGGTGCTGGGGATCACGTCGAGAACTGGTGCAGATCTCAACCTTTCCCTGCAGTGCCGTCGCCGGGCCGCCGATGATCCCGGTATGCCACCCGTCGCCACCGGACGCCGCGCACGCGGACGGGCGCCCCACGAGGCGCCCGTCGTCGTGCGGCTGCTGGCGCACGTCCCGCCCTGGGCGCGCGCCGGCGGCAACGCCGCGGCGGCCGGGCGGGTGCTGCTGCTGTTCGGCGGCGCCGTCGTCATCCTCGGGGCGCTGTGCCTCGGGGTCGACGGGCACGGGCTCGCGGTCCTCGCCGGGACGTCGGGCGCGATGCTCGGCCTGGTCGCGCTGAGCCTGCGGGTGCGCTGGCACGCCGACGGCTGGGGCACCCTCGCGTTCCCGCTGGCGCTGCTGCTCGCGCTCGGCACCGTCGGCCTGACGACCAGCGGCATCGCGAGCGCCTTCGTCGGGCTGATCCCGATGTGCTTCGTGTACGCGGGCCTGTTCCACCCGGGTCGGGCGGCGTTCGCGCTGCTGCCCGCGGCCTTCGGCGCGTACATCGCGATGGCCACGACGCTGGACGGCCGCGCCGTGGTCCGGCTCCTGGTCTACGCCGTCACCTGGTGGGGCACCGCGCAGGTCATCGCGCTCGCCACGGCCTACCAGCGCGACGTGCGCCGCCGGCTGCGCACGGACGCGCGGACGGACGCCCTCACCTCGCTCGGCAACCGCCGGGACCTCGACGAGCGGCTGGCGGGAGCGCAGGCGGGCGACTGCGTCGTCATCGCCGACCTCGACCACTTCAAGCGCGTCAACGACACCCGCGGCCACGCCGCCGGGGACCTCGTGCTCGAGCGGTTCGGGCACGTGCTCGCCGAGCACCTCCGGCGGCGCGACTACGCGGCCCGGTACGGCGGCGAGGAGTTCGTGCTGATCCTGCCGCGCACCGAGCCGGTCCAGGCCATGAACACGCTCCGGGCGCTGCGCGCGGAGTGGGCCGAGGAGGGCACCGGGGTGACGTTCTCCGCCGGCATCGCGCTCATCACGCCGGGCACCCCGGCGGCCTCGGCGCTCGCCGCCGCGGACATCGCGCTGTACCGGGCCAAGCAGGCGGGACGGGACCGGTTCCGGATCGCCACGGAGGGCCTGGCAGCCGCGCGGCGCCCCGCGGCGGACGCGCAGGCGCCGGGCCCGCACGGTCCGGGGGTGCGCGACCACTCCAGCGACCGGCCCGGCGGGCGGCGGGACCAGCACGCGGGCTGCTGACGCCCTTGCCGCGCGCCGGGGACGACGAAGGCCCGGACCATGTGGCCCGGGCCTTCGTCGTTCTCACCGGTCGGGGTGGCGGGATTCGAACCCACGACCTCCTCGTCCCGAACGAGGCGCGCTACCAAGCTGCGCCACACCCCGGTGAAGCCCGCCCAGCATAGCCGACGCGGGACGGTGGTCGTGAATCGAGCAGCCCCCCGGGGCCGCGAGTGTGAGCAGCGTCGCGTCTCAGGCCGCGACGAGCGTCAGCAGCGTCGCCTCGGGCCGGCACGCGAACCGCACCGGCGCGTACGGCGAGGTGCCCAGCCCCCCGCACACGTGCAGCCAGGTCGAGTCCGCGCCGCCGCGCGCGTCCGGGCGCGGGCCCGGCCAGCCGTGCAGGCCCTTCGCGCGGTCCCGGGGCAGGTCGCAGTTGGTCACGAGCGCGCCGTAGCCCGGCACCGCGAGCTGGCCGCCGTGGGTGTGGCCCGCCAGCACCAGGTCCGCACCGTCGTCGTGCATCGCGTCCAGCACGCGGCGGTAGGGCGCGTGGGTGACGCCGAGGTGCAGGTCGACGTCGCCGTGCCCGGCCCGCGCCACGCCGGCGTCGTCGACGACCGCGGCGGGTCGGACGTCGTCGGGGCCGCCGGCCGCAGGGAACCGGTCGCGGTCGAGGTGCGCGTCGTCCGTCCCGACCAGCGAGATCCGCCGGCCGGCGACCTCGAGCTCGTCGCGGCGGTTCGTCAGGTCGACCCAGCCGGCGGACCGGAACCGGTTGCCGAGCTCGCGCCACGGCAGCTCGACGGGCGGCCGCGGCGGCTGGGTGCGCGCGTCGGGGAGCAGGTACCGCGCCGGGTTCTTGGGCGACGGGGCGAAGAAGTCGTTCGACCCCCACACGAACGCGCCCGGCGTCGCCAGGTGCGGCTCCAGCGCGTGCAGCAGCGCGGGCGTGGCGTCGAGGTGCGCCCAGTTGTCGCCGGTGTCCACCACCAGGTCGGGCCGGAGCGACGCCAGGTCGCGGACCCAGTCGACCTTGCGGTGCTGGCCCGGGGTGAGGTGCAGGTCGGACAGGTGCAGGACGCGCAGCGGGTCCTGGCCGTGCGGGAGCACCGGGACGGTGACCTCGCGCAGGGCGTACCAGCGGGACTCGACGAGCGTGCCCCAGGCGACCGCGGCGGCGCCGGCGAGCGCGGCGCCGCCCAGGGCGCGGGCGACGGGGTGGGTCATCCGCCGTTGTTCCCGTTGCCGGGGTTGCCGCCACCGTTTCCGGGGTTCCCGCCACCGGGGTTGCCGCCCCCGCCGCCGTCGCCGCCCGCCGGCGCCCCCGGACCGCTGGACAGCGTCAGCGTGATCGAGCTGCCCGCCGGCGCGCTGCCCGAGGGGCTCTGGCTCACCACGGAGCCGGGCGTGATGTCGGAGGCGGTGGTGCCACCGACGGTCGCGGAGAAGCCGGCGTTCTGCAGCGTGGCGATCGCCGTGTTCTGGTCCTGGCCCACCACGGAGGGGATCGGGATCGCGCGGCCGTACCGGAGGTCGCTGGTCGGGGCCGAGAACCCCGGGTTCTCCTGGCCGTCGTTCAGCGCCTCGTCCATGAAGTTCTTCCAGGTGACGCCGGCGTAGGTCGCGCCGTACGCGTACCGGGCGTACCGGCCGTTGATCCGGATGTTCTGCATCGGCTCGTTGCGGTCCGGGTAGCCGACCCACACGATCGACGCCAGCCGCGGCGTGTAGCCCGCGAACCAGGTGTGCTCGTTGCGGGTCGTGGTGCCGGTCTTGCCGGACGCCGTGTAGAACGACGGCCGCCCGATCGACTTGCCGGTGCCGTTCCAGACGTTGCTCATCGCCTCGTTCATGCCGGCGGCGACGTTCGGGTCGATGGCCTGGTGGCAGCCCGCGTCGGGGATCGGGAGGTCCACGCCGTCGGCGTCCTTCACGTTGGTGATCGCGACGGGGGTGCAGTAGATGCCGCCCGAGGCGAACGCCGCGTAGGCCCCGGCGAGCGCCAGCGGGCTGGTCACGCCCGAGCCGAGCACGTTCGACGGGACGGCCGAGATGGCCTCGCCCTCCGAGCCGGCAGCGGAGCTGGTCACGCCGAGCTGCTTGGCCCCCTCCATGATGTTGCAGAGGTCGAGCTGCATCGCCATCGACAGGTACGCCAGGTTCACCGAGCCCTGGGTCGCCGCCATCACCGACATCATGCCCGCGCCGCCCTCGGCGTTGCCCACGGGCCAGGTCTGGCTCGGGTAGCGGGATCCGCACGCCGTGAACTGGTTCGTGTTCAGCGTGCGGGCGGTCCCGTTGACGCTCTCGTTGAGGTTGTGGCCCTGCTTGAGCCACTCGAGCAGGGTGAACGGCTTGAACGTCGAACCCGGCATGAACCCGCCGGAGCCGCCGTACGAGTACGACGTGTTGTAGTTGACGGACGAGTCGCGACCGGTCGCGTCGGCGGTGTTGTTGAAGTTCCGGTTCTGGGCCATCGCCTTGATCTGCCCGGTGCCCGGCTGCACCACCGACATCGCGGAGCCGACGCCCGTCGGGTCGTCGACCGGGACGGTCGCCTTGACCTGGGTGTCCGCGATCGTCTGGATCCGCGGGTCGAGGGTCGTCGTGATGGTGAGGCCGCCGCGGAACAGCCGCTCCTCGCGCTCCTCCGCGGTCGCGCCGAACGCCGGGTCGTTGCGGATGACCTGGGTGACGTAGTCGCAGAAGTAGCCGGAGCCCTGGACCACGTTGCCGGCGGCCATGCAGCCGCTCTGGGCCTCGCTCACGCGCAGGGTGTCGGCGATCGGCGCCGCGATGCCGGCGTCGAACTCCTCCTGGGTGATGTAGCCCTGCTCGTTCATCAGCCGCAGCACGGTGTCGCGGCGGCCCTGGGCCGCCTCGGGGTTGCGCACCGGGTCGAACGCGGTCGGGCTCTTCGTGATGCCGGCGATGGTCGCGGCCTCGAGGTAGGTCAGCTCGGCGGCCGGCTTGCTGAAGTAGCGCTGCGCGGCGGACTCCACGCCGTAGGTCGCGACCCCGAACTGCGCGATGTTCAGGTAGTTCTCGAGGATCTGGTCCTTCGTCATCTTCTTCTCGAGGGCGATGGACAGCTTGGCCTCGCGCAGCTTGCGCGCGTACCCCTCGGGGCCGTCGGCCTCCTTCGCCTCCTGCGCAGCGGCGAGGTCGCCCTCCCTGACGGCCGTCTCGATCAGGACGTTCTTCACGTACTGCTGGGTCAGCGTGGAGGCGCCCTGCTGGGAGTCGCCGAGCTGGTTCTTCACCAGCGCGCGCACCATGCCGGCGGGGTCGATGCCGCCGTGCTGGTAGAAGCGCTTGTCCTCCGTCGCGACCACCGCGTTCTGCATCGGCACGGACACCTGGTCGAGCGCGACGACCACCCGGTTCTCCGCGAAGAACTCCGCGAGCACCGTGCCGTCGGCGGCGAGCATGACCGACTTCTCGGACAGCGGCTTCGTCTCCAGCTCGGAGGGCAGGTCCTCGAACGCCTCGACGCTCAGGTCGGTCGCGGTGTTCGCGACGGCGACGGTCGGCAGCACGAGCCCGGCGGTCAGGAGGCCGCCGACGCCGGCGGTCAGCACGAAGGCGAGCAGCAGCGCCAGCGCCTGCACGACGGTGACCTGCCGCCCGCGCGGCGTGGGGGTGGGAGCCATGCCCGCCAGGGTACGGGAGCGGCCCCGGCGCCCGCCGGTCGTCCACAGGGCCCGGG
The DNA here is from genome assembly GCF_007679345.1 of Cellulosimicrobium cellulans. Lineage (GTDB taxonomy): Bacteria > Actinomycetota > Actinomycetes > Actinomycetales > Cellulomonadaceae > Cellulomonas > Cellulomonas cellulans_A. Next base: position 152,254 of record NZ_VEGH01000008.1, read on the forward strand.
GGGACCTGCACGGTACCTGCACACCCGCGCCGCCGCTGGCCGACCGGGTGCAACAACCCGAACGGAGGATGCGTCGGGACGAACCCACCCGATACGGTCGAGCGCAGCAGGGGGGACTGCCGCACCGGATCGTCGCGCACGACGGTCCCCGGGCGGTGCTGTCCCGTTCGCAGGGGACAGTAGGGAAGACTCGATGACGATCGCAGGGCCCGACGGGCACTGGACGGCGAACGCGAAGTGCGGCGCCGGGGGAGTGGCGCCCGACGCGCTGTTCGTGGAGGGCGCCGCGCAGCGGGACGCCCGGGCCGTGTGCGGGGGGTGCCCGGTCCGCCTGCTGTGCCTGGCGGACGCCCTGGACTCGCGTGCGGACTTCGGCGTGTGGGGCGGCATGACCGAGCGGGAGCGGCGCGCGCTGCGCCGACGGCGGCCCGAGGTGGAGTCCTGGTACGACGAGCTGCTCGGCTCCGAGCCGGTGGAGCAGGCGGCCGGGGCCTGACCGGTGCCCGGGGGGCACGGCTAGGGTGGCGCCATGGCCACCACCACGTGGGAGTACGCGACCGTCCCCCTCATCGTCCACGCGACCAAGGCGATCCTCGACCAGTGGGGTCAGGACGGCTGGGAGCTCGTCCAGGTCCTGCAGTCCGAGACCGGGCTCGTCGCCTACCTCAAGCGCCCGACGGGCGAGAAGTGACCGGCGCCGTCGTCGCGCGGCTCGCGGAGCTCGGCATCGAGCTGCCGCAGGTCGCCGCGCCCGTCGCCGCCTACGTCCCGGCGGTGCAGACCGGCGCGTACGTGCACACGTCGGGCCAGCTGCCGTTCGTGGCGGGCGAGCTGCCCGTCACCGGCAAGGTCGGCACCGGCCCCGGCCGGGTGTCCCCGGAGACGGCGCAGGAGCTGGCGCGCACCGCCGCGCTGAACGCCGTCGCGGCCGTCGCCTCGCTGGTCGGGGACCTGGACCGCGTGGTCCGGGTGGTCAAGGTCGTCGGCTTCGTGGCGAGCGATCCGGCCTTCACGGGCCAGCCCGGCGTGATCAACGGCGCCAGCACGCTGCTGCACGAGGTGTTCGGCGAGGCGGGCGTCCACGCTCGCTCGGCGGTCGGCGTCGCCGTGCTGCCGCTGGACTCGCCGGTCGAGGTCGAGATCGTCGTCGAGCTCGCCCCGGAGGCCTGAGCCCGGACGCAGCGACGGCCCGCACCCCGTCGAGGGTGCGGGCCGTCGTCGTCGGCGGGGCGTCAGCGCGCGCGGCGCTCGAGGCGGTCGACGTCGAGCAGCACGATCGCCCGGCCCTCGCGGCGGACCCAGCCGCGGGCGGCGAAGTCGGCGAGCGCCTTGTTGACGGTCTCGCGGCTCGCGCCGACGAGCTGCGCCAGCTCCTCCTGCGTGAGGTCGTGCGCGACCCGGACGCCCTCGTCGGTCTGCTGGCCGAACCGGTGCGACAGGTCGAGCAGCGCCTTGGCGACGCGGCCCGGGACGTCGGAGAACACCAGGTCGGCCAGGGCGTCGTTGGTGCGGCGCAGCCGGCGGCCGAGCGCGCCCAGCAGGTGCTTGGCGACGGTGGGGTTCTGCTCCAGCCACGGGATCAGGTCGTGGTGGCCGAGCTCCAGCACCACGGCGTCGGCGAGGCCGGTGGCCGTGGCGGTGCGGGGGCCCGGGTCGAACAGCGACAGCTCGCCGAACATCTCACCCGGGCCGAGCACGGCGAGCAGGTTCTCGCGGCCGTCGGTGGAGCGGCGGCCGAGCTTGATCTTGCCGGAGCGGATCACGTAGAGCCGGTCGCCCGGCTCGCCCTCGTGGAACAGCACCTCGCCGCGGGCGACGTGCACGGGCGCCATCGACGCGAGCAGCGTCCGGGACGCCTCGGGGTCCATGTTCGCGAACAGGGGCGCCGTGAGCACGACGTCGTCCTCCACGGGAGGAACCTCACCTTCTTGCCGGGATGTGACGCCCCTCAGTCTGCCTCATCAGGCGCCGGCAGGACGGCGGAGCGCGTCCACGCCTCCCTCGGTGACGTCCCGGGCGAGCCGGTCGATGTACCGGTCGGTGAGGCGCCGCAGGGCGTCCTCCAGCCGCATCTCGTAGCGCGCCAGCCGGATGTCCAGGTCGCGCAGGCGGGGCAGCTCGTGGACCTCGGCGATCGGCAGCGCGCCGCGCACGGCCGCGGCGAGCTCCGCGGCGGGCGGCACGTCGACCGCGTCCGGCCCGAGGACGCTGCGCACGTCCGGGCACTCGCCGGGCGCCTCGGGCGGGGCCGCGGCGGCCACGGCGAGCTCCAGGCGGTCGCGGACCAGGCGCCGCCAGCGGACGACGTGCTGGTGCTCGAGGCGCAGCGCACCGCGCTGCCGGCGCAGCTCGACGAGCTGGTCAGCCGTGCCGGCCAGGGTCATGCGGTCCGCCCACTCTCTCGGACGACCCGTACGGTCACAGGTCGCGTCCTCCCGTCTTTCGACGTGAGGTGTGCCTGACTTGAGAAGTTGGTCATGTGATCAAGTCCCGGTCACTCGCCCAGAGCAACCGTTGTCCCCCGGGGGGACCTACGCTGGCGGGATGAGCCCTGCCGCGGCCGGTGACCGGCAGCAGTCGACGGCGGCCCGGCCGCCGGTCGCCCTGGTCCGGCGCGCGCGCCGGGTGAACCGCGCGCTGGCGGTGCGCTGGCCCGACGCCCGGTGCGAGCTGGACTTCCGGTCGCCGCTGGAGCTGCTGGTCGCGACCGTGCTGTCGGCGCAGACCACCGACGTCCGGGTCAACCAGGTGACCCCGGCGCTGTTCGCGCGCTACCCCGACGCCGCCGCCTACGCGGGCGCGGACCCCGCCGAGCTGGAGGAGCTGATCCGGCCGACCGGGTTCTTCCGGGCCAAGGCGCGCTCGCTGCAGGGGCTCGGGCGCGCGCTGGTGGAGCGGTTCGACGGCGAGGTGCCGCCCCGGCTCGACGACCTGGTCACGCTCCCGGGCGTCGGCCGCAAGACGGCGAACGTCGTGCTCGGCGACGCGTTCGGGGTGCCGGGGATCACGGTGGACACCCACGTCGGCCGGCTGGCCAGGCGGCTGGGCTGGACGACCGAGGAGGACCCGGTCAAGGTCGAGCAGGACATCGCCGCGCTCATCCCGCGCCCGGAGTGGACGCTGCTGAGCCACCGGCTGATCTTCCACGGCCGCCGCACGTGCCACGCCCGGCGCCCGGACTGCGCCACCTGCCCGCTCACCCGGGACTGCCCGTCGGCGCTCGTGCGCGTCGGCGTTCCGCCCGTGCCGGCCCGGGGCGCCTGACCCGGGGAGGGGAGTGGGAGTGCCTCAGGCGAGCTCGTGGAGCCAGTCGCGGAGGAGGGCGGTGACCCGGTCGGGCTCCTCCTCCGGGAGGTAGTGACCCGCGCCCGAGAGCATCTCGAACCGGTAGTGCGGTCCCAGCCGCCGGGCGACCGACCCGTGCGCCATCGCCCGGGCGACCGTGTAGCAGCCGTCCGACCCGCCGTGCACCTGCAGCGTCGGCACGGGCTCGGCGTCCCGCAGGGCGACCGCGTGCCGGCGCCCGTCGGCGCGCACGCCGGACCGGTACAGCCAGCGGACCTGCTCGAGCGCCGAGTGGGCGGCGAACGGGACCAGGGCCGCCCGGCGGTACAGGGCGAGCGCGGCGGGGTCGGGCCAGCGCGGGCCGCCCCACTCGCGCAGCAGCCGCGCGACGAGGTCGCCGCGGGTCATCGCCCGCTCCGGCAGGTAGGGAGCCTGGATCTCGGCGATCCGCCGGGTCGCCCGGGCGCGGAGCCCGGAGCGCGGGTCGGCCCGGCGGGTCAGGGGGTGCGGCGACGACAGCACGGCCACGCCCCGGGTGAGCCCGGGGTGGTAGGCGGGCATCGCCCAGGCCACGTCGCCGCCGCCGACCCCGTGCCCGACCACGACGGCGCGGTCGCAGCCCAGCGAGCGCACGACGCCCGCGACGTCACGGGTGAGGGTCGGGACGTCGTAGCCGCTCGGCGGCTTGTCCGAGCCGCCGGTGCCGCGCAGGTCCATGGCGACGACGCGGTGCCCGTCCTCGGCGAGGGCGGGCAGCTGGTGGCGCCACGCCCACCACAGCTCGGGGAGCCCGTGCAGCAGCACCACCAGCGGGGCGTCCCGGTCGTCCGGCCCGGCGACGGCCACGTGGAACCGGGAGCCGTTCGCCGGCACGAAGTGGTGCCGCCACGGGCCGTCGAGCAGGAGGGCGGCGGAGTCGACGGTCATCGACGCCGAACCTACCGCGTCCCGCGGGTCTCCTGGGGGGACCGGTGCTGCCGGTCGCGCACCGCCAGCGCGGCACCGCCGAGCAGCGCGGCGGTGGTCGAGGCCAGCAGGATGGCGACCTTCAGGTGCTCGGTGTGCGGGTCGCCCGCCCCGAACGCGAGCTCCCCGATGAGGAGCGACACGGTGAAGCCGATGCCGGCGAGCATCCCGACGGCGGCGATGTCCCGCCAGTGCAGGTCGGGGGCGAGGGTGGCCCGGGTGAACCGCGCGACCAGCCACGTCGCAGCCAGGATGCCGACGGGCTTGCCGAGCACGAGCCCGAGCGCGACGCCCCGCGCGACCGGGTCCGAGACGGCCTCGGCGAGCGCGCCGCCGGACAGCGGGACGCCGGCGGCGAACAGCGCGAACACCGGGACGGCGAAACCGGCGGACACCGGGCGCCAGCGGTGCTCGAGGCGCTCGGCGACGCTGGTCGTCTCACCCGGACGGGCGAGTGCCGGGGCGGTGAGGCCGAGCAGCACACCCGCGATCGTCGCGTGCACGCCGGACGCGTGCATGAGCGCCCAGGCGGTCACCGCCAGCACGACGAGGGCGGCGTGCCCGGCGACCCCGGGGCGGCGCACCCGGACCAGCAGCGCGAACGCCGCGACCGCCACCAGCGACGCGGCGAACCACACCAGGTGCAGCCCGTCGGTGTAGACCACGGCGATCACGACGATGCCCAGCAGGTCGTCCACGACCGCGAGCGTCAGCAGGAACGCCCGCAGCGACGCCGGCAGGCTCCGGCCGACCACCGACAGGACCGCGACCGCGAAGGCGATGTCGGTCGCCGTCGGCACCGCCCAGCCGTGCGTCTCGCCGCCCACGGCCCAGGAGTTGGCCAGCAGGTAGAGCAGGGCGGGCACGGCCATCCCGCCGACGGCGGCGACGACGGGCACGACGGCCGTCCCCGGCCGCCGCAGCTCCCCGTCGACGATCTCGCGCTTGAGCTCGACGCCGACCACGAAGAAGAAGATCGCGAGCAGCCCGTCGGTCGCCCACGACGCGATGCTGAGGTCGAGGTGCAGCGCGGCCGGGCCCACCACGGTCTCGGAGATCGTGGTGTACGAGGCCGACCAGGGCGAGTTGGCCCACAGCAGCGCGACCACGGCGCCGATCAGCAGCAGGACGCCGCCGGTGCGCTCGGCGCGGAGCGTGTCGAGCAGGTTGGCCAGACCGCCCGGGGTCAGCGCGCCGAACAGGCGCGAGCGGGACTCCTCGGCGGGCGGAGGGGTGTGGGGCACGGTGCGGCTCTCCGTGGGGTCGACGACGCGGACGCCGACCAGACTTCCCGGCACACCGCGGACGATGGTAGCCGCGTCGGGCGGCCCGGGGCGCGGCGGGGTCAGGCGTCCGCAGCCACCTCGGCGGCCGGCGCCGCGGCACCGCTGTCGGCCGAGCGCCGGTCCTTCGGCGGGTCGAACCGGTAGCCGACGTTCCGCACCGTGCCGATGAGCTGCTCGTGCTCGGGGCCGAGCTTCGCGCGCAGGCGCCGGACGTGGACGTCCACCGTGCGGGTGCCCCCGTAGTAGTCGTAGCCCCACACCTCCTGGAGCAGCTGGGCGCGGGTGAACACGCGGCCCGGGTGCTGCACCAGGTACTTGAGGAGCTCGAACTCCTTGTACGTGAGGTCGAGCGGGCGGCCGCGGAGCCGGGCGGTGTACCCGCCGGCGTCGATCATCAGCTCGCCGGAGGAGATCTCCTGCGGCTGGTCGTCGTAGGAGGACCGGGCGGCGCGCTCGATGACGAGGCGGAACCGGGTCTCCACCTCGGCGGGCGTCGCGTTCTCCAGCACGATGTCGTCGGCGCCCCACTCCGCGGTGACGACCGTCAGGCCGCCCTCGGTCAGCACGAGCACCAGCGGCACGGTGAGGCCGGTGGCGCGCAGCAGGCGGCACGTCGTGCGGGCGGTCACGAGGTCGCGGCGCGCGTCGAGCACGACGATGTCGGCGTCCGGGGCGTCCACGAGGGCCGAGGGCTCCACGGGCAGCACCCGGACGCGGTGGGACAGCAGGCCGAGCGCGGGAAGCACCTGGGAGGAGCCCCCCGACGCGGGTGTGAGCAGCAGCAGGTCGGCCACGCAGCGACCCCCCTCCGGTCCGAATTGGGGGACACGGTACCCCTCGCATGTCACGTCAGACGGTGCGTCCGCGACACATGGCGGTGATACAAGCGGGTGGCGTCCCCGGGCCGGGGTGCGGCCCTTCCCCCACGCCGGTCCCGCGGCCGCCGATGCCGGGTGGGGGGCCCCGGGATGCGAGGATGGCGCCCGTGCCCGCCTCGAACCGCGCCGTGACCACGGCCGTCCTGGCGACGCTCGTCGCTGTCGCCGGTGTCCTCGGGGGCGTCTCGCTGGCCGGCCGGGACGGCGTCGTCCTGGCCGCGCTGCTGGTCGTCCTCACCGCCGTCCTCGCGGTCGGCTGGCCCCGGGTCGCGGGCCTGCCCGCGCCCGTCGGCAGCGGGGTCGTGATCGGGCTCGCGGGCGTCGCGGCCGTGGTGGTCGTGCACGTCGCCACCAGCGAGCCGCTGCTCGGCGACCTGCCCGCGGTGTTCGCGGGCGCGGTGCTCGCCGCCTTCGTGGCGGAGCTCGTGCGCCGGGACGGGCGCGAGCGGCTGGTCGAGTCCGTCGCCGGCACCGTCGCCGGTGCCCTGGTGCCCGTGTGCGCGGCCGGCTGGCTCGCCGCCGAGCGCACCGCCGCGGGCGACGCGGTGGTGGTGACCGGGGCGGTCGCCCTGGCGGTCGCGTCCGCGGTGACCGCCCTGCCGCTGCGGGGCTGGGCCGGCGCGGGCGCCACGCTCGGCGCCGCCGTCGCGGGCGGGCTCGTCGCGGGTGCCGCGCTGCCGGCCGTCGGGCTGCTGTCGGGCGGGCTGCTCGGCGCCGCGATCGGCGTCCTGGTCGCCGCGGGCGACGCCCTGTTCGACCGGCTGCCGGCCCTGGAACATCGTCTCGCGGGGTGGGCGGTCGCTGTCCTGCCCGTCGCCGTCACCGGCATCCTGGTCTACGTCGTCGGCCGCGTCATCGTCGGCTGACGACCGGGTCGCCCGCCGGGCGCACCCGCGCCGCGGACCGGGGGTGGGCATGGGGCTGCGCGTCCTGCTCGTCCTCGGCGTGCTCGCGGTCGCCGTCGCCGCCGGCGCGCTCTGGCGCTCCCGGAACGGCCGGTTCGTCGCCGTCCGCGGTGCCGCCGGCTCCGCCGACCGGCTGACCGCCCACGACCTCGGCGCGTCGCTCGGGGCCGGGGCCACGTTCCTGCAGCTGTCGTCGGAGGCGTGCGCCCCGTGCCGCAGCACCGCCGCGGTGCTCGGCGCCCTCGCCGGCGAGCGGAGCGGCGTCGCCCACGTCGAGGTCGCCGCGGAGGACCGCCTGGACCTGGTGCGCCGGTTCGACGTGCTGCGCACGCCGACGGTGCTGGTGCTGGACGGCGCCGGCGTCGTCCGCGGCCGGCTGTCGGGGGCGACGACGCGGCAGCAGGCGCTCGACGCGCTCGACCGCTGTCCGGCCGCCGCCTGACCGGCGCCGCCCGCACCCCGCCGCCCCCTCACCTCCCGGAGACCGCCGTGCCCGCGTCGCCCCGCACGCCCCAGCCCACCGCCCCGGCCCCGACCGCCCCCGCCGCCGGCATCGACCCGCGCGGCCCGCGCGTCGCCGCCGCCCTCACCGCCGTCCTGCTGGTCGTCGTCCTGCTGCTCCCCGGTGCCGCCGCCACGTCCGCGCTGGCCGTCGTCGCCGCGCTGTTCGCCGTCGGGGCGGTCCGCGGCGCCCAGGGCTCCGTCCAGGGCCTGCTCTACCGCCGCCTCGTCCGGCCCCGGCTCGCGCCGCCCGCCGGGCTCGAGGACCCGCGCCCGCCCCGGTTCGCGCAGCTGGTCGGCCTCGTCATCACCGGTGCCGGCGTGCTGCTCGCGCTGGCGGGCGTGCCGGGCGCCGTGCCGGTCGCCGCCGCCCTGGCCCTGGTCGCCGCGGTGCTCAACGCGGTCTTCGGCCTCTGCCTCGGCTGCGAGCTCTACCTGCTCGGCGTCCGGCTGCGGCACGCCCGGGTCTGAGGCGCCGGGAAGGCGCAGGGCCCCGTCGTCGTTAGGATCGGCAGATGCACGCACTCGAGATCGTGTTCATCGGTCTGCTCGTCGCCGCGACGATCACCATCGGGTGGTTCGCCGGCTTCGTCGTCTACCGGCTGTTCAAGGGACAGCGCTGACAAGAAGGGCTCCCATGGCGTTCACCCTGCCCGAGGGTCTCGCACCCGAGATGTACCCGCTCGCCTGGCTCGTCGGGCGGTGGCACGGCGAAGGCGTCGTGGGGTACCCGGGCATCGAGGAGACGGCGTTCACCCAGGACGTGGTGATCGACCACGACGGGGGCCCGTACCTGTCCTACACGTCCACCATCCGGCTCGTCGTCGTGCCGGACGACGCCTCGGCGATCGCCGACGCGGACGGCGCCCCGGCGGACGCCGACGCCGAGGGCGCGGTCTGGTCGACGGAGCAGGGCTACTGGCGGATCCCGCCGGAGCGGCCCGAGGGCATGGGCTCGGCGCTGTCGCCGGTCGAGCTGCTGCTCGCCGACCCGTCCGGGCACGTCGCCGTGTACGTGGGCGCGACGGGGAACGGCCGGATCGACCTGGTGAGCGACGTGATCGCCCGCACCGCCACCGGCGCGGAGGTGTCCGCGGGCAAGCGCCTGTACGGCCTGGTCAACGGCGAGCTGATGTGGGCGCACGACCTCGCCGCGTTCGGGCACGAGCTGCAGTCGTACGCCTCCGCGCGGCTCAGCCGCGTGGTGGGCTGAGATGTCCGACGACGTCGCGGCCGAGCCCGTCGAGCCTACGCCGCCCCGGCACCGCAGCCCGCTGCTGGACCGGCACGGCGCCGTCGCCGCGTCCGGCCCCGACGGGGGCGTGGCCTGGCACTACGGCGACCCCACCGCGGAGCAGCGCGCGCTGACCCGCGGCGGCGCGGTCGTCGACCAGTCGCACCTCGGGGTCGTACGGGTCGTGGGACCGGACCGGCTGTCCTGGCTGAACTCCATCACGTCGCAGGAGCTCGCGAGCCTGCCGCCGCGGACGTCGACCGAGACGCTCGTGCTCAGCCCCCAGGGGCACGTCGAGCACGTGGCTGCCGTGGTGGACGACGGCGAGGCGACCTGGCTGATCAGCGAGACCGCGCCCGCGCTGGCCGCGTGGCTGGACCGGATGCGGTTCATGCTCCGCGTCGAGGTGGCCGACGTGACGGACGACTGGGCCGCGATCGGCGAGCCGGTCGACGCCGAGGGCGCCGAGGGCGAGCCGGTGACCTGGCGCGACCCGTGGCCGCGCACGCTGCCCGGCGGGACCCGGTACGGGCCGCCCGACGACGAGCACCCGGGCGCGGACCGCGCGTGGCGGCTGGTGCTGGTCCCGCGCGCGGGCCTGGCCGACGCCGTGCGGGCCCGCGAGGCGGCCGGCTGGCCGCTGGTCGGCACCTGGGCGAGCGAGGCGGTGCGCGTCGAGGCGTGGCGCCCCCGCGCGGGCCGCGAGGTCGACCACCGGACGATCCCGCACGAGCTCGACTGGCTGCGCACCGCGGTGCACCTGCACAAGGGCTGCTACCGCGGCCAGGAGACGATCGCGCGGGTGCACAACATGGGCCGGCCGCCCCGCCGGCTGGTGCTGCTGCACCTCGACGGCTCCGGGCACGTCCTGCCGGAGGCCGGCGCGGTCGTGCGCGACCTCGGCGACCTGCTCACCACCGGCGAGCCCGGTCGCGAGGTCGGCCTGGTCACGACCGTGGCCCGGCACCACGAGCTCGGCCCGGTCGCGCTGGCGGTCGTGAAGCGCTCGGTGCCGGTGGACGTCGAGCTGGTGGTCGAGGCGGACGGCGGCGTGCTGACCGCCGGCCAGGAGGTCGTGGTCCCGGGCGACGGCGTGTCCGTCGACCGCCCCGCCGCGCGCGGGCCGCTCACCCGCGGCCTCGGCGGCCACCCGATGCTGTGACGCGCGCGTGACGGGCGGGTCCCGGCCGGCCGGCGGGCCGTCGTCGGTGCGGGTGCAGGTCGCCGCCCGGGTGCGCCAGGGTCGGGCGCGGGTGCGCACGGCGTTCGTGCCGGTCCTGCAGGCCGTGGTCGCCGCCGGCGTCGCGTACTGGATCGGCGCGGAGGTCCTCGGGCACAGCGCCCCCTTCTTCGCGCCGGTGAGCGCCTGGGTCGCGCTCGGGTTCACCGCGGACCGCGACCTGCGGCGGGTCGCCGAGCTCGCCGTCGGCGTCGCGATCGGCGTCGGCCTGGGCGACCTGGTGGTGCACGTCATCGGCACCGGGGCCTGGCAGGTGGCGTTCGTGCTGCTCGTGGCGGCGCTGATCGCCCGGTTCCTCGACCGTGGGCCCATGCTGACCACCCAGGCCGGGGTGCAGGCGATCGTCATCGTCGGGCTGCCCGCGGTCAGCGCGTCGGGCGGCCCGGTCGGGCGGTGGACCGACGCGCTGGTCGGGGGCCTGGTCGCCCTCGCCGTCGCGGCGCTCACGCCCAGCGACCCGCGCCGGCGCCCCCGCGCGCAGGGCCGGGCGGCGGTCGAGGAGCTCGCCGGGATGCTGCGGCTGCTCGCCCGGGGGATGCGCGGGCGCACGGAGCACGACGTCGAGGACGCGCTGATCCGCGGCCGGGCGTCGCAGCCGGCGCTGGACGAGTGGCAGGACGCCGCGGCCTCGGCGCGGGACCTCGCGCGGGTCTCGCCCGCCGCCCGCCGGCACCGCACCGAGCTCGCGTGGATCGGGCAGTCGGCCGTCCGCGTCGACCGCGCGGTGCGGAACTCGCGGGTGCTCGCCCGGCGCGCGCTCGCCTCGGTGCAGGCCGACCACGAGCGCGACCTCGGGCCGGTCGCGGACGCGGTCGACCGGGTGGCGCTCGCCGCCGACGCCCTCGCCGCCGCCCTCGGGTCCGGGTCCGAGCCGCTGCGGGCACGGGAGGACCTGCTGCGGCTCGCGACCGAGCTCGACCCGTACACCCTGACGCCCGACGACCTGCAGGCGCAGTCCCTGCTGCTGCTGGTGCGCTCGCTGGTGGTCGACCTGCTCGAGGCCGCCGGGGTCGACGCCCGCACGGCGCGCGAGGCGCTGCCGGAGATCTAGCGCCGGGCGGGCGCGGCGTGCGCGGGCGGCGCCCCGTAGGCTCGGCCCGTGATCTTCGGCAACGTGCAGGTCGTGCTCTTCCTCCTGTTCACCCTCGTCATCCTCGTGCTGGCGGTCTGGGCGCTGGTCGACGCGCTCCGCCGGCCCGCGTCCGCGTACGTCGCGGCGGGCAAGCAGACCAAGCAGATCTGGACGATCATCCTGGGCATCGCGACCGCGGTGGCGTTCTTCTCCGTGCCGCCGCCGCTCGGCCTCGGGGCGTTCCCGACCTTCCTCGCGCTGCTGAGCGCCGTCGCCGCGATCGTCTACCTGGTCGACGTGCGCCCGGCGATCGCGCCGCACTCCGGCCGGCGCGGCGGGCCCGGCGGGCGCGGCGGCCAGGGCCCGACCCGCGGCGGGTGGTGAGCGTGCCCGGCATCCGGCAGGGCGGCCCCGACCTGGCCGAGCGGCTGCACGGCACCCCCGGCGCCGCCGCCGTCGTGGCGCGGCACGCCGCCGGGTCGGGCGACGTCGCCTCGGCGGCGGTCCCGCTGGCCCGCGTCGTCCGGGGCGACCTGGTCGAGTCGGTGCACCTCGGCCACCTGGTCGTGCTCGCGCCGGACGGCTCCGTGCGGCTGGCGCTCGGGGACCCGCAGGTCACCGTGCTCGCCCGGTCGTCCCTCAAGCCGCTGCAGACGGTGGGCATGCTGCGCGCGGGCCTCGACCTGGACGGCCCGCACCTCGCGCTCGCCTGCGCCAGCCACGACGGCACCCCCGAGCACCTGCGCGTCGTGCGCGAGACGCTGCTCGGCGCGGGGCTGGACGAGTCAGCGCTCGACAACACCCCGGACCTGCCGCTCGACGCCGACGCCGCGTTCGCGTGGCGGACCGACGGGCACGGGCCGGAGCCGGTCGCGCAGAACTGCTCCGGCAAGCACGCGGCGATGCTGGCGACCTGCGTCGCGCACGCCGACGAGCCCGGCTGGGAGCCCGAGCGGTACCGCGAGGCGGAGCACCCGGTCCAGGTCGCGTGCCGCGCCGCGGTCGAGGAGCTGACCGGCGAGCAGGCCTGGCACGTCACCGTCGACGGCTGCGGGGCGCCGCTGTTCTCCACCACCCTGGTCGGTCTGGCCCGCGCCTTCGCGCGGATCGCCGTCGCCCCCGTCACCGAGCCCGGCACGCCGCTCGCCCGGGTCGCCCTCGCGATGTCCGAGCACCCCGAGCTGGTCGGCGGCGCCGCGCGCGACGTCACGCGCGCCATGCGGGCGGTGCCCGGGCTGGTGGCCAAGGACGGGGCGGACGGCGTGTACGCCGCGGCCCTGCCCGACGGGTCCGCGCTCGCCTTCAAGGTGGCCGACGGGGCCGGACGGCCCCGGCCGGCGGTGCTCGCGGCGGCGCTGCGGGTGGCGGGCGCGGCCGGGGTGCCGGGCGTCGACCTCGCGGCGCTCGAGGCCCTGGGGGACGTGCCGGTGCTCGGGCACGGGGAGCCCGTCGGGGCGGTCGTGCCGTCGTTCGACGGCGCCGGACCGGACGACGACGGTGCCGGTGCCGGTGGCGGGGCCCCGGACGGGCCGGCCGGCGGGACGACGGCGTGAGGGCGGTCGTCCAGCGCGCCAGCCGGGCCTCGGTCACGGTGGACGGCGCGGTCGTCGGCGCGTTCGACGGCGAGGGCCTGGTCGTGCTCGTCGGCGTGACCCCCGGCGACGGCCCCGACCAGGTGGAGTACCTCGCCCGGAAGATCGCCGAGCTGCGCGTCCTGCGCGGCGAGCGGTCGGCCGCCGAGGCCGGCGCGCCGGTGCTCGTCGTCAGCCAGTTCACGCTCTACGGCGACGCCCGCAAGGGCCGCCGGCCCACCTGGAACGCCGCGGCGCCGGGACCGGTCGCGGAACCGCTGGTCGACGCCGTGGTGGCGGACCTGCGCGCCCGCGGCCTCACGGTGGCCACGGGCGTGTTCGGGGCGGACATGGCGGTCGAGCTGGTCAACGACGGCCCGGTCACCCTCCTGCTGGAGTCGGCACCCGGCGCCTGACCCGGCGCGGCCGGCGCCCGGCAGGGGTGCGGCGGTCAGGCCAGGCGGAGGACCAGGCGCTCCTCGACCTTGGACGGGTCGCGGGTCTGCGCGTGCCGCTCACCGGTCCGGACGAACCCGGCCCGCACGAACAGGTCGCCCGCCGCGTGGTTGCCGTCCACCACCCACAGCGACACCGTGGCGGCGCCCTCCGCCCGCGCGGCGTCCTTCACCGCGTCGAGCAGGGCCCATGCCATCCCGCGGCGGCGCGCCTCCGGGGCGACCCACAGCTGCACCACGTGCCGGTCCGAGGTCGGCGAACCGGGCTCCTGGATCATCCCGACCAGCCCGCGCGGCGTGCCCTCCTCGTCGACGACCCAGGTGGCCGCGCTGCGCAGGCGCATCCGCCAGTGCGGCTCCGCGAACAGCTCCTCGCGCGCCAGCGACGACCCGAACACGTCCGGGTCCTCGCGGAGCGCGCGCAGCCGCACGTCGCGGACCGACCGCCACTCGTCCTCCTGCACGCGCCTGATCTGCACGCCGACAGCATGCCAAACGGCTCGCGGCTCGTCGCCCGGGCGGCCCGGCGCGCCCGCGGGCGAAGGCGTCGCGGGGGCGGCCGGCGGGCGTCGCGCTGGGGAGGCGCCGCGCCGGGGCGGCGCCGCACGGTGTCAGGGGTGCAGGCGCGCGTCGTCGGCGCCGAGCTCCGGCACGCCGTGGCCGGCGGGGTCGGGCACGGCCCGGGCGACGTCGGCCACGTCCTCCTCGGGGCGCGGCGGGATCGTCTCGTCGGCCTCGAGCTGCGGCACGTCCTCGCGGCCGTCGTGCCCGACCGGCACGGGCTCGGTGCCGTCGGGGCCGGTGGGGATCGGCTCGGTGGGGATCGGCTCGGTCACGGGTTCCTCCCGGGGGGCTCGCAGGTGGGGCCACCGTAGGCCGGGCGGCTCGCGCCCGCAGGACGACCGCCGAGGTCCGCGCCACGATGGGGGCATGCTGATCGAGGCCGTGCCCGGGGACATCACCGACCAGGACGTCGACGCCGTCGTGAACGCGGCGAACTCGTCGCTGCTCGGCGGCGGGGGCGTCGACGGCGCGATCCACGCGGCCGCGGGACCCGACCTGCTGGCCGAGTGCCGCGAGCTGCGCCGCACCTCGCTGCCCGACGGGCTCCCGGTCGGCGACGCGGTGGCGACCGGTGCCGGCCGGCTGCGGGCCCGGTGGGTGGTCCACACGGTCGGACCGAACGCGCACGCCGGCCAGACGGACCCGGCGCTGCTCCGCTCGGCGTTCACCCGGTCGCTCGACGTGGCGGCCGAGATCGGCGCCCGGACCGTGGCGTTCCCCGCGGTCAGCGCGGGGGTGTACGGCTGGGCGCCCGCGACCGTCGCGGAGGTGGCGGTCTCCGCCGTGCGCGGGTGGGCCGCGGCGCACCCCGGCGCGGTCGACCTGGTGCGGTTCGTGCTGTCCTCGCCCGGGGTGCTGGGCGCGTTCGAGGAGGTGCTCGCGGAGCACTGAGCCCGACGCCCCGCGGACCTCAGCCCGCCGCGACCGCCGCCCGCGCGGGGAGCCGGGACAGCCCGGCCCGCAGGTCGTCCGCGCTCGCGGTCAGCGAGATCCGCACCCAGCCCTCGCCGCGCGCGCCGAACGCCGAGCCCGGCGCCACCGCGACCCCGGCGGTCCGGGCCAGGTCCTCCGCCCACGCCGCGACGTCGCCGCCGGTCGCGTGGGAGACGTCCGCCCACAGGTAGATGCCCCCGGCGGCGGGCAGCCACGGGATGCCGCGCGCGTCGAGGACCGCCGTGGCGAGGTCCCGGTGCTCCCGGTACGTGCGCCGCGCGTGCTCCACGGCGTCCTGCGGCCCGGTCAGCGCCGCCAGGGCCGCGTACTGCGCCGGGGTGTTCACGCAGGACACGATCGACTCCTGCAGCGTCGGCATCAGCGGCGCCATCCGGTCCGGCACCACCAGCACGCCGACCCGGAACCCGGTCATCGCGTGCGTCTTCGAGAAGGTGTGCAGGGTGAGCACCCGGCCGTCGGTGTCGAACCGGGCGGCGGGGACGTGCGGGGCGTCGTAGGTGAAGGCGGCGTAGCACTCGTCGGAGAGCACCCACAGGTCGTGCCGCCGGGCGAGCTCCAGCAGCTCCGCGACGAGCTCGGCGGGCAGGGTGGTGCCGAGCGGGTTCGACGGCGAGTTCAGCAGCAGCACCCGGGTGCGGTCGGTGACGGCCGCCTCGACCGCGGCCGGGTCCGGGAGGAAGCCGTCCTCGGCCCGCAGGGCGTAGGGCTGCGCCTCGGCCTGGAGCAGCCGGGTCGCCATCGTGAACGGCGGGTACCCGGGGTCCGGGACCAGCACGCCGTCGCCCGCGCCGACGGTCAGGCTGAGCGCCAGGTGCAGCGCCTGCGCGCCGCCCGCGGTGATCCAGACGTTGTCCCGGCGGACCGGCAGGGCGTGCTCGGGGTCGAGCCAGGCGGCGACGGCGTCCCGCAGCGGGGCGATGCCCCCGTTCGGGGTGTACCGGGTGTCGTCCCGGGCGAGCGCCTCGCGGGCGGCGGCCAGCACGTGCGGCGCGGTCGGCAGGTCCGGCTCCCCGACGCTCAGCACCACCGCGTCCGGCAGCGACCACGCGAGCTCGGTGATCCGCCGGATCCCGGAGGCGGGGACGGCGCGGGCGTGGGCGGCGATCTCGGGCACGGGACGCAGGCTAGCCCCACCGTGTGTCCGCGCCGTGTCCGCCCGACCCGGCCCTCGCGTCTCCCGCACCCAGGAGCCGAGAGTGCACTCGTGGCGGGGTTCGCCCGGCCTGAACCCCGCGACGAGTGCAGGCTCGGCGCCGGGTCCGGCCGGGGTGCGCAGGGGACCGGGTGCGGCGTTGGCAGGATGGGGACGTGAGCGCCGCACCCGAGGTCCCGTCCGCCCTGTCCGGGGCCGCCGCCCGCACCGCCGTCGCCGGGGTGGTCGCCGCCGGGCTCGGCGCCGTCGCGTGGTGGCTGCTGCGACTGGGCGCGCACGACGCCACGCTCGTGCGGTGGGAGTGCTTCGCGGGCACCTGCGCCACCGACGACTTCGCCGGCGCGGCGCCGGTGCTCGGGGGGATGGTCCTGCTCGCCACCGCTGCCGTCGCGTGGCCGGTGACCCGCCGGGCGACGCCCGGTCTGGCGGCCGTGCTCGGCTCGGGCGCGCTGCTCACGGGGTGGTCGGCGGCGGTGTCCGACGGGCTGACCACCGACCAGGCGGTCCGGCGGCCGGTGCTGATCGCGGCCCTCGTCCTCGCGCTGGGGCTGGTGGCGGCGCTGTGGGGCGGCGTCCGGACGCTGCGCGACGCCGGTGGCCTGCTGCGGCTGCGCGGCCGCACCGGGACGTGGGCCCGCGTGCAGGACTACGAGAGCGTCCCGGGGCCGGTCGTCGGGGCGACCGTGCACTTCGACGACGCGCGCGGGGTCCGGCACGCCGTGCGGACCCGGGTCCCGCGGGCCGCCTTCACCCACCCCCCGCGGGCGTACTACGACCCCGAGCGGCCGGACGACCCCCAGCGGCTCGCCGTCGTGGTGCCCCCTCCGCCGCTGACCGCCGCCGCCCGGCGGGCGCGGGAGCAGGCGGTGCGGGCGCTGCTGCCGCTCCCGGGCGACGACCTGCCGGGCGGCTGGGCGTCCGGCGCGGCCTCGGCGGGCGCCGCGGGTGCGGCCCGCGGCGGACCGGGTGGCGCAGGTGCGGGGGAGCCGGGCGGCCGGGCGTCCGGCGCGGCCTCGGCGTCCGGCGCGGCCTGGGCGGGCGGCGCGCGCCCGGCGGGGTCCGTCCCGGTGGTCGACGCGCTCGAGCGGCTGCAGGCGCTGCGGGCGACGGGGGCGCTGTCGGAGGAGGAGTACGCCGCGGCGAAGGCGCGCGTCCTGGCCGGCTGACGCCGCCGCGCCCCCGGCCGCCGCTGCCGCGTGCGCCGCTGCCGCGTGCGCCGCTGCCGCGTGCCCGCGGGCGCGCATCCCGCACTCCGCCGCCTTCCGCCTTCCGCGGTCCGCCGCCGACCCTGCATCTCGTGCGGGGTTCGCGGGCCCCGAACCCCGCATCAGGTGCAGGTTCGGCGGAAGGGGGGCGGAAAGGGGGGCGGAGGTGGGGGGGAAGGCGGAGGTGCGGACGGGGTGCCGGGTGCGGCGCGCGCGGCGACGGGCGGCCGCGGGGGGCGGATACTGGTCGCGTGGCGCAGACGCTGGACCCGGCTGAGGTGACCGCGCTCCTGGCGGAGCGGCGGCGCGAGGCCCTCGCACGCCTGGCCGGCACGGACGCGGAGCGCGAGGCGGTCGTCGCCGCGTCCCGGGAGACGGTGGCCGACGACGAGCACGACCCCGAGGGGTCGACGATCGCGTACGAGCGCCGGCTGCTCGACGCCCTCACCCACGACCAGCGGGACCGGCTCCGGGAGATCGACGAGGCGGAGCACCGGCTGGCGGCGGGCACGTACGGCACCTGCCTGCGGTGCCACCGGCCGATCCCGGTCGAGCGGCTGCGCGCCGTGCCGACGGCTCGGACCTGCGTGGGCTGCGCGAGCCGCTGACGGGCTCGACCAGTTCGCGCGAGGGCAGCCGCCCGCCCGTGCACCGCGTGACGCGCACCCGGCGTGCGCGAGGATGGGCCGCATGTTCGCGCGTCCCGACGACCTGACCGCCATGGGCCTGGCCCTGACCGAGGCCGCGGGCTGCGCGGTGTCGGGCGACGTCCCCGTGGGCGCCGTCGTCCTGGGGCCGGACGGCGAGGTGGTCGGCGCGGGCCGCAACCGCCGGGAGGCCGACGCCGACCCGACCGCGCACGCCGAGGTGCTCGCCCTGCGGGCGGCCTCGGAGGCGCTCGGGCGGTGGCGGCTCGACGACTGCACCCTGGTGGTCACCCTCGAGCCGTGCCTGATGTGCGCGGGCGCGACGGTGCTGGCCCGGGTCCCGCGGCTGGTGCTCGGGGCGTGGGACCCCAAGGCCGGGGCGTGCGGGTCGCAGTGGGACGTGGTGCGGGACTCACGGCTGAACCACCGGGTCGAGGTGGTCGGCGGGGTGCGCGAGGAGGAGTGCGGCGCGGTGCTGCGGGAGTTCTTCGCCCAGCACCGCGCCTGACCACGGACGACGGAGGGCCCCGCCGCGGTCGGTACCGCGGCGGGGCCCTCCGTCGTGCCGGGTGGCGGGACGGTCAGCCGCCCGTGATGTTGTCGTACGCCCGCTGCGCCGCCGTCTGGGCGTCGGCCAGCGCCTCCTCCGAGGTCTTGTCGCCGAGCAGCGCCGCGGTGATGGCGTTCTTCAGCTCGTTCTGGATCTCCTGACCCGCGGGGGAGGACCCGAAGGTCTTCCCGTAGTCCACGACGTCGTAGTAGGTGGAGATGACCTGGTCGAAGCCGGCGTCGCCGGTCTCGGTGACGTACTGGTCGCGGATCGCCTTGTCGGCCTCGGGCGAGCCGGTGAACAGGCCGGTGTTGATGCCGCCGTCCGTCGCGATGGTGTCGGCGCGGGCCTCACCGGCCGCCATCCAGGCGTCGTACGAGGTCAGGTCGAGCATCCACGCGCACGCGGCGTCCTTGTTCTGCGCCCCGGCCGGGATCACGAACGACTGGCCGCCGGCGACCGAGAACGGGTTGCCGTCCTGGTCCTGGAACGGCACCGCCTCGATCTGGATCTGGCCGACGTACGCGCCGAGCACGTTCGGGTACCACTGGGCGTTCACCTGCGCGCCGACCTGGTCGGTGACGTACTGGTTGTTGTCGCCGAAGGTGTCGAACGAGTCGGTGAACGACTTGATCTTGGCGTAGCCGCCCTGGGCGTCGTTGATCTGCTTGAGCAGCTCGATGCCGGCGACGTTGGACGGGTCGTCGAGCGTCGGCTTGCCGTCGGAGTCGATGAGCTGGCCGCCCTGGCCGAGGATCCACAGCTCGGCCTGGCCGGTGGTCTGCGGGTCGAAACCGAGCACGGTGGGCACGCCGCCGCTCTCGGCGTACATCTTCTCGACGGCGGGGATCAGCACGTCGGGGTCCGAGGTGTCGATCTGGTCCGCCGTGACGCCCGCGGCGTCCATCACGCGCTTGTTCAGGATGATGGCCGGCGGCTGGTAGAACTGCGGCACCGCCCAGACCTGGTCCCCGTACCGCACGTCGTCGACGACCGACGGGTAGTACTGCTGGTCCGGGTCGACGTCGTGGGCGCTGTAGCAGGCGTCCAGCGGCATGATCAGGTCCTGCGCCGCGTACGTGGTCACGTACCGGCGGTCCATCTGCACCACGTCCGGGACGTCGCCGGAGGCGAGCCGGGTGGTGAACTTCTGCGCGTCGAACGCGGTGGCGTCGAGCTCGACGTCGATGCCGGGCAGCTGCTCGGCGGCGTAGTCGAGGCGCGACTGGCCGACGTCGTCGGCGTTCTCGAAGCCCCAGGCCTTGAGCGAGCCCGAGGCCTCGGTGCTGAAGTCGGTCGACCCGGTGGACCCCTCGTCACCACCTCCGCCCGAGCTGCAGGCGGCCAGGGCCAGCGCGGTGACCGGCAGCAGGGCGATCGCGGCGCGGCGACTCTTCCTCATGAACGTCTTCCCTTCCTCGGCCTGCGGGGCGGCGTCGTCGCCGGCCCGCGGGAGAGCCCCCGGCACCGGTGCCGAGGATCTGAAAACCTTCCCACATCGGACGGTAGTTCAGGGCCTTCGGCTGAGACAAGCCCCTCGGGATCACGGAGTGATCACGCCTGTCGAACGCCTGATGGCCATGGACTGACGGCCTGTCGTGTGACTAGGCTCATATGGTAACGATGCCACAAAGTGAGGACCCGAGGATGTCGTCCACACCCGACGAGACGCGCACCGCCGAGCCGACGGCGGCCGCAGGCCCGCCCCCCGGCGGCCCGCTGCTGGACCGCCCGATCCGGCAGGTCCTCCTGGTGGGGCACACCCACCACGACGTGGGCTACACCAACAGCCCGCGCCTGATCGACGACCTGCACGCGGCGACCGTACGGCGGGTGCTCGACCTCTGCGACACGAACGACGGGGACGGCCCGGACGCGTTCCGCTGGACGTTCGAGGTGGCCCGCCCGGTGCTGCGCTTCCTCGACGACGCCGGACCGGCGGACGTCGAGCGCCTGCGCCGCCGGGTGGCCGAGGGGCGGGTCGCGGTCACCGGCGGCTACCTCAACATGACCCAGCTGCTCGGCGACGCGGAGCTCGGCGCGGCGTACGACTCCCTGGACCGGCTGCGCGCGGCCGGCGTCCCCGTGCGCACCGAGCAGCACGGCGACGTCAACGGCATCGCGTGGGGGACGGTCGACGCGATGCGGCGCGCCGGGATCGACCGGCTGGTCATGGCGCTCAACCCCGACCACGGCCGCGCGCCCTACCCCCAGCCGACCGGGTTCTGGTGGCAGGGGCCGGGCGGCGGGCGGGTGTTCGTGTGGCTGTCCACCCACTACGGCGTCGGCGAGGAGTGGGGGATCGTCGACGGGGACGTCGAGGCCGCCGCGGCGCACGTCGCCGACTTCGTCGCGGCGCTCGAGAAGCGCGAGGACTACCCGTACGACACGGCGGTGGTGCACGCCGCCAACGACAACCGGTGGCCGACCGCGCTGTTCCTCGACGTCGTGCGGCACTGGAACGCCCGGCACCCCGAGCTGCCGATGCGCACCGCCACGATCGACGAGGCGCTCGACGTGCTGCGCCCGCAGGCCGAGGCCGCCGACGTGCCCGTCGCCCGCGGCGAGTGGTCGGACTGGTGGGCGCACGGGCACGGGTCGACCGCCCGGGAGGTCGCCGTGTACCGGGAGGCCCGGTCGTTCGCGCGCGCCGCCCAGACCACGCTCGGGCTGACGCGGCTGCGCGGGGACGGGGCGCCGGCGCTCGCGGACGTCATGGGCTACCGGCGCGGGCCGGTGCGGCTGCGGTCCGACGCCGAGGTCGCGCGGGACCTGGACCGGGTGGACGCCGAGCTGCTGCTGTTCGCGGAGCACACCTGGGGGTCCTGGGAGACGTACTCCAAGCCGTACTCGTCGTTCAGCCACTCCCACTGGAACGCCAAGGCCGGGTTCGCGTACGGGGCGTTCGACCTCGCGCGGGACCTCGCGGTCGAGGGGCTGTTCCGGGTGGTCGCGAGCGGGGCGGACGGCACGTCGGGCGCCGCGGCGCCCGCCGGGAGCGCGGCGGCGGGCGGCGAGGACGCGACCCGGGTCGTCGTGGTCAACCCCACCGAGCGCACGCGCACCGAGCCGGTCGACGTCGAGGTGCACGGCCGTGGCCGCGCCCGGACGGTCGCCACCGTGCCCGCGTTCGGCGTGACGACGGTGCCGTTGCCCGCGCCGCCGGGTCCCGCCCGCACGGCCCGGGAGGTCGCGTGCGGCGCGTACCGGGCCGTCGTCGACCCGGCGCGCGGCGGCGTGGTCTCTCTCGTGCACCGGCCGTCGGGCCGCGAGCTGGTCGACGCGGAGGCGGCGGGTCACGGGCTCGGGGCGGTCGTCGCCGAGTCCGTCGTCGCCGGGAGCGAGCACCCGATGGTCGTCCGCGACCCCAAGGACTTCCACCCCGACTTCCCGGGACCCGACTTCGACCGACGGCACGCGACCGGCGACGAGGAGCCGCTGGTGACCGAGGGCGGGTCCTGGGCGCGGATCGCGTGGCGGACCACCCCGCCCGGCCTGCCGCCGGCGACCACCACCCTGACCCTGTACCGGGACCTGGACGTCGTCGACCTCGAGGTCGCCCTGGTGAAGCCGGAGGTCTTCGGGCCGGAGAGCATCCACGTGGCGTTCCCGTTCCGGGTCGAGGGCCCCGAGTTCCTGCTCGAGACGGCGGGCGCGGTGTACGCGGCCGAGACGGAGCAGCTGCCCGACACCTCGAAGGACTGGTACTCCGTCCAGCACGCCGTCGGGGTGCACCGGCCCGGCGCGGGCGGCGGGGTGCTGTGGGGCTCGGTCGACGCGCCGCTGGTCCAGCTCGGCGGCCTGCACACCGGCGAGTGGGCCCGCACGCTCCGCGCCCCGACCGGGTACCTGTCGTCCTGGCTGATGAACAACCTGCACTTCACGAACTTCCAGGCCCGGCAGGAGGGCACCCGCGCGTACCGGTACCGGTTCGCCGCGGTCGACGGGCCGGTGACCCGGGAGCGGGTGCGGGTGTTCGGTCGCGACCTGGCGGAGCCGCTGCAGGCGCGGGCGTACGACGGGCCGGTCGCCGTCGAGGGCGGCCTGGGGCTGCGGGTGTCGCCCGCGGACCGGGTGCTGGCGGAGGTGCGGCCGGTGCCGGACGGATCGGTGCGGGTGCGGCTGCGGAACGTCGGGGCGGACCCGGTCGACGCCGAGGTGGCGTGGGACGGTCCGGGGCGGGTGTCCGGCGGCGGCCCGGTGCCGCTGGGCCCGCACGGCGTGGGCGACGCGCTGCTGCGCCGCGAGCCCTGACCCCGGCCGGGCACTGCCCGGCAGCGCCGCCCCGCCGACTGTGCACGAGACACGTCGAGCGAGCATCCAGCGGATGCTCGCTCGACGTGTCGGTTGCCCACTCGCGGGGGCGTCGCCCGGGTGGCGGCGTGCTCGCGGACGCGACGAGGGCGCCACCCGAGCCGGGTGGCGCCCTCGTCGTGGGTGCGGTCAGAGCGGGTCGTCGGCCGACGGTGCCTCCGCCGGGCGCGGGCGACCGGTCGCGTCCGGGGCCGACGCCTCCGTCGCGGTGAGCGCGTCGGTCGCCGCGTGGTCGTCCGCCGGCGACCCGCCGGGGACGGCCGCCGGCTCGAGCCGCTCCGCCGGTGCCGTCGCCTCCACCCGGACGTCGTCCCCGGTGTCCGCCAGCGGTCGCTCGACCAGGTCGACCTCCACCATCGGCGCGTCCGGGTCGGCCGGCACGCGGAACGTCCGCAGCTGGAACGCCCCGAACTCCGCCTCGATCGTCCGCCCCACGACGGGCAGCGCGATCCGCGCCGTCCCCGGCTCGCCGCGCGTCTCGACGGCCCGGACCACCAGGTCGGCCCCGCCGGGCGCGTCGACGGCGTCCTCGGAGCCCTTGAGCGCCGTGATCGACACCGCCCCGCCGCCGTCGGTCGCGAACGACCCCGTGTCCGGCAGCGACCCCGCGTGGAACGACTCGAGCATGGCCCGCACCGGCGACCCGAGCAGGGCGGCGCGGCGGCCGGGGTCGGCCGCGTGCCGGTCGCCGTCGTGCACGACGAGCTCGTACGAGAACCGCTGGACGCCCTGGTCCTGGTAGGCGTACACGTCGTCGCCGTCGAGCAGCCGCGGGTCGTGCCAGGCGTAGACCGGGCTGCGCACCGCGGTGACCCCGATGCTCGGCTCCGCGCCCGGCGACACGTCGTACCCGTGCTTGTTCGTCGTGACGAGCGTCAGGCCCGCCGGCCGTCCGTCGAGCGTGCCGGTGAGGTCGACCCAGCCCTGGCCGGGCTCCTCGGCGCCGTCGACGGGGCGCTCGAGCTCGGCGTACGGGATCTGGTAGGTCGCCCGCGGGTCGGTGAGCGCCGTGGGGAACCGGAGCTTGAGCAGGTGCGCGCGCTCCCGCCAGTCCAGCGTGACGTCGACGCGCAGCACGGCCGAGTCGTGGTCGAGCAGCAGCTCCTCGGTCATCGTCGACGCGCCCCACTCGCGCTCGACGCGCACGCGGGCGCGCAGCGGGCCGGACTCCCGGACGACGATCCGGGCGAGCTTCATGCTGTCGCCGGCCCACGCGTAGGACACGACGCGGTGGCCCCAGGTGTCGGTCGGGTCGTCGCACACCTGGGTGTGCTGGCTGCCGTCGACCCCGCGGAGCACGTCCAGCCCGGTGCGCTTGTCCAGGTACGAGCGGATCCAGCCGGTCGCCGGGTCGAGCTCGATGCGGACGAGGTCGTTCTCCAGCACCGTCTCGCCGGCCGACAGCCGGCCGGGCGCGCCGGCGCTCCACTCGGGGACCCGCGGCTCGGCCGCCATGCGCACCCGGTAGAGGCGGTAGCCCAGCGCGGGCACCTCGGCGCGGAACACCAGGGCGCCCCGGCCGGTCTGGTTGGTCGCCGCGCGGGACTGGGTCGGCTGGGAGACGACCGCGCGCCCCTCGCCGTCGACCACGTGCACGGCGCCGGGGTGCGAGCCGTAGTGCAGCTCGACGTCCGTCGTCACCGGCCACGGGTGCGGGTTGAACACCAGCACCGGCTGGGTGGCGGTGTCGAGCGGGATGTCGACCTGCCGCGCGATCGTGTTGTGCGCCCGGACGATGATCCGCTTGGCGATCGCCACCGCCTCGCCGAGCTGGTCGCGCGCGTCGTCGTAGGCGTGCTCGATCGCGGAGCCCGGCAGCACGTCGTGGAACTGGTTGAACAGCACCTGCTTCCACGCGCGCTCCAGGTCCTCCCGCGGGTACGGGGTCCCGTCGTGCGCGGCCGTGACCGCGGCCCAGCGCTCGGCGGACAGCAGGGCGTACTGCGCGCGGCGCTGCCAGGCCTTGATGCCGGAGTGCGCCGAGTAGCACCCGGGCGCGTGGTGCTGCAGGTCGTCGGTCCAGGTCGTCAGGCCGTCGAGGAACTCCTCGCCGCGGGCCTGCACGCCGTCCAGGTACTCGCGCGGGGAGGACATCCGCAGCCGGCCGAACGAGCCCATCCGGTCGTAGCGGTGGATCGACTCGATGTTGGCGATCGTCGGGCCGCCGCCGTGGTTGCCGACCCCGTACAGCACCATGACGTCGCCGAGCGAGCGGTCCAGGGCGCCGAGCGCCTTGTCGACCTGGCCGTCGACGGAGCCGGCGGGGGAGCAGTACTCGAACGGGATGCGGTAGGCCAGGACGCGGCTGCCGTCGGGCGCCTGCCAGCGGAACAGGGTGTCGTCGAGGGCGCTCTCGTGCGGGCCGGGGCGCAGGAACAGGTACGAGTCGAGGCCGTGCCCGCGGAGCACCGTCGGCAGGCTGGCGCTGTGCCCGAACGGGTCGGCGTTCATGCCGACCGTGGCCGGCTTCCCGAACCGGGAGATCAGGTAGCGCTGGCCGTACAACCCCTGCCGCGCGAACGACTCGCCCATCGGCATGTTGCAGTCCGGCTCGACCCACCAGCCGCCGACGTTGACCCACCGGCCCTCGGCGACCCGCTCGGTGATCCGGGCGAACAGCTCCGGGTCCTGCTCCTCGACCCAGGACAGCAGCACCATCTGGTCGCAGGTGAACACGAAGTCGGGGTACTCGTCCATGCGGTGGATCGCCGACCAGAACGTGGCACGCGCCTCGGCGTAACCCTCCTGCCACGGCCAGAGCCAGACGGGGTCGATGTGCGAGTTCCCGATCATGTGGATGGTCCGGTCCGGCGTCGCGTGCGGGCGGGGGGTGGGCGGCAGGTCCCGGGGCTGGGTGCCCGCCGGTGCGTTGGACAGGGGCGCGCCCGTGGTCTGGCGTGGCCGGCTCATCGTGCTCCTCGTGCGTCGTCGCGCGGGTGGTCGGTGTCGATCGTACGCTGCAATCGATCCCATATCGAGGGGCGCGACCGGGCCCGGTGCCGTCGGGGAGGGGCTCACGACGTCCGTGGTCGCACATCTGTGCGGTGATTGACAACGTCGCGAGTGCGCTGGTGGGCTGGGTGCATGCCGAGTCGACGTCGACCGCACGAACCCGTCCGTCCGGCCGCCGGGGGCCCTGGTGCGCGCCCCCGGGCGCGGCTGTCCGCCGGGGTGGTCGAGGGGTTCTACGGGCCGTCGTGGCGGCACGACGAGCGGCTCGCCCTGCTCGACGCCGCCCCCGCCCTCGGCCTCGACACCTACCTCTACGCGCCCAAGGACGACCCGTGGCACCGCGAGCGCTGGCGCGACCCGTACCCCGCCGGCGAGCTCGCGCGGCTGGGCGAGCTCGCCGCGCGCGCAGCCGCCGCGGGGGTGGCGTTCGTCTGGTCGGTCGCCCCCGGCCTGTCGATGCGGTACTCCGACGACGCCGAGCACGTGGCGCTCGCGGCCAAGGCCGAGCAGGTGCGCGCCGCGGGGGTCCGCGACGTGTGGCTGCTGTTCGACGACGTGCCGTACGACCTGCCGCACGCCGAGGACGTCGCCGCCTACGGCCCGGGCCAGGCCGGCAGCGGGCGCGCGCACGGCGAGGCGGCCGCCCGGTTCCGGGAGGCGTTCCTGCTGCCGCACGGGATCTCCGCCCCGATGACCGTGTGCCCCACCGACTACGCCGGGTGCGGGCGCTCGCCGTACCGCGACGCCCTCGCGGGGGCGCTCCCCGCCGACGCGCGCGTGCTGTGGACCGGCCGCGACATCGTCGTCGGCGAGGTCACCCGGGACGACGTGCTGGCCGCGGCCGCGGCGTTCGGCCGGCGGGTCGTGCTGTGGGACAACTTCCCGGTCAACGACTTCGACCGGACCCGGCTGTTCCTCGGGCCGCTCACGGGCCGGCCGGACGACGTCGACGGGCTGCCGCTCGACGGGGTGGTCGCGAACGCGATGATCGAGGCGCTGCCGTCCCGGCTGCCGCTGGCGACGGTCGGCGCGTGGGCGCGGGACCCGGCGGCGTACGACCCCGAGCGGTCGGCGGCCGAGGCGCTGGCCTCCGTGGCGGGGCGGCACGCGGGCGTCGTCGGGCCGCTGGCACGCGCGTGCGCGGCGTGGCCGCCCGACGCGCCGCGGGACCCGGGGCTGGCGCGGGCGATGCGGGCGGCGCTCGCCGGGGATGCGGGGGCGCTGGCGGAGGTCGAGGGTCGGATGCGCGCGCTCGCCGGGTGCGCCGGGGCCGCCGTCGACGGGGTGCGGGGCGCGGGGAGTGCGCTCGACGGGGTGCGGGGCGACGGGGATGCCCTCGACGGGACGCAGGGCGACGAGGCCGGGGCCCTGGTCGAGGCGCTGCGGCCGTGGCTCGACGCCGCCGCGCACGCCGGGGCCGCGGGTCTCGCGGCGTGCGCGCTGCTGCGCGGGGCGGGCGACGTCGGTGCGGCAGGGGCCGCGCTCGACGTGGTGGAGACCGACTTCCCCGACGTGCTGCGCGCGGACGTGGCGCGGTTCGTCCGGGCCGCGCTGGCCGGTCGGGAGCCGGACGCCGCGGGGACGGGCGTCGTCGGACCGGGGCGTCGGGCGGTGCTGGTGACCGGCACGGCGCCGTCGGCGGGCGACGAGGCGACCGCCGGCTGGCTGCGGACCCGCGGTCTCGACGTGCGGGTGGCGTCCACCTGGCCGCCCGAAGGCCACCCGCACGTCGACCTGGTCGTGCTCACCCCGCACGCCCCGCCGGCGGCCGCCGCGGCCCTGGCCGGGGCCGCCGTGCCTGTGCTCGCCTGGGGTCGGCTGGTGACGCTGGGCGTCGCGACGACCTCCGGGGTCCTGCTCGACCGCGACCGGCTGGTGCGTGCGGACGGCCACGACAGCGCCCGCGAGCTGGTGGTGCACCGCGGCCCCGGGCGGCTGACCTGGTGCGAGCCGGTCCCGGGGGCCCGCGTGCTGGCCCGCGCCCCGGAGCCGGAGCCCCACCCGGTGCTCGTCGAGGTGCCGGCGGGCACGCCGCTCACCACAGGCGCCCCGGCGCCGGCCGCGCGGACGGTCGCGTT
Organism: Cellulosimicrobium cellulans; assembly: GCF_007679345.1. Lineage (GTDB taxonomy): Bacteria > Actinomycetota > Actinomycetes > Actinomycetales > Cellulomonadaceae > Cellulomonas > Cellulomonas cellulans_A. The sequence continues at coordinate 180,064 of NZ_VEGH01000008.1, forward strand.
CCTGACGGGCGACGGCGCGGCGCGCTGGCTGCTCACCGACGACGGTCGGGCGGTGCTGGACGGGGCGCTGGCGCGTCTCCTGCTCCCGGCCCGGACCGTCGCCGCGGTTCCCGCGCCCTGACCCGCCCGAACGGCGCCGGGCGCGGCCGAGCGACTCCGCGGCGCCGAGCGACTCCGCGGCGCCGAGCGACTCCGCGGCGCCGAGCGCGGTGCTTCCCGCCGAGCGCGGTACGTGGAACCACCGCGCTCGGCGGGAACTCCCGCGCTCGGCGAGAGGGTGCCCGGCAGCCCGGGTCAGGCGCGGGTCAGGCGGAGGGTCACCACCTGGAACGGGCCGAGGTCCAGCGCCACCGCGCCGTCGCCGGCGTCGGACAGCGGGGCCAGCGCCGCCACCTCCGGGTCCTCCCGCTCGAGCAGGTCCCGCACGGACGCCCCGGCGCAGGCGAACCCGGGGCGCACCACCGCCCGGCTCCGCCCGCCGCGCGCCTCGTACAGCCGCACGACCACGTCCCCCGACCGGTCGTCGGCGAGCTTCACGGCCTCCACGACCGCGCCCTCGACCGTGACCAGCGGCTCGACCGCCCCGGCGCCCCGCACCCGGCGTGGCGCCAGGTTGATCCGGTACCCCTCGCGCACGGCCTCGTCGATCCCCGCGCCCGGCACCAGCGCGTACCGCATCGTGTGCCGGCCCTGGTCGGTGTCGGGGTCGGGGTACCGCGGCGCCCGGACGAGCGACAGCCGCACGGTGGTCGCCCCGGCGCCGCGCGCGTCGCCGGGGCCGGGGCGGCCGACGTCGTGGCCGTACGTCGAGTCGTTCACCACGGCCACGCCGTAGCCCGGCTCGGCGACGTGCAGCCACCGGTGGGCGCAGATCTCGAACCGGGCGGCGTCCCACGACGTGTTGGTGTGCGTGGCCCGGTGCACGTGACCGAACTGGGTCTCGGCCGTCGACCGCTCCGCGTGCACCGCCAGCGGGAACGCCGCCTTGAGCAGGGTCTCGCGCTCGTGCCAGTCGACGTCGAGGGCAAGGTCGACCCGGCGCTCTCCCGCGGCCAGCGCGATCGTCTGCACGTACGCCGAGTCGCCGTCGTGCCGGGTCACCCGGACCTCGGCTCGTGCGGGATCCGCCTGGTCGACGGTCAGCGCCGACACGCCCCGGAGCTCGCGGACCCGGTGCCGGTAGAACTCGTCCACGTCCCAGGCGTCGAACCGGACGGGCTGGTCGGGGTGCAGCTGGAGCACGTTCGCGGCGGCGCCGGGCGCCAGCACCTCACGGTCGGCGACGAGGTCCCGCACCGACCCGATGGTGCCGTCCGCGTCGACCCGCACCCGCAGCAGCCCGTTGTCGAGCACCACCGCGTCGCCGTCGCGGGTCACCGTCACCGGCCGGCCGGGCGCCGCCGGGGTCCCGGCCGCGAGTGCCGGCACCCCGTCCTGGTCGTGCGGTGCCGCGTTCGCCAGCACCTCCACGTCCCCGGTCCCCGCCGCCGCCGCCAGCGACCCCGCCACCAGCGCCTCGAGCTCGCCCGCCAGGCGCCGGTAGGTGTCCCGGGCCTCGCGGTGCACCCAGGCGATGCTGCTGCCGGGCAGGATGTCGTGGAACTGCAGCAGCAGGGTGTCCTGCCACAGCCGGTCCAGGTGCTCGTACGGGTAGTCGGCCCCGGCGCGGACGGCGGCGGTCGCGGCCCACAGCTCGGCCTCGCGCAGCAGGTGCTCGGTGCGCCGGTTGCCCTGCTTCATCGCGAGCTGGCTGGTGTACGTGCCGCGGTGGAACTCCAGGTACATCTCCCCGGACCACACCGGCGCCTGCGGGTACTCGGCCTCGGCGCCCGCGAAGAACTCGGCCGGCGTCTCGACGACCACCCGCGGCGAGCCCTCCAGGTCGGCGACCCGGTGCGCGGTCTCCATCATCTCGCGGGTCGGGCCGCCGCCCCCGTCGCCGTACCCGAACGGCAGCAGGCTGCGGTTGGCGGGGCCGGCGTCGGCGAAGTTGGCCACCCCGTAGGCGAGCTGCTCGCCCGAGAGCTTGGCCCCGTAGGTGTCGGCCGGCGGGAAGTGCGTGAACACCCGCGACCCGTCGATGCCCTCCCACCAGAACGTGTGGTGCGGGAACCGGTTGGTGGTGTTCCAGGACATCTTCTGCGACAGGAACCACCGGGCCCCGGCCAGGCGGGCGAGCTGCGGGAACGCCCCGGTGTAGCCGAAGGAGTCGGGCAGCCAGACCTCGGGCTGCTCCTCGACACCGAGCTCGCGCGCGAAGTACCGCCGGCCCTGGACCAGCTGGCGGGCGAGCGCCTCGCCTCCGGGCAGGTTGGTGTCGGACTCGACCCACATGCCGCCGACGGGCACGAACTGGCCGGACGCGACCTTCTCCTCGATCCGGGCGAACACGTGCGGGTGGTGCTCCTGCACCCAGGCGTACTGCTGCGCGGAGGAGCAGGCGAACCGCAGGTCGGGGTAGGCGTCGGCGAGCGCGGCGACGTTCGAGAACGTGCGCGCGCACTTGCGGATCGTCTCCCGCACGGGCCACATCCACGCGGAGTCGATGTGCGCGTGGCCGACGGCGGAGACCCGGTGCGCACTCGGCACGGCGGGCGCCGCCAGCAGCGCGGCCAGCTCGGCACGGGCGGCCGCGGCCGTCCCGGGGACGTCGCGGACGTCCAGCGCGTCGACGGCCCGCTCCAGCCCGGTGCGGATGCGCTCGCGGCGCGGGTCGTTCACGCCGAGCTGCAGGGCGAGCTCGTGCAGCACCTGCACGTCGAGAGCCAGGGCCTGCACCTCCTCCTCCAGGACCGCGACCTCGGCGCGGGCGAGCCGGTAGAGCAGCACGTCCGGGACGGTGTCCAGGTCGCCGAGGTCGGTGGTGGGGGAGCCGCCGATCGACGGGTTGGCGGCGGCCTCGACGTAGAGGTCGATCGGCTCGCCGCCGCGCGCGGGGTCGGCCACCGGGACGTAGAGGTTGCGCGGCTCGATGCCCTTCAGCGGCACGCCGTCCGGCGTGTAGACGAGCCCCTCGGCCTCGAAGCCGGGGCCGCCGGTGCGGAAGCCGAGGTCGACGAGCACCTCGACCCGCCGGCCGGCCATCTCCGGCGGGACGACGCCGCGCAGGCGGAACCAGCTGGTGGACCAGGCGCGGCCCCAGGGCTCGCCGACGGTGGTGGGCGTGAACGGCAGCGCGACGGCCTCGGCGAACGGCAGGGGCTCGCCGGGCAGGTGGGCGACCGTGACGTCGAGCGGGACACGGTGCGTGTGGACGACCGGCAGCACCCGGTCCTTGAGCGTGCGGTCGATGCGGGCGGTCAGGTCGGACAGGGTGCGGTGCACGGCTCTCCTCAGGAGGTGCCGCGCGGGTCCCGTTGCGCCGCGGCCGTGGTCGGACCGCGGGCGGACTCCGTGCGACGCCGGACGGATGTAGGAACGTTGCCACACTACGGGATGTGCAACTTCGCACACCAGGGGTGCGCCCGGATGTGGGACGGCCGCCGAGAACCACTTCCCCGCGCGGGGACGGAGAACCGCTTCTACCCTCGCAGCGCGGGGTGCAGCAGCGGCGCCCGCGACGGAAGTCCGGAGGTGCGGCCGTGGACGTGACGATCGATCTGGGTCAGCCGGCGCAGCCGTCGGTGATCGAGGTGCGGGGCGACCTCGACGTGCACACCGCGTCCGCGCTGCGCGAGGCGCTGCAGTGCCTGCTCGGCTCGGCCGGCGAGGAGCTGACCGTGGACGCGACCGCCGTGCGCGTCGTCGACGACGCCGGCCGGCGCACGCTCGAGGCGGTCGAGCGGCACTGCCGCGAGTTCGGCGGCCAGGTGCGCCTCCCGGCCTGACCCCCCGCGCCGCCGCCCGCCCGCTCCTCTCGCCGAGAGCGCACCTCTCGCGGGGTTCGAGCGGGTCGAACCCCGCGACGAAGTGCATCCTCGGCGGAGGCGCGGGTGGGGTGTCGCGGGTCGAGCGCGGGTGGGGCGGCGGGGTGCGGGTGGTCAGCGGGCGCGGAGCGCCGCGACCTGGGCGGCCGTCAGGCGGCGGTGCGGCACCCCGGCGAGGAGCAGCACCACCTGGGCCGCGGCCTCCAGCTCCTCGGCGAGGTCGAGCGCGCCGGTCAGGTGCGTCCCCGCGACGAGCGAGCCGTGGTTCGCCAGCAGGATCGCCGGTGCCGTGGCCGCCAGCGCCGCCACGCCCTCGGCGAGCGCCGTCGACCCGGGCAGCGCGAACGGCGCCACCGGCAGGTCGCCGAGCCGCATCACCTGGTACGGGGTCACCGCCGGCAGCGGGCCGGTCGCGGTCTCCGGGGGCAGGGCGGCGGGCTCCAGGCAGGACGCGGCGACGGCGGCGGGGGAGTGCAGGTGCACGACGGCGGCGGCGTCGGGGCGGGCGGCGTAGACGGCGCGGTGCAGCGGCAGCTCCTTGGACGGGGCCGGGGCGCCGGGGGCGACGGCGCCCGTGGTCGCGCTGCCCGGGGCGGCGGCATCCGCGACCGGGGCGACCGGGGCGTCGGGGTCGAGCGGCGCGACCGCGAGGTCGTGGGCCTCGACGCGGGACAGGCTCGACCCGGTCGGCGTGATGAGCAGCAGCGGCCCGACCCGGACGCTCACGTTGCCGGACCCGCCCGGCGACAGGCCGCGCCCGGCGAGGTGCCGGCACGCCGCGACCAGCGCGTCCCGCGCCGCGTCGACGGTCGCCCGGTCCGGCGGCGCCCCCACCGGACCCGGTGCCGTGGCGCCCGGGCCCGCGCCCGCCGCTCGCGGGGCCGCGCCCGTGGCCCCCGGGTCCGCGGCCGTCCGACGCGGCCCGCCGGTCACGGGCACGCCTCCCACGCCGTCGTGAACAGGTCCGGGCCGCCGAAGTTGCCCGACTTCAGCAGCACCGCCACCGCGGGGCCGTCGACGGGCACCATCCACGGCACGCCGGGCGCCGCCGCGGGCCCGACCCGCAGTACCCCGAGCCCGAGCGCCGCGGCGACCGCGCCCGACGTCTCACCGCCCGCGACCAGCAGCCGCCCCACGCCCAGGTCCCGGACGGCCCGGGCGGCGACCTCTCCCGCGGCGCGCTCCAGCGTCTCGGCGGCGCGGGAGACGCCGAGCCGCTCCTGGGTGCGCCGGACCGCGTCGGGGTCGGCGGACGACGACACCAGCACCGGGTCGTCGCCGTCGGCGTACGCGGCGGCCAGGCCGGCGAGCACCGCCTCCAGCGCGCCCTCCGGGTCCGCGACCAGGGCGTCGGCGTCGAGCTCGACCCGGGGGCCGGGGAAGAGAGCCACCTGCTCGAGCGTGCGGGCCGAGCACGAGCCGGAGACGACGAGCGCCCGGCCGCGGGTGGTCCGGGTGCCGGCGGGCGCGCCCGCGTCGGCGGGGTCGTGGGGCCAGGATCGCGCCAGCGCCCCCGCGAGGCCCGCGGCGCCGCCGAGCAGCACCGGCCGCCCCGCGGCGCCGGGCCCGGCGGTGCCGACGACGCCCGCCCCGACGACCCCGGCCAGCGTGTCCAGGTCCTCGTCGGTCAGCGCGTCCGCCAGGACGTGCACGGCCCCGTCGCCGACGACGCGCGCCAGCGCCGCGGCCGGCTCCGGCCCGCGCAGCCCGCCCCACGTCAGCAGCCCCACGCGGCGCGCGGTCTGCCGTCCCAGCACCCGCACCAGATCCGGGTCGGTCATCGGCGTGAGCGGGTGGTGCCGCAGCGACGACTCCGACAGCAGCCGGTCGCCGACGAACAGGTGCCCCTGGTACTGGGTCCGCCCGGCGCGCGGCGTCGCGGGCGTGCCGACGGACACCGCGCCCGGCCCGACCAGGTCGAGCAGGGCGTCCGCCACCGGGCCGATCGTGCCCTCGTCGGTGGAGTCGAACGTCGAGCAGTACTTCTGGTAGATCGCGGCGGCACCCCGGGCGAGCAGCCACGACGCCGCCGCCACGGACTCGGCGACCGCCTGCTCGACCGGTGCGGTGCGGGTGCGGAGCGCCACCACCGCGGCGTCGCAGGCCGGCAGCGTCGTCGAGGGTCCGGGGACGCCCAGCACCACGACGGCCGACCCGCCCGCGTCCCGGACGGCGTCGGCGAGGTCGCACGCGCCGGTCACGTCGTCGGCCACGACGCCGAGCCGCGGCCCCGCCGTCACGACGCCGACCCGGTGTCCGCGACCACCACGCGCTCGCACCGCTCCCGGAGCATCGCGAGCTGGTCCGCCGTCGCCCCGTCGTCGACCACCACGGCGTGCGCGTCCTCGACCCCCAGGACGCGCATCGGGGCCCGCGCCGCGAGCTTCCGGTGGTCGAGGAGCAGCACCACCCGCTCGGCGATCGCCGCCATCGCGCGCTTGGTGTCGGCGTCCCACGGGTCGGCGGAGTACACCCCGCCCGGCCCGGCGGCGGTGGCGGACAGCACGGCGACGTCCACGGCCAGGTCGGCGAGGCCCGCGCGGGTGGCCGGCCCGGCGAACGACCGGGTGGCGCGGTGGTACGTGCCGCCGAGCGCCACGACCTCCAGGTCGTCCCGGCCGGTGCAGGCCGTGATGACGGGCACCGAGTGCGTGACGACCGTCAGCCCCTGCGGCAGCCGCCGGGCGAGCGTCGCCACCGTCGTGCCGGCGTCGAGCGCCACCACCCCCGCGTCGTCGAGCAGCGGCAGGGCGGCGCGGGCGACGGCGTCCTTCTCCCGGGCCGCCTCGGTCCGCCGCAGCTCGAACGGCGGGGCGGCGCTGCCGTCGACCAGCGACGCGCCCCCGACGACCCGGCGCACCCGGCCCTCGGCGGCGAGCTGGCCGAGGTCGCGGCGGATGGTCATCTCCGAGACGCCGAGCTCGGCCGCGGCGGTGCTGGACGAGACGTAGCCGGACTCGTCGAGCCGGCGCAGCAGCTCGTCCCGGCGGCGGGGGGCGTCGGAGTAGCGCACGGTCGCCATCCAACGGTCGCCCCGCGCGGATGTCAACGACCGCACACGGTTGACCGATGTGTTCGACGTCGAACACACTGGCGGATGTGAGCCGCCTGGTCGGTCTCGGCATCGACGTCGGGACCACGAACACGAAGGTCGCGCTCGTCGCCGCGCCGGAGTCGGCCGCCGACGGGGCCGTCGAGCTGCTCGCCGTCGCGGCCGCGCCGACGCCCGAGCCCGCCGCGCTCGACCGCGTGCTCCGCGAGCTGACGGTGCGCGCGCTCGCCACGGCCCGACGGTCCGCAGGCGGCGCGCCCACCGCCGGCGCCGGGTCCGGCCCTGCGCTCGTGCCGCAGGCCGTCGGCGTCGCCTCGATGGCCGAGACCGGCGTCCCGCTCGACGCGGGAGGCCGCCCGCTCGGTCCCTGGCTCCGCTGGGACGGCCAGCGCGCCGCGGCCGAGGCGGCGGCGCTCGCCGACCGGCTCGGCGCCACGGCGCTGTTCGAGGCGACCGGCGTCCGGCCGAGCGCGAAGGTGCCGCTCGCGACGCTCGCCTGGCTCGCCGCGCACGACCCCGGCCGACGCGCCGCGCTGGCCCGGTGGGCGGGGGTCGCGGACCTCGCGGCGCTCCGCCTCACCGGCGACCTCGTCACCGACCACACGCTCGCGGGCCGGTCGATGGCCTACCGGTTGCCGCCCTCGGGTGCGGGGTTGCCGACGGCGTTCGACGCCGACCTGCTCGCCGAGGTCGGCCTGCGCCCGGAGCACCTGCCGCGGGTGGCCGGGCCCGGGGAGGTGGCGGGCGCCGTGCGGCCGGGGTCGTGGGTCGCCGCCGGGCTCCGGGCCGGCACGCCCGTGGTCGTGGCGGGCCACGACCACGCGGTCGGCGCGTGGGCCGCGGGGGTGCGCGCGCCGGGCACGACGGCGGACTCGATCGGCACCGCCGAGGCCGTGTGCACGGTGCTGTCCGCCGACCCCGCGCGGGCCGACGTCGCCCGCGCGGGGATGAGCCTGGTCCGGACCGTCGCGGGTCTCCCGGCGCTGCTCGCCGGGTCGTCGAGCGCCGGGGCGATGGTCCGCTGGTGGCTGGAGCACGAGGCCGCGGGGTGGACGGCCGACGACCTGTTCGCAGCGGCCGCCGCGCTCCCCCCGCCCGACCGGCCCGACCCCGCCGACCCCGCCGCGCCTCTCGTCCTCCCGTACGTCTCGGGCCGGCAGACCCCGGAGCCCGACCCGGCGGCCCGGGCGCGCGTGCTCCACCGCGCCGCCCACGGCCCGGTGGTGCTCGCGGCGGCGATGCTCGAGGGCCTCGCCCTGCAGGCGCGCTGGATGCTCGACGTGCAGCTCCGGCTGGGCGCGGCCGCCGACCCGGCGCTGCGGCCGGAGCGCCTGGTCGTGCTGGGCGGGCCCGCCTCCCGGAACACCGCGTGGATGCGCGCCAAGGCCGAGGCCGGCCCCGTGCCCGTGCGGCTGGTCGACTGCGCGGAACCGGTCGCCGCCGGGGCGGCGCTGCTCGCCCTGCACCGTGCCGGGCTGCTCGAGCCCGACGACCCGCCGGTGCTCCCGGCGATCGACGGGCTGCCCGACGGCCGCCCGGTGCCGGCCCCGCGCCCCGGCACCGACGCCGCGCTCACCCGGTTCGTCCGCGCCGCCCGCGCCGCGGCCGCCCCCGACACCGCCGACACCGCCGCCCCCGACACCGCCGCCCCCGACGACCCGCCGTACCCGACCTCAGGAGGCCACCCGTGACCGCACCGACCCTCGACGCCATCGCCCGCCCGTCCGGCGCGCTCGCGATGGTCGCGATGGACCAGCGCGAGAGCCTGCGCACGATGTTCGACCAGGCCGGAGCCGGCCGGGTCGAGGACGAGCGCCTGGTCGCGTTCAAGCTCGACGTCGCCCGGGCGCTGAGCCCGCTGGCCTCGGGCTTCCTGATCGACCGCGAGCTCGGCGTCGAGCGCGCGGCCCCGCTGCTGCCGTCGTCCTGCGGGTTGATCCTCGCCGCCGACGCGCTGGAGCAGGAGGCGGGCGGCCCGGTCGAGGAGACGGGGCTGGACGAGGTGGTCGTCGCCCCCGAATCCGACCTGCACGGCGCCGTGGCGATCAAGCTGCTGGTCATCTGGCGCCGCGACGCCCGCCGCGAGCAGCGGGTCGAGCTCGCCCGCCGGTTCGTCGAGGTCGCCGCGGCCCGCGGGGTGCTGTCCGTGCTGGAGCCCGTCGTGCGGGCGACGCCGGAGGAGACCGCCGCGGGCACCTGGGACACCGAGGCGGCGATCGCCGAGGCCGCCCGGGAGCTGTCGCCGCTCGGCCCGAGCCTGTACAAGGTGCAGGTCCCGCTGGGCGGCCGCGCGGAGCCCGCGGAGCTCGAGCGGGCGTGCGCGACGCTGGGGGAGTCCATCACCGGGCCGTGGGTCGTGCTGTCGCAGGGCGTGGACCGCGACGACTTCGCCGGTGCGGTGCGCGCGGCGTGCCGGGGCGGCGCGAGCGGGTTCCTGGCCGGCCGGGCGCTGTGGAGCGACGTCGTCGGTCGCCCGGACGTGCCGAGCGCGCTCGCCGAGGTGTCGGTGCCCCGGCTGGAGCGGCTGGTGGAGCTGGTCGACGCGGAGGCCCGGCCGTGGACCGCGGCGTGACGGCCGAGGGCCCCACGGGGGTCCCGGCCGCGGGGTCCGGGGCGGCCGGCACCGCGGGTCTGCTGCACACCGTCCCCGCCCTCGCGGCGAGGTTCGACGCCGACCTGGACGCCACCGCCCCGGGATCGCGCCGGGTGCACGTGGTCGACGCGTGGCTGCTCGCCACCGCGGTCGCCACCGGCGTGACCCCCGAGGTCGAGGCGGCCGTGCTCGCCCACGTGCGGCACCTCGCCGCCGCGGGCGCCTCCGCGGTCCTGGTGACCTGCTCGTCGATCGGCGAGGCTGCCGAGGCCGCCGCGGCGCAGGTGGACGTGCCGGTGCTGCGGGTGGACGCGGCGATGGCCCGCGAGGCCGTCGCCCGCGCGGCCGCGCCCGGTGCGCGGGGCCGGGTCGCCGTGCTCGCGACGCTCGCCTCGACGCTCGGCCCGACCGGCCGGCTGGTGGAGCGTGCCGCGCGTGCCGCCGGCGCGGACGTGCAGGTCGACGCCCGGGTGGTCGACGGGGCCGCCGCCGCGCGGGACGCCGGGGACGGCGACCGGGCGGACGACCTGGTGGCCCGGGCGGTCGCGGAGGCGGCCGCCGGCGCGGACGCCGTGGTGCTCGCGCAGGCGTCGATGGCCGGCGCCGCGGCGCGCGCGGACGTCGCGGTCCCGGTGCTGACCTCGCCCGCGGGCGGGGTGGCGGCTCTGGTCGAGGCCCTCGGGGCCGGCGGGGGTGCGCGATGACCGCCGGCGACCACGGGGTGCACCTGCTGGCCTACACCGAGCGGCTCGGCGGCGACCTCGCGGGTGTGCGCGCGCTGCTCCGGGACGGGCCGCTGGCGGTGTTCCGCGGCGTGCACCTGCTGCCGTTCTTCGTGCCGTTCGACGGCGACGACGCCGGGTTCGACCCGGTGGACCACAACGCCGTCGACCCGCGTCTGGGCACCTGGGACGACGTGCGGGCGCTCGCCGCCGACGGGGTGCACGTCACGGCGGACCTGATCGTCAACCACGTGTCGGCGGACTCGGCGGAGTTCCGCGACTGGCTCGCGCGGGGCGAGGCGTCGCCGGCCGACGGCATGTTCCTCACCTACGACACCGTGTTCCCGGACGGCGCCGGCGAGCGCGAGATCACCGCCTTCTACCGGCCGCGGCTCGGGCTGCCGTTCACCCCGTACCAGCGGGCCGACGGCACCCGGCGGCTGGTGTGGACGACGTTCATGCCGACCCAGGTCGACCTCGACGTCCGGCACCCCGCCGCCCGCGAGTACCTCCGCCGCACGCTGCGCGCGCTCGCCGACGGCGGGGTGTCGACGGTCCGGCTCGACGCGGTCGGCTACGCGGTGAAGACGCCGGGCACCGACTCGTTCATGACGCCGCAGACGCTGGAGTTCGTCGACGAGATCACTGCGCTGGCGCACGCCGAGGGGCTGCGGGTGCTGGTCGAGGTGCACGCCCACCACACCCAGCAGGCGGCCATCGCCCCGCTGGTGGACCTGGTCTACGACTTCGCACTGCCGCCGCTGCTGCTGCACGGCCTGGCGACGGGGGACACGGCCCGGCTGGCGCACTGGCTGGAGATCCGGCCGCGCAACGCCATCACCGTGCTCGACACCCACGACGGCATCGGCGTCATCGACGCGGGACCGGCCGGCGACCGGCCCGGCCTGCTGTCGGCCGAGGAGATGGCGGGCGTGTTCGCGGAGGCGGAGCGCCGGACCGCCGGGCGGTCCGCGCTCGCGTCCACCACCCCCGCGTGGGCCGCCATGCCGCACCAGATCAACGCGACGTTCTTCTCGGTGCTCGGCGAGGACCCGGTCGCGTACCTGCTCGCCCGGGCGGTGCAGCTGTTCGTGCCGGGGCGGCCGCAGATCTACTACGTCGGGCTCCTGGCCGGGACGGACGACATGGAGCGGTTCGCCCGCACCGGGCAGGGCCGGGAGGTGAACCGGCACGTGTACGACGCGGCTGAGGTGGCCGCGGCGCTCGACGGCGAGGTCACCCGGGCGCAGCTCGGGCTGGTCGCGCTGCGCACGCACCACGCGGCGTTCGACGGGGAGTTCGCCGCGCGCGAGGACGGGACGGGCCGGCTGGTGCTCGGCTGGGACGACGGCGCGGGCGCGACGGCGCTGCTGACGGTGGACCTGACGCCGGGCGCGCCGGCGTTCGCGATCGAGGTGGCCGGCGGGCCCGAGGGCGCCGCGCGGTATGCGACGGCCGCGGACCTGGCGGCGCTCGCGGAGGACGAGCCCGGGCGGGGACCGGGACCGGGCTGACGGCCGGCCCCGGCGCCCGGTCACGCCACCCGCACCCCGACCAGCCGCTCCGTCTCCGCCCAGACCCGGCGGGCCTCGTCCGGGCTCCGCAGCGACCGGTACAGCCGCTGCTCGGCCGGGGCGCCCGCGAGGTGCCCGAGGCCGCCCGGCCCGTACAGCCGCCCGCCCTCGACGTCCGGCGACGTCGCCGCGTGCAGCGCCGGCAGCCCGGCGGACGTCGGCGTCCCGGTGATGCCCCAGGCCGACAGCCGGCGGATCAGCCGCACCTCGCGGGTGTCGTCCGCCCGCCCGACCTCGGGGCGCGCGGCGAGCAGGCTCGTCGGCGCGACCCCGGGGTGGGACAGCACGCTGGTGATCCCCCAGCCCGCGGCCTCGCTCCGCCGGGCCAGCTCCAGCCCGAACAGCCCGTACGCGATCTTCGACGACCGGTAGGCCGCCATCCCGTCGTACGACCGCTCCCAGCTCAGGTCGTCCCAGTGCACGGTGCCGCGCGCGGCGGCGATGCTGATCTGCGACACCACCCGCGCCCGCCCGGCGCGGAGCAGCGGCAGCAGGTGCAGCAGCAGCGCGGCGTGGCCGAGGTGGTTGGTGCCGAGCTGCAGCTCGAAGCCGTCGGCGGTGGTGTGCCGGCCGGGCGGGTTCATCACGCCGGCGTTGCCGACCAGCACGTGCACGGGGCGGTCCTCGTCGAGCAGCGCGCGACCGAGCGCGGCGACCGAGTCGAGCGAGGACAGGTCGAGGGCGCGCAGGGACACGTCGGCGTCCGGGGCTGCCGCGCGGATCGCGGCGAGGGCGGCCTCGCCCTTGCGGGGGTTGCGGACCGGCAGCACGACCTCGGCGCCGGCGGCGGCCAGGCGGGTGGCGATGCCGAGCCCGATGCCGTCGCTGCCGCCGGTGACGACGGCGCGGCGACCGGACTGGTCGGGGACGGTGAGGTCGAAGCGGGACACGGTGGCTCCTCGGGGTGCGGCGGTGGTGGTGCCCCCACCGTCGCCGCGGGCGCGGGGCGGATCCAGGGCGCGCTCATCCACGGATCGCCGGGCCGTGGCTCCGGGGCGCCGGGCGGGGTAGGAACGACGGCGGGGCCGGGCGGACGCGCCGGCCGGATCGCGGGAGGGCGGCGCATGGAGATCGACCGGGCGGGGCTCGCGGAGTTCCTCCGCCGCCGGCGGGAGTCGCTGCAGCCCGAGGACGTGGGCCTGCCGCGCGGGCCGCGCCGCCGCACGGACGGCCTGCGCCGGGAGGAGGTCGCGGTGCTCTGCCACATGTCGACCGACTACTACGCGCGGCTCGAGCGGGAGCGCGGCCCGCAGCCGTCCGAGCAGATGATCGCCTCGATCGCGCAGGGCCTGCACCTGTCCCTCGGCGAGCGGGACCACCTGTTCCGGCTCGCCGGCCACCACCCGCCGGCCCGCGGCGCGAGCGGCGAGCACGTCGGCCCGGCGCTGCTGCGGATCCTGGACCGGCTGCAGGACACCCCGGCCGAGGTCGTCACCGAGACGGGCGAGACCCTGCGGCAGACCCCGGCGGGCGTCGCGCTGACCGGCGACACCACCCGGTTCACCGGGCCCTCGCGCAGCCTGGGGTACCGGTGGTTCGCCGACCCGGGCGCCCGGGACCTGTACGAGCCGGAGGACCACGCCTTCCTGTCCCGGCTGTACGCCTCCGGGCTCCGCGAGGTGCTGACCCGGCGCGGCCCCGGCTCGCGCGCGGCGCGGTACGCGGAGCTGCTGCTCGACCGGAGCGCCGAGTTCCGCGCGCTCTGGGAGCGGCACGAGGTCGGCCTGCGCCCCCGGGAGACCAAGCGGTTCGTGCACCCGGAGGTCGGCGCGCTGGAGCTGAGCTGCCAGACGCTGGTGGACCCGGAGCAGTCGCACCTGATGCTGGTCTACACCGCCGTGCCGGGCAGCGAGAGCGCGGAGAAGCTGCGGCTGCTCGCGGTCGTGGGCCGCCAGCGGCTGGGCGCGCTCACGGACGGCTAGCCGCCCGGGCAGTCGCCGCTGCCGCTGTAGCAGGGGACGTAGTCCGGCCCGGGCCGGTTGTCGGGCGGGTCGACGGCGAACCGGTCCGACGGCACCGCGAAGAGGACCGCCGCCACCAGCCCGACGACCAGCAGCGCCGTGCCCGCCACGACGGCCCTGGTGCGCTCGCCGACGATCGCCGCGGCCGTGCCGACCAGCAGCAGCGCGATGCACGCGGCCGCGGTGACGACGTACCGGGTGCCATCCTCGGGGCTCGCGACGTTCTGCTCGCCGAAGAACGCGAGGTACACGTCGACGTACTGCCAGAACAGCACCGGGATCAGCGCCGCCCCGCCGAGCAGGGCGACGACCTCGACCACGCGGGCGCGCTCGGAGCGGCGCCGGTCGCGCGCGGCGCGAGCCCCGGGGTCGTCCGGGGGCGCCGGGCGCGCGGGGTCCCGGTCGTCGCCCAGCCGTGCCTCGGCCATCGCGCCCCCGTCCGTCGTGCTGCCGAGTGTGGCAGGGCCCCGGCCGCCCGCGGGCGCGTTCCGGCGGCGGGATCCGGCGGCACGTGCGCGTTGCGTCGCCTCGCCCCGGTGTGGTCGGATAGCGATATGGCAACGATGCCACATCAGCCGACCAGCCACGAAGCCCCCGACTCCGCGCGCTCCCGGGACGGCCGCGTCCTCGACCTCACCGGCCCCGGCTGGCTGGTGCGCGAGGCGCTCGGCGACACCTGGCAGTGGTACGTCGACGCGCCGGTCGCGGCCCGGAACAACGCCGCCGACGCCGCCCGGGCCGCCGCCACGACCCCCGGCTGGTGGCCCGCGGCCGTCCCCGGCTCGGTGGTCACCGACCTGGCGCGCGCCGGCGAGCTGCCCGACCCGTACCGGGACCGGAACAGCCGCGCCGCCGAGTGGACCGGCGCCCGGCACTGGGTCTACCGCCGCGCGGTCGACCTGCCGCCGCTCGCGCCGGGGGAGCGGGCCGTGGTGGAGCTCGACGGCGTCGACCCGTCGGGCACGGTGCTGTGGGACGGGCAGCCGCTCGGCCGGGTCGAGGGGCTGTACCACCGGTTCCGGGCGGAGGTCCCGGCGGCCGAGGCGGCGCCGGGCGAGCACCGGCTGGCCGTCGTGGTCGACCCGGTGCCGCCGAACGAGCCGCAGGTCGGCCGCACCGAGCGCGTCCGGGTGCACCGGCCGCGGATGACCGAGGGCTGGGACTTCTGCCCGCGCCTCCCGCACCAGGGCCTGTGGCGCCCCGCGCGCGTGGTGGTCGACCGCGTGCACCTCGCGGAGGCGACGGTGCGCGCGGACCTGCTGGTCGCCGAGGTCGGTGGTTCGGCTCGAGATCGGTGCTCAGAAGCACCGATCTCGGTCGGAAGCACCGATCTGGGAGCTGCGGCCGACGGCGTCGTGCGCGTCGCGGGGGTCGTCGAGGTCGGGGACGACGGGGACGCCGCGGTGCGGGTCGAGGTGCTGGACGACGCGGGCGACGTGGTCGCCGCCGGTCGCGCCGACCTCCCGGGTCCCGGGCGCGACCGACCGCTCGACCTCGTCGTCCGCGTCCCCGGGCCCCGCCGCTGGTGGCCCCGCCGGCTCGGCCCTCCCACGACGTACACCGTCCGCCTGACGGTCCCCGGCGGCCGCACGCTGTGGCGCGGCACCGTCGGCTTCCGCACCGCCCGCCTCGTGGCGAACGCCGACGCGCCGGCGGACGCCCGCGCCTACACCGCCGAGGTCAACGGCGTCCGGCTGCCGCTGGTCGGCTGGAACTGGGCCCCGGCCGACGCGCAGCACGGCACGGTGACCCGCGAGCGCGTCGAGCACCTGGTGGGACTGGCGGCCGCGTCGGGTGCCGCGCTGCTGCGGGTGTGGGGCGGCGGGCTGGTCGAGACCGAGGAGTTCTACGAGGCCTGCGACCGCGCGGGCCTGCTCGTCTGGCAGGAGCTGTCCCAGTCGTCGTCGGGCGTGCAGAGCGCCCCGAGCGAGGACCCGGCGTTCGTCGACCTCATGCGCCGCGAGGCCGCGGTCGTCGTCCCCGCGCGCGTCCACCACCCGAGCCTGCTGCTGTGGGGCGGCGGCAACGAGCTCGACCTCGACGGCGTCCCCCTGGACGAGGACCGGTCGCCGGTGCTGGCGGCGCTGTGCGACGAGGTCGCCCGCCTCGACCCGGGCCGCGCGTGGCTGCCGACGTCCCCCACGGGGCCCGCGTTCCACCACCGGGCCGACGTGATCGCCGCCGCCCCGGACGACCAGCACGACGTGCACGGCCCGTGGGAGCACCAGGGCCTGACCGGGCAGCACGCGCTCGCCGATGCCGGCACCTGCCTGGCGCACAGCGAGTTCGGCGTCGAGGGCATGGCGAACCGCCGGCTGCTCGACCACCTGGTGCCCGCGGACCGGGTGTGGCCGCTCGACCGGTCGAACCCGGTGCACCGGCACCTGGGCGAGTGGTGGGACAACGCGCCGCTCGTGCAGCGGTGCTTCGGCGACCGGCTCGCGGACGTCGACGGCTACCGGCGCGCGAGCCAGCACCTGCAGGCGACCGGCCTGGCGTACGCGGTCGAGGCGGACCGGCGGCGGTGGCCGCGCTGCTCGCTGGTGCTGCCCTGGCAGCTCGCCGAGTCGTACCCGAACGCCTGGTGCACGGCCGTCGTCGACCACCTCGGCGACCCGAAGCCCGCGTTCCACGCCGTCGCGCGCGCCTTCGCCCCCGACCGCGCGACGCTGCGCACCGCGACGACCGCCTGGGGCGGCCGGGCGCACGCCACGGCCGAGGTCTGGCTGTGGTCCGACGCGGGTGTCCGGGCCGGCTCGCGCGTGGTCGCCCGGCTGCGGACCGCCGACGGCGACGTGCTGGCCGAGCGCCGGTGGGCCGTCCAGGACGCGGTGCGGGAGCCGCTCGCGGTCGGCGAGCTCCGGCACACCGCGGCCGCGCTGCCCCGGGCGGCCGTGCTGCTCTGGGACGTCGTGTGGACCGCGGCGGACGGGGAGCCGCTGGACCACGAGGTGGTCGTCGGCACCTCGGCCGCCGACCTGTCGCCGCTGCTCGACCTCGCGCCCGCGACGGTGGACGTCGCCGTGCGCGCGGACGGGCCGGACGCGGCGACGGTCGAGGTCGCGCACCGCGCCGGGCCGGCAGTCGTGGGCCTCGCGCTGCTCGACGCCCGGCCCGCCGGCGCGCCCGGCTGGGCGGTCCTCGACGGCGACCCGCGCCCGCTGCTCCCCGGCACCACCCGCACGCTCCGCGCCCGTTGGCGGCCCGGCACCCGAGACCGCCGCCTGGTCCTCGAGGCCTGGAACCTCCCGGCCACCGACCTCGCCCCGCTCGACCCCGCCCACCGCGTCCCCCTGGAGGCCCGACCGTGACCGTCACCTTCCCGCCCGGCTTCCTCTGGGGTGCCGCCACCTCGGCGTACCAGGTCGAGGGCAGCCTCGACGCCGACGGCCGGGGCCGCTCCGTCTGGGAGGAGTTCGCCGCCCGGCCCGGCGCGGTCGAGGGCGGCGGGGACGGCTCGCGCGCCTGCGACTCGTACCGGCGCTGGCGCGACGACGTCGACCTCGTCAGCGAGCTGGGCCTGCGGGCGTACCGGTTCTCCGTCGGCTGGTCCCGCGTCGTGCCGGAGGGCCGCGGCCGGGTCGAGCCGCGCGGCCTGGACCACTACGAGCGGTTCGTCGACGCCCTGCTGGAGCGCGGCGTCGAGCCGGTGCTGACCCTCAACCACTGGGACATGCCGCAGGCGCTGATGGCGGACGGCGGCTGGGCCGGCCGGTCCACCGTCGAGGCGTTCGCGGCGTACGCGGACGCGGTCGCCGGGCGGCTGGGGGACCGCGTGACCTGGTGGGTCACCCAGAACGAGCCGTGGATCGTCCAGCTGCTCGGCTACCAGCTCGGCCTGCACGCCCCGGGCGTCGCCGACCTCGGCGCCTCGGTCGCGGCGGGGCACCACGTCCTGCTCGGCCACGGCGCGGCGGCGGACGCCGTCAGGGCCCACGCGCCGGCGGCCCGCACCGGCTGCGCGCTCAGCCTGTTCCCGTGCGACCCCGCGACCGGCTCCGCCGAGGACGCCGCGGCCGCGTGGGGCTCGGACGGCTACGTGAACCGGTGGTACCTCGACCCGCTCGCCGGGCGCGGCTACCCGGACGACATGCGCGCGCACTACGAGCGTGCGCTCGGCCGGTCCCTCGACGACGTGATCCGCCCCGGCGACGAGGACCGGATCGGCGGCCGGCAGGACTGGATCGGCGTCAACTACTACACCCGCCGGGTGATGGCGGCCGCGCCCGCGGGGCCGGACCGCCCGTTCCCGTGGCAGGTCGTCGGGCCGTCCGGGGACGTGCGGCGCACGGACGAGGGGTGGGAGATCGTGCCGGACGCGCTGCGCGACCTGCTGCTCCGCCTGCACCGCGACCACCCGGGCACGCCGCTGATGATCACCGAGAACGGCGGGGTGTTCGGCGACGGGCCCACGCACGACGGCCGGGTGCACGACGTCCGGCGCACGGACCTGCTGCTCGGGCACCTGCGGGCCGTGCACGAGGCGATCGAGGCCGGGGCGCCGGTCGTCGGCTACCTGCACTGGTCGCTGCTGGACAACTTCGAGTGGTCGCTGGGCTACCGGCCCCGATTCGGGCTGGTGCACGTCGACTACGCCACCGGGCGGCGCACCGTGAAGGACTCCGGGCGGGTCTACGCGCAAGTCGCACGCACCGGCACCCTGCCCGACGCCGCGCCGCCGGTCGCGCCGTTCGGCTGACGCCGCCCCCGGCCCCGCGCCCCGCCCCCCACCCACCCGCCACCCCCGAGGACCCATGCGCATCACCACCGCCCCCGGCACCCGCACGATCCACGCCGACGCCTACCTGCTCGAGGTCCGCGCCGACCCGCCGCGCGCCGTGCTCGCCGACCCCGACGGCCGCATCTGGTCGCACCTGAGCCTGCTCGCGTCCGTGGACGTGGTCGGCGCCGCGGACGAGTCGTCCGACGTCGGCGCGCCCACCGTGCGCGACGCGTCCGGTGCCCCGGTCGGCACGGAGTCCGTGGACACCCCCGTCGCCGAGGTCCGGCTCGACTGCCGGAGCACCGCGTGGGACCGCCGTCGCACGACGTTGCGCTGCCTGCCCGACCGGGTGGAGCTGGTCGTCGAGGTCGAGGGGGCGGGAGTGCTCACGGACGTCCGGCTGCTCGGCGGGCGGGCCGTGCTGCGCAACGGCGCGGGCGGGACGTTCCGGTCCTCGGTCGAGCACCGGTCGGTGTTCGTGCCGACACCGACGGAGCCGGTGGACCTGGTCCGGCCCGCCGCGTCCGCCGCCACGCTCGGGATCGTGGGCGACGCGTCCCCCGGCCGGCTGCACGCGGTGTTCTCGCCGCCGCCGCTGTGCCTGGTCCTGGGCCGGGAGCCGGCGACGTCGGCCCTCGACGTGCCCGCCGGCGGCGACGACGCCCCGGGCTGGCTCGCCCTCGGACTCGTCGCCCCGGTCGCCGACCTGCGGCTGACCGAGCTCCGCTACCTGCCCGTGGACGGCGGCTTCCTGCTGGAGCTCGACCACGACGCGCACACCGCCGTCGACGGCACGTGGCGCAGCCCCGCGGTGGTGCTGCGGCCGGCCGCCGACCCGTGGGCGGCGCTCGCGGACCACCGCGCCGACCTGGTGGCGGCCGGGGCGCCGGCCGGCCCCGTCGCGCCGGTCGCGGGCTGGTGGGCCGAGCCGATCTTCTGCGGGTGGGGTGCCCAGTGCGCCCGGGCGCCGCTGCCCGGCGAGCCCGCGTCGCACCCGTTCTTCCTCCAGGACCTCGGCCCGGCGGTCGTGCCGCCCGGGCTGCCGATCGCGCCCGACCTGGCCCGGCAGGACGTCTACGACGAGCTGCTCGCGCACCTCGCGGCGCACGACGTGGTGCCGGGCACCGTCGTCGTCGACGACAAGTGGCAGCGGGCCTACGGCACCGGGGAGGTCGACGCCGGCCGCTGGCCGGACCTGCGCGCGTGGGTGGCCGCCCGGCACGCCGCCGGCCAGCGGGTGCTGCTCTGGTGGAAGGCGTGGGACCCCGAGGGGCTGCCCGTCGAGGAGTGCCTGGTCGACGCCGCCGGCCGGCCGGTCGCGGTGGACCCGGCGAGCCCGGCGTACCGGGAGCGGGTCCGGCGCACGGTCGCGCACCTGCTCGGCCCGGACGGGGTCGACGCCGACGGGTTCAAGGTCGACTTCACGCAGCGCGCGCCCGCCGGGCACTCGGTGCGGCGGCACGGGACCGGCGCCGCCGACGCGCCGTGGGGCGTCGCCGCGCTGCACGCCCTGCTCGGGGACCTGTACCGCGCGGCCAAGGACGCCAAGCCGGACGCGCTCGTCGTCACCCACACCCCGCACCCGGCGTTCGCCGACGTCTGCGACATGGTGCGGCTCAACGACGTGCTGGAGCGGGACACCGCCGGCCGGGTCGTCCCGCTCGCCGACCAGATGCGGGTGCGCCGCTCGATCGCCCGGGCCGCGCTGCCCGGGCACCTCGTGGACACCGACCAGTGGCCGATGCTCGACCGGGCGCAGTGGCGGGACTACGTCGCGGCGCAGGCCGAGGGCGGGGTGCCGGCGCTGTACTACGCGGAGCGGGTGGACCGGTCGGGCGAGCCGTTGACCCGGGACGACCTGGCGCTGGTCGCCGGGTCCTGGGCGGCGTACCGGGCCGGGCTGCGCGCCGCGGCCGGCACCGGGGGTCGGACGTGACGGGCGACCCCGCCGCGGCGCCCGCACCCGCACCCGCCGCCGAGGCCGACGTCGTCGTGGTCGGCGCCACCGCCGCCGGCGTGTGCGCCGCCGTCGCCGCCGCGCAGGCCGGGGCGACCGTCCTGCTCCTGGAGCCCGGCCGGCACGTCGGCGGCATGACCTCCGGCGGCCTCGGCTACACGGACGTCGGCGACGTCCGGGTGCTCGGCGGCATGGCGGCCCGGTTCCGGGCGGAGGTGGCGGCGCACTACGGCGTCCCGGTGGGCGCGTACGCCGGGCCCGAGCCGCACGTCGCGGAGGCGATCCTGCGCCGGTGGCTCGACCACCCGCGGATCCGGGTGGAGCACGGCGCGGCGGTCCGGTCGGCGGACGTGGCCGACCGCGCGATCCGGTCCGTGCGCACCGCCGACGGGCGCGCGTGGGCCGGCGGTGCGTTCGTCGACGCGACCTACGAGGGGGACCTGCTGGCGCTCGCGGGCGTGCCGTCGCGGGTGGGCCGCGAGGACCGGTCGCTGCACGGCGAGACCTTCGCCGGCCGGCGCGAGCCCGTGCCGGGCCGGCACGCCTTCCCGGCCTGGGTGTCGCCGTTCGTCGACGACCCGTCGGGCGAGACCCCGGGCGCGGTGCTGCCGCAGGTCCGCGACGTGCCGCTCGCCCCGGTCGGCTCGGGGGACGGCGGCGTCATGTCCTACGGCTACCGGCTGTGCCTGACCACGGCCGCCGACCGCGTGCCGGTCGAGCGGCGGCCCGGCTACGACGACGGGCACTGGGAGCTCGGTCGACGGCTGTTCCGGCACTGGGCGCGCGCGGGCCACGTCCCGGCGGCGGGGTCGCTGCTCGGGCTCGAGCCGAACCTGCCCGGCGGCAAGGCGGACGGGAACTCGCTCGGGCCGTTCTCGCTCAGCGTGCTCGACGGGACGGCGTGGGAGTACCCCACCGCCGACCGGGACCGGCGCGAGGAGATCCGCCGGCACCACCTGCACCACGCCCAGGACCTGCTGTGGTTCCTCACCCACGACCCCGACGTGCCCCCCCCGGTGCGGGCGGAGCTGGCCCGCTGGGGCCTGCCCGCCGACGAGTTCGCCGACACCGGGCACCTGCCGCACCAGCTGTACGTCCGCGAGGCCCGCCGCATGGTCGGCGAGGTGGTGCTGACCGAGCACGACCTGCGCACCCCGGCCCGGTGGCACGACGTGGTGGCGATGGGCTCGTACCACCTGGACGTGCGGGAGGTGCAGCGCACCTGGCGGTGGGTGCACGAGCACCCGCGGCCGGTCGGGATGGTCGTCACCGAGGGCTACTACTCGGTGCCGGTGCCGCCGTACCCGATCCCGTACCGGGCCCTGGTGCCGCGCTGGGCGGACTGCACCAACCTGGTCGTGCCGGTGTGCGTGTCCGCGTCGCACGTGGCGTTCTCCTCGATCCGGATGGAGCCGCAGTACCAGATGCTCGGCCACGTCGCGGGGCTGGCGGCGGCGCGGGCCGTGGCGGCGGACCGGGCGGTGCAGGCCGTCGACGTGGCGGCGCTGCAGGACGAGCTGCGGGCGGCCGGCCAGGTGCTCGCGGTCTGACGCCCCCGACCGCTGCCGGGCGGCGCCGCCGATCGCCGATCGCCGATCGCCGAGTGTGCGGAAGATGCGGGGTTCGAGGCCTCGGAACCCCGCATCTTCTGCACGGTCGGCACTGGGCGCGCACTGGGCGCGCAGGGGGCGGGCAGGCGGGCCCGCGGGGGCGCGCGGGATGATCCGGGCATAGGGGTCGAAACCACCGCTGAGCAGCGCTTCTCTTCCGTCGCAGTGCTTGTCCCGCCCGATCTGGAATCGATACCATAGCGCCATGTCCACTCCCGTCCCCGCCGCCGTCGCCGAGGTCGCTCCCGGGGTGTTCCGCGTCGCCGACACCTGCCAGGTCTACGTCGTCCGGGCCGCGGAGCCGGCCGCCGACGGCACCCGCACCGCCGTCGCGATCGACTTCGGGTCGGGTGCCGCGCTGGACCACCTGGACGAGATGGGCGTCGACCGGATCACCGACGTCCTCATGACCCACCACCACCGCGACCAGGGCCAGGGGCTGCCGCGCGCCGTCGCGGCCGGCATCGCGATCCACGTCCCGCCGGTCGAGCGGGACCTGTTCGACCAGGTCGACGAGATGTGGCGCACCCGCCGGGTCGTCAACGACTACAACCTGCGTGAGGACCGGTTCTCGCTGCTGGAGCCCGTGCCTGTCGCGGACGTCGTCCCCGAGTACCGGACCCGGGTCTACGGCGGCGTCCCGGTGCAGGTCGTGCCGACCCCGGGTCACACCACCGGCTCGGTCAGCTACGTCGTCGAGCGCGGCGGCCGGCGCCTCGGGTTCACCGGTGACCTGGTCTACGCCCCGGGCAAGGTGTGGTCGCTCGCGGCCACCCAGTGGTCGTACACCGAGAACGAGGGGCCGGCGATGACGGTCCTGTCCTGCTACCTGCTCATGGACGAGCGCCTCGACCTGCTGCTGCCGTCGCACGGGCAGCCGATGGACGACCCGCAGCACGCGCTCGGACTGCTCGCGACCCGGATGCGCGGCTACGTGGACTCGCGCCGTCCCCAGCCGTGGGACCTGCGCCTGCGCCTGACGGAGCCGTTCCAGCGGATCACCGAGCACTTCCTGCTCAACCTGTCGAGCAACGCCTGCTCCTACGTCCTCGTCTCGCGGGACGGCGCGGCGCTGCTGATGGACTACGGCTACGACATGACCACGGGTCTGCCCTCGGGCGGCGACCGGGCGTCCCGCCGGCCGTGGCTCGCGTCGCTGCCGGCGCTGCGCCGCGACCACGGCGTCACGACGGTCGAGGCGGTGCTGCCCACGCACTACCACGACGACCACGTCGCCGGGATGAACCTGCTGCGCGAGGTCGAGGGCACCGAGGTGTGGGCGCCGTCGAACGTCGCGCCGATCCTCACCGACCCGATGCGGTTCGACCTGCCCTGTCAGTGGTACGACCCGATCCCGGTCGACCGCGTGCTCCCGGTCGGCGGGACCTTCCGGTGGCACGAGTACGAGATCACCGTCCACGAGCTGCCCGGGCACACGCTGTACGCCGCCGCGTTCGAGGTGGAGGTGGACGGCGTGCGCGTGCTCGTCACGGGCGACCAGCAGGACGGGCTCGGGATCCCCGGGAACCGGCGGGAGATCCTCAACTACCAGTACCGGAACCTGTTCCGGATCACCGACTACCGGGACAGCGCCGCGCTCTACCGCCGGGTCGCGCCGGGCGTCATGGTCTCCGGGCACTGGGAGCCCCGGTGGGTCGACGACTCCTACCTCGCGATGCTGGAGGAGGAGGCCGAGGAGCTGGTGCAGATGCACCACGACCTGCTGCCGCTCGACGAGCTCGACCTGGGCAGCGACACGCACATGGCGCGGATCGCCCCGTACGTCTCCCGGGTGCCCGCCGACCGGCCCGCCCGGTTCACCGTGACGGTCCGGAACCCCACCCGCGAGGAGCGGAAGGCGACCGTGCGGGCGGTGCTGCCGCTAGGCTGGCGCGCGCACCCCGACGAGGCCGTCGTCGCGCTCCCGCCCGCCGGGCACGCGGAGATCGACCTGGACGTGGTGCCCACGGGTCCCGCGGCGGTCCGCCGGCGGCTGGCCGTCGACGTCAGCATCGGCGACCTGCGCCTCGGCCAGCACGCGGAGGCGCTCGTGGACGTCGTCGCGGACTGAGGCCGAGGGGCCCGGGGGATCGAGGAGCACTGCATGGAGGCTGCCGCGCCGGGCACGCGCGGTGCGGTGACCGCAGCCGGGCGCCGCGCCACGATCAAGGACGTGGCCGAGGCCGCCGACGTCTCCCGCTCCACCGCCTCGCGCGCGCTCACCGGCCGCGGCTACGTGGCGCCCGCCGTGCGCGACCGGGTGCGCCGGGCCGCGCAGACGCTCGGGTACGTGCCGGACGCGATGGCGCGCAACCTCCGCCAGCAGGTCAGCCGCTCGATCGGCGTGCTCGTCTCCGACCTGCGCAACTCCTTCTACGCCGACCTCGCGAGCGGGGTCAGCGCCCAGTCCCGCAAGCGCGGCTACGCGATGATGCTCGCCGACGACGCGGGCTCGGTCGAGGCCGAGCTCGAGGCCGCCGAGACGTTCGTCGCGCTGCGCGTCGCCGGCGTCATCCTCACCCCGCTGTCCGCCGAGGTGACCGAGTACCTGGGCCGGCACCGCATCCCCGTCATCGAGGTCGACCGGCAGTTCGCCGAGGGCGCCTGCGACGCGGTGGTCGTCGACAACAAGGCCGCCGCGGAGCGGGTCACCACGGGCCTGCTGCAGCAGGGCCACCGCCGGGTCGCGCTGCTCATCGACGAGATGGACTGGACGACCGGGCGGGACCGCCTCGTCGGCTACCGCTCCGCGTTCCTCGCCGCCGGCCTGCCGCTCGACGACGCCCTGGTGGTGCGCGGCGGCTGGGACGTCGGCGCCGCGACCGGGGTGGCGCGGGACCTGCTCGGCGGGCCGGACCGGCCGACCGCCGTGTTCGCGGCCAACAACGTGCTCGCCGAGGGCGTGTGGCGCGCCGCGCAGGCGCTCGGCCTGCGCGTGCCCGAGGACCTCAGCCTGGTGTCGTTCGACGACGCCCCCTGGATGACCATGGTGACGCCCGGCGTGACGGCCGTGGCGCAGGACGCCGTCGCGCTGGGCGAGGCCGCCGTGGCGCAGATGTTCGAGCGGATCCAGAGCCCGGAGTCGCCCAAGCGGACCGTGATGCTCTCGGCCGCGGTGGCGCAGCGCGGCTCGACCGCGGCCCCGTCCGAGGCCTGACCCTCCCGGGGCCTCCGGCCCCTCCGGCCCGCCCCGGGCCTCCTGGAGCACGCGCGGCCTCCCTCGGGTGGAGCGTTCTGCCCGAGACGCACCGGCGTGTCCGGCAGGACGCTCCACCCGGGGATCCGGCCCGGCTGACCTGGACTCGATCCCAGGTGCCGGGATCGTTTTCTCGCGGCGCGCTTGACGCTCTCTCGCGCGTCCTCCTATGCTCATTCTGGAATCGATCCCAGAGGGTCGCGCGGCATTGCCGCCGCGCGGCGCCCGGGGTCCCGCGCGCCGCCGCACCCGGCCGCGCGCCCGCCGGGGGTACGGGAGGACGCATGACGACGGACGGCTCGCCCGCGCCCGCGGGCGGAGGCACGGCCACCGGCACGCCGGTCCTCGCGCTCGACATCGGCGGCACCAAGCTCGCCGTCGCCGTGGTCACCCCCGACGGGGGCGTGCACGGGCTGCGCGTCCGCCCCACGCGCCGCGACGAGGGCCCGCAGGCCGTCATCGGCCGGCTGTTCGCGATGGGCCACGAGGCGGTCGCGGAGGCCGGGCTGGGCCCGGTGGGCGCGGTCGGCATCGCGTGCGGGGGCCCGCTCGACGCGCCCTCGGGGCTGCTGCAGTCGCCGCCGCACCTGCCCGGCTGGGACGACATCCCGATCGGCCCCCTCGCCGCCACCGAGTTCGGCGTCCCGTTCGCCCTCGAGAACGACGCCACCGCCGCGGCCGTCGCCGAGCACCGGTACGGCGCCGGGCGCGGGCTGGGCAGCCTCGTCTACCTCACGGTGTCCACCGGCGTCGGCGGGGGCGTCGTCCTCGACGGCCGGCTGCACCGCGGCGCGGCCGGGAACGGCGGCGAGCTCGGGCACATCACGGTGCGGCGCGGCGGCCGGGCGTGCTCGTGCGGGCGGCGCGGCTGCGTCGAGGCGTACGCCTCGGGCTCGTCGATCGCGGCGCGCGCCGCCGAGGCCCTCGCCGACCCGCCACCGGGCGAGCCGCCCTCGACCCTCGCCGGGCTCGCCGCCGTCACCGCCGCGGACGTCAGCGCGGCGGCGGCCGCCGGCGACCCGCTCGCGGCCCGGGTCTGGGACGAGACGGTCGACCTGCTGGGCAGCGCGGTCTCCGACCTGGTGAACGTCCTGGAGCCCGAGCTCGTCGTGCTCGGTGGTGGCGTCACCCGGTCCGGGGCGATGCTGCTCGACCCCGTGCGGGCGATCGTCGCCCGGGAGGCCATGCCGCCGGCCGCGCGCGCCGCGACCGTCCGGCTCGCCGCGCTCGGGGACGCGGTCTGCGTCGTCGGGGCCGGGGCGATCGCGTTCGACGTGCTGCGGCACGGCGGAGGGGTTGCGGTCGCCGCCACCCCCCTCGCCCTGGACGCCGACGCCGACCCCGGCCGCCCCGCGGGCACCGCCGACCGTGCGGACGACGCCGCCGACCGTGCGGGCGCCGCCGCACCTGCCGCGACCCACCCCCCGCACGACCACGCGCCGACGGAGGCCGCTCGTGTCTGACCCCACCGCCCCGATGCTCGCGCCGACCGCGCCGACCGCGCCCGCCGCCCCGCCCGGCGACTGGCTGCACGCCCACCTCGCCGCCCACGCCGACGTCGCCGGCGCGATGGTCGGCCTCGCCGAGGGCATCCGTGCCGCCGGCGAGCTCGTCCGCGACACCTTCGCCGGCGGTGGCACCCTCTACACGTTCGGCAACGGGGGCAGCGCCGCGGACGCGCAGCACCTCACCGGTGAGCTCGTCGGCCACTACAAGCGCGACCGCCGGCCGCTGCCCGCCGTCACCCTCAGCACCGACCCGACGTCGATGACCTGCATCGCGAACGACTACGCCTACGAGGACGTGTTCGCCCGCCAGGTCGAGGCCCTCGCGCGCCCGGGCGACCTCGTCGTCGCGTTCACCACCAGCGGCCGGTCCCCGAACGTCGTCCGCGCGCTGGCCGCAGCCCGCGCCAACGGCGCGACCACGCTGCTCCTCGCGGGCGGCGACGGCGGGCCCGCGCGGGAGCACGCCGACCACCTGCTGCTGGTGCCGTCGTCGGCGACGCCGCGCATCCAGGAGATGCACACCTTGGTGCTGCACGTGATCAGCGAGATGGTGGACGCGTGGGCGGCCGACGAGCCGCCCGCGGCGTGACGGTCGTGCCGGCGCGAGACCGACCGACCGACTGACCGACGACCGCGACGGCGGAGGGTGGACCTGTGGACGAGGGAGTCCCGCTGCGGCCGGCGGGCGCGCTGCGGCCGGAGGGGCCGGCGTGGTCCGACGACGCGGGGCCCGTGGTGGGCACCGTGCGGCACGTGGTCGAGGTCGTCCTGCCCGACGGGACCGTGCTCCCCGCGCCCTCGTCGCCCGCCGGCCCGGGTGCGTACGCCGGCGAGGCCGGGCCGTTCCGCGCCGTCGCGACCTGGGCGCCGCCGACCGCCACCGGGCGTGTCGACGTGCGCCTCGACGTCGAGCACCGCGGCGACGCACCGACCGAGGCCGGCATCCGGTTCCGCGTGCACCTGCCGCCGGCGCCCGAGGCGCCCTGGTGGCTCGTCCCGGGCGCGTTCTACGGCGAGAACCGCCCGGCGGACTGCGACCGGCTGTTCCCGCGGTTCGAGGTCGGGGCCGACGACCCCGCCGGCATGGTCAGCGACCGCTGGGAGTTCCGCGCGGACCGCGCGGCCACCCCGGCGGTGTTCGCGTGGGCGGGGCCCGGCGGGGTGGCGCTGGTCGGCCCGGAGACGACCGCCCTCGGCATGACCGGCCTGGGGCTGGCGCATGACGCGACCACCGGCGCCGGCAGCGTGCACCTGACGTTCCCGTTCCGCGAGGGCCCCGTGTCGTACTTCGGCTCGGCGACACCGCTCCCCGCGGAGACCACGACGTACCGCTGGGCGCCGGGCGAGCGGGTCACCCTGCGGTTCGCCGTCTACGCGACCGGTCCGGACCGGCACGCCTACGCCCCCGTGCTGCGCGAGGAGCACGAGCGGGTCCGGGCCGCCGCGCCGCTGCGGCCGTGGGTCGGCGTCGCCGAGGCCGCGGACCTGGCCGCCGAAGGCCTGCACCGCTGGCACTACGCCGAGCCGGGCGTCCTGCTGGAGACCGTCGGGTTCGACCGCGAGCTGTCCGGCCGGGACGGCCTGACGGTCGACCGGCAGGCCATGCACGTCGGCTGGGTCAGCGGCGTCCCGTGGGCCTACGCGCTGCTCGCGCACGCCCGCCGGCGGGGCTCCGACGCGGCCGGAGCCGACGCAGCGCGCGTCATCGACTTCATCTGCGACCACCTGTCGCCCTCGGGGACGTTCTGGGGCGTCTGGTACGCCGAGCACGGCTGGTCGCAGAGCTGGTCCCGGACCCGCGGCGCCCTGCACTCCCGCACGCTCGCGGAGGCGTCGCTGTTCCTCGCCCGGGCCCTCGAGCTGGGCGAGGACGTGCGCGCCGCGCACCCGGGCTGGGCCGCGGCGCTGCGATCCAACCTGGACGTCGTGGTCCGCCGGCAGCGCGCGGACGGCAACCTCGGGTCCGCGCACCACGCCGAGACCGGCGAGGTGCTGTCCTGGCACGGCGCGGCGGGCCTGACCTGGGTCGCCGCCCTGGCCGAGGCCGAGCGCTGGGACGGTCCCGACGGCGCCGACGGCGCCTACCTCGCGGCCGCCGTGCGGGCGGGGGAGCACTACGCGCAGTTCGTCGACCGCGAGTTCCTGCACGGGGCGCCCGAGGACGTCGACCTCGCGCCGACCTCGGAGGACGGCTACGTCGCCGTGATGTCCTACGTCGCGCTGCACCGGCGCACCGGGGACGCCCGCTGGCTCGACCTGGCCCGCCGGGCCGCCGACTGGATGCTGACCTTCCGGTACTCCTACAACACCCGGTTCCCGCAGGGGACGCTGCTCGACGTCTACCGGTTCGCGACCCGCGGCGCCGACAACGCCTCGCCGTCGAACCAGCACCTGCACGCCTACGGCCTCGTCTGCACCCGCGAGCTCGCCGAGCTGTCCGCCGCCACCGGCGACCCGCACTACGCCGACCGCGCCGCGGAGACGCTGGCCTGCTTCCGGCAGCTGGTCGCGCGGTTCGACGGGGACGTGAACGCCTACCGGGGGATGACCTCCGAGCGGTACTACCAGACCGCGTGCTTCCAGCCGAAGGGCATGCTGCTCACGCTGAGCCACGCCTGGACCGTCGGCGCCCTGCTCCTGGCCTGCGAGCAGTCCCTCGCGGCCCCGTCGCTCCTCCCGGACCCGGTCTGACCCGCGCGCTCTCCCCGCCGCGACCCGACCCGCGCCGCTCCCTCCCCCTCGCTCTTCCCGAGCGCCGAGATAGGACCCGCCCGCCGAGGTAGGACCGTCGACGGTCCTACCTCGGCGCGGAGGTCCTACCTCGGCGTGGCGTGTGCGTGGCGCGGGCGGCGCGGCGCGGGTTCAGCCCTTGCGGCCCTGCGTCGCCACGCCCTCGATGAAGTACCGCTGCCCGAACGCGAACAGCGCGAGCATCGGCAGCGTCACGAGCAGGGAGGCCACCATCACGTACTGGTAGTCGCCCTGGCCGCCGGCCGTCGGGGAGTACTTCGTCATCGCGTAGGCGATGCCGAGGGGCGCCGTGAAGTCCTCCGGGCTGCCGGCGTTCAGGTAGATGAGCGCCGCCTGCAGGTTGTTCCAGGACGCCTGGAACTCGAACAGCAGCACGATGATGAACGACGGCAGCGACAGCGGGAACGCGATCCGCCAGTACGTCTTCCACTGGTTCGCCCCGTCGATGCGGGCGGCCTCGAACAGCTCCCGCGGCAGGCCGAGGTAGAACTGCCGCTGCAGGAAGATGTAGAACGCCGACCCGAACAGGTTGGCGCCGAACAGCGGGACCCAGGTGCCGAGGAACCCCAGCTCCTTCCAGATCAGGTAGATCGGGATCATCGTCACGGCGCCGGGCAGCATCATCGTCGCGAGCACCAGCCCGAACAGCGGGCCGCGCAGCGGGAACCGGAAGTGGGCGAAGCCCCACGCCACGAGCGACGACGACACCGCGACGGAGACCGCCGCGAGCACCGCGATGCCGATGCTGTTGAACATCCAGCTGCCGAGCGGCAGCTCGTCGAACACCTTGACGTAGTTGTCCCAGTGGAACTCGCTGGGCCACAGCGAGTTGTCGAACACCTGGCCCCGGCCCTTGAGGCTCGCGGCGAGCAGCCAGGCGAACGGGTACAGGAACACGAACGACATCACGACCAGCAGCGCGAGCAGGCCGCCGCGCCGGATGCGGCGTCCCGCGCGGCCGCCGGAGCGACGCTGAGCGATCGGCGGGCGGTTCGGGTCGATCGGGTTGTCGCCGCCCTGGCCGGTGACGTCCTCGGGCAGCCCGGGGACCTGGCGGACGGGCGTGCTGGTGGTGCCGGTGCTGGCCATCAGTCCTTGTCCCCCTCGTAGTAGACGAACCGGTTGCCGAACTTCATCTGGATGGCCGTGATGATCATGATGATGACGAACAGCAGCCACGCCATCGCGGCGGCGAACCCGAAGTTGAACTGCCGGAACGCCTGCTGGAACAGGTAGATCGCGTAGAACAGCGAGGCCTCGGGCGAGGCGTTCGACTGGTCGCGCCAGAACAGCAGGTACGCCTCGTCGAAGACCTGGAACGCGGCGATCGACAGCACGATCACGTTGAAGAAGATGGCGCTGGAGATCATCGGAAGGGTGATGTTCCGGAACCGCTGCCAGACACCGGCCCCGTCGAGCTCGGCGACCTCGTGCAGCTCGCGCGGCACGTTCTTCAGCGCCGCCAGGAAGATCACCATCGTGCCGCTCACCCCCCACAGCGCCATGAGCACGATCGACGGCTTGATCCACGCCGGGTCGACCAGCCACTGCGGGCCCTCGATCCCGAAGAAGCGCAGGAACTGGTTGACCGCGCCCGTGTTCCCGTTGAGCAGGAGGAAGAACACGGCCGCGGTGGCGACGGCGGGCGTCATCTTCGGCAGGTAGTAGATCGTCCGGAAGACGCCGGCCCCGCGTCCCGCCTGGTTCAGGAGCGACGCCAGAGCCAGCGCCACGACGATCATCAGCGGCACGGCGAGCACCGCGTAGAACAGCGTGTTGGACAGCGACGTCGCCACGCGCGGGTCCGAGAACAGCTGCGCGTAGTTGTCGAAGCCCGCGGGGCGGGTCGTGTTCGTCGCCAGGTTGTAGTGGCTGAACGAGATCACCAGGCTGTAGATCATCGCGCCGGCCGTGAAGACCAGGAACCCGATGATCCACGGGGTGATGAACAGGTAGCCCGTCAGCGCCTCGCGCTTGTTGTACGGCGCCTTCTTCTTGCGGCGCCAGCGCGCGGGGCGTGACGTGCGTGCGACGGCCGGAGCGGCGTCGGCTCTCAGCTGCGTCATCGAGGCCTCCAGTCGACCATGGGCGCCGGTGAGGAGGCCTGCCCAGCTCCGCTGCCCGACGATGTGGCAACGATGCCACATGCCGCGACTATAGGTGTCGGGTCCGGCCGCCGCAAGGCTCCGGCGCTGCCCGCGACTTCCCCGCACGGGCGATATGCCCGGAGCGTGGCACGGTCCGGGGTCGCTCGCCTCCCCGGGACGGCTCCTCCCGCCGCCGTGCCGGCGGCGGCCGCGGCGGAGCGGGCGTCCACCGCACCGGCGCAGACGCCCTCAGAGCCGGTCGGCCAGCTCCGTCAGCGTCTCCGACGCCCCCGCGTCCAGGGTCAGCGTCGCCAGCGGGTCCCCGCGGGTCGCGCCGCGGTTGAGGATGACGACCGGCTTGCCCGCCTCGGCGGCGTGCCGGACGAACCGGAGGCCCGACTGCACGGTCAGCGACGACCCGGCGACCAGCAGCGCGTCCGCCTCGTCCACGAGCGCGTACGCCTCGGCGACCCGGGGTCCGGGCACCGTCTCGCCGAAGTAGACGATGTCCGGCTTCAGCATCCCGCCGCACGGGCCGTCGCCGCCCTCGGGGTCGGGCTGCCAGCAGTCGACGACCCGGAAGTGCGACGTCTGCTCGATGACGGCGTCGGCGTCGGGCGCGATCTCCACGTCGCCGACCGCGCCGACCGACTCGGCGAAGCCGGGGTTGGCCGCCTCCAGCCGCTCGGCGAGCTCGGCGCGCGTCACGGTCCGGTGGCACCGCAGGCAGATCACCCGGTCGTACCGGCCGTGCAGGTCGATCACGCGGCGGGAGCCCGCCTGCTCGTGCAGCAGGTCGACGTTCTGCGTGATGACGCCCAGCACCACGCCGTGCGCCTCCATCGACGCCAGCGCGCGGTGCCCGGCGTTCGGGTGCGTGCGGTGCACGTACCGCCAGCCGACGTGGTTGCGCGCCCAGTAGTGCCGGCGGAAGCCCTCGTCGCCGACGAACTGCTGGTACGTCATCGGGTTCCGTGGCGGGGAGTCCGGCGACCGGTAGTCGGGGATGCCGGAGTCGGTCGACAGGCCCGCCCCGGTGAGCACGGTGAGGCGGCTGCCGCGGAGCAGCCGGACCGCGTCGTCGACGGTCCCCGGGTTCGGCCGGACGGCGTCGTGGAGGGGGATCGGCAGGCGCGGGGGTGTCACGTGCACCACGGTACGACTCCCGATGCGGGAGTTCCGCCTCGCATCCGGTACTGTTCTGGCCCGAGGTAGCGTGTCCGAGCGGCCTAAGGAGCACGCCTCGAAAGCGTGTGTGGGTGAAAGTCCACCGTGGGTTCAAATCCCACCGCTACCGCCAGCAAGACACAAGAGCCCCTGACCAGCGCGAACGCCGGTCAGGGGCTCTTGTGTCACATCGAAGTCACATCGAACTGCGTCGTCCTCGCTGGCCCGCACGCCGGATCCCAGCATCGCGGAGGAGGCCCGGCGGCGGCAGGGTCGGGCCGCCAGGCCCCATTCACTGGGGTCCCCGGCTGCCCCTAGACGGACTCCGCGCCACCCTCGTTCCACGTCAGGACGTCGCGGACATCTTCGACGACGTGCTGCACGACCGCGATGTAGTGCCTGTTGGCGGTCAACGGGTCGTTACCGAGGACGTCGGCCGCAGCAGCGACGCCGCGAGACCTGGCCACCGCAGTGCCGACGGTGCGCCGCACGCTGTGCGGCGTGTGGTCCGCGGCGACGCCGGCGGCGGCGAAGTGCACCTTGATCCGGTTCCGGATCGTGGCGGGGCGAGCCACCGCCCCGTCGACCCCGGGAAACAGTAGATCCATCGGGCCGGCAGGAAGCGGGAGAGCGAGCGCGTGGTGCACCGCCTGGGCGCCCCAGTCAGGCAGCGGGATCGTCCGCCAGCTGCGGGACCCCTTCGGCCAGGGCTGGCGAATGGTCTTCGGGCCGTCGCTTGCAGCCTTGACCACGGTGCCGGCGACGGTCAGCGTCGGCGGACTGCCCTGCAGGTCGACGTCGAGGGTGCGGCGCAGAGCCAAGACCTCGCCGATGCGCGCCCCCGTCGCGAGTAGCGTCGCTGCGATGTACCCCGCCTGAGCGGCAAGCACGTCGTCGGCGGGGATGGTGTCGAGGTGCCGGAGCAGCCGCGTGACCTGGTCGTCCGCGATCACCTTGACGTCTCGCTTCGGACGGGGCACAGCCGCGGTGTCGTCCACGGGGTTGCGGTCGAGCACTCCGTACCGGACTGCCATCTGGAACGCCATGCGGAGGAGAGAGCGCATCGTGCGCGCGGCGCCCGGCGCCGTCGCGGCCCTGGCCTTGATCGCTCGGTCTAGCCATGCGGTCGTCGCGTCCGTGATCGCCGTCGCACCGATCTGCCCTCGAGAACCTGGCGGCCGCCGAGAAGGCCCGGGACGACCACTCCCAGCTCCTGGCCGCGCTCCGCGCTTGAGGACCCACTGACCGCCCGCACCAGTCCACGAGGAGGACCCATGACCGTGACCGCCATCGACGAGCTCGCCCCCGTCGCCCAGCTGCCCCGGCGCCGTATCCGCCGCACCGGCCATCACCCAGCGGCGAGAAGGGTGCTGGCGACGAGCGCGACGAGAACGCCCCGACGGGGGGAAGTGCTGGGCATGTCCTGCATCCTGGCAGCGCCGGTCTACCCACTGGGCCGGATCGGCAGCCGTCCACCCGATCGCCAGGTCCGATCACCCGATCCCCGGGGAAGTGCCCATCAGTGACCAGGACCTCCGGTGCGTGTTGCATCTAGGTGCCGTGACGTCCGGCGCCACGGGCAACGGCGCGGACTAAGG
Organism: Cellulosimicrobium cellulans; assembly: GCF_007679345.1. Lineage (GTDB taxonomy): Bacteria > Actinomycetota > Actinomycetes > Actinomycetales > Cellulomonadaceae > Cellulomonas > Cellulomonas cellulans_A. Next base: position 214,429 of record NZ_VEGH01000008.1, read on the forward strand.
AACTCATCACGGCGGCGAAGGGTTCATCGGCTGCGCTCGTCGACACGCGCAGCGAGGGTGAAGAGGGTGAGTTCAACGAGGACGAGCGCGACGATCTCAGCTCGGGCGACGTGCGACCAGAACTCCGCGGGTGTGATCACCCCTGGCTGGCCTTGGTTGAGCCCGAATCGGTCGTACCAGGGGTTCTGTGCGGTGACGACGATCATCGGGACGAGGGCCGTGGCCATCCGGAGCGCCTGCGGGAGCGGGCTGCGCCGGAACGGGCCCCGCAGTCCGACGAAGGCGGCGGTGAGGACGCACGGCAGCATGAGCAAGACGGCCGGCCACGACATGCCGACCGCGACGGCGCCCAGCCAGGCTGCGCTGACCAGCAGCGGCCACCACAGGTAGCTGCGTGCCGGGCTGGGCGTCGTCGCGGATTGTCGGGGTCGGGTCACGGGAGGGTGGTCAGGGACCAGGTGGCGCTGGGATGGGTGTGGGTCTCGTCGCCGTCAGAGACGACGACCCGGACCGCGTGGATGGAGCGTTCGCCGGCCGCGGTCGTGTGGGTGTACGTCGGACCCGTGCCCACAGGCGTGTCGTCGAGGTACCACTGGAAGGTCACCGGCGCGTTCTCGGGGTCGGTGGCAACGACGGAGAACACCTGATTGGCCCCGCCAGTGACGGTGACCCGACCGGTCGCAGGACTCGAGGTCGCGATCACGGCGGGGGCGCTGGCCTGGTCGGAGACGACCCGCACGTAGCGGGTCGTGCTCAACCCACGCGAGTCCGTCACGCGTGCTCCGACGAGCTGGTCGCTCGCCCGGTCCGGGGTGAAGGAGGCCGTGGTGCCGGTGGCGTCATCGAAGTCGCCATCCAGGTCGAGGTCCCAGCGGATGGTCAGGGCACCCGTACCGCTGCCGCTCGTCGCGGTCAGGGTGGTCGGGGCGCCGGCGGTCAGGGTGGTGCCGGGACCGGTCAAGGACAGGGTCGGCATGGCGACGGCCTGCACCTGCGCGATCAGTTCGGCGTTCAGCGCGGCTGCCTCGTCGGCGGCGGCCTGGAACGTGGTCAGCAGGTCGCTCGAGGCGGCCAGGACCGCGTCGTAGGTGTCGAGAGCGGACAGGTTCGTGGCGGCAGGGTCGAAGGCCAGGATCCGGTCGACCACGACCTGGGCGTCGGCGGGCGTAAACCCGATCGCCTCGTAGTCGGCGATCTCCTGAGGGGTGAGGCCGGTGGACGCGAGGCGGTTCTGCAGGCCGGTGAGGGCCGCCGCGTCGATCGGGTCGTCGGCGCCGGGCTGAGTCGCCAGGGCGTCGCGCTCGGCCTGCAGCAGAACCAGGAGTTCCTGCTGGTCAGCCACGAGCTTGCTCGTGTACTGCTCCAGAGAGGCGGCATGGCTGACCGTCCAGCGCACATCGTCGGCGTCCCGGGCTCCCAGGAGACGCTCGTGGGAGTCGATGACGGCCTGCAACGTGGCGGCCTGCTCGGCCTGGAGCGTGGCGATCCGGACCTGCTGGAGGTGCGACGGGTCGTCGCTCGCCGGCGCGAACGGGTAGCTGCTGGAGAGGCCCAGGTCGGCGAGTCGGTCCGCGAGGTCGGTCTGCACCGCGTCGATGTCGAGTCCGACGGCCCGTCCGTAGGCCGGGTCCGCGGGGTCGTCGGCCAGATTCTGGTAGTGCTGCGCCTGCGTTCCGGCGAGCGAGTTGATGACCAGTCCGCCGACGTAGAGCACCCCGTCGTTGTAGCTCGTCGGGACGGTGAAGTCGGTGAAGGACAAGCCTGCCGTACCGCCGCCCGCGACCAGTCCCGTGAGCGGCACGCTCCACCCGGCAGAGCTAGCGAACCGTCCGGCGTCCGCGGCGGCGGCTCCGCCCTGAACGCCACCGGCGTAGCGGCCGAAGTTCGACAGCTGCGACCAGCCGCCGACCTGGGCCTGGGCTTCTGCCTTCACCGACGCGGAGTCGAAGTCGTAGCCGGCCAGGTCTGTTCCCGTGACCGAGAATGCGTAGTCGTTCCCGACACCAAGCAGGATGTCGCGGGCGGGGTCCCACGTCCCGTTCAGGTCGTTGTCGATCAGGATGTCATAGCGGCCGGCTTCCAGAGTCGGCAGCCAGGCGTACTGGTCGTAGAAGGTCCCGAACGACTGGAACCGGTTCACCGACCCCGTGACATCGACAGCGCGGTCGCCTTCGGACCAGGTTGTGTTCGCGGTGACATAGATGTCCGCAGTGGGCACGATGTGGCCCGGGGGGACGTAGTCCAGGTCGCCGGTCACGCACACCGGCTGGTTGCGGTGAAACGTCTCCTGCGGCCAGAACTCGCAGTCCGTCACCATCGCCGACGCAGCGGCAGCCGGTCCCGCGCCCGAAAGAAGAACGAACGGGACGAGCAGCGCCCCCGCTCCCAGACCGGCGGTGAGTCCTGTTCGTACGCCTGCCATCACTAGCCCCCTGTTGCTGCGCTCTGGGGACGTGACTCGAGCGATCGCCGATCCCCCCGTCCTTGGGACGCTAGCCACGCCAGTAGGGAGGGGTGCGTGGTTCGTTCCGGCTTCACCCGAAGGGGTGCTGCGATCAGCTCGCGAGCGGCGCGCCGAGAAGGCGCTGCCCTGATCTCGCAGTCCATCCAAGTCATTCCCGCCCTGCTAGCCGTGCGGTGGCCGTCGCACGCATCTCCTCCGGATCGGCGTCATGAACGAGTCCAGGGAGCACAACGTTCGAGCCGGCCCAACCCAGAGAACCACACGCAGGCGGACCATCAGGTGGGGTCGGACGAGTACCGGGCGTGCATCCCGATAGGGCAGAGAAAGTTCCCGAGGACCGCATGGAAGTTCGGCTTCCGCTTGATCGCGGACCCGCAGTGCGCGGACGGCTGCCATTCTCGGGCTCAGTGACACCCGCGCGTCGTGACAAGCCGGTCCGCCGGCGGACCGGCGCAGCAGGCCCGCTAGGCGACGAGGCTATGGGCGTCCGGACACGAGCCGCCGGGCCATCGACAGGCCTCAGGCGGCAGTCGCCGCCTCGACGATCGCGCAGCCGTCCCGGACCCCGACGACGATCAGGTCCGGCCGGACCTGGGCCAGTTCGGTCTGCAGCCGGTCCATGTCCGGGCCGGCGGCCCACCACCCAGGTAGAGCGACGGTCCGCTGTGCAGTCCGGTTCGGGCGGACCGCCGGTCCGGCCCGCACCGTGGTCCGCTGGGTCGCCCGGTCTCTCGCGCGGTCCGCAGTCCGCTCCGCTCGAGCCGCCTCGCGGGCGCCGGCCTGCTCGGAGCGGTGGCGGGCCACCTCGGCGGTCCGCTCGGCGGCCCGCGCCGTTCGGCGCTGCTCGGCCTCTACCTGGCGGGTCGCAGGACTCGACCAGCCACCGTCGCTGTCCGCGGTTGAGGCAATCCGGTCCAGCGCCTCGGCGAACGAGGGGCCGCCCGCGGGCACTCCGGCCCGGATCAGATCGCGGCGCAGCGTGGCCGCGGCGCGGGCCGGCACGCCCAGCACCGTCGCGGGGTCCACCTCGGTCGCATCGGCGAGGGCCACGGCCCACGCCCGGTGGCCCAGGGAGCTGTAGCCCCAGGCGGCGTGCCCCACGCTGAGGATGACGGACGCGGTCGGATGCTCGCCGGCACCGGCCAGTGCGTCGATCAGGTCGCTGCGGTCGTCCGCCACGGTGACTGCGGCACCGCGCAGCTGCGGGAGCCGGAAGGTCCCAGCCACCCCGGGGCGCTCGCCGCCGACGCGGGTGAGCCAGCCCTCCGCGACCGCCCGACGCAGCGCGGTGTTGGCGGCCTGCGGCTCGCATCCGAGCGCGACGGCCACCCGACCGGCATCCACGCGCGGCGCCTCGATCCCCGACCCGCCGCCCGCCAGGTTCGCGAGGGTCAGCCCACCGACGTAGGCGACGACGGCCCGCGCTCGCACCTCTGCCGCCCCGCCGCCAGCTGCACCGGGCGAGAGGATCCAGCCGGCGAGCCGACGGGCGTACCGGATCCGGAGCGCGGCGCGGCCGGCGGGCGTGGAGCCCTGCCGGAGGCGTTGGTCGCGCCGTAGCGCCGGAACGCGCCAATACCTCCCACGCGGTCGGGAAGACGGGGTAGCCTCGCACTACCTAGCATGCGGTAGGTAGTGCCCGCACCGGCGCGCGCCCCTGCCGCGACCCGGGGCCACCGTGGTCCCCGTGGACGACGAAGTGGAGTGTGCGATGCGCATCGCGAGCTGGACCAGCACCACCGAGCACGAGCGCTGGACGGACCTCGGCGCCGTCGAGCCCGCCGCGGTCGAGCGGATCCCCGACGTGTTCGTGCAGCTGGACGACGAGCGGCAGGAGATCGAGGGCTTCGGCGCCACGTTCAACGAGCTCGGCTGGACCTCGCTGGCCCACCTGACCGACGACCAGCGGGCCGAGATCTTCCGCGAGATGTACGCACCCGGCGTCGGCGGCAACTTCACCATCGGGCGCATGCCGATCGGCGCGAACGACTTCGCCCGCGACTACTACTCCTACGACGACGTGCCGGGGGACTTCGACCTCGAGCACTTCAGCATCGCGAACGACCACGAGACGCTCGTCCCCTACATCCGGGCCGCGCTGGCGCACCAGGGGTCGCTGAAGCTGTGGGCCTCGCCGTGGGTGCCGCCGCAGTGGATGAAGACCAACGGCCACTACGCGTCGGTGCAGCCGTGGATCAACGGCGTCGAGAACGGCCTGCGTCCCGACCAGGTGCAGGCCGAGGGCACCGACTCCTTCACCCAGGACGAGCGGCACCTCGCGACCTACGCGGCGTACTTCGGCAAGTTCGTCGACGCGTACCGCGAGCTCGGCATCGAGATCGGCATGGTCATGCCGCAGAACGAGTTCAACTCCGCCCAGCCGTACCCGAGCTGCACCTGGACCCCGGCCGGCCTCGCGGCGTTCCTCCGGCACCTCGGTCCCGAGATGCGCGAGCGCGGCGTCGAGGTGTTCCTCGGCACGCTCGAGCGGCCGAACGAGGCCCTGGTCGACGAGGTGCTGGCGGACCCGGAGGCCGCCGCGGCGGTCGCCGGCATCGGCGTGCAGTGGCACGGCAAGTCGATCGTGCCGTTCCTGACGAAGGAGCATCCCGAGCTGCGGCTCTACCAGACCGAGCAGGAGTGCGGCGACGGCGAGAACGACTGGCGGTACGCCCGCTACGCGTGGCGCCTGATGCGCGACTTCCTGAACAACGGCGCGAACGCCTACCAGTACTGGAACCTGTCGCTGGAGCGCGGCGGCGTCAGCCGCTGGGGCTGGTCGCAGAACTCCCTCGTCGTGGTCGACCCCGAGGCCCGCACGTTCGAGTACACGCACGAGTACCACGTGCTCAAGCACGTCAGCCACTTCGTGCGCCCTGGTGCCCGCCTGGTGCCGACGCTGAGCTACGCCGGTTACGAGAACCAGGTCGCGTTCCGCAACCCCGACGGCTCGCTCGTCGTGGTCATGCAGAACGACACCGCCGAGGAGATGCCGGTCTCGGTGCTCGTCGGGGACCAGGTCGTCTCGCCCGTGCTGCCGGCCGACTCGCTCAACACCTTCGTCCTGGAGGTCTGAGGGCTCCCGAGCCGGTTCGCCGCGCGACCGGGGGCGAGCCCTGCCACGATGCCCGGATGAGGCGGTGGCGCATCCCGGTGGGCGCGGCCCTGGTGGTCGCGCTGCTGGCGGCGTGCGGCTCCGGCGGCGCGGCCCGAGCGGCCCGGGAGGTCGCCGTCGCCTTCTCCGCGGCGGTGGCCGCCGGCGACGGGGACGCCGCCTGCGCGCTGCTCGCCGAGTCGGTGGCGCAGCGCGTCGCCGAGGACGAGGAGGCCCCGTGCGCCCGTGCCCTGTCCGAGGGGCCGGTCGCCGACGACCTCGCGGAGCGCGCCGCGGACGCCCGACCCGGGGAGGTCCGGGTGGCCGGCCGCCAGGCGCAGGTGCGGCTCGGCGGCGACACCGTGTTCCTCGCGCGGTCGGGCACCGGGTGGGTGGTGACCGGCGCGGGCTGCGACGCGCGCCCGGACCGCCCCTACGACTGCGAGGTGGCGGCATGAGGTCCCAGCGGGTGCTGTTCGCGGTCGTGCTCGGCGGCACGTACCTCGTGCTGCTGCTGTGCGTCGTGCTCGCGGTGGTGCGGCGGTGAGGGCGCCCCGGTGGGTCCGGGAGAACGGGCTGAGCCTGTTCTTCCTCGGCATCTTCCTCGCGGCGGTGGCCGGGCAGGCGGTCAGCGGCGTGGCCCTGTTCAACCGCGAGCAGGTGGCCGCCGGGCTCGAGCCCGTGACGCTCGGCGAGTACGTCACGTCGTCGGCGTTCGCCGTCGACCTCAGCGAGAACTGGCAGTCCGAGTTCCTGCAGTTCCTGCTCTACATCGCCGCGACCGTCTGGTTCGTGCAGCGGGGGTCCCCCGAGTCGAAGCCGCTCGACAAGGCGGGGCGGGAGACCGACGAGGAGCAGGCCGTCGGCGAGCACGCCGGCCCGCAGTCCCCGCCGTGGGCGCGCGTCCGGGGCTGGCGGATGTCCGTGTACTCGCACTCGCTGACCCTGGTGATGGGCTCGATCTTCCTGCTGTCCTGGTTCGTGCAGTCGCTGACCGGCGCGGTGGCGTACTCCGAGGAGCAGATGCGCGACCTCCAGGACCCGGTGACGTGGCCGGAGTACCTGCGCGAGCCGGACTTCTGGAGCCGGACCCTGCAGAACTGGCAGTCCGAGTTCCTCGCCGTGCTGTCGATGGTCGTGCTGGCGATCTACCTGCGCGAGCGCGGGTCCCCGGAGTCGAAGCCCGTGGGCGCCCCGCACGGCGCCACCGGCATCGAGTCCTGACCCCGCCGCGCACTGGCGCGGCGGCCCGGCGGACCCGAGAGTGGTCGCATGAGCGTCGTGAACCCGCCTCGCGACCTGCGCGAGTACATCGAATTCCTCCGGGACAGCGGCTACACGGTCCGGGACGGGCACACGCCGGACCCGGACCTGATCGACCCGCAGGGCAACCCGGTCTACACCTGGCAGGAGGGGTACCCGTACCCCGACCTGATGGACCGCGACGCCTACGAGCTCGAGAAGTACCGCCTCCAGGTCGAGCTGCTGAAGTTCCAGTACTGGCTGGAGGACAACGACAAGCGGGCGATCGTGCTGTTCGAGGGCCGGGACGCGGCGGGCAAGGGCGGCACGATCAAGCGGTTCACCGAGCACCTGAACCCGCGGACGTCCCGGGTGGTGGCGCTGTCCAAGCCGAGCGACCGCGAGCGCGGCCAGTGGTACTTCCAGCGCTACGTGCAGCACCTGCCGACCGCCGGCGAGATCGTCATGTTCGACCGGTCCTGGTACAACCGCGCGGGCGTCGAGCGCGTGATGGGCTTCTGCACCGAGGAGGAGTACCAGGCGTTCATGGGGCAGGCGCCGGTCTTCGAGAAGATGCTCGTCGACTCCGGCATCCACGTCACCAAGCTCTGGTTCTCGGTGTCCCGGAAGGAGCAGCGCACCCGGTTCGCGATCCGCCAGCTCGACCCGGTCCGCCGGTGGAAGCTGTCGCCGATGGACCTCGCGTCGCTGGACCGCTGGGAGGAGTACACCCAGGCGAAGGAGGAGATGTTCCGGCGCACCGACAAGCGGCACGCCCGGTGGACGATCATCCGGTCCAACGACAAGAAGCGGGCGCGGATCAACGCGATGCGGTTCTTCCTCAACCAGTTCGACTACGAGGGCAAGGACCTGGACGTCGTCGGGCGGCCCGACCCGCTGCTGGTGATCCGCAGCAAGAACGAGCCCGCGGACGAGTAGCGCCGGCCGGGCTCGCCTTGCCACGGGAGCGCGCCGCCCGGGATGCTGGCCGGATGGCCGGCGAACGGACGTACGCGATCCTGCCCTGCCCCGACGTCGACGCGGCCGTCGCCTTCTACGAGGCGCTCGGCTTCCGTCCGACGTACCGCCAGCGACGGCCCTATCCGACAGCCGTCGTGCGGCTCGAGGACATCCACATCCACCTCTCGGGCATCGACGGCTTCGACCCCGCGGCGTCGTACGCCAGCGTGATCGTCGTCGTGCCGGACGCGGAGGCGCTCTACCAGCAGTTCGCCGCCGGCCTGCGCGCCCACCTCGGCCGGCTGCCGACGGCGGGCGTCCCGCGACTGCTGCGGCCGCGGCGCAAGCAGGGCACCACCACCGGCTTCTCCGTGGTGGACGTCGGCGGGAACTGGCTCCGGTTCTACCGCGAGGCCGACGTGGGCACCGAGGAGCCCGCCGCGACCGGCCTCGCGCGCGCCGTCGAGGTCGCGGCCCGGCAGGGCGACGCGCGCGGCGACGACGCGCAGGCGCTGGTCGCGCTCGACGCCGGGCTGACTCGGCACCCGGACGCGCCGGCCGACGAGCGGGTCCGGGCGCTCGCGTACCGCGCCGAGCTGCTGGTGCGGCTCGGGCGGGCCGGGGACGCGGGGACCACGCTGGCCGAGGCGGAGGCGCTGCGGCTCAGCGCGGCGCAGGCGGAGGCCGTCGCGCCGGACCTGGCCCACGCGCGGGAGGTCCTGGCCGGCGCCGCCGGCGCCTGACGTCGGCGGTCAGAACCGGAACGGGATCGGGATGCCGCCGCAGCAGCACACCCCGCGCACGTCCGACTGCGCCAGCATCCCCGCGGCCTGGTAGCACGCGACGAACCGGGCGGCGGTCGGCCGGAGGCCGCGCAGCACACCCCGCGCGACGACGGTCCGCCGGATCGCCTCCGAGCAGGACGTCCCGCCGTGCGCGACCCGGTGCGCGCAGGAGTAGCCCTTCCGCGGCGAGATCCGGCGCTGGTAGACCCGGATGAGGCGGTCGGTGGCGGACGCGGCGAGGCTCATCGCGCCACGGTAGGCGCGCGTCCGGGTGCACGCGCGCGGTGCGGCGGCGGGCGCGCGGCGCGGCGGCGGGCGTGCGGCGCGGCGGCGGGCGTGCGGCGCGGCGGCGACGGCGACGGCGCGCTCAGCGCAGCACCTGCGTGAGCACCGACCCCCCGTCGCCGTGCTCGACCGTGGCGAGCGCCCCGTTCACCAGCGCCAGGTGCGGCGGGACGTGCCCGCAGTCGACGTCGGCCAGCACCGGGACCCCGAGGCCGGCCAGCGCGTGCCGGGCGGCGTCGTGCTGCGTCAGCCCCGGCACGTCCGCGCCGCGGGTCCGCCCGAGGAGCACGGCGTTCGCGCCGGCGAAGAACCCGGCGTAGCGGAGGCCGAGCAGCCGACGGGCGACGTCGGCCGCGTCCGCCGCCGCGGCCTCCAGGTAGACGATCGTGCCCTCCGGGGCGTGCGCGGCGGCGAACGTCGCCACGTCGCCGTACGGCGTCCCGGCCAGGTGCGACACCGTCTCCAGGCACCCGCCGACCAGGCGCCCCTCGGCGTGCACGGCGTCGTCCCCGTCGAGCCGCACCCACCCGCCGGCGGCGTCGAGCGGCTCCTCCGTGGCCTCGGGGTCGACCGCGAAGTCGGTGAACCCGGCCGACCGGTACCTCGTCGCGGCGCCCTGCACGAGCGTGGCGCCGGGCTCGGCCTGCACGACGTCGAGCCACGGCAGCATCGGCGCCGGCACCCGGAACGGCGTCTCCATGAGGTTCTGCCCGTGCAGCGTCGCGACGCCGGTGCGGAGCGTCAGGGGCAGCAGCAGGGTCGAGATGTCGGAGTAGCCGACGAACCACGTCGGGTCCGCTGCGAGGGCGTCCCAGTCGAGGCGGTCGAGGAGGTCGAGCGCGATCTCCCCGCCCCACGGCGGCACGACCGCCCGCACGGCGGGGTCCGTCATCATCCCGGTCAGCTCGGCGGCGCGGGCGTCCGCGGGACCGCTGGCCACCCCCGCACCGCGGACGAGCGGCCCGAGGCGGACGTCGAGCCCGTGGTCGGCGAGGTGCCGGACGGCGACGTCGAGCCGCCGGGCGTGCGGGGCGGTGACCCCCGCCGACGGGGAGGCCACGCCGACGACGTCGCCGGGGACCAGCGGGCGGGGGTAGCGGATCATGCGCCGCAGTCTGGCAGCGTGCGCCGGCCCCTGGTGGCCCCGAGACCCTGCGGCGTAGCGTCGTGCGGTGCCGGAGCACCAGCCGATCGCACGAGGGGTGGACGAGCCATGAGCATGATGACGGACATGATGAAGTCGATGCCGGCGGGCACGACGGGGATGGACATGACCGCGATGCAGCCGTGCATCGAGGCCTGCTCGGCCGCGGCGATGGCGGCGACCATGTGTGCCGACGCGGACGCCGGGGAGAACATGGCCCGATGTGCGTCCCTGTGCGCGAGCACGGCGGACGTCGCGACCACGACGATGCGGATGATGATGCGGCCCGCGGGCTACGACATGTCCACGATGTCGGCGATGATGCAGGCCTGCGTCGCCGTGGGCGAGGCGTGCGCGGCGGAGTGCGAGAGGCACGCGTCGATGTCCGAGCACTGCCGGATCTGCGCGCAGGCCTGCCGGGCGATGGTCGACGCCTGCCGCTCGGCCATGGCCTCGACGGCCTGACCGGCCGGGTCCGGACCGCTAGACGGACGGGCGCGCGGCGTACCAGACGCCGCCCAGCGCCAGCAGCCCGGCGACCGGGTGCACCGCCACCGGCTCGCCGGGCTGCGGCGTGGCGCGCGTCGTGAGCACGCGCAGGTCGCCGTCGAGCAGGGCGACGGTCACCTGGGCGTCGCCCTGCGCGACGACGAGGCCGTCGCGCCAGGCACTGGGGGAGGCGGTCGCGACGACCTCCTGGACGGGGAGGACGTCGACGCGGGTGTGCTGCGGCACTTCAGGCTCCTGGGGTCCGGCGTTGCGGTGCGGGTGCGCTCGCGCGCCGGGACGGACCGGGGCTGCGCGGAGGGCGGCTGCTGCGGGGTGACGCGGGGTCCGGCCGGGGCGCGCCTCAGGCGCGGGCGGGGGACCGCTGGGACGTCAGCGACACATTCGACAGCTGCACCGCACCGTCGGCACGGCGACGGACCCCGCGCGGAGCGGGGTCGCGTGGGCGTGCAGGACGGCGGACATGCCGACGAGTGTGGGCAGCCCCGCGTGACGTGTCAAGGGGCGCCCGGGGACCGCCGCGCGCCCCCGCTGGTGAGGGGGTCGCGGCGCCGTCCGGGCGCGTCCGCCCCGTGGACGCGTCAGCCGGACGCGAGCGTGCGGAGGTCCGCCAGCGCGGCCCGCACGTGGTCGTCGAGGCCGCGTCCGCCGTCGCTCGCGACCCACGACTCGAAGCCGACCCGGAACGCGGCGACCGCGGCCTCCGCGGCGAGCGCGGCGGCCGGCGCGGGCACGCCGCGGCCGCGCAGCGCCCCGGCCAGCGCGGCGCCGAGCGCCGCCATCTTGAGCAGCTCGCGCTCCTGGAGGCCCGGGTTGGCCGCGACGACCCCCGCGCGGGTGCGGGCGTGCTCGATCCGGTCGGCGAGGGCGTCGCAGCCCCGGACGACGCCCGCGCCGGCGGCCTCGAGCGGGCCCGCGCCGGGCGGCGCGCCGACGACTCCGGCGACGGCCAGGCGCTCGAGGGTGTGCGCGCCGTCGAACAGCACCTCGCGCTTGTCCGCGAAGTACCGGAAGTAGGTGCGCTCGGTGACGCCGGCCCGCTCGGCGATGTCCTGGACGGTCGTCTGCTCGTAGCCACGCTCGGCGTAGAGCTCCAGCGCCGCGCGCGCCATCCGGCCCCGCGCGTCCGGCTCCCAGCGTCCCATCCCGTCAGTCTAGTGATGACAGCCGCTGACATCGGGCGTACCGTGATGACAGCGACTGACATCACAGTCGCCCCGGGTCCGCCCGGGTGCTCGTCCCTGGAGGACTCCCATGCGTGTGTTCGTCACCGGTGCATCCGGCTGGATCGGCTCGGCCGCCGTGCCCGAGCTGCTCGCCGCGGGGCACGACGTCGTCGGCCTCGCCCGCTCCGAGGCGTCCGCCGCCTCGCTGACCGCCGCCGGCGTCGAGGTCCGCCGCGGCGACCTCGACGACCTCGGGGCGCTGCGGGCGGGCGCCGAGGACGCCGACGCCGTGCTGCACCTCGCGTTCAAGCACGACTTCGGCGACATGGCCGGGTCCGGCCGCACCGAGCGCGCCGCCGTCGAGGCGCTCGGCGACGTGCTCGCCGGCACCGACCGGCCGCTGCTGCTCGCGTCGGGCATCGCCGGCGTCGCCCCCGGCCGGCTGCTGACCGAGGACCTCGCGTCGCCCTACGCCACTCCGGACGCTCCGCGCGGCGCGAGCGAGACCTACGCCCTCGCGCTCGCGGAGCGGGGCGTGCGCCCCGTCGCGCTCCGGTTCGCGCCCACGGTGCACGGCTCCGGGGACCACGGGTTCGTCGCCGAGCTGGTCCGGGTCGCGCGTGAGCGCGGGGTCGCGGGGTACGTCGGCGACGGCTCGAACCGGTGGCCCGCGGTGCACCGGTCGGACGCCGGGCGCCTGGTCGCCCTCGCGCTGGCGCGGGCGGCGGCGCAGGGCGACGTGCCGGTGGTGCACGCCGTCGGCGAGGAGGGCGTGCCCGCACGCGACATCGCCGAGGCGATCGGGCGCGCGCTCGGGGTCCCGGCCGCGTCGGTCGCGACCGAGGAGGCGGCAGCGCACTTCGGCTGGATCGGCGGGTTCTTCGCGCTCGACCTGCCCGCGTCCAGCGCGCTCACCCGCGAGCGGCTCGGTTGGCGGCCCACCGGCCCGACGTTGCTCGAGGACCTGGCGGCGGGCGCGTACACACCGAGCCGGTGACGAGGGTCTAGGCACGCGCCGCGCGGGTGGGGTCTCATGAGGGACCAGCCACCCGTGCGGCGCTCCGCGCCCGCCCGAAGGAGGACCCGCGATGGCGACGATCGTCTCCACCCTGTTCATCTCGCTCGACGGCGTGGCCGAGATCGACCCGGCGTGGCACTTCCCGTACTTCGACGAGCACATGGGCGCCGCGGTCACCGAGGACTACGCGGGCGCCGACGTCCTGCTGCTCGGGCGGGTCACCTACGACAGCTTCGCGGGCGCCTGGCCCGACCGCGAGGCCGCCGGCGAGGAGGACGCCACGTTCGCGAGGCAGCTCGGCGACGTCCGCAAGCTCGTCGCCACCCGCGGCGCCGCGGACCTCGGCTGGCGTAACGCGGAGCGGGTCGAGGGCGACCTGGTCGAGGCCGTGACCGCGCTCAAGGCGCAGCCCGGCGTCGGCAAGGTCGTCGTGCCCGGCTCGCTGTCCGTGGTGCGGCAGCTGCTCGCCGCCGGCCTGCTCGACGAGCTGCGGCTGCTCGTGCACCCGGTCGCCGCCCGGCACGGCGAGCGGCTGTTCGACGAGGGGTCGCCGATCTACCCGCTGCGGCTGCTGGCGTCGGACGTGTTCCCGACCGGGGTGGTGCGGCTGGTGTACGCGCCCGGCGAGCTGCCGAACGCGCACGGGTACGACGACGTGAAGGGCGAGGTGCCGGGCGCGGGCGAGGGGTGAGCGCGAGGGCGGTCAGAACGTGAAGTTCCGCAGCTGGATCACGACCCAGACGTAGAACGCCACGACCGCGACGATCGCGGCCCCGGAGAACGTCAGGACGATCCGCAGGGCCCGGCGGGGCCGCTGACGCTCGCGCGGCTTCTTGCCATGCCAGGACCAGATCAGGCCGCCGGCGAAGGCGAGCAGCGCGGCGGCGAGGGCGCCGTTCACCACGAGCCAGTCCACACCAGTACCTCCTCGCTCGGCGGTATCGCCTGCGGCGGTGGGCCCGGCGCGGAACGCGTGCCCGGGCAGAGGTGAGTGACGAGACGGCTCACCGCATGTAGTCGTAAGACAGGCCGATCATCAGGTACGCGCAGTATCCGAGGTACAGCGCGATCACCGCCCCCGAGACCGTCAGGAGGGTCCTCCGCACCCTGCGGCGGATCGTGCCCTCACCTCGCTTCCTGCTTCGGCGCCACCAGATCAGGCCGCCGATGAAGACGAGCACCGCGGTGGCGAACGCCCAGTGGATCAGGACAACCCAGTCCATGGTGGTCCTCCCTGCTCGATGGTGCGGGACGTCGCGGTCAGAACGTGAAGTTCCGCAGCTGGGTCAGGAACCGGATGTAGGCCCCCACGGCGGGCACGATGAGGGAACCCGAGATGGTCAGGATGACCCGCAGCACCCGCCGGGGCCGTCGGTCCTCGCGGGGCCGCCCGCCCCATCGCCACCAGATCACGCCGACGACGAAGACGAGAAACCCGACCGCCATCGCGACGTTGATCAGTCCCAAGATGCCCACGGCGACCTCCGCGGTCGATGTCGTGCCTCACTCGCCCGCCCTGTCGGGTGGTCCGCCCACTGAGCGTCGGCGGACGGACACGACGGCCCCGGCGCCGAGGGTGGCGATCGTGAGCGTGACGAGGAGCCCGACCAGGGGCCCGGTGAGCGCGAGCCCGCCGCCGTCGTCGTTCCCCGGGACGGGCGCCGCCGCCGGAGACGTCCCGGGGTCAGGCGTGGTGCCCTGCGTCGTCGGAATCAGGCCGGCGAGGTAGCCGGTGGCCGTGGACCCGATTCCGGGCAGCACGATCCCGGTGACCCGATCGCCGTCCGGCTCGCCGGCCACGAAGCCGTCGGCGTCGTCGGCGGCCCCTCCCGCGCGGAGCAGGGCCCCCGGCACGTGCAGGTCGTACACCCCTGGCAGGAGCCCGCCGACCTCCCAGGCGCCGTCCGGGCCGGTGACGACCGTGAGCTCCACCCGGTCGCCGAAGGCGTCGTCCCCGGTCAGGCGCACCTCGACCCCGGCCGCGGCGGGCTCGTCGGCGTCCCAGGTTCCGTCGGCGCCGGTGTCGGCGAAGGCGTGCCCGCTGATCGCCGCGGTCGCGTACTGGTCCCGCTGGTCCGGCCCGAACACCACCCGGCCGTCGTCGGGTCTCGCCGGGAACGGGTCGGGGTCGCAGGCGTCGCCGATGCCGTCGCCGTCGCTGTCCTCCTGGCCCGGGTTGGCGACGTCCGGGCAGTTGTCCACCTCGTCGGGGATGGCGTCGCCGTCGCGGGAGATCGTCACCAGGGTCGACCCCATGCTGAACCGCCCGAGCTGGTCGGTGACCCTGACCGTGGCGTAGCCGTCGAGCTCCTCGTCGTAGGTGTGCTCGATCACAGGGTCGGAGGTCACGTAGTCGACGGTCCCGTCGCCGTCGACGTCCCACTCATAGCTCACGAGGTGCCCGACCGGGGCGTACGAGCCGCGGGCGTCGAGGCGGAGCGTCGCACCGACCTGCGCGACCCAGGGTCCCTGGATCCAGGCGAACGGCTTGTCCATCGCGTCGGCGATCGTGCGCGTCAGCTCGCCGGCGAGGTCACCGCCGGCGACCGACGCCAGGCCGCCGGTCTGCTCGGCGACCTCGGCGAGGAACGTCGCGAGGGCGGACCCGCCCACCGCGACGGGGTAGATCTCCGCCGGGTCGACGGCCAGGGCGTGCTCGGTCACCTGCCGCCGGGTCAGTCCCGAGGTCTGCTCCGGGTCCCGGCCGGTGTTGTCGCTGATCGGGATCACGACCTTCTTCACCCCGTCGCGCCACGGCAGCGAGATCGCCTCCTCGAGGCCGGACAGCACGGCTTCCGGCCCGTCGCCGCCGTCGATCGGCACCAGCTCCTCGAGTGCGGCGCGCAGCTCGGCGGCGTCGGTGGTGAACGGCACGTCCACCCGTGACGCGTAGCTGCCCGCCACGCCCGTCCACGCGGGGTCGTCGGCGAACGACACCAGCGCGAACCGGTACGAGCTCGACAGCGCACCCAGCCGCTCGGCCATGCCCATCACGAAGTTCTGCACCTGTGTGACGTACGGCCTCATGGACATCGTCGTGTCGACGACGAACACCAGATCCAGGCCCGCTGCGCCGGCCCGGATGTCACGCCCCGGCACGGCGGCGACCTCCCGCAGCAGGCGGGCCTCCTCGGTGTGACCTCGCAGGTTCGGGTGATAGCTCTCCGCCAGGATCAGGGGTAGCTCGAACTCCTTGATCCACCGTGCCGGATTGCGGCGAGCGGTAGACGGATCGGGCTCGTGCCCGGCGAAGTGCCCCTTCACCGTGTCGAGGAACGTGACGAACTCGACCCCCGCGGCCGCGTTGGCCTGGTCGACCGCGCGGCGCTGCGCGGCGTCCCCCGCGTCCCCGAGGTCCCTCACCGCGGTGGCGGTGTTGTACGAGTCGGTGGACCAGGGCAGCAGCCCGCCGAACGACCGCAGGATGTACGGCTCCTCCGTCGACAGGTACGGGTACGACAGCAGCACCACCCGTGCGTCCGGGCGCATCCGCGCGCGCAACGCACCAAGGGTCTCGCTGATGCCATCGCCGAGCGTCCGGAGGCCGGCGTGGGCGGCATCGACGTGCTTCCGGCAGGTGCCGGGGTCCTGCGTGTGTGCCGCGAAGCACTGCATGACGATGTCGGAGAAGCCCAGGTCGTTCCCTCCGATGGTCAGCAGCACCAGGTCCGTGGTGCGGTCCACGGCCTGGATCTGCGGTCGCATCACGACGGTGCACCGCACCACCCAGGACGACACGGTCGACCCCGAGACCTCGGTCTGCACCCGCTGGTCGGTGCCGACGCCCCCCGTGCACACCGGGTCCTGCTCGGCGAGGCGGCGTGCGGCGGCCTCGTCGTCGGCGTCCGGGCGCGGCACCATGACCTGCCGCACGTCGCCGGCGTCGCGTTCCTTCGTGAGGTGGGCCAGTACGCCGCCGCTGCACGCCCGGTTAACGAACGTCGCGTGCAGGCCGCGCCCGTTGAGCCAGTCGACGTACTGCTGCCCCCAGCTCGACGAGGACCGGTAGCAGCCCTTCGGGCCGTAGTACGCGCCGGCACCGTTGCCGGCCGAGTACGAGTCGCCCAGCTGGACGACCGACACAGCGGTCGCGATCTCCACCGACGGCGGCAGCGGCGTCTGCGGACCGACCGCGCCCACCAGGGCGAGCGACAGCCCCATCACCGCCGAACCGAACCCCAGCACCCTGCCCCAGCGCCGCCGTGCCATCAGTCGACTCCCAGCCGACCACGACACGGGTTGCGGCGGACCGGGCCGGCCCTGGTCGGCGGATGTGCGATCCCGGTGCGTCAACCCGGTGGCGCCTGTGCCGCACGGGGTGCTCCGGACCTTAGGAGCGCCGCGACCCGACCAAATGGCGGGGGACACCTACCCGAATGCGGGTTCTGGCGAGACCGTCGATCGCGGCGGAGCCGGTCCGGGCGCGCACGGCGTCCGGCCCGCGGACGCGGTGGTGGAGAGGGCCGGTCAGCCCGCCAGCGCCGCCGTCGCCGCCTCGACCGCGGTCCGCGCCTCCTCGGCCGCCGTCGTCGCGCCGATGACCGCGTCGACGTCCTCCGCGTCGACCGGCTCGGCGCGCACGGCCGCCGCGGCGTCGAGCGCGCCCTGGAGGGCGGCGCGGGCGTCGGCGCTGCCGGTGCCCGCGGCGAGCGCCCGCTGCCCGGCGGCCACCGCGCCGTCGAGCGCCGCCATCGCGGCGTCGCGCGCCGTGGCCTCCTGCTGGAGGTCGAAGCGGTAGCTGTCCTCGAAGATCGCGGCGGACGCGTCCTGGATGGTCTGCAGGTGGTCGAGCGCCGCCGCGCGCGTCTCCTCGACCGCAGCGGCCTGCTCCGCCGGCGAGCCCTGCGTCGGTGCCGTGGTGTCCAGCGCCTCGGCCGCGGTCAGCGCGTCGGCCAGCGTGGTCCCGAGGGCCGGGTCGGTGAGCCGGCCCTCCACGGACGCGAGCGCCTCGTGCGAGGAGCCGATCGCCTGCTGGAGCTCGGTGGCGACGGGTGCCAGCCGGGCGAGCGCCTGGTCGAGGGCCGCGCCGCCCCGGGCCTGCGAGCGCTGCGCGGACGCGAACCAGACGCCGCCCGCGACCAGCAGCAGGACCACGACCAGGGCCACGACGGCGAGCCGGGCGCGGCGTCCGCGGTCGGTCGGCGCGGCGGTCCCCGGTGGCGTGCTCGCGGCCATGTGGTGCCCCCTGATCGGTCCGAGCGGTCGGTCCTCGCAGCGTACCCGCGGACGTGCGGCCCCTCCCTCGCGCCCGGCTGCCGAGACCGGGTGGCCGCGCGCCGTGCACCGGCTTGCTGGCTGTGCCCCGGCTGTGCCTGGCAGGATGGGCCCGTGACCTGCCGAGACGCCGCCGCGAGGGCCCGAGCCGGCCGGCCGGTGTCGTGCTGACCGGCGCGGTCGACGTGGTCCTGGAGCTCGTGCTGCGGGCGTCCGCGGCGCTGCTGGGCCGCGTCCTGCACGGCCGGGACGCGATGGAGGACCTGGCCGCGGCCTGGACGTGGTCGGCCGCGGTGTGGCCGGCGGTCGGGCTGGTCGCGGTGGTGCTGCTCGTCGGGCTCTGGACCGCCTTCTGGGACGACTGAGCCCTCCTGCTGCTGCGCCGTCCCCGGCGGGCGTCGGACGCGGCCCCTAGCCTGGGCGCATGCCCGAGGGTCACACCGTTCACCGCATCGCCCGGCAGTTCGCGCGGGACTTCGTCGGCCACCGCGTCGCGGTGTCCTCCCCGCAGGGGCGGTTCGCCCAGGGGGCCGCGCTGCTCGACGGGCGCGAGCTGCTGACGTCGGCGGCCGTCGGCAAGCAGCTGTTCCTCGGCTTCGCCGGCGGGCACGTGCTGCGGGTGCACCTCGGCCTGTACGGCGCGTGGGACTTCCTCGGCGTGGTGTCGCCGCTGGTCGAGGGCGGCGGCGCGGTCGCCAGCCTGGGCGCGCCGCGGGTGCGCCGGTCGGTGCGGATGGGCGAGGGGGAGCGCGAGGGCGACGAGGGCGCCGAGCTCGAGGACTTCCCGCCGGAGCCCGTCGGGCAGGTGCGGGTGCGCCTGGCGACCGAGCAGACGGTCGCCGACCTGCGGGGGCCGACGGCGTGCGAGGTGCTGGACCCCGCCGCGACGGCCGCCGCGCTCGCGAAGCTCGGCCCGGACCCGGCGGTCGAGGACGACGTCCGCGCCCGGATGGCCGACCCGCACGCCGTGGCCGCGGCGACCGGCGCGGCCGCCCACCGCGAGCCGGGGGAATCCGACCCGGCCGTCGCCGACGCGGTGGCGCCCGGCCCCGGCACGGCCGCCGACGTCATGGTGCAGCGGCTCACCGCGCGGGGGACCCCCGTGGGTCAGCTGCTCATGGACCAGGCCGTCGTCGCCGGTATCGGCAACATCTACCGGGCGGAGCTGCTCTACCGCGCCCGGCTCGACCCGCACACACCCGGGAAGCGGGTCCCGGCGGAGACGGCGCGCGCCCTCTGGGACGACTGGTCGACGCTGCTGGCCGACGGGATCGCCACCGGGGTCATGCTCACGCGGGAGGACCTGGACGAGGCCGGCCGGGCCGAGGCGCTCCGGGACCAGGCGCAGCGGCACTGGGTGTACGGCCGCGGCGGCGAGCCCTGCCGGACCTGCGGGACGCCGGTGGTGGTCGAGGAGATGGCGGGGCGCAAGCTGTACTGGTGCCCGACCTGCCAGCGCTGACCGGCGACGGCGGCGTCGCCCTTCAGCGCGGCGCGCGGACCATCGGGACGTGCGGGATGCCGTCCTCGTCGTAGTCCTCGCCGGCGCGCTCGAACCCGTACCGGCCGTACCAGGCCTCCAGGTGCGCCTGCGCGTGCAGGTGGATGGTCGCCGCGGGCCCGCACAGCGCGATGCCGTGCTCGAGCAGCGCGCCCGCCACGCCCCGGCCGCGCGCGGCCCCGGCGGTCGCGACGCGCCCGATCGCCGGGTGGTCGCTCCCCGCGCGCAGCACCCGGATGGTGCCGAGCAGGTCACCGTCCTCGTGCGCCCAGACCTGGAGCGAGTCGTCCAGCAGGTCCTGGCCGTCGAGCTCGGGGTACGGGCAGGTCTGCTCGACCACGAACACGTCGACGCGCAGGCGCAGCAGGGCGTAGAGCTCGGCGGCGGTGATCTCGGCGGGGGTGCGGGTCTCGATGGTCAGCGGCACGCCGGTCAGCGTAGGTGGTCGCCGCGGGTGCGGCTGCGCCATGCTCGGACCACGGCGGCCCCGGCCGCCCGCGCACGCACCCGCGCCGAGGAGGAGCCCGCCATGAGCAGCACCGAGACGCCCACCAGCCGCCCGAACCCGGTCGTGACGTTCCTGCAGCGCCGCTGGCTCAGCGTCCTGCTGGTCGTGCTCGCGGTCGTGTTCGTGGCGCAGAACCGGCAGCCGGTGCGGGTGCACCTGCTCGCGACGACCGTGACGACGCCGCTGTGGGTGGCGCTCGCCGCGATGCTGCTCGTCGGCCTCGCGGCGGGGACGTTCCGGATCCGGCGGGCGGGCCGCACGGAGGGCCGCCGCGGCCGCTGACCTCACCGCGCGACGAGCGCGCCCGCGCCTCACTCCAGCTCGAAGTCCGCCACGAGCTTCGGGTCCGGCTGCTGCTCGCCCACCGGCACCGGTGCGGGCAGGACGTTCCCGCGGGTCGCGAGCGGGCACGCCCACGCCGGGTCGTAGGCGCAGGACGGGTTGTAGGCGAAGTTCAGGTCGAGGATCAGCCCGCCGTCGGTGGCCCGGCCGAGGTCCGCGTGCTTGATGGTGTCGAGCAGGTACCGGCCGCCGCCGTACGTGCCCTTGCCCGCGGTGGCGTCCTTGACCGGGATGAAGATGCCGCCGCCGTAGGTGCGCAGCGCCCACACGGACAGCGACCCGAGCCCGTCGAGCTCGACCCGCCCGACCCGGTCGAACGGCACGACGCCGTCGGTCCCGGTCGCGACCTCCAGCCGCTGCGCCGACGTGGCCCGCACCCGCACCTCGAACCGGTAGGCCGGGTCGTACGGCGCAACCGATAGGCCCTCGAACACCGCCTTGGCGGCGTGGTGCAGCGGGGAGGCGGCGTGCGTGGCGAACAGCTCGTCGCGGCGCGCGACCCACTCGGCGTGCGCGGCAGCGGGGTCGTCCTCGGCCAGCCGCCGGACGTCGGCGTACATCTGCGCGGTGCGCCGCCGCCAGTCCGCGACCGCGAGTGCATCGAGGGCCAGGCCGAGCTGCGTCACCATGCCCTCACCGTCTCACGCGCGCGGCGGCCGGGCGGGGCGAGCGCGCCGGTCGTGCCGCTGCAGCGCGCGCACCTCGCGCACCGCGGTCGCCGCGCACACGAGCCCGACGACCCACGCCCACGGCCGGCCACGCAGCGCCAGCACGAGGCACACCAGCGTCAGCGCCCCCGCCCCCAGCACGACGGCGAGGCTCGACCACCGGACCCCACGCAGCACGCCCCCGACGGTACGCCGCCCCACGGCGCACGAGACACCGCCAAGGCGCACGCGATCTCGTGCGCCCTCGGGGTGTCTCGTGGGCGGTCGGCGCGCGCGACCCACCCCGCGCGCCGTGAAAGGCTGCCCGCATGGACCTGAGGATCTTCACCGAACCGCAGCAGGGCGCCACCTACGACGACCTCCTCGCCGTCGCACGCGCCACCGAGGACCTGGGCTTCGACGCCTTCTTCCGCTCCGACCACTACCTGTCGATGGGCTCCGGCGACGGCCTGCCCGGCCCGACCGACGCCTGGACGACGCTCGCCGGCCTGGCCCGCGAGACCAGCCGCGTCCGGCTCGGCACCCTGGTGTCGTCGGCCACGTTCCGGCACCCCGGCGTGCTCGCGATCCAGGTCGCGCAGGTCGACCAGATGTCGGGCGGCCGCGTGGAGCTGGGCCTGGGGACCGGCTGGTACGCCGAGGAGCACGAGGCCTACGGCATCCCGTTCCCGGACAGGCGGTTCGGCCTGTTCGCCGAGCAGCTGGAGGTCGTCACCGGGCTGTGGGGCACGCCGGTCGGCGGCCGGTTCGACTACGCCGGCGAGCACTACACCCTGAAGCACAGCCCGGCGCTGCCGAAGCCGGTGCAGACGTCGCCGCTCGACGGGACCACGCCCGGCGTGCCGCTGATCGTCGGCGGGCTCGGCCCGAAGAAGACCCCGGCGCTCGCCGCGCGGTTCGCGTCGGAGTTCAACCTGACGTTCCCGCCGCTGGACGTCGTGGGCGAGAAGCTGGAGACGGTCCGGGAGGCGTGCCGCGCGATCGGCCGCGACCCGCAGACGCTGACGATGTCGGCCGCGCTCGTCCTCGCGGGCGGGAAGGACGACGCCGAGGTGGACCGCCGGGCCGCCGCCATCGGGCGCGACCCGAAGGAGGTCCGCGCGGTGGGGATCGCCGGCACGCCGACGGCGATGGTCGACCGCCTCGGCACCCTCGCCGAGCAGGGCATCACCCGGGTCTACCTGCAGGTGCTCGACCTGCACGACCTGGACCACCTCGAGCTGATCGCCTCCGAGGTCATGCCGCAGGTGCGCTGAGGCGCGCCTCCGCACCCGGGCCGGTGGCCCGCGACCCCGCGCGACCCGCGCGGACGAGGTCGCGGGCCACCGCCACGAGCAGGACGACCAGCAGCAGGTTCCGCAGCACGAGCACCAGCGACGGGCCCACCTGCTGCGCCGTGATCCCGTCGTAGGCGATCGGGAACACGACCTGGGTGAGCGCGGCGATCACCAGCACCAGGGCCGCCGGCAGCCGCCAGGACCGCACGCCGCCCGCGCCCGGCCGTGCCAGGCCGACGACCACGGGCCCCGCGAGCCACCCGACGAACTGTGGCGACCCGACCTTGTTCGCCAGGATCAGCGTCACGGCGACGAGCAGCGCCCCGCGCGCGAGGAACCCGGCGGTGTCCAGGCGGTCGCCGGCGCGCAGCCGGGCCCGGGCGAGCAGCGCCGTGACCGCGGCGAGCGCCACCGGCAGCAGCACGCCGAGCGCGCCCGCCACGGCGGCGGTCCCCGGCCCGGCGATCTCCCACGTGGTGATCTCCTGGTTGAGCACGACCCGCACGGGCTCGCCGCCGAGCCCGCCCGCGATCCCCGCCAGCACGAACGGCGTCGCGGCGACGGACTCGACCTGGAGCCCGCGCTCGCCCTGCTCGCCCAGGAAGCTGGTCAGGTGACCGAGCCCGCCGCCCGCGGCGACCGCGCCGGCCACGACCACGCAGACCGCCGCGGCCGGCAGCACCAGGTCCCGCCAGGGGCGGCGCAGCACGAGCACCAGGGGCAGCAGCAGCGCGCCCGGCGCCACCTTGACCCACGCCCCGAAGGTGAGCAGCGCGGACGCCACCGCGGGGTGCCGCAGCGCGAGCGCGAGCGCGACCACCACGACCGGCGCCACCACCGCGTCGAGCCGGCCGACGGCCACCGGCCCCAGCAGCAGGACGAACGCCAGCCACCACCACGCGCCCACGGCGGGGTCAGGCCCCGGCGCCGCGACGGCGCCGCGCACCAGGTCCTCGCGGGCGGGCCGCCCCGCGCACCGCAGCAGCACGACCACCGCGACGGCGTCGAGCAGCGTGATCAGCGCCGACCACGCGACCGCGTACGGCTGGGTGCCCACGGCGTCGACCAGCGCGGGCAGCAGCATCGGCAGCACGGCGCCGGCGGGGTAGACCCAGTCGCCGTCCAGCACCGGCCAGACGCCCTGGTGCAGGCCCTGCCACATCCACCAGCGGTACAGGTCGAGGTCCCAGAACGCCTGCGCGGGGATCAGCACCGTCCCGACGTACGCGATCCAGCCGTGGACGGCGACGAACGCGGTCCACAGCGCGACGCGGGAGCGCAGCAGCCGGTCGATGGGGCACCTCCACGCGGACGGTCACGGGCCGCGCCACACCCTACGCGGACGCCCGGTGCGGGCGGGGTGCGGGCCGTGGGCGCGGCCGGGCGGGTGCCGCGTCACCCGCTAACCTGCCCTGCGGCGCGCGGACCGACCGGGGCGCCGACTCAGGAGGAGGACCTCGGTGAGCGCGATCGGCTGGCGGGTGCACGGCGACGGCAGGAGGGTCGAGCCGGGAGCGGTCGTCGCACCCGACGAGCGGCTGTCCTGGCCGCGGACCATCGGCATCGGCATGCAGCACGTCGTCGCCATGTTCGGCGCGACCTTCCTGGTGCCGCTGCTCACCGGCTTCTCCCCGGCGACCACGCTGCTGTTCTCGGCCGTCGGCACCGTGGTGTTCCTGCTCGTGACCGGCAACCGGCTGCCGTCCTACCTGGGGTCGAGCTTCGCGTTCATCGGCCCGATCGTCGCCGCCACGGCCTCGGGCGGGCAGTCCGCGGCGGTGGGCGGCATCCTGGCCACCGGCGTGCTGCTCGCGGTGATCGGCCTGGTCGTGCACCT
The DNA here is from genome assembly GCF_007679345.1 of Cellulosimicrobium cellulans. Classification (GTDB taxonomy): domain Bacteria; phylum Actinomycetota; class Actinomycetes; order Actinomycetales; family Cellulomonadaceae; genus Cellulomonas; species Cellulomonas cellulans_A. The sequence continues at coordinate 238,441 of NZ_VEGH01000008.1, forward strand.
GGCCGGCTCCCGGTGGATCGACCTCGTGATGCCGCCGGTGGTCACCGGCACCGTCGTCGCGCTGATCGGCTTCAACCTCGCGCCGACCGCGTGGGGCACCTGCGACGACACCGGCGCGTGCAGCGGGTTCCGCGCCGCGCCGGTCACGGCGATCGTCACGCTCGCGGCGATCGTGCTGTCCGCGGTCCTGTTCCGCGGCATCCTCGGCCGGCTGTCGATCCTGGTCGGGGTGGTCGTCGGCTACCTCGTCGCCACGCTGCGCGGCGAGGTCGACTTCACCGCGGTCCGCGCGGCCGACTGGTTCGGGCTGCCGCACTTCGTCGCCCCGACGTTCGAGCCCCGGCTGCTGGGCCTGTTCCTGCCCGTGGTGTTCGTGCTCATCGCGGAGAACGTCGGCCACGTGAAGTCGGTCGCGGCGATGACCGGCAAGGACCTCGACCCGCTGACCGGCCGCGCGCTGCTGGCGGACGGCCTGGCCACGACGCTCGCCGGCCTCGGCGGCGGCTCGGGCACGACCACCTACGCCGAGAACATCGGCGTGATGGCGGCGACCAAGGTGTACTCGACCGCCGCGTACTGGGTGGCGGCCGCGACCGCGCTGGTCCTGAGCCTGTCGCCGAAGTTCGGCGAGCTCATCAACACGATCCCCGCCGGCGTCCTCGGCGGGGCGACGACGGTCCTCTACGGGATGATCGGCGTCCTCGGCGCCCGCATCTGGGTGCAGAACAAGGTCGACTTCTCCGACCCGGTGAACCTCACGACCGCCGCCGTCGCGCTGGTGGTCGGCATCGCCAACTACACCTGGTCCGCCGGCGACCTCACGTTCGAGGGCATCGCGCTCGGCACCGCCGCGGCGATCGGGGTCTACCACGTCATGCGCGGCGTGGCCCGGTGGCGCGGCACCAGCCAGGAGCCGGCGTCGCCGGCGTCCGTCCCGGGCGGCGTCGAGCTGGAGCGCTGAGCCGCCCGCGGCCGGGGGCGGCTCAGCCCTCGGCCGCGGCCTGCTCCTCCGCCGGGGCCTCGGTGGCCGGCGGAGGGGTGGCCTGGGGGACCGGGGTGACCTGGTCGAGGGCGATGCAGCCCTCCGGGACGGCGAACGGCTGGTCCGCCACGAGCACGACGTCCGACGCGGCCACCAGCGCGTTGTAGGACGACCCGACGACGACGTCCACCGACGCGTCCGCGCGGGTGTCCAGCACGAGCTGCGGGGTGTCGAACTGCGCGGCGACGGTGTACGCCGCCGCGACGCCCTGCGTGCCGAACTGGATCAGCGCGGTACCCGCGTAGGTCGAGTAGCCCATCTGGCTCGCGTTGAGCTGCTGCGCGATCGTGAAGCCGCGCTGCGAGAGCGCCGCGGCGGTGTCGCCCGCGAGCCCCACGCGGGCCGTCCCGTTCAGCACGTTCAGGGAGACCTGGCCGTAGGGGACCGGCGTGGCGCCCTCCGGCGGGCACGGCGAGTCCTCGGCGGCGAGGCCCGTCGGCTCGGGGGACGAGAAGTCGCGCGACAGGAACGGCAGCGACACGTTCCCGGTGTAGACGGCAGCGGCGCCGAACGCGGCGACGGCGAGGCCGCCGAGCAGCACGCCGAAGACGACGGCCTGGCGCTCGCGGGTGTGCCGGCGGCGTCGCTGACGGGCGGCGTCCGGCGTGCGGTCAGCGCTCATCGGACTCGATCACCAGGACGCGCGCGTGCAGCACGGGCCGCTGCTGCAGGGCGGCGCGCACCGCGCGGTGCAGGCCGTCCTCCAGGTACAGCACGCCGCGCCACTGCACGACGTGCGCGAACAGGTCGCCGTAGAACGTGGAGTCCTCCGACAGGAGGTTGTCCAGGTTCAGCGTGCGCTTGGTGGTCACCAGCTCGTCCAGGCGGACCTGGCGCGGCGGGACGTCGGCCCACTGCTTGGGCGTGACCAGGCCGTGGTCGGGGTAGGGCCTGCCCTCGCCCACGGACTTGAAGATCACGCACGCGAGTGTAGGTGAGACGGGCCCCGCGCGGGGGCGCGGCTCGCGGGTGGGTGGTCGGGAGCAGCACCCGGGTGAACTTGCCTCCTGAGGTCAGCCCGTCGTGCCCGGTGGCCGATGGGACGGGTACGGCGGTACCCGGTCGGGGCAGGTCCGTGACCAGACGGGTCTGGAGAAGGGCGGTGCGATGGCGTCCGACGCGCGCGGTCGCGCCCGCGGGCGGGTGCGGTTGGTGGTGGCCGTGCTCACGCCGCTCGGGCTCGCCATCTCCCTGGCCGGTTCGCTGTTCCACGCCCACCAGGAGCGGGATCGTGCGGTGCAGGCGACACGCGCCGACATCGCCGTGTCGGCGGAGGCCCTGGAGGCGCGGCTCGGGGGCCAGATCCGGGTCGCCACGACGGCCGCGTCCCTGCTGACGCCGAGCGCGGGTACCTCCTGGGACGACGCGGCGGCCTCCTGGGAGAGCCACCTGCGGGTGCTGACGTCCCCGGCCGGTGCGCCCCGACAAGACGAGCCGTCCGGGGGCGCGCCGCCGTCCGCACCCGTCGTCACCTCCGGGGTCGGGTGGCTCGCCGCCCCGGCCAGCCCGGCCGACCGGGCGGGGCCCATCGACCTCCGCCCGTCGGGCGGCGCGGACGTCCCGGGTGCCGTGCACGTGGCGCGCGTGGTGCGGCTCGGCTCGTCGTCGCTGCTCGACCGGCTCGCGGCCGGGGGGTCCACCACCACGGGCGTGTCCGCCCTCGGGGCCGCGCTCGCCTCGGCGCGGGACTCGGGGCAGCCGGCCATGAGCGCGCCGTACCGGGCGGGCGTGCTCGAGGTCGACGGCTCGGACGCCGGGAAGGTGGCGCGGGCGGACGGCGCGGACGGGCTGGAGGCGGCCATCGCGGTGGCGGTCTACGACACGGCGGACGCCCCGGTGACGACCGGCGAGCGCCGTCGGCGGTTGATCGGCTGGACCGTCACGACGGTCAGGGTCGGTCCGCTGCTCGACGCCGTGACGACGCGGCCCCACGCCGCCGCGGTCGTCAGCGACGGCGACGCGGTCCTCGGCGTCCTGGCCGAGGACGGCGCGGCCCCGCCCGCGCCCGGCGGATCCCTCGACGTCGGCGTGCCGGTCGCCGGCCGCACCTGGACGCTCACCGCGTCCCCTCTGGGCCTGCCGGGGCTCCTCGCGCCGCTGCCGCTGGTCGGGGGTCTGCTCCTCACCGCGCTCGTCGTCGGTCTCGTGGCCTCGCGGGCCGCGGCCGAGCTGCGCGCGGTCGAGCTGGCGGAGGACCGCACGCGCGCACTGGCCGCCCGGACCCGGGACCTGGAGTCGATCACCCGGAACACGCCCGACGCCCTCGCCCGGGTCGACGGCGACGCCCGCCTCCGGTTCGTGAACGCCGCGATGCGGCGCGCGGCCCGCGTGTCCGACGCGGACCTCGGTACGCAGGTCGGCGGGCTGGCGGGGCGGTCCCCCGTGATGGACGCCGTGCGCGCCCTCGCGCACCACATGATCGCGATCTCCGCGGACCCGGGTTGCGACCCGGACACCGACCCGCGACGTCTCATCAGCATGTCCGCGCACGTGGAGGGTCACTGGTACGACGTGCGGGCGGTGCCCGAGCGCGCCGCGGACGGCACCGTCGACTCGGTGCTCGTGGTGGCCCGGGACGTCACCAGGTTCCGCGAGGCCCAGGACCGGCTGACGCACGCGGCGACCCACGACCCGCTCACCGGCCTCGCGAACCGCGACCTCGCGCGGGAGCGGGCGGTCGCCGCGCTGGCCACCTCGCGGGCGGGCACCGCGCTGCTGCTGCTCGACCTCGACCGGTTCAAGCTCGTGAACGACTCCTACGGGCACGTGGTGGGCGATCAGCTCCTCCAGCAGGCCGCCGAGCGGGTGGGCGCCGGCCTGCCGGACCGGTCCGTGGCGGCCCGGCTGGGCGGGGACGAGTTCGTCGTGCTGCTCCCCGACGCGACGCCCGCGGCGGCAGAGGAGGTCGCGCTGCGCCTGGTGGCGGCGTTCGACGAGTCGTTCGAGGTCCGCGGCGAGGAGTTCGCGGTCGGCTGCTCCGTGGGAGTGGTGCACACCGAGCCGGGCGGGATGGCCTGGGACGAGCTCCTGCGGTGCGCGGACGTCGCGATGTACCGCGCGAAGGCCGCCGGCGGGGGCTGCCACCAGTGGTACGAGGAGCAGGGAGCGGACCACGCGCGGCAGCGGCTCACGATGGCCGCGGACCTGCGCCGGGCGACGGAGGAGGGCGAGCTGTCGCTTGTCTACCAGGGGGAGGTCGACCTGGTGACGGGGCGGGTCGAGGGCGTCGAGGCGCTGATGCGCTGGACCAGCCGCACCCGCGGGCCCGTGTCCCCGGCCGAGTTCATCCCGGTGGCGGAGGAGACCGGCCTGATCGGCGAGCTCGGCGCCTGGGCGCTCGACCGGGCGCTCGGCGAGGTGACCGCCCACAACCGGAGCACCGGTGCGGGGCTGCGGGTGTGGGTGAATGTCTCACCCCGGCAGTTCGCGGGCGGGCAGGACCGGCCCGACCTCGTGACCCTGGTGGTCGACCTGCTGGCGGCCTACGACGCCCCGGCGAGCTGGCTCGGCATCGAGGTCACCGAGAGCGCCCTCGCCGACGACGCCCGGGCGGTGCCCATGCTGAGCGCCCTGCGCGAGCTCGGGGTCGGCGTCGCGATCGACGACTTCGGCACGGGGTACTCCTCGCTGTCGCGGCTGCACGACTACCCGGTCACGCTGCTGAAGATCGACCAGTCGTTCGTCCAGGAGCTCGGCGGGTCGGGGGCCGCCGGCCCCCGGGCGGCCGGCGTCGTCGAGGCGGTCGTCGCCCTGGGCCGGTCGCTCGGCGCCGACGTGATCGCCGAGGGCGTCGAGGACGAGGCGCGGTACACCGCCCTGCGCGCGCTGGGCTGCGACCTGGCGCAGGGCTACCTGTTCGGCAGGCCCTGCGCGTTCGCGGACGCGGTGCGGCCCGTCCCGGTCCCGGGGCCGGTGCTGCCGGGGATGGTCGGCGCCAGGCTGCCCGGCCCCCGCTGAGCCGCCGTCTGCTGCAGCAGCATCCACGTCGAGCAGGCCGCCGCGAGCAGCGGCACCGCCAGCCCGATGCCGGTGGCGGGCACGACCACGCCCGAGTCGTTGAGCGCGAAACCGACGCCCAGCGTCGTGGCGAGCGCGACCAGGCCCTTCATCAGCATCGGGGCGTCCGTGCCGATCTGCCGCAGCGGTGCGCCCGCGGACAGCCAGGCGTAGGGCCCGCCGTCGGGCGCGCTCACGGCCGAGCGGGCCGGGCGCCCCACCAGGAGCACGACCAGCAGCAGTCCGCCGATCGCGAGCAGCGTCTGCTCGCTGCCGAACAGGATGCGCAGGTTGGTCTCGCCCTTGCGCAGCAGCACCGTCCACAGGCCGCCGTCGAGCACCGTCTCGATGAACGCACCCAGGTGGGTGCGCTCGTCCGGCGGGCGCAGCCAGTCGACGACCGCGATGCCCACGACGGTGACGGCACCCGCCGCCAGCACCGCGAGCACCCGCCGCCAGTTCAGCCGGATGCCGGCCGTGAGCAGGGCGAGGACGGCGAACCCGGGTACCAGCGCCGGCGGGCCGCCGAAGTCCGCGCCGATCGACGGGCTCCCGTTGATGACCACCGCGACCAGGCCGAGCGCGGCGACCACCGCGACGGCGAGACCGCGGCGCCCCGCGCGCAGCAGCGGGTCGGCGAACGCGACGGCCGTGAGGATCATCGCAGTGGCGAACAGCGCGAACGCCGGGTTGCCGAAGCCGTAGAACCGGCCGGCCACCAGCGAGCCCGGGCCCATCATCGAGTCGAGCGCGAGCCGGGCGCCGGTGGCGACGTCGACAGCGAGCACGAGGGCCGTGATCCCGCCGACGGCGCCCATCGGCCCGAGCAGCCGCCCGCGCCACCACGGCGGCAGCAGGGTGACCGCGACGATCGCCGCGCAGAACAGCGCCACCGCGCCCGCCAGCGCCCAGGCCGGGTTGCCGGCGCGCCACCACGGCAGGAGGTTGGCGAGGAAGGTCGACACCGGCACCGCGGCCACGGCGACGGCGCCGACCCGCAGCCCGTGCAGCACGCGGCGCGGGTGCCCCGCGCCCGGCGGCCGCCGGCGCAGCCGGGAGATCAGGCGGGTCCACCACAGGCGGACGCGGTTGTTCAGCCCGACCATCACCAGGAGGTAGAGCGCCAGGTTCAGGCCGACCCAGAGGACGTAGAACCCGCCCACCAGGGGTGCGGCCGCCAGCGCGTGCCGGTTCTGGTCGATCAGGTAGGCCACCCGCGCGCCGGCGGTCGCGTCGTCCGGGCTGTGCCGGATCACCGAGCCCACGAGCGCCCCGGTCGGCGCCTGGTCGCGGATGCCGAGCGCGTGGAGCACGGTCGGCGCGATGTCGGTCGTCTGCAGGAAGCCGTCCTGCCGGGTCGACGACGAGCTGATGAGGCCGCCCGCGTACGTCCCGCCGTCGGGGTTCGGACCGGTCGCCGCGGCCACCTGCAGGTTCGCGCGCCGGCTCGAGTCCGCCACCGAGAACAGCAGCACCGTGGGGTCGGAGCCCGAGTCGGCGACGGCGTCCAGCACCGCCGCGATCCGGGCGTCGATCTCCTGCACCTGCTCGGCGCGGGTCGGCTCGATCACCACGTCGGTGCCGGAGACCGGGGGCTCGTCCTGGGTGTCGCTCGGGACGTCCGTGTCGGCCTCGGAGCGGCCCCGGGTCTGGTAGCCGGGGTCCCGCACCGTGCCCGCGTCGACCACCACGAGCCGCGAGCCGTCGAGGGCCGCCGCGACGGCGTCCTCCAGCCCGCCCGCGTCGGCCGGGGCGCGCACGTGGGCGCCGACCGGCGTGCCGTCCGCGTCGGCCAGGGCGATCGCCGCGCCGGGGCCGATCCCGGTGGCGGTGAGCCCCGCGGTCGCGACCGTGTCGCCCAGCAGCCCGAGCCGGGAGTCGTACGAGGACGCGCGCATGGCCTCCTGGTAGTCCGCCCAGCCGGGGACCGCGCCGTTGGCCAGCGGGTCCCGCAGCGTGCGGCAGGTGCCGTCCGCGACCGCCAGGTCGGTGGCGCGCCCGCCCGCGGACACCGCGAGCCAGCCCATCGACGGGCAGGTGAACGAGATCGCGCTGCGCACCACGGTGGTCCCCAGCGACGCGGTCCGGGACAGCTCCCAGAGGGCCGGCGTCGTCAGCGAGCCGAGGTCGTCCCAGCGCAGCCCGGTGACGCCGACGAGGACCACGGGCCCGCGGTCGTCCCCGTCGGGGGCGTCCGCCGCGGCGGCCCGCGGGGCGGCGGCCCAGCCGAGGGCGACCGCCAGCAGCGCCGCGAGCGTCGCGGCGACCAGGCGGGCCGGGGCGGTGCGGGCGGGCGCGGGGCGGGCCGTCGTGCGCGGCTGAGGCGTGGACAGGGGCACCGGCCCAGCGTACGGGCGCACTACGCTCGGGGGCGTCGCCTGCGGGCGCCCCCGGCACCACGACACGGCACGTGCACGCGCGCCGCACAGGGAGCGCACGCGCCGACCACACGCGCCCGGGCTCCCCGCCCCGCGCCCGTCCCCAGGAGGTCCCCCGATGCCGCGTCCGCGCTACGCCTACCTCGGCCCCGCGGGCACGTTCACCGAGGTGGCGCTGCGGCAGGTCGTGAGCCCGCAGGAGGCGGAGTACCTCCCGCAGACGGACGTGGTCAGCGCGATCGAGGCCGTCCGGTCCGGGGCCGCCGATCACGCCGTGGTCGCGATCGAGAGCACCATCGAGGGCGGCGTGACGGCCACCCTGGACGCCCTCGCCGTGGGCGAGCCGCTGGTGCTCCGGCGCGAGGTGCTGGTGCCGGTGGGCTTCACGCTCGTGGGCCGGCCCGGGGTGGCGCTCGCGGACGTCCGGCGGGTCGCGGCGCACCCGCACGCCTGGGTGCAGTGCCGCCGGTGGCTCGGCGCGCACGCGCCCGACGCCGTGCACCTGCCCGCCACGTCGAACACCGCCCCGGCGGCCCTGCTCGCCGACGCCGGGGCGGACGCGGCGGCGCTCGGCTTCGACGCGGCCCTGGTCCCGCCCGCCGCCCCGGCGCACTACGGCCTCGAGGACCAGGTGCTCGCCGAGGGCGTCGCCGACAACCCGAACGCGGTCACCCGGTTCGTCGTGCTCGGCCGCCCCGGCGAGGTGCCGCCGCCCACCGGCGCCGACAAGACGACCCTGGTCGTCCACCTGCCCAGCAACGAGGCCGGCGCCCTGCTCACCATGCTGGAGCAGTTCGCGGCGCGCGGCGTGAACCTGTCCCGGATCGAGTCCCGGCCGATCGGCGACTCCCTCGGCCGGTACTCGTTCTCGATCGACGCGGAGGGGCACATCGGCGAGGAGCGGATGGGCGAGGCGTTCATGGGACTGCACCGCGTGTGCCCGCACGTCCGCTACCTCGGCTCCTACCCGCGCGCCGACCGGCACCCGGCCGACGTGCACATCGGCACCGCCGACGACGACTTCCGCACGGCTCGCGAGTGGCTCCGCTCGGTGCGCGGGGGCGCCTCGGTCTGACCGACGCGGGCGGGCGCCGGCCTAGGCGTGCCGCACGGCCAGGAGCAGGTGCGTGCCGCCGTCCGTGGCGCCGGGCTCCGCGCACGCGGCGACCTCGTGGTCGAGGAACCGCCGCCAGCGGTCGGGGTCGGCCTCGAGGTCCGCGAGCGTCGCCGGGTCGCCGAGCGACGCCCAGTTGCTGCCGCTGAGCGCGGCCAGCTCCCCGCCGGCCGCCGCGGTGAGCCCCGCGAGCTCCGACGATCGGTACATCCGGCACACGTGCGCGGCCCCGGGCAGGTGCCGCAGGTCCCCGGTGCGCAGCACGCGGTCGTTCGCGTCCTCGCCGGCCGCCGCGGCGGCGCGGGCCACACCGGGCAGCGCAGCGCGCCAGGTGCCGAGCGCCGACATCACGGACGCCACGACGGCGCCGCCGCGCGCGGTGACCCGGAGCAGCCCGCGCAGCGCCTCCTCGGCCCGGTCGAACGTGTACGACAGCGGTCCGCCGTACGCCACGACCGCGTCGAACTCCCCGTCGGCGTACCGGCTCGCGTCGCCGACGTCGAGCAGCTCACGGCGCTCCACGGCGGCCTCGGCGGCGGTCCCGCCCACGCGCACGCGGTTCAGCTCGAGCTGCACCGGGGACAGGTCCGTCACGACCACCGTCGCGCCGAGCGCGGCCAGCGCCAGCGTGAACCGGCCGGGCCCCGCGCCCACCTCGAGCACCCGGTCGCCCGGGCGGACGAACCGCGCGAGGAACCGGCGGTGCACCTCCAGCGAGACCCGTCCCGCCACGTCCGCCTCGAGGCGGGACCACTCCGCGTCGCCGAGGTCGTCGTAGTACGCCCGGGTCGTCGCGCTGTCGTGGGTGCTCACCCCGGCAGTGTGCCCGGTGCGCGGGCCGCCGCGGGCGGGTTCCGCGCGGCTAGGTCGCGGCGACGCGGACGACCAGGGCGCCCGGCTCGACGCGCGCCGACAGCTCGGTGACCTGGCCGATCACGTCGCCGTCGACCTGCACGTACTCGCCGCCCGACACCTGCACGTGCACCTCGCGGGCGCGGGCGTGGTCGATCCGGCCGATCTTGGCGGGCAGCTGGCTGCGGACGCCGACCCCCTGCAGCACCACCTCGCCGAACAGCTGGGCCCACCCCGCGACGCCGCCCCGGGTGTCGATCGCCGCGACGTCCAGCCACCCGTCGTCGAGCACGGCGTCCGGCAGCAGGGTGATGCCCCCGGGCAGCCGGCCGCAGTTGCCGATCAGCAGGCTGCGCACCCGCGCGGGCTCGCCCGGGGCGTCGTCCAGGCGGACCGTCGTCCGCAGCCGGCGGCCGTGCAGGTGCTTGATGCCGGCGACGAAGTACGCCACCCAGCCGACGCGGGCCTTGAGGTCGTCGTCCGCGTCCGCGACCATCGCGGCGTCGAAGCCGACCCCGGCGATGACCAGGAAGATGTGGTCGCGCGGCACGTCGGTGTCCGCGGGCAGGTCGTCGGCCGCCTCCGCGATGTCGTCGTCGACGCGCGACTCGTACCGCAGCACCTTGAGCCAGCCGACGTCGATCGTCCGGTCGGTGCCGTCCAGCGCGATCTGCAGCGCGGCGAGCGGGTCGCCGATCGGTATGTCCAGGTTCCGCGCGAGCAGGTTGCCGGTGCCGACCGGCACCAGGCCCATCGGGACGCCGGTCCCCACCAGGGCCTCGGCCACGGCGCGCACGGTGCCGTCGCCGCCGAGCGCCACGACGATGTCGGCGCCCCGCGCGACCGCGTCCCGGGTCTGGCCGATGCCCGGGTCCTCGAGCGTGGTCTCGAGCCACAGCGGCTCGGGGAGGTACTGCTCGGCGCACGCGCGGCGCACGGTCGCCCGCAGGTCCGGCACGCCCGGCTTCGACGGGTTGGCCACGAACGCCACGAGCGGGCGGTGCGGCTCCGGCTGCGCGGTCGTGGTGACGGAGGCGTGGTGGCTCGCCGCGGTCCCGAGGATCTGGCCGGCGCGGCGGGCGTGCCGCTCGGCGGCGGTCGCGCGCCAGGCGACCGCGGCGACGACGAGAGCGGTGACGGACAGCGCGGCGGCGACGACGGCCAGCCATCCCTCCCAGGTCATGTGAGGAATCTACGCGGCGGGAGCGGCCCGCCGCCTCAGGTCCCCGCGACGAGTCCGGGTCGCCGAGGGGGTGCGCGACACGTCGAGCGAGCATCCGCCGACTACTCGCTCGACGTGTCGGTTGCTCGCTCGGTGCCCGCGGGCCGCCCGCGGGGCGCCTGCGGGGCACGCCGCGGGGCGGCGGGGGCGCGGCGGCGGTCGGTAGGCTCGGTGCGTGATCGATCTCAAGCTGCTGCGCCAGGACCCGGACGTCGTGCGCGCGAGCCAGGTGGCCCGCGGCGACGACCCGGCCCTCGTGGACCAGGTGCTCGACGCGGACGCCCGTCGCCGCGCCGCGCTCACCGACTTCGAGAGCCTCCGGGCGGAGCAGAAGGCGCTCGGCAAGAAGGTCGCGTCCGCGCAGGGCGAGGAGAAGCAGTCCCTCCTCGCGCACGCGAAGCAGGTCGCGGAGCAGGTCAAGGCGCTGCAGGCCGACGCGGACGCGGCGGAGGAGCTCGCGACGGACCTGGCGCGCCGGATCGGCAACGTCGTCGAGGAGGGCGTCCCGGCGGGCGGCGAGGACGACTACGTCGTGCTGCGGCACGAGGGCACGCCGCGCGACTTCGCCGCGGAGTACGGGGCCGAGTTCGCGGTCCGCGACCACCTGGAGCTCGGCGAGGGCCTGCGGGCGATCGACACCGAGCGCGGCGCCAAGGTGTCCGGCGCGCGGTTCTACTACCTCACCGGCATCGGCGCCCGGCTGGAGCTGGCGCTGCTGAACGCCGCGGTCGACCTGGCCCTCGCGGCGGGCTTCACGCCGGTCATCACCCCCACGCTGGTCAAGCCCGAGGTCATGGCCGGCACCGGGTTCCTCGGCGCGCACGCGGACGAGATCTACCGCCTCGAGGCGGACGACCTGTACCTCGTCGGGACCTCGGAGGTGGCGCTCGCCGGCTACCACTCGGGGGAGATCCTCGACCTGTCGGGCGGCCCGCTGCGCTACGCCGGCTGGTCGGCCTGCTACCGCCGCGAGGCCGGGTCGTACGGCAAGGACACCCGCGGCATCATCCGCGTGCACCAGTTCCACAAGGTCGAGGCGTTCTCCTACACGACCGTCGAGGACGCCGCCGACGAGCACCGCCGCATCCTGGGCTGGGAGGAGCAGATGCTCCAGCTCGTGGACCTGCCGTACCGGGTCATCGACACCGCGGCGGGCGACCTCGGGTCCAGCGCGGCCCGCAAGTTCGACTGCGAGGCCTGGCTGCCCAGCCAGCAGCGGTTCCTGGAGCTCACGTCGACCTCCAACTGCACGACGTTCCAGGCCCGGCGGCTCGGGGTGCGCGAGCGCACGGCGGACGGCGAGGTCCGGCCGGTCGCGACGCTGAACGGCACGCTGGCGACCACCCGGTGGATCGTCGCGATCCTCGAGAACCACCAGCAGGCCGACGGCTCGGTGCGGGTCCCCGAGGGCCTGCGGCCGTACCTCGGCGGCCTCGAGGTGCTGGAGCCGGTCGGGGGCGGGTCGCGATGACGCACCCGCGCACGGCGGCCGGCACCCTCGTCGCCCTCGACGTCGACGGCACGCTGCTGTCCTACGACGGCGCCGTGTCGCCGGCCGTGCGCGATGCCGTGGCCGCGCTCCGCGACGCGGGCGCCCACGTCGTGCTCGCGACCGGGCGCGGCGTGCGCAGCGCGGTGCCGGTGGCCACCGACCTCGGGCTCACGACCGGCTGGGTCGTGTGCTCGAACGGCGCCGTGACCGCGCGCCTCGACCCGGAGGCCCCGCAGGGCTACGAGGTCACGAGTACGACCACCTTCGACCCCGAGCCCGCCCTGCGCGTCCTGCAGGCCGAGCTGCCCGACGCGCTGTTCGCCGTCGAGGACCTGGGCCACGGCTTCCGGGTGTCCCGGCCGTTCCCGGACCACGAGCTCACCGGCGAGCAGACGGTGCTGCCGTTCGACGAGCTCGTCGCGCAGCCCGCCACCCGCGTCGTCGTGCGGGACCCGGGCAGCACCCCCGAGGAGTTCCGCGAGCTCGTCGAGCGCGTCGGCCTGCACCAGGTGTCCTACGCGGTCGGCTGGAGCGCCTGGCTCGACCTGACCCCCGGCGGCGTCTCCAAGGCGAGCGCGCTGGAGGAGCTGCGCCGCGACCTGGGCGTCGAGCCGTTCGCGACCGTCGCGGTGGGCGACGGCGGCAACGACGTCGAGATGCTCCGCTGGGCCGCGCGCGGCGTGGCGATGGGGCACGCGCCGGAGTTCGTCCGGCTCGCGGCCGACGAGGTCACGGGCACGGTCGAGGACGACGGCGTGGTCGCGGTGCTGCGGACCGTCGGGCACGCGGCGGGCTGACGCGGGGCGCGCGACCCGGCCGCCCGGCGCGGCGGTGGCGGTCGGGAAAGCGGTAGCGCTCCCACGGCAAGCGGTCGCCCGACAGGGTGGACCGGGGCCCGCGGGGCGGAGCACAATCCCCGCCATGGCGCACGGCATCGTCGACGTGGCCCGGGCTGCCGGGGTGTCCACCGCGACGGTGTCGCGCGCGCTGCGCGGCCTGCCGAACGTCACCGCCGCCACGCGCGAGCGGGTGCGCCGGGCCGCCGACGAGCTCGGGTACGTGCCGTCGCCGTCCGCCTCGTCGCTCGCCTCCGGGCGGACGCGGACGATCGGCCTCATCACGCCGTGGGTCGCGCACTGGTTCTTCGCCAACGTGATCGAGGGCGCGGAGCGCGCCCTGCGGGTCGAGGACTTCGACGCGCTGCTCTACACGTTCGAGGTGTCCCGCGAGGTCCGGCGGCTGCGGCTGGACCCGGACGTGCTCCGCCGCCGCGTCGACGGCGTGCTGGTCGTGGGGCTCCCGCTCGAGGCGGAGGAGGTCGCGCTGCTCGACGAGCTCGGCTATCCGCTGGTGTTCGTCGGCGCGGGCGCGCCGGGCCACGTCACCGTCGGGCTGGACGACGTCGGCACCGCGCGCCGCGCGGTCGCGCACCTGGCGGACCTCGGCCACACCGTGATCGCGCACCTGTCGGGAGAGCCGGACGACACCCTGCCGTGGTCGCCGGCCGTGCGCCGTGCCGAGGGCTGGCGCGCCGAGCTCGCGGCGCGCGGCCTGGCGACCGCGGGGCTCGAGGTGCACGGGCACTTCGACGTCCGGGGCGGCCGCGCGTCGATGCACGCGCTGCTGGACCGGCGCCCCGACGTGACGGCGGTGTTCGCGGCGTCGGACGAGATGGCGATGGGCGCGCTGCTGGCCCTGCGGGACCGGGGGCTCCGGGTGCCCGAGGACGTGTCGGTCGTCGGTGTCGACGGGCACGACATGGGGGAGCACCTCGGCCTGACCACGATGGTGCAGAACGCGCAGGAGCAGGGGGTCACCGCGGCGTCGATGCTGCTGGAGATGATCACCGGCGCGCCGGTGCCGGAGGAGGTCGTGTTCCCGACGGTGCTGGTCGAGCGCGGGTCGACGGCGAGGCCATGGGGACGAACCGGGACGAGCCGGAATCGGGCCGACCGCGCGTCCATGTGACCAAATCGTGACAAGTCGGAACCCCTCCGGTGGTTGTGCGCCAGCCATGTAAACGCTTGCATATAGCCCACGCACCGAGGCGCACCCGCCTCGGCCCGCAACCACGACGAGGTGGAGGCAGACGCATGATGAGGATCCGTCGTCGCGGCGCGAGCGCCGCGGTGGCCGGCGGGCTCGGGCTGGCGCTCGTGCTCACGGCTTGTTCCGGTGGGGGAGACGACTCCGGGGACGAGGGCACGTCCGGCGGCGGCGACACCGACGCCGCGAACGAGATCGACTGCTCCGTGTTCGACGACTTCGGCGACCTCGACGGCACGACCGTCTCGGTCTACACGTCGATCGTCGAGCCCGAGCAGCAGACGCAGGAGGACTCCTACGACCCGTTCGAGGAGTGCACCGGCGTCACGGTCGAGTACGAGGGCTCGCGCGAGTTCGAGGCCCAGCTCCTGGTGCGCATCCAGGCCGGCAACGCGCCGGACATCGCGTACCTGCCGCAGCCCGGGCTGCTGAACACGATCGTCACGGACTTCCCGGACGCGATCGTGCCGGCGCCGGACGCGACCGTCGCCAACGTCGACGAGTTCTTCAGCGAGTCCTGGAAGGAGTACGGCACGGTCGACGGCACGTTCTACGCGGCCCCGCTGGGCTCCAATGTGAAGTCGTACGTCTGGTACTCGCCGTCCATGTTCGAGGACGCGGGCTACGAGGTCCCGGAGACCTGGGACGACCTGATCGCCCTGTCGGACCAGATCGTCGAGGACGGCGCCATGCCGTGGTGCGCGGGCGTGGAGTCCGGCGACGCCACCGGCTGGCCGGGCACCGACTTCATCGAGGACATCGTGCTCCGCACCGCCGGACCCGAGGTCTACGACCAGTGGTACACGCACGAGATCCCGTTCAACGACCCCCAGATCATCGAGGCCTGGGACACCGCGGGCGAGATCCTCAAGAACGACGAGTACGTGAACGCCGGCCTGGGCGGGGTCGACTCGATCGCCACGACGCCGTGGACGGACGCGGGCTTCCCGATCCTCGACGGCACCTGCTGGCTGCACCGTGCGGCGAACTTCTACCAGACGCAGTGGCCCGAGGGCACCGAGGTGGCGCCGGACGGCGACGTCTACGCCTTCTACCTGCCGACCAACCAGACCGACATCAAGCCGGTCCTCGGCGGCGGCGAGTTCGTGGCGGCGTTCGACGACCGTCCCGAGGTGCAGGCGTTCCAGACCTACCTGTCGAGCGCGGACTGGGCCAACACCAAGGCCAAGACCACCCCGATGGGCGGCTGGGTCAGCGCGAACAACGGCCTGGACCCGGACAACCTGGCCACCGAGTTCGACCAGCTGTCGGCGGAGATCCTCGCCGACCCGAACTCCGTGATCCGGTTCGACGCGTCGGACCTGATGCCGGGCGAGGTCGGGGCGGGCACGTTCTGGACCGCCATCGTGAACTGGCTGACCGGCACCTCCACGGAGGAGGCCGCGAAGTCGGTCGAGGACTCCTGGCCCGCCGGCTCCTGACGGAGCCGGGCAGCTAGCGACTGATCGGCTGACGGCCCGCCCGACGGGGCCCGCGGACACCCGCGGCCCCGCCGGGCGGGCCCACCCGGCTCGGAGGCGTACATGGACTGGTTGACGAGCGCGAGCTCGGTGGGCGAGAAGTTCGCCCTGATGTTCCTGGCGATCGCGCTGTTCGTGGTCGTCATGGGCGCGATCCTCTTCCTGGTGGACCGGCCCAAGCGGGTCCCCCGGTGGGTGGTGGCCGCGGCGTTCGCCGGGCCCGCCCTGCTGCTGCTGGCGTGGGGCCTGGTGCGCCCCGCGGTCCTCACCCTGTGGAACTCGTTCTTCGACAAGCGCGGCAACGAGTTCATCGGCGTGGACAACTACACCCGCGTGCTGACCGGCGGGCAGTTCCAGAGCGTTCTGACGAACACCGCGATCTGGGTCATCCTCGTGCCGATCGCCTCGACGGTGATCGGCCTGGTCTACGCGGTGCTGGTGGACCGCACGCGGTTCGAGAAGCTCGCCAAGGCGCTCGTGTTCATCCCGATGGCGATCTCGATGGTCGGCGCGTCGATCATCTGGAAGTTCGTCTACGAGTTCAAGCCGGACCAGCCCGGCGTGAAGCAGACCGGCCTGCTCAACCAGGTGCTGGTCTGGGTCGGCCTGGAGCCGCAGCAGTTCCTCATCAACTCCCCGTGGAACACCGTGTTCCTCATCGTGGTGATGGTGTGGATCCAGACCGGTTTCGCGATGACCGTGCTGTCGGCGGCCATCAAGGCCATCCCGGACGACATCGTCGAGGCCGCCCGCCTGGACGGGCTCGGCGGGATGCGGATGTTCCGCTACATCACCGTGCCGTCGATCCGACCGGCGCTGGTGGTCGTGCTCACCACGATCGCGATCGGGACGCTCAAGGTGTTCGACATCGTCCGCACCATGACCGGCGGCCAGTTCGACACGCAGGTCATCGCGAACGAGTTCTACACGCAGGCGTTCCGGCAGAACAACCAGGGCCTGAGCGCCGCGCTCGCGGTGATCCTGTTCGTCCTGGTGATCCCGATCGTCGTCTACAACGTGCGGCAGCTGCGCAAGTCGGAGGAGATCCGATGACCACCACCCCGCTCCCCCCGACCGGGCCGTTCGCGGAGGCGTTCGAGGAGACCGCCGACGCCGGCGGCGAGCCGGGACGCCAGCGCCGGCTGAGCCGCCTCGAGCGGCGCGCGATCGCCACCAAGGGCCGGCTGTCGTCGCCGTGGGCGTCGTTCCTCGCGATCCTGATCGCGATCCTGTGGACGATCCCGTCGGTCGGCCTGCTCGTCACGTCGTTCCGGCCCGAGCTCGACATCCGCCGGTCCGGCTGGTGGACCGTGTTCGGCGGGCTGTTCAACGGCGAGGCCGAGTTCACGCTCGACAACTACGACCAGGCGCTGTTCGGCTCCGGGGCGAACCTGGCGACGTACTTCGTCAACTCGTTCGTCATCACGATCCCGGCGGTGATCATCCCGATCACCATCGCGCTGCTCGCGGCGTACGCGTTCGCGTGGATCGACTTCAAGGGCCGCAACATCCTGTTCGTCGCGGTGTTCGCGCTGCAGATCGTCCCGCTGCAGGTGGCCCTCGTGCCGCTGCTGCGCGACTACGTGAGCGCGGGCGTCGCCGGGTCGTTCTGGACGGTCTGGCTGTCGCACTCGATCTTCGGCCTGCCGCTGGCGATCTTCCTGCTGCACAACTTCATGAAGGACATCCCGTCGTCCCTCGTCGAGGCGGCCCGCGTCGACGGCGCCGGGCACGTGAAGATCTTCTTCCGGGTGCTGCTGCCGCTGCTGGTCCCGGCCATCGCGGCGTTCGGCATCTTCCAGTTCCTCTGGGTGTGGAACGACCTGCTGGTCGGCCTCACCTTCGCGTCGCCGGACTCCCGGCCGCTGACCGTGGCGGTCGCCGAGATGGCGGGCAGCCGCGGCGGCGACTGGCACGTGCTCACCGCCGGGGCGTTCATCTCGATGGTGGTGCCGCTCATCGTGTTCATCTCGCTGCAGCGGTACTTCGTGCGCGGCCTCCTGGCGGGCTCCGTCAAGGGCTGATCCCCGGTCGCGACCTCGTCGAGCGGAGCGTTCTGCCCGACACGCACCGGCGTGTCCGGCAGAACGCTCCGCTGTCGTGCGGGCCCGTAGAGTGCGTGGTCGATGAGCGGACGAGCGGGCGGCCTGGTGGGCCGGGTGCCGGCGCCGGCGCTGTTCGCGGTCTCCGGGCTCGCGCAGTACGGCGGCGCCGCCCTCGCCGTGGCGCTGTTCGCCGTGATCCCCTCGCCGACGGTCGCCTGGCTGCGGATCGCCGTCGCCGCGCTGGTGCTGCTGGCGTGGCGCCGGCCGTGGCGCGCGCGGTGGACCCGGGCGGACCTCGGCGCGGCCGCGGCGTTCGGCGTGGTGCTCGCCGCGATGAACGTGTCCTTCTACGTCGCCATCGACGTGCTGCCGCTGGGCACCGCCGTGGCGATCGAGTTCCTGGGCCCCGTCGCCGTCGCGGCGGTCACCGGCCGGACCTGGCGGGAGCGGCTCGGCATCGTGGTCGCCGCGCTCGGGGTCGTGCTGCTCGCCGGGGTGGAGCTGAGCACCGGCGGCGAGGACTCGGTGCGCGGCCTGGTGGCCATCGGCGTCGCCGCGGCGTGCTGGGCGGGGTACATCCTGCTCGGACGCCGGGTGGCCCACGGCGCACGCCACCCGGCCGGGGAGTCGGCGGCCGACCGGGCGCCGGACGCGCGCCGCGCGCCCGACGGCATCGCCTCGCTCGCGGTCGGCATGACGGCGGGCGCCCTGGTCGGCGCGCCGTTTCTCGCCGCGCCGGCCGCGCCGGTGCTGGCCGACGCCGGCCTGGCGCTGGCGGTCGTCGGCATCGCGGTGCTGTCGTCCGTCGTGCCGTACGCGATCGAGCAGGTCGTGCTCCGCCGGGTCACGGCGGCGACGTTCGCCGTGCTGCTGGCGATGCTGCCCGCGACCGCGGCGGTGGTCGGCGCGGTCGCGCTGCGGCAGTGGCCGCACGGCTGGGAGGTCGTCGGGCTGCTGTGCGTCTCGGTGGCGATCGTGCTGACCGCGACGCGCCGTGAGCCGGGGGACGACGACCGCGCCACGTCGGCGTAACCGCCCGCCCGCCCGCTGCGCCCGCGCCTGCCGCGCCGCGCCCGAGCGTTCGCCGAGGTTGCACCACCTGCGGGGTTCCGGGCGTCGGAACCCCGCATCGAGTGCACTCTCGGCGAGGGCTCGGGGAGGGGGGGTGCGGGGAGGGGGTGGGGAGCGGGGGGTCTAGAGGTACTGGCCGGGGCCCTGGTCCGGCTGCGGGGGGACCGGGACGCCGCCCGGGCCCGCGGGCCCGGCCGGGCCATGGCCGCCCGGGAGGGCGCGCCGCATCTGCGTGAGCTGCGCCTGCGCGGCCATCTGCTGCGCGACCAGCGCCGTCTGGATGCCGTGGAACAGCCCTTCGAGCCAGCCGACCAGCTGCGCCTGCGCGATCCGCAGCTCGGCGTCGCTCGGGGTCTGCTCGTCCGCGAACGGCAGCGTGATCCGGTGCAGCTCCTCGATGAGCTCGGGCGACAGCCCGTCCTCGAGCTCGTGCAGGGAGCGCTCGTGCACCTCGGCGAGCCGCGCGCGGGCCGCGTCGTCGAGCGGGGCGCTGCGCACCTCGTCGAGCAGCTGCTTGATCATCGTGCCGATCCGCATCACCTTGGCGGGCTGGCCGACGGAGGCCGTGGCCTCCTCGGCCGCGTCCGCCTGCGCCGAGGCCGAGTCGGCCGGTGCGTCGGGGTCGCCGGAGCCGCCGCCGAGCACGACGACGCGAGGCCGCTGCGGGCCGGTGCTGGAGTCGCTCATGCGCGCCATCCTCTCGCGCGCGGGCGCGGACGGCACCCCTGCGACCCCGGCGTCGTCACGGCACCAGCAGGACCTTGCCGAACACCTCGCCCGAGTCGAGCAGCCGGTGCGCGTCCGCGGCCCGGGACAGCGGCAGCCGGGCGTGCACCACCGGCCGCAGGCGCCCGTCGGTCAGCATCGGCCAGGCGTGCTCCCGCACGTCGGCGACGATCCGCTCCTTCTCCGCGAGCGGCCGCGCGCGCAGCGTCGTCCCGATGACGCTGCCCCGGCGGGCCATCAGCAGGCCCAGGTCGAGCTCGGCCCGCGCTCCCCGCTGGGTGCCGATCACCACGAGCCGCCCCCCGGTCGCGAGCGCCGCCAGGTTCGTCGCGAGGCCGCCGGCGCCGAGCACGTCGAGGACCACGTCGGCGCCGTGCCCGTCGGTCGCCTCGCGCACCGCCGCGGCGACGTCCTGGGTGCGGTGGTCGACGACCGTGCGGGCGCCCAGCTCGCGGCACCGCGCGGCCCGCTCCGCCCCGCCCGCGGTCGCGACGACGTGCGCGCCGAGGGCAGCGCCGAGCTGGACCGCCACCGAGCCGACCCCGCCCGAGCCGCCCTGGACCAGCAGCACCTCGCCGGGGGCGAGCCGGCCCGCGTCCACGACGTTCGTCCACGAGGTGAGCAGCGCCTCGGGCAGCCCGGCGGCGTCCACCAGGTCCACCTCGTCCGGCACCGGCAGCAGCAGGCCGGCCGGCACGGCGGCCAGCGCGGCGTAGCCGCCGCCGGGCAGCAGCGCCGCGACCCGCGCGCCCAGCGGCCACGCCGTGGCGTCCACCCCGGCGCCGTGACCTGCGACGACGCCCGACACCTCCAGGCCCGGCCAGTCGGGCGCAGCCGGCGGCGGCGGGTACCTGCCCTCGCGCTGGAGCAGGTCCGCGCGGTTCACGCCGGCGGCCGCGACCCGCACCAGCACCTCGCCCGGGCCGGGTTCCGGGTCCGGCCGCGCGACCAGCTCCAGCTCGTCGGGTCCGCCCGGGCTCTTGACCTGCACCACGTCCACCGTGCGAGCCTACGCACCGTGTCCGCGCAGGACACGGGTGGATGAATCCTGCGGATGCGCTCATGTCGGGGCCCGGGCGCGCCGATGTCGTTCGGACGGGGGCCCTCGGCGGGTGCCTTGCACCTGGCCGCGCCCGCGTGACCAGGTGGGACGCGAGGATCGGGAGGCAGGTCGACATGCTGCGCAGGCTCGGCATCCGCACCAAGGTGCTGGCGGTCCTCGCGCTGCCCGTGCTCGTCCTGCTGCTGACCGCGGCGTTCATCACCTCCCAGTCGATCGGCGAGGCCCGCACCGCCGGCACCGTGCGCGACGTCGTGACCACGATGCCCCTGTACGCCCGGGCGGCCGAGGCCCTGCAGCAGGAGCGGACGCTGTCCGTGCAGCAGGCCACCGACGCGGCCCTCGGCGGCAACCTGAGCGCCGCCCGCTCCGCGACGGACGACGCGGTGGCCGCCCTCGGCACCGCCCTGCGCGACATCGACCTGTCGACCCTGGACGCCCGCGTCGCCGACTCCGTGCAGCGGGCGAGCGACCAGCACACGCGCCTCGTGGAGATCCGCGACCGGGTCGACGCCGGCTCGATCCCCGGCACCCTGGTCGACAGCAACTACACCGACATCGTGACCGCCGACAACGACGTGCCCGTCGTGGTCTCCGAGACGCTGTCCGAGCGGTCCCTGGCGAGCCGGATGTCCGCCTACGGCGCCATCGCCGACACGATCGAGCAGGTCCTGCGTGCGCAGCCGCTCGCGACGAGCGTCCTCGACAGCGACGGGTCGAGCTCCTCCGACGTGCGGGAGCTCGCCGCCCTGTTCGCCGTGCAGGACCAGGCGCGGTCCGACGCCCGGGAGCGCACGAACAGCCTGCGGCTGCCCGGCGTGCAGCTGAGCTCCCGCGACGCGGACCTGACGGCCATGCAGCTGTCGATGGTGTCGGGCAACGAGCTCACCGTCTCCGCGCTGGACCCCACCCGGTGGAACAGCCTGGTCAACGCGGAGCTCGCGTCGCTGCGCCCCGTCGGCACCGACCTGCTCGAGTCCGCTGCCGACCGCGCCGACGTGGTCGCCGACCAGGCGCGGGAGCGCGCGCTGCTCACCGGTGGCATCGCCGCGGCGGCCGCCGCGCTGTCGATCGTGATCGCCCTGGTCGTCTCCCGGGGGATCGTCGTCCCGATGCGCCGCCTGACGGCCGCGGCCGGCACGGTCCGCGAGGAGCTCCCCCGCCTGGTCGAGCAGGTGGCCGTCCCGGGCCAGACCCCGGACCTCACGCTCGCGAACATCCCGGTCGAGTCGCAGGACGAGGTCGGCCGGCTGGCCCAGGCGTTCAACGACGTCAACTCGACGACGATCCAGGTCGCGCGCGAGCAGGCCGCGCTCCGCGGCTCGATCGCCGAGATGTTCGTCAACGTCGCGCGCCGCGACCAGGTGCTGCTCGGGCGCCAGCTGTCGTTCATCGACACGCTCGAGCGGTCGGAGGAGGACCCGGCGGTCCTGGCGAACCTGTTCCGCCTCGACCACCTCGCGACCCGGATGCGCCGCAACGCGGAGTCCCTGCTGGTGCTCGCCGGCATCGACTCCGGCCGGCGCCTGCGCGAGGCCATGCCGCTGTCCGACGTGGTCCGCACCGCGTCGTCCGAGATCGAGCAGTACGACCGGGTCCAGCTCGAGCTCGACGCCGACCCGCTCATGCACGGCTTCAACGCGCTGGGTGCCGCGCACCTCCTCGCGGAGCTGCTGGAGAACGCGACGCTGTTCTCCGAGCCCGGCACCCCCGTCGTCGTGCGGACCGGCGTCGACGGCGAGCACGTCGTGGTGCGGATCGTCGACCAGGGCCTGGGCATGTCGCCCGACGAGATCACGGCCGCGAACGCCACGATCTCCTCGACGTCGCCCACGGAGGCCCTCGGCGCGCAGCGCCTCGGCCTGTTCGTGGTGGCGCGCCTCTCCCAGCGCCTCGGGGCCACGGTGGTCCTGGAGCGCGCCTCGGGCGAGCTCTCCGGCACGGCTGCCGTCGTGCGGTTCCCGGTCGCGCTGTTCACCGCGAACGACCCCGCCCTCGCCGGTTCCGGCGGCGCCGCGCGCGGCTCCGGCCCCGCGACCGGCTCGCTGCCGACGGTCGAGGCCCCGGCGGCGGTCCCGGTCGACCTCGCCGCCCTCACCGACGGCGCCACCTCGACCGGCCTGCCCCGCCGCCGCACCGCGGGCGAGGGCACCCCGGAGCCCGCCCCGGCGGCCGCGCCCGCGGCGCGCTCCGACCTGCCGACCGAGCAGGACGTGGTCCTGCCGGCCCCCACCGAGGCCACGCTCGCGCCCGAGATCGCCGCCGAGGCCGGTGGCTGGACGCCGCTCGTCGCGCCGGCGCCCGACGCACCTGCCGCCCTGCCGTCGCGCGGCGCGCTGCCGGCCCGCGGTGGCCTGCCCAGCCGCGCCCCCGCGGCGCCGGCCGAGGAGCCCGAGGCCCCGGCCCCGGCGCCCGCCGGGCCGCGTGCCGGCCTGTTCTCCGGGTTCCGCGGCCGCGACGCGCTGGCGCAGCCCGCCGGGGACGCCCCGGACGCGCCCGACGCCCCGGACGCTCCCGAGGACGCCGTCAACGGGGGCCAGGAGGCCGCGCCCGCACCCGCGCTGCCGCTCCGCCGCCGGCCGATCACGTCGCCCGCCGAGGTCCGGTCGATCGTCGACGAGCTCGTGGACCACGAGCCCGAGGTGTCCGCCGCCGACCACGCCCGCCTGGACGCGCTGTCCGCGCCTCTGACGGCGAGCCTGCCGATCGTGCCCGCCCCCGCGCCGGCCGACGTGGAGCCGGCGGCCGAGGCCGAGCCGGCGGCCGCCGAGGTCGAGGCGCCCTCCGCCGGGGACGCGGGCACCGGGGCGGACGTCGCCGAGCCGGCCGTCCCCGCCCTCGCGGCCGCCGACGACGAGGCCGGGCCGACCACGCCCGAGCACCGGCCGATGGTCGTGCCGGCCCTCGCCCCCGACGAGCCGCTCGACGAGTCGCTCGCCTGGTCGTCGTGGTCCGGCGCCCCGGCCGCTCCGGAGCAGCCGTCCTGGGCGCAGCCGGCGGCGCACGCCGAGGCCGAGCCCGAGGCCGCCCCGGACGTTCTCGCCGCGCCCGCCGGCGTCACGCCCGTCGCCCCCGCGGCGGCGGACTCGCCGGCCGTGTGGTCCGGGGCCGCCGCCCCGGTCGCCGACCAGCCGCTCGCGCCCGTGGGGCGCGCGGACGACACCGCGGTGCTGGGCGCGCCGGTCCCGGGCGCCCCGGCGGCCGAGGCGACCACGACGGCCCCGACCGGCGCCCCCGCCGCGACCCCGCCCGCCTTCCCTGCCGCGGCGCACGCCCCGGCGGTCCCGGCCCCCGCGGCTCCGCCCGCCCCGCTCGCCCCGCCGGTCCCGGCGCCCGCGCTGCCCGACTTCGCCGCCCTGGTCCAGGGCGACGGAGCCGAGGCGGAGGCGGACCGCCGCCCGCGCAAGCGCCGGTCGCTGTTCTCGTTCGGGCGCCGCTCCGCCGAGCCGTCGGCGGCGGCCCCCGCGCCGGCCCCGTCCGCCGCGCCCGCGTGGCCGGCGACGTCGTCGCCGGCGGGCACGCCCGCCGGCGCCCCGCAGCCCGCCGCCCTGCAGCAGGTGGCCCCGGCCGACGCGCCGGCCCCGGTTCCCGCGCGGCCGTCGGTCGCCCAGTCCTGGCAGCCCGTCACCGCCTGGGACGCCGAGCAGCCGAGCGCCGCCGCGCCCGGTGCCGCCGCGTCCGGGCAGCCGGCGTGGTCCGCGTCCCCGGCCCCCGAGGCCTCCGGCTGGGGCACCGGTGCGTCGCCGGAGCCGGTCGCCGGTCCCGCGGGCGCGTACCCGGGTGCCCTCCCGGGCCCGGCCGTTCCCGCGTGGTCCGCCCCGGAGCACGCCGCTCCGGGCGCGCCCGCGTCCGTCGATCCCGTGCAGCCCGCCGCCGAAGTCGCCCCGCAGCAGCCCGCCGGCTGGTCCGCCGGCCCCGCCTGGTCGGCGCCCGCCGAGCCGGCGTGGTCGCCGGAGCTGCCCGTCCAGGCCGCGGAGCCCGCGTGGGCCCCGCAGGCCCCGGTCGCCGCCGCCCCGCTGCCGACCCGGACCCGCGGCGACGTCCCGCCGCCGGCCCCCGAGCCGGGTGCGGACGTGCCCGCCGAGCGTCGCCCGCACCGGGACATGAGCGCCTGGGCGTCCTCCTGGTCGCCCGACGGCGCCTCGCTGCCGCAGCCGGCGCCCGCGCCCTCGTGGTCCGCGCAGCCCGCGGACGTCGCGGCGCCCGCGGCGGACCAGTCCCGCCGGCCCGGCGCTCTCGACGCGGAGGCGGCGCAGATGCTCGCGCTGCGGGCCGACATCCAGGAGCAGGCGTTGAGCGAGCTGAGCCAGCTGTCCGCGTACCGGCCCAAGGTCGACGTGCCGGCCGGCGGCTCGCTCACCCGGCGCGTGCCGACCGCGATCCCGGCCGCGCCCGAGATCTCGCAGCCCGCGTCCGGCCCGGCGCCGACGCGAGACGCCGACAGCCTGCGCGACCGGCTGTCGAGCTTCCAGTCCGGCAGCCGCCGGGGCCGTCGCGCCCTCGCGGACACCGACCAGGGTCAGGCCGGCGCCGAGCCGGAGCAGCCCCGCACCGAGTCCGACTCCCAGCCCGTCCCGCCGTCGCCGTCATGGTGACACCCGTCCCCGCAGCCGCAGCCGCGCCTGCATCACGTCAGGAGGATGTGTGACCACCCTCAGCACCGAGGCAGCCAACTTCGGCTGGCTCCTGGACAACTTCGTCCGGACCGTGCCCGGCACCCGGCACACGCTGGTGGTGTCGGCCGACGGTCTGCTCATGGCGATGTCCGAGCAGCTCGACCGCACCAGCGGCGACCAGCTCGCGGCGATCGTGGCGGGCATGTCGAGCCTCACCCGGGGAGCGGCGCGCCAGCTCCGCGCCGGCGACGTGCGGCAGGCCATCGTGGAGATGGACAACCTGTTCCTCTTCCTGATGAGCGTGTCGAACGGCTCCGTCCTCGCGGTCGTCGCCGACGCCACCTGCGACGTGGGCCTCATCGGCTACGAGATGGCGATGCTCGTCTCGCGGACCGAGGCCACGCTCACCCCGCAGCTCATCACCGAGATGCGCGGCAGCCTCCCCGTCGACGGCGCGACCCGCGCTCCCAGCGTGTGAGGTAGCCGATGAGCGAGAGCGAGTTCGAGACCCGCACCGTCCGCCCCTACGCCCTCACCGGCGGCCGGGTCCGGTCCGAGCGGTCCGACTACCCCCTGGAGGCGCTGGTCGAGATGCTGCCGGCCGGCGTCTCGGGTCAGGGCCTGACGCCCGAGAAGCGGGCGATCCTGCAGCACGCGTCGCACGGCTACATCTCCATCGCCGAGCTGTCCGCGCTGCTGCACCTGCCCCTGGGCGTGACGCGCGTCGTCGTGTCCGACCTGGCCGACGCGGGCTACGTCCGCGTGCACTCGTCCACCCCGGTCGAGACCACCACCGGTCAGTCGCCCGCCCTGTCCCTGAGCGTCCTGGAGAGTGTTCTCAATGGCATTTCCGCCCTCTGACGCCGTGGCCACCGGCCAGGCCGCTGCCGTGCCGACCGCCCGACCCGCCGGTGACGCCGGCGAGATGGGCGCCGCGCCCACCGTCGTGAAGATCGTCGTCGCGGGCGGGTTCGCCGTCGGCAAGACGACGTTCATCGGGTCGATCTCCGACATCGAGCCGCTGAACACCGAGGCCGC
>NZ_VEGH01000009.1 GCF_007679345.1 Cellulosimicrobium cellulans
ACCCGGAAGCTAAGCCCTTCAGCGCCGATGGTACTGCACTCGCCAGGGTGTGGGAGAGTAGGACGCCGCCGGACATCATTTCAGAAAGAGCCACCCCTCCGGGGGTGGCTCTTTCTGTTTCCCGGTACCCCCGTGCACCTGCGCGGGCGCCTCCCTGGGCCGCGTTCGAGATGAGCGCTGCCTGAGACGCACGGCGCGCCGCCCGCATGCGCGCGCCGCAGTCGCCGAGCCCGCGGAAGATGCTGTCTTCCAAGGACTCATGGCAGCATCTGCCGCCCCCTCGGCGTGGTGGCTGCCATGGCTTCACCGTGCACGTGGCGCAGCCGCGCGCTCGCACCCTTGGGCCTACGGCGCACTTGTCCCGCATGCGCGTTCGACGCTCTCGTCCGGCGTGGCTGGTCGAAGCGCCATCGTCACCGTGCGGGAGCTCACGTCGCTCCCACGACAGAGGCACGATCTGACCCCCGCACCGGGTGCGCGCGGGTGCGAACGTCTCCGTGCGTCGGGCGTGCGTGCGTGCGTGCGCCGCGCCGAGTCTCCGGCGCGTGCCTGTGTTCGGGTGCGTGTCCGGAGTCCGGTTCCGGAGAGTCGGTGGCAGCACGTGGGGACTCGGCCGTGCGCGCAGGTGACGGGGGGTCCGTGGTGTGCTGCGGCGGCTGTGGTGCTCGCCCGATGCGAGGTCTTCGGGTCGCGGATGAGACCATGGTCGGCGGTCGAACATGAGGAGCAGCGGGACATGAGCAGCGACGAGCGCGGGACGCGTTCGGCGGACGAGGGCGGGCGCCGCAGCGGCGGCGTCGGTCGGTACGGCAACCGGGGCGCGGCGCGCACCGGCGGCGACGAGCGCCCGGCGCGCACCCCTCGGGTCGCGGGTCAGCGGCGCAGCGGAGGCGATGAGCGCGGCTGGCGTTCGGCCGTCGAGCAGAGCGGCACAGCCGGCGCGCGGGGGAGCTCTGCCCGCGGAGGCGAGCGCGACGCGCGCACGGACCGTCGGGACGAGGGCGGCCGCGGCTACGCCGGCGACCGTCGGCCGGCCGGAGGCCAGCGTGCCGAGGGCGGCGCGCGCGACAGCCGTTCGTCGGGTGACCGGCGCGGTGCCGGCCGCAGCGGCGGCGAGCGCACCGGTGGGTACGGCGCGGACCGGGGTCCGGCGCGTGACGGGGGGCGGTCCGGTGGGTACGGCGCGGACCGGGGTCCGGCGCGGGACGGGCGGCGATCCGGCGGATACGGCGCGGACCGCGGCAGTGCGCGCTCCGACCGCGGTGACTCCGGCTCGGACCGCGGTGGCTTCCGCCCGGACCGGGGTGGGTCCCGTCCCGAGCGCTCCGGCGGGTCCTCCGCGGACCGCAGCGGCGGCTACCGGTCCGACCGGGGCGCCGCGCGGGACGGCGAGCGCGGTGGCTACCGCGGCGAGCGTCGCGAGGGCGGATACGGCCGCGGCGGCGAGCAGGGCGGCCAGCGCTCCGGCGGCTACGACCGCTCCGCCCCGCGCGCGGGTAGCTACCGGCGCGACGCCGAGGGCGGCGAGCGGGCGGGCGGCTTCCGCTCCGACCGCGGCACCTCGCGTCCCGGCGGTCCCGCCCGCGGCGAGCGCCCGGGCGGCGAGCGCGGCGGGTACCGCGGCGATCGTCCTGCTGGGTCGGACCGTGGCGGCTACCAGCGCGAGGACCGCGGGGGCTACCGCGGGGGACGTGACTCGGGCGCGCCCGGCGCCGAGCGCGGCGGGTACCGCCGGGACGACCGCGGCGGGCCCCAGCGCGATGACCGCGGTGGCTACCGCGGCGGGCGCGACGGCGGCGCGGGTGCGGCCGGCGGCGACCGGGGCGGCTACCGCTCGGACCGCGGCGGGCAGCAGGGCGGTGGCTACCGCGGCCGTGACGGCGGGTCGTCGGCCCTCGGCGAGCGCGGCGGCTACCGGCGTGACGACCGCGGCGGCACACAGGGTCAGGACCGCGGCGGCTACCGGCGTGACGACCGCGGCGGCGCACAGGGTCAGGACCGCGGCGGGTATCGCCGGGACGACCGGGCCGAGCGCGGGGGTTCCCCGCGTGATGACCGCGGCGGGTACCGCGGCGGTCGCGACGGGGGCCAGGGCGCGTCCGGCGGGTACCGCCGGGACGACCGGGGCGAGCGTGGCGGCTACCAGCGTGAGGACCGTGGGGGCTACCGCGGCGGTCGTGACGGGGGCCAGGGCGCGTCCGGCGGCTACCGCCGGGACGACCGCGGCGGCCACCAGCGTGACGAGCGCGGCGGGCACCGTGACGAGCGCGGTGCCTACCGCGGCGACCGCTCGCCGCACCGCGAGGGCGACGACCGTCGCCCGAGCCGCCCGCCGCAGTCGGTGCGCGAGTACGGCCCGGAGATCCCCGAGGACGTCGAGTTCAGCATGCTCGACCGCGAGGTCCGGGCGCGCCTGCGCACGCTGAGCAAGGACAACGCGTGGGCGGTGGGCCGGCACCTGGTGATGGCGGGCCGGCTCATCGACGAGGACCCCGAGCTCGCCTACGAGCACGCCCAGGCGGCGGTGCGGCACGGCGGCCGGGTGGACGTGGTGCGCGAGGCGGCGGGCCTGGCGGCGTACCGGACCGGTCGGTTCGCCGAGGCGCTGCGCGAGCTGCGCACCGTGCGGCGGCTGAACGGCTCGTCGGAGCACCTGGCCGTGATGGCGGACTGCGAGCGCGGCCTCGGACGGCCGGAGCGCGCGATCGCCCTGGCGGCGTCCCCGGAGGCCGAGGACCTGGACCCGACGACGCGGGCCGAGCTGGCGATGGTGGTCAGCGGGGCGCGTCTCGACATGGGCGACCCGGACGCCGCGATCGCCGCGCTGTCCGGCGTCGGCTCGGGCCCGGTGCGCACGCTGCTCGCGGCGCGCGTGGTGCAGGCCCGGGCGGACGCCCTGCGCGCCGCGGGTCGTGGCGCCGAGGCCGACGAGGCCGAGGCGACGGTGCCCGCCGCGCTGCTGGCGCAGGTGCAGGGCGCGGACGAGGACGACGACGTCGTGGTGTTCGACCTCGACGAGGACGACGCGGAGATCGCGGACGGCGAGCTCGACGAGTCCGACGCGGCGGACCTCGACGCGGCCGCCCCCGACGCCGGGTCCGACGACGACGCCGAGAACGACGACACCCCCGACACCCCCAGCGCCGCCCCCGTGGGCGACGAGGACACGGAGGACGAGTGACCCCCGCACGGCTCCTCGGCAGCGACACCCCGCTGGCCGAGCGCTACGACCTGGCCCTGGTCGACCTGGACGGCGTCGCGTACCGCGGCCACGAGCCCATCGACGGCGCCGCCGCCGGGCTCGCGGGCGCCCGCGCGGCCGGCATGCGCCTGGTGTTCGTGACCAACAACGCCTCGCGCGAGCCGGAGTCGGTCGCCGACCAGCTCACCTCGCTGGACATCCCGACGCAGCCGGGCGACGTGCTGACGGCGGCGCAGGCCTGCGCGGCGCTGCTGGCGACCCGCCTGCGGCCGGGCGCGAAGGTCCTGGTGGTCGGCGGCGCGGGCCTGGTCACCGCGGTGCGCGAGGCGGGCTTCGAGGTCGTCACGTCCGCGGACGAGCACCCGGAGGCCGTCGCCCAGGGCTTCGCCCCGGAGCTGGGCTGGGCGCAGCTCGCCGAGGCCGCGTACGCGGTGGCGGGCGGCGCGTGGTTCGTCGCGAGCAACCTCGACAAGAGCCTGCCGACCGCCCGGGGCTTCGCGCCGGGCAACGGCGCGCTCGTCGGGGCGGTGCAGGCGGCGACGGGCGTGGTCCCGGACAGCGCGGGCAAGCCGGCGTCGACGATGTACGAGATCGCGGTCGAGCGGCACGGCGCCCGGGCGGCGCTGGTCGTCGGCGACCGGCTGGACACCGACCTGGCGGGCGCCCGGACGGGCGGGTTCGCGGGGCTGCACGTGCTCACCGGCGTCAGCACCGCGCGCGACGACGTCCTGGCCCCCGCGGGTCTGCGGCCGCACTACATCGCGGCCGACCTCGGCGGCCTGCTGGTCCCGCACCCGGAGCCGGAGCCGGCGGCCGAGGGCTGGTGGGCGTGCGGCGGGGCGGCCGCCCGTGTGACGGCGGGCCGGCTGGAGCTCGGCGGGGACGCGCCAGCGGGCGTCGACCTGGTGCGCGCGGCGTGCGCGGCGGCCTGGGCGGCGGTCGACGCGGGCGACGCGCTGGACGAGTCCACCGTGCCCGACCTGCGTGTCACCCCCGAGGACGCCGCGGGGGCGGTCGCCGGCCGGTAACCTGGCCGGCAGCGCAGGGGTGCACACACAGCAGACGTGGGACCAGCCGGGGGACGCGACGGGGCCAGCAGGCCGGTCCGTCGCGGGCTGGCGGCAGCCGCCGCGGGCGGAGTGGGGAGTGGAGCCGTGGAGCCGACGGGCGACCAGGCGGTCGACCAGGCGGTCGTGCGCCTGACCGAGGTCACCGAGCTCACCCTGCGCGAGCAGCTCGCCGTGTTCGACGCCGTGCACGCGGCCCTGCAGGACCGGCTCGCCGACGCGGAGGGCTGAGGCGGGTGCCGACGCGCGTCGACGCCGCCCTGGTCCGTGACGGGCTCGCCCGGTCGCGGAAGCACGCGGCCGAGCTCATCGCCGCGGGCCGGGTGACGATCGACGGCGCGCCCGTGCGCCGTCCGGCCGCCCCGCTGGGCGACGGCCAGCACGCGCGCGTCGAGCCGGGAGCGGACGGTCCCGGCGACGACTGGGCGTCCCGCGGCGCGCACAAGCTGCTGGGGGCCCTCGACGCGTTCGGCGACGTGGTGGTCGAGGGCCGGGACTGCCTGGACGCCGGCGCCAGCACGGGCGGGTTCACCGACGTGCTGCTGCGCCGCGGCGCCCGCCGGGTGCTGGCGCTGGACGTCGGGCACGACCAGCTGGTCGACCGGCTGCGCACCGACCCGCGGGTCGAGGCGCGCGAGGGCGTCAACGTGCGGTACCTGACCCCGGCCGACGTGGCCCCGGCCCCCGGGCTCGTGGTGGCCGACCTGTCGTTCATCTCGCTGACCCTGGTGCTGCCCGCGCTGGCCGCGGTGGCCGCGCCGGGCGCCGACCTGCTGCTGATGGTGAAGCCGCAGTTCGAGGTGGGGCGCGAGCGCCTCGGCTCCGGTGGCGTCGTGCGCAGCGCGGACCAGCGCGCGGAGGCGGTGCTGGCCGTCGCGGCGGTCGCGCAGGAGCTGGGTCTGGAGGTGCTCGGCGTGGCGCGCAGCCCGCTGCCGGGCCCGAGCGGCAACGTGGAGTACTTCCTGCGGCTGCGCCGCAGGACCGAGCGCGCCGGCACGCAGCGCACCGGGCCCACCGGCGACGTCCTCACCGGCGACGCCCTCGCGGCCCGGGTCCGTGCCGTCGTCACCGAGCAGGAGGAGGGCGCATGACCAGCAGGCGGGTCCTGGTCGTCACGCACAGCGGGCGGGCCGAGGCGGTCACGGCGACCGAGGAGGCCGCCGCGGCCCTGGAGGCCGCCGGCTTCACGCCGGTGCTCGCGGGCGAGGACGTGCCCGGCATGGCGTTCCACGACATCGAGCTGGCGATGATCCTCGGCGGTGACGGCACGATCCTGCGCGCCGCCGAGCTCGCGCGCGGCGCCGGCGTGCCGCTGCTGGGGATCAACCTGGGCCACGTGGGCTTCCTCGCGGAGAGCGAGCGGGACGACATCAAGGAGGCGGTGCGCCGGATCGCGGCGGGGGACTACACCGTCGAGGAGCGCACGACGCTCCAGGTGCAGGTCCAGGTGCCCGGGCGCCGGGACCCGGTGACGGGCTGGGCGCTGAACGAGGCGGCGCTGGAGAAGGCCGAGCCGGCCCGGATGGTCGAGGTCGTGCTCGAGGTGGACGACCGCCCGCTGTCGAGCTTCGGCTGCGACGGCGTCGTGCTGGCGACGTCGACCGGGTCGACCGCGCACGCGTTCTCGGCGGGCGGGCCCGTCGTGTGGCCCGAGGTCGACAGCCTGATCGTGGTGCCGCTGTCGGCGCACGCGCTGTTCGCGCGCCCGCTGGTGGTCGGCCCGCGCAGCGTCGTCGCGGTCGAGGTGCTGACGCGGTCGCCCTCGGCGGCGGTGCTGGTCTGCGACGGCCGCCGGCACATCGAGGTGCCGGCCGGCTCGCGCGTCGAGGTGCGCCGGTCGCCGGTCCCGGTCAGGCTGGCCCGGCTGACCCCGGCGCCGTTCACGGACCGGCTGGTGAACAAGTTCGGGCTCCCCGTGGTCGGATGGCGGGGCCGCGCGCCGGAGATCCCGGGGCGCGACCGGGGGACCGGCGCCACCCGCGCGCCGGCCGACGAGGACTGAGGAGCGGACGCGCGCGTGTTCGAGGAGATCACGATCAGCGACCTGGGCGTCATCACCGGCGCCCAGATCCGGCTGCACCCGGGGCTGACCGTCCTGACCGGGGAGACCGGCGCGGGCAAGACGATGGTGCTGACCGGGCTGAACCTGCTGCTCGGCGGCAAGGCCGACCCGGCGACGGTGCGCACCGGCGCCAGCACGGCGGTCGTCGAGGGCCGGGTGGTCGTGCCGGAGGGCTCGCCGGTGCTGGAGCGGGCCGAGGAGGCCGGGGCCGCGGTGGACGACGACGGCGGGCTCCTGCTGGTCCGGACGGTGCAGGCCGCGACGGACGGGTCCTCGGGCCGGTCCCGCGCGCACCTCGGCGGCCGCTCCGTGCCGCAGGCGGTGCTGGGCGAGCTCGCGGAGCAGCTCATCACGGTGCACGGGCAGCAGGACCAGGCGCGCCTGCGCTCGCCGCAGCACCAGCGCGAGGCCCTCGACGCGTTCGCTGGCGCGGCGCACGGCGCCCTGCTCGCGGAGTACCGGCAGGCGTGGGCGGAGCGCGGCCGGCTGCAGGCGACGATCGACGACCTCACGGCGCGGCGCCAGGACCTCGCCCGCGAGGCCGAGCTCCTGCGGCTCGGGCTGGCGGAGGTCGAGCGGATCGACCCGCAGCCCGGGGAGGACGTCGAGCTGGGGCGGGAGATCGAGCGCCTGGAGCACGCGGAGGACCTCCGCGCCGCCGCCTCGGGCGCGCACGCGGCGCTCCTCGGCGACGAGGACGCCGGCGACGAGGCCGCGAACGCCGGGGCGCTGGTCGAGCACGCCCGGCGGCTGCTGGACGGCGCCGGCGCGCACGACGCCCGGCTGGCCGAGCTGCGGGACCGGGTGGCGGAGGCCGGCTACCTGCTGGCGGACGCCGCCACCGAGCTGTCCTCCTACCTCCAGGACCTGCAGGCCGACCCGCTGCGCCTGGACGCCGCCCAGACCCGGCGCGCCGAGCTCGCGTCCCTGACCCGGTCCTACGGCGAGGACGTCGACGCGGTGCTGCGCTGGGCCGACGAGAGCGGCCGCCGGCTGCTCGACATCGGCGACGGCGACGAGAAGGTCGCCGAGCTGACGGCGGAGCGGGACGCCCTGGACGCGCGGCTCGCGGAGCTCGCGGGGCGGATCGGCGCGGCCCGGCGCGAGGCCGCCGAGCGGCTCGCCGCGACCGTCTCCGCGGAGCTCGCCGGGCTGGCGATGGGCGGCGCGAGCCTGACCGTCCGGGTCGAGGCTGCGCCCGAGCCGGGCCCGCACGGTGGAGATGTCGTGGAGATGCTCCTGGTGCCGCACCCCGGCGCGCCGGGCCGGCCGCTGGGCAAGGGCGCGTCCGGCGGCGAGCTCTCCCGCGTGATGCTGGCGCTCGAGGTGGCCCTCGCCACGTCGCCCGACCGGGGCGAGCACACCCCCGGGACGTTCGTGTTCGACGAGGTGGACGCCGGCGTCGGCGGCCGCGCCGCGACCGAGGTGGGGCGCCGGCTGGCGGCCCTGGCGCGGGGTTCGCAGGTCCTGGTGGTGACGCACCT
Organism: Cellulosimicrobium cellulans; assembly: GCF_007679345.1. Lineage (GTDB taxonomy): Bacteria > Actinomycetota > Actinomycetes > Actinomycetales > Cellulomonadaceae > Cellulomonas > Cellulomonas cellulans_A. The sequence continues at coordinate 7,816 of NZ_VEGH01000009.1, forward strand.
GGCCCAGGTCGCCGCGTTCGCCGACCGGCACCTGGTGGTCACCAAGTCGCGGGACGGCGCCATCACGGCGTCCGGCGTGGCGGAGGTGGTCGGGGAGGACCGGGTCCGCGAGCTGGCCCGGATGCTGTCCGGCCAGGAGGAATCCGGTACGGCGCGCGCGCACGCGGCGGAGCTCCTGGAGCTGGCGGATCTGGCACGATGAACGGCGATGAAACTCCTGCCCTCGCGTAAGCGCTCCGCCGCGTCCCCCGGGGGCGAGCTCGTCGGCCCCGCCCGGGTCGACCCCCGCACCAAGTCGCTGACCAAGCGCCTGCGTCCGGGTGAGATCGCCGTGATCGACCACGTCGACATCGACCGGGTGTCGGCCGAGGCGCTCGCCGCCTGCAAACCGGCCGCGGTGCTCAACGCCGCGCGCTCGACGTCCGGCCGGTACCCGAACCTCGGCCCGGACATCCTGGTGTCCGCCGGCATCCCGCTCGTCGACGACCTCGGCCCCGACGTGATGACCCTGCGCGAGGGCCGCACGCTCCGCGTCGAGAACGGCGCGGTGTACGACGGCGACACGCTGGTCGCCGAGGGCACCGTGCAGACCGAGCAGACCGTGGCGACCGACCAGGCCGCCGCGCGCGAGGGGCTGTCGGTCCAGCTCGAGTCGTTCGCCGCGAACACGATGGACTACCTGCGCCGGGAGCGCGACCTGCTGCTGGACGGCGTGGGCGTGCCGGACATCACGACGCAGATCGAGGGCCGGCAGGTGCTCATCGTGGTGCGCGGGTACCACTACAAGGAGGACCTGGTCACGCTGCGGCCGTACATCCGCGAGTACCGCCCGGTGCTCGTCGGCGTGGACGGCGGCGCGGACGCGATCCTCGAGGCCGGGTGGACGCCCGACATGATCGTCGGCGACATGGACTCGGTGTCCGACCGCGCGCTGCGCTGCGGCGCCGAGATCGTCGTGCACGCCTACCGCGACGGCCGCGCGCCGGGCCTGGCGCGCGTCGACCAGCTCGGCGTGCCGCACATCGTGTTCCCGGCGACCGGCACCAGCGAGGACGTCGCGATGCTGCTGGCCGACGACAAGGGCGCCGAGCTCATCGTGGCGGTCGGCACGCACGCCACCCTCGTCGAGTTCCTGGACAAGGGCCGCTCCGGCATGGCCTCCACGTTCCTCACCCGGCTCCGGGTCGGCAGCAAGCTGGTCGACGCCAAGGGCGTGTCCCGGCTGTACCGGAACCGGATCTCCAACCTCCAGCTGACGCTGCTCGTGCTCGCGGGCCTGCTGGCGCTCGGCGTGGCCCTGGCGTCGACGACCGCCGGCCAGACCCTGATCGGGCTGACCGCGGCGCGCTGGGACGACTTCGTCTACTGGCTCGGGTCGCTGTTCGGCGGGTCGTCATGACGCGCGCCGCCACGCCCCGACCCGCCACCTCCCGTGCCGCGCACGCGCCGGCACCCGATCGAGAGCTCTCCCTGTGATCGACTTCCGCTACCACCTCGTCTCGCTGATCTCGGTGTTCCTCGCGCTCGCGGTGGGCATCGCCCTCGGCGCGGGCCCGCTCGAGGAGACGATCGGCAACACGCTCACCGGGCAGGTGGACCAGCTGCGCAGCGAGCGGGACCAGCTGCGCTCGGACCTGGACGACGCGGGCTCCGATCTCGCCGCGTCCGACGCGTTCGTCGAGGCCGCCGGCGCGGAGCTCGTCGCGGGCACGCTGGCCGACCGCCGCGTGGCCGTGGTCGCGCTCGGCACGGTCGACGGCGACGCGCTGGCCGCGATCGAGGGCCAGCTGACCGGCGCCGGCGCCACCGTGAGCGCGAACGTGGCGCTCAACGACGCGTGGTCGTCCACCGACCTGCGGTCGTTCCGCCAGGCGCTCGTCGGCAACATCTCCAGCTACCTCGACCCCCAGCCCGCCGACGACGCCACCGCGGACACCTCGCTGTCCGAGGCGCTCGTCCAGGGCCTCACCGGCGCCGACCCCGCCAACCCCGACGCGCTCGGCGCGGACGCGGCGACGCTGCTCGAGTTCATGACCTCCGGCGACTCGCCGCTCGTGACCGTCGAGGGCGAGATCACCCAGCCGGCCGACGCGATCGTGCTGGTCGCGCCGACCGTCGCGCCGGACGCGGTCGCCACCGACGCGACCCCGGACGCCGACGAGGCCGCCGCTGTGCTGCAGTCGCAGATCGCGCTGGCCCGCGTCGCGCAGTCCCGGTCCGAGGGCGCGGTCGTCGTGGACGGCCCGGTCGCGGACGGCACGCTGGTCGCCACGATCCTCGGCGACGACTCGGCTGCCGAGGCGCTGACCACGGTCAGCGACGGCGACACGTCCGCCGGCCAGGTGTCGGTCCCGCTCGCGCTGAACGCGCGGATCGGCGGCACCAACGGGCACTACGGCCGCGGGGGCGACCTCACGACGGTGCCCACCGCGACGACGCTGACCCCGCCGGACCGCACGCCGGTCGCGACCGGGGACGCGGGCGCGGGCGACGCCGCCGGCGACGTCACGGGCGACGCGGGCGACGGCGCCGCCGACGAGGGGGCGCAGGGGTGAGCATCGCCCGCCGCCTGGCCGCGGCCGCCGCGGCCCGGGCCACCACGACCGTCGTGCGCGGCCTGCTGGACGACGAGCCGCCCGGCGGCGCGCGCCGCTGGGAGCGCACCAACCACCGCGGCGAGCCCGTGAGCCTGCTCGGGGGGCCCGCGGTCGCCGCGGGCGTGCTGGCGGGCGGCCTGGTCGGCGCGCCGTCGGTCCGGGACGGCGCGGCGCTGGCGGTCGCCACGACGAGCGCCGCGACGTTCGGGCTGGTCGACGACCTGACCGAGGACCGCGAGGGCACCGTGCGCAAGGGGCTGCGCGGCCACCTGGGCGCCCTCGCCCGCGGCGAGGTCACCACGGGCGGGCTCAAGGTGCTCGGCATCGGCGCGGGCGCGCTGGTCGCCGCCGCGCTGAGCCGGCCGCACGACCGGCTGCCCGCCGGACGCGGCGCCGCGGCCGCAGCCCGGCTCGCCGACGTCGCGGTCGACGGGGCGCTGATCGCCGCCACCGCCAACCTGGTCAACCTCCTCGACCTGCGGCCCGGGCGCGCGCTGAAGGCGGCGACGATCGCCGCCGCGCCGGCGGCGCTGCTGGGCGGCCGTGGCGGGGCCACGTCGGCCGCGGTGGTGGGCGCTGCCCTCGTCGAGCTGCCGGCGGACCTGGGCGAGCGGGACATGCTGGGCGACTCCGGCGCGAACGCCGTCGGCGCGGTGCTCGGCACGGCCGCGGTGCAGGGCTGCCCGCGGCCGGTGCGGCTCGCGCTGCTGGCCGGCGTGGTCGCGCTGACCGTCGCCTCGGAGAAGGTGTCGTTCACGCAGGTGATCGCCCGCACGCCGGTGCTGCGCGAGCTCGACGCGTGGGGGCGCCGGCCGGCGCACGCGCCCGCCGCGGGCAGCGCCCCGCTGGCCGGCGCGCCCGACGATCCCGGCGGGTCGCCGGGCGACGCCGCCGCCGCGGGCGGGGTGCCCGGGCGGTGAGCCGCCGGGCCGTCCTGTCCGGTCTGGCGGGCGCCGCGGCCCTGATCTCGGCCGTGACGGTCGTCAGCCGGCTGCTGGGCTTCGCGCGGAACCTGGTCTTCACGAACGCGGTCGGCCTCACCGACGTCGGCGACGCCTACAACTGGGCGAACACGCTGCCCAACGTGCTGTTCGAGGTCGCCGCGGGCGGGGCGCTGGCGGGCGCGCTGATCCCGGTGATCGCCGGGCCCCTGGCCCGCGGCATGCGGGACGACGTGTCGCGGATCGCCTCCGCGATGCTCGGCTGGACCCTGGGCGGGCTGGTGCTGATCGGCGCCGTGCTCGCCCTGGCGGCCGAGCCGATCGCCGCGCTGTCCCGGGTGGACACCGCGGCGGAGCGCGACCTCGTGACGTTCTTCGTCCGGGTGTTCGCGGTGCAGCTGCCGCTGTACGGGCTCGCCGTGGTGCTGTCCGGCGTCCTGCAGGCGCAGCGCAAGTTCTTCTGGCCGGCGTTCGCTCCGGTGCTGTCGAGCCTCGTGGTGATCGGCGCGTACGCCGGGTACGGGCGGCTGCTCGCCGACGCGGGTGTCGCGGGCGGCGCGGGCGAGGCGTCCGTGCTCCCCGCCGGCGCCGCCGCCCTGCTGGCCTGGGGCACCACCGCCGGCGTCGCCGCGATGGGCCTGTGCCAGGTCGTGCCCGTCTGGCGGTCGGGCGTGCGGCTGCGCCCCGCGCTGCGGTTCCCCGCCGGCGTCGCGGCCCGGGCGCGGGGGCTGGCGCTGGCCGGCATCGGGGCGCTCGTCGCCCAGCAGCTCGCGGTCCTCGTCACCATCACGCTGGCCCAGTCCTACGGCGGCGAGGGCGCGCTGTCGGCCTGGCAGACGATGGTGCAGCCCACCTACCTGCTGCCGTACGCCGTGCTCGCGGTGCCGCTCGCGACCAGCACGTTCCCGCGGCTCGCCGCCGCCGCGCAGCGCGAGGGCCGGCCCGGCTACGCCCCGCTCGCGGCGGTGACGACCCGCGGCGTGCTCGTCGCCGGGGCCACCGGCGCGGCGATGCTCGTGGCGGTCGCGCCCGCGGCGACGGCGGTGTTCCGGGCGATCGGCCGCGGCAACACCGAGCTGATCGCCGCGGTCTCCGACGCGCTGACGCTCGTGGCGCCCGGGCTGCTCGGCTTCGCGCTCGTCTTCCACGTGTCCCGGGCGCTGTACGCGCTGGAGCGCGGCCGGCTGGCGGTGCTCGCCGCCAGCGCCGGCTGGGTGACCGTGGCCGCGGCGTCCTTCGTCGCCTGCCTGGTGCTGGTCCCGGGCGGCCGCGACGCCGCCGCGACGCTGCACGCGCTGTCGCTCGGCAACACGATCGGCATGGTCGTCGCCGGGGTGGCGCTGCTCGCCGTGCTGCGCGCGGCCGCGGGCGCCGACGCGGTCGCGGGCCTCACCCGCACCCTCGCGGTGCTGGTCGCGGCGGGTGCCGTCGCCGGCGTCGTCGGCCGGTGGGTGGTGGACGCGGCGCAGGCGCTGACCGACGGCGTCCCGGGCGCGGTCGTCGCCGCCGCGGGCGGGGCGGCGGTCGTCGTCGTGCTCGTGGTGGGTGCGGTGGCGGTGCTGGACCGGTCCACGCTGACGGGGCTGCTGCGGCGGGGCGCGGGCGGCGGCGCGGACGCCGGCGCCGCCGCCGGCGAGCCCCCGGCGGACGCCCTGGTGCCGGGCACGGACCCCGACGCGCACGCCGACGGCGCGGCGGCCCCGACGACCACCCCCACGACCACCCCGGCGCCGGGCGCCGGGCCCGCGGCCACCGGCCCGGACGACCGACCCCGGGAGGCGGGCCGATGACCCGACGCGTGCTGCAGGTGCTGGGCTCGAGCGCGGGAGGGGTCGCCCGGCACGTCGAGCAGGTGTCGACCGCGCTCGCGGCGGCCGGTGACCGCGTCCTGGTGGCGGGGCCGTCCTCGCTGGCGCCGACCGTGGCCGCGGGCGAGGGCGTCGGCTTCGCCGCGGTGGAGATCGCCGACCGCCCGCACGCCTCCGACGCGCGGGCCGTGGCCCGCCTCGCCGCGCTGGCGCGGGACGCCGACGCGGTGCACGCGCACGGGCTGCGCGCGGGCGCGCTCGCGGTGCTGGCGGTCCGTGGGCGGCCGCACCCCGGCGGGTTGCGGCCGCGCGTCGTCGTCACGCTGCACAACCTGCCCGTCGGCGGCCGGGCGATCCGTGCCGTGTCGGCGGTGCTCGGCCGGGTGGTCGCGCGCGGCGCCGACGTGGTGCTGGGCGTGTCCGGCGACCTCGTCTCGCTGGCCCGCGCGCAGGGCGCCCGCCGCGCCGAGCGCGCGCTGGTGCCGGCGCCCGCGCGTCGCGCCCCCGGCCAGGACCGGGACGCCGTCCGCGCCGGTCTCGGCGTGGCGCCGGGGGAGGACCTCGTCGTCACCGTGGCCCGGCTCGCCCCGCAGAAGGGCCTGGACAGCCTCGTGGCCGCCGCGGCCGCCGCCGGACGCACCCGGCCCGGACTGCGCTGGGTCGTGGCGGGTGACGGTCCGCTGCTCGCCGGGCTGCGCGCGCGGGTCGCCGAGGCGGACGCGCCGGTCGACCTGCTGGGCCGCCGCGAGGACGTGGCGGACCTGCTCGCGGCCGCGGACGTGGTCGCCTCGACCGCCGTGTGGGAGGGCCAGCCGCTCGCCGTCCAGGAGGCGCTGGCGCTGGGCGCCGCGCTCGTCGTGACGGACGCGGGCGGCACCCGCGAGGTCACCGGGGACGCGGCGGTGCTCGTGCCGGTCGGCGACGCCGCGGCGTTCGCGGAGGCGCTGACCGGGGTCCTCGGCGACGACGCCCGGCGGGCGGCGCTGCGCGACGCCGCGCGGGCACGGGCGGCGACGCTCCCCGGGATCGCCGACGTCCTGACCCAGCTGGACGCGGCCTACGCCCGCTGACGGGGCCGGCAGGCCCGTGGCACGGGTCACCGGCGCGGGGCGCACGGGGACGGCGCGTCTCGGGTACACTGGAATCCCGTGGCAGAGCGCGCAAATCGACTCTCCGGGCGGTCGGACTCCACGACCCGGCACATCTTCGTCACGGGAGGCGTCGCCTCCTCACTGGGCAAGGGCCTGACCGCCTCCAGCCTGGGACGACTTCTCCGCTCCCGTGGCCTGCGGGTCACGATGCAGAAGCTCGACCCGTACCTCAACGTCGACCCGGGAACGATGAACCCGTTCCAGCACGGCGAGGTCTTCGTCACCGAGGACGGCGCCGAGACGGACCTCGACGTCGGTCACTACGAGCGGTTCCTGGACGTCGACCTGGTCGGCTCCGCGAACGTCACGACCGGCCAGGTCTACTCGCACGTGATCGCGAAGGAGCGGCGCGGCGAGTACCTCGGCGACACCGTCCAGGTCATCCCGCACATCACCGACGAGATCAAGGCGCGGATGCGGTCGCAGGCCGCCGACGACGTCGACATCATCATCACCGAGATCGGCGGCACCGTCGGCGACATCGAGTCGCAGCCGTTCCTCGAGGCGGCCCGCCAGGTCCGCCACGAGCTCGGCCGGGACAACGTGTTCTTCCTGCACGTCTCGCTGGTGCCGTACATCGGCCCGTCGGGCGAGCTGAAGACCAAGCCGACCCAGCACTCGGTCGCCGCGCTGCGCAGCATCGGCATCCAGCCGGACGCGATCGTGCTGCGGTCGGACCGCGAGATCCCGCAGTCGATCAAGGCGAAGATCGCGCTGATGTGCGACGTCGACACCCAGGGCGTCATCTCCTGCGTCGACGCGCCGAGCATCTACGACATCCCGCGGGTCATCCACGCCGAGGGCCTGGACGCCTACGTCGTGCAGCGGCTCGGCATGCAGTTCCGCGACGTCGACTGGAGCGGCTGGGACGAGCTGCTGCAGCGCGTGCACCAGCCCGCGCACCACGTCGAGGTGGCGCTGGTCGGCAAGTACATCGACCTGCCGGACGCCTACCTGTCGGTGACCGAGGCGCTGCGCGCCGGCGGCTTCCACAACGACGCCAAGGTGAAGATCCGCTGGGTCCCCTCCGACGACTGCCAGACCCCCGAGGGGGCGCAGCGCGCGCTCGGCGGCGTGGACGCGGTGCTGGTCCCGGGCGGGTTCGGCGTGCGCGGCATCGAGGGCAAGCTCGGCGCGCTGCGCTGGGCCCGCGAGTCGAAGGTGCCGACGCTCGGCATCTGCCTCGGCCTGCAGACGATGGTCATCGAGTACGCCCGGAACGTGCTCGGCCTGGCCGGCGCGTCGTCGTCCGAGTTCGACGCCGACCCGGCGCACCCGGTCGTGGCGACCATGGCGGAGCAGCTCGCGATCGTCGGCGGCGAGGGCGACCTCGGCGGCACGATGCGGCTGGGCTCCTACGAGGCCGTGCTGGCCGAGGGCTCGGTCGCGGCCGAGGCCTACGGCTCGACGCGGGTCACCGAGCGGCACCGGCACCGGTACGAGGTCAACAACGCGTACCGCGACAAGCTGGAGGAGGCCGGCCTGGTCATCTCCGGCGTCTCCCCGGACTCGTCGCTGGTCGAGTTCGTGGAGCTGCCGCGCGAGGTGCACCCGTACTACGTCTCGACGCAGGCGCACCCGGAGTTCAAGTCGCGGCCGACCCGGTCGCACCCGCTGTTCGCCGGCCTGATCCGGGCCGCCCTCGAGGCCCGGGGCGCGACGGTCTCGGCGAAGGCGAAGGCGCGCGCGTGACGACCGGTGACCCGCACGGCGGGCCGGCCGACCGGCCCGCCGTGCGGCCGGTGCTCGAGCACACCGACCTGCACCACGGGAAGATCTGGGACCTGGTCTCGGAGACCGTGGACCTGGGCGACTCGCAGGTGGTCCGGGAGTTCGTCGACCACCCCGGCGCCGTCGCGGTGATCGCGCTCGACGAGGACGACCGGGTGCTGCTGCTCCGGCAGTACCGGCACCCGGTCCGGGCCGAGCTCTGGGAGCCGCCGGCCGGGCTGCGCGACGTCGACGGGGAGCCGCCGCACGTCACCGCCGCCCGCGAGCTCGGGGAGGAGGCCGACCTCCGCGCGGAGGACTGGCACCTGCTCGCCGAGTTCGCGAACTCCCCGGGCGGGTCGAACGAGCACATCCTCGTGTACCTGGCACGCGGGCTGTCCGAGGTCCCCGAGGCCGAGCGGTTCGCCCGCGAGGACGAGGAGGCCGGCATGGTCCCGGTGTGGGTGCCGCTGGACGAGGCGGTCGAGGCCGTGCTGGCCGGCCGGCTGCGCAGCCCCAGCGGTGCCGTCGGCATCCTCGCCGCCGCGGCCTCGCGGGACCGCGGCTGGCGGACCCTGCGCCCGGTGGGCTGACGCGACGCGGCGCCGGGCGGGCGCGACCCCGCCACCCGGCGACGCGCGCGTTCGCCCGGACGGGTGGTCCCCGGGCCCACCGGTCAGGTGAACGGGCGCGCCGCCGATGGTGTCGGGTGTGCGCGCGCGGACCCGCCCCCCGAACGACGGGGCACGCCTGTTCCTCGCGGCCTCGCACACCGCCGGCGCCCTGCTGCTGTGCGCGGTGCTGTGCCTGGTCAGCGCCGTGTGGCCGCCCTCGCGGCTGACGCTGGTCGAGGTCTGGTACGGGGGTTCCGCGGCGCTCGCCCTGCTGGCCGTGACGCTGCTGCTGCTCCGTGACCGGCCGCGCGCCCCGCTCGCCGCGCTCGTCGTCGCGGTCGGCATCGGCGGCGCGCTGGTCGCGAGCTGCCAGACCCTCGCGGGCGTCGTCACGACGAGCCTCGGGCTGGTGGTCGCCGGGCAGGCCGCGGCGCTGCTGGGCGACCCGCGCACGGTGCGCCGGGTGCTCGAGCTGGTGGTCGTCGTCCTGGGGCTCGCCATGCTCGCCTCCCCGGTGCCGTTCCGCCCGGTCACGTGGCTCGTCCTCGCGGTGACCACCGTCGTGATGAGCGGCCTCGTCACGTACCTGCTCCAGCGCCTCCGGCTGCTCGCGACCACCGACGACCTGACGGGGGCGCTGACCCGCGCCGCGTTCGACGAGCGCGCCGCCCTGCTGCTGCACGACGCGGCCCGCCGCGGCAGGCCGGCGTCGGTGGTGTGCCTGGACGTCGACGACTTCAAGGTCGTCAACGACACCCTCGGGCACGCCGCCGGCGACGAGGTGCTGGTCCGCCTGGTGCGCGGGTGGCGCGACGGGCTCCGCGACGGTGACCTCATCGGCCGGATCGGCGGCGACGAGTTCGCGGTGGTGCTCGCCGGCCGGGACGCGGCGGCCGCGGAGGGCTGGGTGGCCGCGGCCGGGCAGCGGCACGCCGCGGGCGACCCGACGTGGAGCCACGGCGTGGCGCAGGCCGACGGCGACGAGCCGGTGCGCGCGGCGCTGGCCCGCGCGGACGAGGCGCTCTACGCGCGCAAGGGCCGGCGGGTCGGCGGGTCCGTCTAGTCCCGGTGCGCGGCCGCCGCGACGACCGGACCGGCGGCGCGCGCACCGCCGGCGCGGGCGTCGGCGGGAGCCGGGTCGGACCAGCGGAACCGGTCGACCAGGGCCGCGAGCCGCGGGACGCGCGTGCCGGCGCGGAGCAGGCCGTAGCCGAGCGCACCGCCCAGGACGTTGAACAGCAGGTCGTTCACGTCGGCGAGGTGCCCGCCCCCGAGGAGGTGGGCCGTGACCAGCTGGCTGACCTCGATGCCGAGGCTGACCGCCACCGCCACCAGCACGACGCGCGGCCACGACGCCCGCGCGACGAGCAGCGGCACCAGCACCCCGAGGGGCACGAAGACGGCGACGTTCGTGAGCGCGTCGGCCAGCCCGTAGTCGACGAGCAGCTCCAGCGTGAGGTGGCCGTCCCACGGCGCGTGCGCGCGCGGCTTGTCCAGGAAGATCGGGAACACCGTGTTCGCCACGATCCCCGCCCCGTAGACGCAGAGCGCGACGGCCACGGCGGCCCGGGGCGCGGTGAGCCGCCCGCGTCGGGCGAGGACGGCCAGCAGCACCGCGAGGGCGGCCGCGGCCAGGGGGACGACGACGGGGAGGACGGGGACCTGGCGGAACACGGCGCGACCTGCTCTTCTCGACGGCGGGCACGCCGGCCTGCCCGGCGACCCGCAGCCACGGTGCCAGCGCCGCGGGTCCCGGGCATCCACCCGCGGTCGGACCCGTTCGGGAGCCGGGTCCGCCCACGGCCTCAGCGGCTGGTCGACACCCGGTACTGCGCGTTGGCGAGCGGCACGAACACGACGAGGAAGAGCGCCGACCAGATGAGCGTGTACACCTCGGGGTGCTGCAGCGGCCACGCGGTCGGCTCGGGCACCCCGGGCGGGATGTTGCCGAACAGCTCCCGCGCCGCCTGGGTCACCGCCGACACCGGGTTCCACTCCGCGAACGTCTGGAGCGGTGCCGGCAGGGTGTCGAGCGGGACGAACGTGTTCGCGACGAACGTCAGCGGGAAGATCACGATGAACGAGGCGTTGTTCACCACCTCGGGGCTCGGGACGAGCATCCCGATCCAGGCCATGATCCAGCTGATCGCGTAGGCGAACACCAGCAGCAGGCCGAACCCCGCCAGGGCGTCGAGCACCGACGACCGGATCCGCCAGCCGACGACCAACCCGGTCAGGCCCATCACGATCAGCACGATGACGTTGTTCACCACGTCGGAGAACGTGCGACCGGTGAGCACCGCCGACGGCGCCATGGGCAGCGACCGGAACCGGTCGAGGATGCCCTTCTTGAGGTCCTCCGCGAGGGCGGCCCCGGTGACGGTCGCCCCGAAGATCACGGTCTGGGCGAAGATCCCCGCGATGAGGAACTCCCGGTAGGCCTGGCCGCCGCCCTGCTGGTCGATCGCCCCGCCGAACACGTAGGAGAACAGCAGGACGAACATGATGGGGGACAGGGTGGTGAAGACCAGCAGGTCGGGCACCCGCTTGATCTTGATGATGTTGCGCTTGGCGACCACGGAGGCGTCCGCGATCACGGGGGGCACCGGCATCACGCACCTGCCTTCGGGTCGGGGTTGCCGTCCTGCTCCGCGGTCTTGCCGGTCAGGGCGAGGAACACGTCGTCCAGGGTCGGGCGGCGCAGGCCGACGTCCTCCAGGCGGACCTGGCGCTCGTCGAGCCGCCGCAGGGCCTCGCTCAGCACCTCGGGCCCGCCGGACACCGGCATGACGAACGACCGGCGGCCGTCGTCCACGGTGGGCCGCCCGACGCCGAGCGGGGCGAGCGCCTCCTCGACGCCGGCGAGCAGCGCGACGTCCGCGACGGTGAGCTCCAGGCGCTCGCCGCCGACCTGGCGCTTGAGCTGGTCCGCGGTGCCCTGGGCGATGATCCGGCCGTGGTCGATGACGACGATCTCGTCCGCGAGCACGTCGGCCTCCTCCAGGTACTGCGTCGTCAGCAGCAGGGTGGTGCCGCCGGCGACCAGCGTCTGGATGACGTCCCACATCTCGGTGCGCCCGCGCGGGTCCAGGCCGGTGGTGGGCTCGTCGAGGAAGATCACGGGCGGGTCGGCGACGAGCGCGCCCGCCAGGTCGAGCCGGCGCCGCATGCCGCCCGAGTACGTCTTGGTCGGCCGGTCCGCCGCGTCCTCCAGGCGGAACGACGCGAGCAGCTCGCGCGCCCGCTCGCGGGACCGGCGGGCACCCAGGTGGTAGAGCCGGCCGATCATGTCGAGGTTCTCGTAGCCCGACAGGTACTCGTCCACGGCGGCGTACTGGCCCGACAGGCCGATGTGCCGCCGGACCTCGGCCGGCCGGGCGAGCACGTCGACGCCCACGACCCGCGCGGTGCCGGCGTCGGGCCGCAGCAGTGTCGACAGGACGCGGACGATGGTGGTCTTGCCGGCCCCGTTGGGGCCGAGCAAGCCGAGGACGGTGCCGGCCGGCACCGTGAGGTCGACGCCGTCGAGGGCGGTGACGCCCTTGTAGCGCTTGACGAGCCCGTGGGCCTCGATCGCCTGTTCCATGGAGCGAGCGTAGATGTGATGTACGACACACCAGAAGAGGCCCGCGCGGTCCGCGGCCGGCGGGACGGAGCGGGCGGACGGCGCCGCAGGTGAGGGCGGCGGCGCGGGTCAGTGCAGGCCCGCGGCCTCCGCCCAGGCGGCGGCCTCCGCGCGGGTGGACGCGCCGATCTTGCGGTAGATCGACCGCACCTGGGTCTTCACCGTGTTGCGCGAGACGAACAGCTTGCGGGCGATGTCCTCGAGCGTGACGTCCTCTGCCAGCTCGGCGAGCACGATGCGCTCGCGGGGGCTGAGGGGCTCGCCCAGCTGGGCGGTCGCGGTCCGGGGGGCGTCGGCGAGGGCGGTCATGAGGGCTCCGATGCTGCGGGGAGGGTCGCGCCCGCCGGTCGGCTGCAGCGGGGCTCACCCGTCCATTCGGCACGGAGGGCGTTCCGGACTGGTAGATGAATGATCAATCGTCCGGCGGGGTCGCGCGATGCGGCGCGCGCCGCACCGTCCTGCCGCTGGTCAGCCCGCCGGGAAGCGCATCCCGGCGTCGGTGCCGCATCACCCGGACGGAGCAACGCCCGGGTGGGCCCCGGGTCGGCCCGGCGCGCCGGTCGCCCGGGGCGCCGCCGTGTTCCGGCCCGGCCGACGGAGGTCGCCGCCGGCCGGGCCGGAAGGCGTCGGCCGCGCTCCCGAGCCGCGCCCTGGCGTGGTGCGATCGTGCGGGGCGCGGTGTCCGGGCGCCCGGTGCACGGGCGTCCGGTGCGCGGGCGCCCCGCGGGTCAGTCCAGCGGCACCGGGGTCGCCGCAGGGCTCGGCGCGGCGGCCCGGTCCCGGCGGCCCGCCGACCAGACCGCCCCCGCGCCGGCCAGCACGACCAGGGCGATGCCGCCGAGCGCCGCCACGGGCAGCCGGTCGCCGAGCGCGACCGCCCCCACCAGCGCCGCCATCGCGGGGTCGACCGCGAACAACGTGCCCACCACGCGCGTGCCGGCGAGCCGGGCGGCCTGGAAGTCGAGCGAGAACGCCAGGGCGACGCCGATCAGCCCGGACAGGACGAGCGGGGCGACGTGCCCGCGCTCGAGCGCCGGCGCCTGCGCGACCTGGAACGGCGACAGCAGCAGGGCGCCGACCGCGACCGACAGCGCGAGGTCGCCGAGCCCGCCAGACCCGGAGCCGACGCGGCCCGCGAGCACGGTGTAGCCGCCGAAGGCCGCGGCCGCGCCGAGGCCCAGCGCGACACCGACCGGGTCGAGCCCGCCGGTGGGTGTCCCGACGACCAGGACCACGCCGGCCAGCGCGACGAACGGCAGCAGCCGCGCGCGGCCGGCGGACGCCAGGGCGGCGACGGCGAGCGGCCCGCAGAACTCCAGGGTGACGGCCACCCCGAGCGGGATGCGGTCGAGCGCCGCGTAGAACAGCACGTTCATCGCGGCCATCGCCACGCCGTACAGGGCGATGCCCGCCCACTGCGACCGGCTGCGCCCGCGCAGGGCGGGCCGGGTCAGCAGGAGCAGGACGAGCGCGGCCGCCGTCATGCGGTAGCCGGACACGGCGAGCGTCCCGAGCGAGCCGAAGGCGGACGACGCGAGCGCGGCCGAGACCTGCACGGACGCGGAGCCGACCAGGACGAGGGCGGCGGCGGTGAGGGCGCGCGGGCGCGCGCCGAGGGGGAACGAGAGCATGGGGGTCCTCAGCGGGACGGCCCGCCGGTGCGGCGGCGGGCGGTGGTCGGGGTGCCTGGGCGGCACGCCGACGCGAGCGCCGGGCGTGCCGGGGTCAGGCCCCGGGCCCCCGGCGCGGGGCGCAGCCCCGGTTGCTCATCGGATCCATGGCGCGAGCGTACGTCCTGGTCGCGGACCCGCCCGCGGGTGTCCGCATGTCGGGCGGGGTGGCGCGAGCCGGGTGGCCCGGGCGGCCGGGCGGGTCCCGCGGCGCCCGGGCCGCCGTCCCGCTCCGGTCAGGCCGCCGCGGCCCGCGGGATGTCCTCGACGGACGTGTACACCGGGATCCCGCGTCGCCGCGCGATCGCGACGTCGTTGTCGGCGCCGGTCGACGCACCGGGCAGCCGCAGGACCGCGTCGCAGTGGGCGAGCAGCCGCTCGGCGGTGGGGTAGAGCACGTCCTGCGCGCGGGGGTCGGTCGGCCCGTCCGCCCCCATGCTCGCGAGCACGGGCAGCGCGACCCACTCGCCGATCATCGGCACGTGCCCGCGCTCGAAGATCGGCCAGGCCGCCTCCTCGAGGCGGCGGAGGTTGGCGGCCATCGCGGCGGGGTCGCCGCCCGTGCCGGACTGGTAGGGGCCGGCGATGAGGATCAGCTGTGCGGTCATGCCACCGACCATAACGCGCAAAACCGTGCAAGACTAGACGGCACCAGGAAACACCGGGCGACCACCGAGGAGATCGCGATGCTGCCGGCACAGCGACGGGACGAGCTGCTGCGCGTGCTGCGCACCGAGGGGCGCGTCGTCGCCAAGGACGCCGCGGAGCGGCTCGGGCTCTCGGAGGACACCGTGCGGCGCGACCTGCGCGAGATGGCGGCCGCGGGCCTGTGCCAGCGGGTGTACGGGGGTGCGCTGCCGGTGTCGCCCGCGGTGGCGGACTACGCGGGCCGGCGCACGGTCGCCGTCGAGAACAAGGACCGGGTGGCGCGCCGGGCGGCGGCGCTGGTCCGCCCGGGCGGCACGGCGATCCTCGACGGCGGGACCACGGCGCTCGCGGTCGCCCGGGCGCTGCCGCCGGACCTGCGGGCGACGGTCGTGACGCACAGCCCGACGGTCGCCGCGGCGCTCGCGGAGCACCCGACGGTCGAGGTGCTGGTGCTCGGCGGCCGGCTGTTCAAGCACTCGGTCGTGGCGTCCGGGGCGATGCTCGCCGAGGCGGCCGCGGGCGTGTGGGCGGACGTGTTCCTGCTCGGCGTCACCGGCGTGCACCCGGAGGCGGGTCTGACCACCGGCGACGCCGAGGAGGCCGCGACCAAGCGGGCGCTCGCCCGGCGCGCGGGGGACACCTACGTGCTGGCCAGCGCGGAGAAGATCGGCGCCGCGTCGCCGTTCCGGGTACTGCCGCTCGACGAGGTGGCCGGGGTGGTCACCGACGTCGACCCCGCGGACCCGGCGGCGCGGGCGCTCGCGGACGCAGGGGTACCGCTGGTGGCGGCGGGCTGAGGCCCGTCAGGCGCGGGTGCGGAACGTCAGCAGGTACCGCGTCGTCCCGGCGGCGAGCAGCGCCGCGCCCAGCATGTGCAGCAGCACCAGCAGGATCGGCAGGTCGGTCGCGACCTGGACGTACCCGATGACGCCCTGCAGCACGACGAGCCCGACCATCACCCAGCCGCGGCGGCGCAGCAGGCGCGGCCCGCGCCGGTTCAGCCACAGCAGCGCGCCGAGCACGGCGACGAACAGCCACACGGACGCGGCGTGCACGCGGGCCATCAGGTACGGGTCGACGGCGATCCGGTAGCCGACCTCCTCGTCGCCCGAGTGCGGCCCGGCGCCCGTGGTGACGACGCCGAGCGTGAGGACGACGCCCACCAGCACGGCGAGCACGGGTGCGAGCCGCCGGGACCACGGTCCGACGACGGGGATCCGCGGCCCGTCGCCCTCGCGGCTGCGGTGCACCAGCAGCGTCGAGGCCGCGACCAGCGCCATCGACACCAGGAAGTGCAGGCTCACCCACGCCGGGTGCAGGTGCAGCAGGACGACGACGCCGCCGATGAGCGCCTGCGCCACGACCCCCGCCAGCGGCGCGAACCCGAGCCAGCGGTAGGCGGGGGACCGGTCGCGGTCGAACCAGACGAGGAGCGCGACGGCGACCGCGATGACGCCGAGGACGCCGGTCAGGGTGCGGTTCCCGAACTCGACGTACTGGTGGTACGTCGTCTCCGGGTGGAACGCGGCGGTGAACTGCCCGGGCTCGCACTGCGGCCACGTCGAGCAGCCGAGGCCGGAGCCGGTCAGCCGGACGGCGCCGCCCGTGACGACGATCCCGATCTGCGCCACCAGGTTCGCCACGAGGACCGGGTAGGTCAGGCGCTCCCGCCACGCCGCGAACCGGGTGGGCGCGGGGCTGACGGGGGCGGCGGCGACGTCGGGGCTCACGGCGACCAGCCTACGGTCCGGCGCGCCGCGCTCGTGCGCGCGCTCACGAGGTCTTGGTCACGCGCCCCGCCCCTGCGGCGGGCGTCAGGAGGACCAGCGGAACCAGCGGCGCACCGCCGCGGCGAGGACCAGCGCCCACACGGCCAGCGCCGCCAGGTGCGCGGCCGGGAAGGCCCCGTCGACGAGCGATGCGCGCAGGGCCTCGCCCAGCGCCCCCGGCGGCAGCCACTCCGCGACGGACGCCCACCACCCGGGCAGGTCCGCCACGGGCAGCACCAGGCCGCCGACGACCGCGAGCACCACCAGCAGCAGGTTCGCGACCGCCAGCACCGCCTCCGCGCGCAGCGTGCCCGCGAGCAGCAGCGCCAGCGCCGTGAACGCGGCGACGCCGAGCAGCAGCGCGAGGACCGCGCCCGGGATGCCGGCCGGCTCGGGCCGCCACCCCAGCGCGAGCCCGACCGCGCCGACCACGGCCACCTGCAGCGCGGCGACGGCGAGCACCGCCAGCGCCTTGCCCGCCAGCAGGCCGCCGCGCCCGAGCGGCGTCGTGGCGAGCAGCCGCAGCACGCCGTTGCGCCGGTCGAACGCGGTCGCGATCGCCTGGGAGGTCAACGAGCCCGCCATGACCGCCAGGCCGAGGACGCCGGGGGTGACCACGTCGATCCGGTCGGCGTCGCCGACGCCGATGTCGAGGAACGACCCCCGTCCCAGGGCGACCAGCGCCACCACCGGGATGATCAGCGTGACGAGCAGCTGCTCGCCGTTGCGCAGCACGGCCAGGGTCTCGAACCGCGCCTGGGCGCGGACGCGGCGCCCGGCCGGCGCGGCGCGGTCGGCCCCGGGGGCGGCGGCGGGCGCGGTCATCGCAGGTTCCGTCCGGTCAGGTCGAGGAAGACGTCCTCGAGGGTGCGGCGTCCGACGTCGACCCGGGCCAGCAGCACGTCGCGGTCGGCGCACCACGCGGCGAGCGCGGCCACCAGGGCCGGGGTGGCGGGGGAGTCGACGGCGTAGGAACCGGGGCCCGTCTCCGTCACGGCGGCGACCGTCGCGGCCCCCGCCGGCGTGAGCGCGGCGCCGAGCGCGGCGAGGTCGAGCCCCGGCGCGGCCCGGAACGTCAGCGTCGAGGAGTCGGCCCCGGCCAGCAGCGCCGGCACCGAGCCGTGCGCGATGACGCGCCCGTGGTCGACGACCGCGACCTCGTCGGCGAGGGCCTCCGCCTCGTCCATCAGGTGGGTCGTCAGCAGCACCGCGACGCCGTCGGACCGCAGCTCCTCGACGAGCGACCACACGGCGCGCCGCGCCTGCGGGTCCATCCCCGCCGACGGCTCGTCCAGGAACACGACGTCCGGGCGCCCCACCACGGCGGTCGCCAGCGCGAGCCGCTGCCGCTGGCCGCCGGACAGCCGGCGCACCGTCGTCCGGGCGAACGGGGTGAGGCCGAGCCGCTCGGCGAGCTCGCCGACGTCCCGGGGCCGGGCGTACATCTCGGCGACGTGCCGCAGCACGCCGAGCGCGGGCACGCCGGTCGGGAGCCCCGCGTCCTGCAGCATCACGCCGACCCGCGGGCGCAGCGCGGCCGCGTCGGCGACCGGGTCGAGCCCCAGCACGCGGACGGTGCCGGCGTCCGGGGTGCGCAGCCCCTCGCAGCACTCCACGGTGGTGGTCTTGCCCGCACCGTTCGGACCGAGCACCGCGGTCACCCGTCCGGGGGACGCGTGCAGGTCGAGCCCGTCGACGACCGCGCGGCCGTCGTACCGCTTGACGAGCCCACGCACCTCGACGGCGGGCGGGGAGGAGGACTGGCCGAGCACCCCGCGAGTGTAGGGGTCCCGGCCCGGGGCGGGGTGTGGTGAGGCAGACCTTGCTTGCCAGGACTTATTTCGGCAACAAGGATGTTGCCGATATCGGGAGCCCTCGTGGGGGCTCCGCGGGACCGGCCCCGGACCACGGCGGCGCGCCCCGCGACCCAGCCGTGCAGCAGCGAACCGGAGGTGTGTGCCATGAGCGCGAGCACGCCGGGGACCGCCGCCGTGCCGGAGGCCGACTGCGTCACCGAGGCCACCGACGCGTCCGGGCGCCCCGCCCGCCCCGCGGAGCACGAGTCCGAGGCCGAGGCCGGCACCCGCCGCCGGGTGCTCGACCTGATCGCCGCCGACGGCCCGGTGTCCGCCGCCGAGCTGGCCGCGGAGCTCGACCTGACCGCCGCGGCCGTCCGCCGGCACCTCGCGGTGCTGGAGGGCGAGCAGCAGATCGGCGTGCACGACGGCGGCGCCGTCGGGCCCGCGCGCCGCGGCCGCCCCGCCAAGCGGTACGTCGTGACCGCGGCAGGGCAGGCGGCGCTCAGCCAGCAGTACTCAGAGCTCGCGTCGCAGGCGCTGCGGTTCGTCGCCGAGATCGGCGGCGCGGACGCGGTGCGCAGCTTCGCCGAGAAGCGGGTCCGCGACCTCGAGGTCCGGCACGCCGACGCGCTGGCGGAGGCGGGCGACGACCCGGTCCGCCGGGCGCAGGTGCTCGCCGACGGCCTCGCGGTCGACGGCTTCGCGGCCACCGCGCGCCCCGTGCCCGGCGGCCACGCCATCCAGCTGTGCCAGGGCCACTGCCCGGTGCAGGACGTCGCGCGCGAGTTCCCCGAGCTCTGCGAGGCGGAGGCGCACGCCTTCTCCCGCATGCTCGGGGTGCACGTGCAGCGGCTCGCGACGCTGGCCCGCGGCGGCCACGTCTGCACCACGAACATCCCGATCGTGCCGGTCCGCCGGCCGACGACGACGGACTGACCGACCTGCCCCCGACCCCCGTGCACCCGCGGAAGGACGATGAGATGACGACGACGGACCCCGGCCGCCCGGTAGCGGCCGAGCCGATGAGCCAGGACGAGGCCATCGCCTCGATCGGCAACTACGGCTACGGCTGGCACGACGCCGACGACGCGGGCGCCACGGCGCAGCGCGGCCTGTCGGAGGACGTGGTGCGCAACATCTCGGCGCTCAAGAACGAGCCCGAGTGGATGCTGAAGACCCGCCTGAAGGCGCTGCGCCTGTTCGACAAGAAGCCGATGCCCTGGTGGGGCGCGGACCTGTCGGGCATCGACTTCGACAACATCAAGTACTTCGTCCGGTCGACGGAGAAGCAGGCGACGTCCTGGGAGGAGCTCCCGGAGGACATCAAGAACACCTACGACCGCCTGGGCATCCCGGAGGCCGAGAAGCAGCGCCTCGTCGCCGGCGTCGCCGCGCAGTACGAGTCCGAGGTCGTCTACCACCAGATCCGCGAGGACCTGGAGGCGCAGGGCGTCATCTTCGTCGACACCGACACCGGCCTGCGCGAGTACCCGGAGCTGTTCGAGCAGTACTTCGGCTCGGTCATCCCCCCGGGCGACAACAAGTTCGCGTCGCTCAACACCGCGGTGTGGTCGGGCGGCTCGTTCGTCTACGTGCCGCCGGGCGTGCACGTCGAGATCCCGCTGCAGGCCTACTTCCGGATCAACACCGAGAACATGGGTCAGTTCGAGCGGACGCTGATCATCGCGGACGAGGGCTCGTACGTGCACTACGTCGAGGGCTGCACCGCGCCGATCTACCAGTCGGACTCGCTGCACTCCGCGGTCGTCGAGATCATCGTGAAGAAGAACGCCCGCGTGCGGTACACGACGATCCAGAACTGGTCGAACAACGTCTACAACCTCGTGACCAAGCGGGCGACCGCGGCCGAGGGCGCGACGATGGAGTGGGTCGACGGCAACATCGGCTCCAAGGTCACCATGAAGTACCCGGCGATCTACCTGCTGGGCGAGCACGCCCGCGGCGAGACGCTGTCCATCGCCTTCGCGGGCGAGGGCCAGCACCAGGACGCCGGCTGCAAGATGGTGCACGCCGCGCCGCACACCTCGTCGTCGATCGTGTCGAAGTCGGTGGCCCGCGGCGGCGGCCGGACCTCGTACCGCGGCCTGGTCCAGGTGCTGGAGGGCGCGAGCCACTCCGCCAGCAACGTCCTGTGCGACGCCCTGCTCGTCGACCAGATCTCGCGCTCGGACACCTACCCGTACGTCGACGTCCGCGAGGACGACGTGTCGATGGGTCACGAGGCGACGGTGTCCCGCGTGAGCGAGGACCAGCTGTTCTACCTGATGTCCCGCGGGATGACCGAGACCGAGGCCATGGCCATGATCGTGCGCGGGTTCGTCGAGCCCATCGCGCGCGAGCTCCCCATGGAGTACGCCCTCGAGCTGAACCGCCTGATCGAGCTGCAGATGGAAGGGGCCGTCGGCTGATGTCGACCACCACACCCGAGACCCCCGGTCTCTCCACCGACCACTCCCGCGCGACGGCCGACGAGGCGCACAGCCACGGCGTCGCCGAGGTGCCGCAGTCGTCGCGTGCGGCCCGCGCCACCTCGTTCGAGGTCGCGGACTTCTCGGTGCCGAACGGGCGCGAGGAGGAGTGGCGGTTCTCGCCGGTCGACCGGCTCGCCCCGCTGTTCGCCCCGGAGACGGGCCGGCTCACGGGCCACGGCGTCCTCACCACGGTCGTGAACGCGCCCGAGGTCGAGGTCGAGATCGTGGACCGCGACGACGCCCGCCTGGGTCTCGCCGGCGAGCCGGGCGACCGCGCCGCGGCCGTCGCGTGGGCCTCGTTCCCGCGCGCCACCGTCGTGACCGTGCCGCAGGAGGCCGTCGCGTCGACGGTGACCTCGGTGCGGGTCGAGGGCGTCGAGGGGCAGCTGGAGCCCACCGGCAGCCACCTGCTGGTGCACGCCAAGCCGATGTCCCAGGCGACGGTCGTCATCGACCACGTCGGGTCCGCGCTGCTCACCGAGACCGTCGAGGTCGTGGCGGAGGACGGCGCGCACCTGACGGTCGTCTCCGTGCAGGACTGGGCCGAGGGCGCCGTGCACAACGCGGCGCACCGCGTGAAGCTCGGCCGCGACGCCACGGTCAAGCACATCGTGGTGACGCTCGGCGGCGACGTCGTCCGGCTCACCCCGGACGCGGAGTTCGCGGGCGAGGGCGGCTCGGTCGAGATGCTCGGCGTATACTTCGCCGACGCCGGCCAGCACCAGGAGCAGCGGCTATTCGTCGACCACGCGGTCCCGAACTGCAAGTCGCGCGTGACCTACAAGGGCGCCCTGCAGGGCGAGGGCGCGCACACCGTGTGGGTCGGCGACGTGCTGATCCGCAAGGAGGCCGAGGGCACCGACACCTACGAGCTCAACCGCAACCTGGTCCTCACGGACGGCGCGCGCGCGGACTCGGTGCCGAACCTCGAGATCGAGACGGGCCTCATCGAGGGCGCGGGCCACGCCAGCGCCACGGGCCGGTTCGACGACGAGCAGCTGTTCTACCTGCGCTCGCGCGGCATCCCGGAGACGGACGCCCGCCGCCTGGTCGTGCGCGGCTTCTTCGCCGAGCTGATCCACCAGATCGGCGTGCCCGAGGTCGAGGAGCGGCTCATCACCGCGATCGAGGCCGAGCTGGCGCAGTCGATGACGGAGTTCCAGGGCGCGGCGGCGGTGTCCGGCGGCGACCTCGCCTCCGACGTCACCGACGAGACCGACGCCGAGCGCGCGATCCTGAACGAGCCCGCCTCCGTCGCCTCCGCGGACGAGCCCGCATGACCGCACAGCTCGCCTGCATGACGTCCGACGTCCCCGAGGCCGGCACGTTCCGTGTCGAGCTCGAGGGCGAGAACGGTCCCGTCGAGGTCGCGGTCGTCCGCGACGAGGACGGCGCGCTGCACGCCATCAGCGACATCTGCTCGCACGGCGCGGTCTCGCTGTCCGACGGCGAGGTCGAGGGCTGCACCGTGGAGTGCTGGCTGCACGGGTCGCGGTTCGACCTGCGCACCGGCGAGCCGCTGGGCCCCCCGGCCGTCCGCCCCGTCCCCGTCTACCCCCTGACCGTCGACGGCGAGCGCGTGCTCGTCGACGTCGACGGCGCTGCCTGAGCTTTCCCGAGGAGAACCCCATGCCCACCCTGGAGATCCGCGACCTGCACGTCAGCGTCGAGACGAAGGAGGGTCCGAAGCCGATCCTCCGCGGCGTCGACCTGACCATCAACAGCGGCGAGACGCACGCCATCATGGGCCCGAACGGCTCCGGCAAGTCCACGCTGGCCTACTCGCTCGCCGGGCACCCGAAGTACGAGATCACCTCCGGCACCGTCACGCTCGACGGCGAGGACCTCGTCGCCATGTCGGCCGACGAGCGCGCCCGCGCCGGCCTGTTCCTCGCCATGCAGTACCCGGTCGAGGTCCCCGGCGTCTCGGTGTCGAACTTCCTGCGCACCGCCAAGACCGCGATCGACGGCGAGGCGCCCGCGCTCCGCACCTGGATCAAGGACGTCGACGGCGCCATGGAGCGCCTGCGCATGGACTCCTCGTTCGCCGAGCGCTCGGTCAACGAGGGCTTCTCCGGCGGCGAGAAGAAGCGCCACGAGATCCTGCAGATGGAGCTCCTGAAGCCCCAGTTCGCGATCCTCGACGAGACCGACTCCGGCCTCGACGTCGACGCGCTGCGCATCGTCTCCGAGGGCGTGAACCGCGCCAAGGAGTCGACCGACGTGGGCGTGCTGCTCATCACGCACTACACGCGCATCCTGCGGTACATCCAGCCGGACTTCGTGCACGTGTTCGTCGACGGCCGGATCGCCGAGGAGGGCGGGCCCGAGCTCGCCGAGCGCCTCGAGAACGAGGGCTACGACCGGTTCCTGACCTCGGGCGCCTCCGCCTGACGGTCTCGCACCACCCGCGAGGCCCACGGGGCGGCGGCCGGACCGCCGCCGCCCCGGGTCCCGCACCCCGGAGGGCGACCGGGCGCCAGGCCACGACGCACGACGACGAGGACACCGAGATGACCGACACGCTGGACCGGGCCGCGCAGGACGGGCAGGGGCGGACGCTGGACGCCGCCGAGCTGGCCGCCGTGCGCGCGGACTTCCCCCTGCTGCAGCGGACCGTCCGCGACGGGCGGCCGCTGGTCTACCTCGACTCCGGCGCGACCTCGCAGAAGCCCGAGGTCGTCCTCGACGCGGAGCAGGACTTCTACACCCAGCGGAACGCCGCCGTGCACCGCGGCGCGCACCAGCTCGCCGAGGAGGCCACCGAGGCCTTCGAGACCGCCCGGCACGAGGTCGCCTCGTTCGTCGGCGTGCACGACGACGAGATCGTCTGGACCTCCAACGCCACCGCCGGGCTCAACCTCGTCGCCTACGCGATGTCGAACGCCACGCTCGGGCGCGGGGGAGCGGCGGCGCAGCGGTTCGCGCTGGCGCCCGGCGACGAGATCGTCGTGACCGAGGCCGAGCACCACGCGAACCTCGTGCCGTGGCAGGAGCTCGCGGCCCGCACCGGCGCCACCCTCCGCTGGCTCGGCGTGGACGACGACGGCCGCATCCGGGCGGACGAGCTCGGCACCGTCGTGACCGACCGGACGAAGGTGCTCGCGTTCACGCACGCCTCGAACGTCACCGGCGCCGTCACCGACGTCGCGCCGTTCGTGGCCCGGGCCCGCGAGGTGGGCGCCCTGACCGTGCTCGACGCCTGCCAGAGCGTGCCGCACCTGCCGGTCGACCTGGCCGCGCTGGGCGTCGACTTCGCCGCGTTCTCCGGGCACAAGATGCTCGGCCCCACCGGCGTCGGCGCGCTGTACGGCCGCCGCGAGCTGCTCGAGGCCATGCCGCCCGTCACGACCGGCGGCTCGATGGTCGAGGTCGTCACGATGGAGCAGACCACCTACGCGCCGCCGCCGCGCCGGTTCGAGGCCGGCACGCAGATGGTGTCCCAGGCCGTCGGCATGGGCGCCGCCGCGACGTACCTCGCCGAGCTCGGCATGGACGCGGTCGCCGCGCACGAGCGGCACCTCGCCGGGCTGCTGCTCGACGCAGTGGCCTCGGTCCCCGGCGTCCGGGTCATCGGCCCCACCGAGAACGTGGACCGGCTCGCGACGGTGTCGTTCGTCGTCGACGGCGTGCACGCGCACGACGTCGGCCAGGTGCTCGACGACCGCGGCGTGGCCGTGCGGGTGGGCCACCACTGCGCGCAGCCGCTGCACCGCCGGTTCGGCGTCGCCGCGACCGCCCGCGCGTCGGCGGCCGTCTACACGACGGACGAGGAGATCGCGGTGTTCCGGGAAGCACTGGCGGGGGTCCGGACGTTCTTCGGACTGACCGACTGATACTGGGACGACGAGCCACCCGAGGAAGCGAGAGCCGCACCGCATGAGCACCGGCATGGAGCAGCTGTACCAGCAGCTGATCCTCGACCACGCCAAGCACCCCGCCCACCGCGGGGCGCAGGAGGCGTACGACGTCGAGGTCCACCACGTGAACCCCACCTGCGGGGACGAGGTGACGCTGCGCGTGCGCCTGGACGCCGACGCGTCGGGCGCGCCGGTCATCGGCGAGCTCACCTGGACCGGCCAGGGCTGCTCGATCTCGCAGGCGTCCGCGTCCGTGATGTCGCAGGCCGTCGCCGGCGGGTCCGTCGAGCACGCGCTCGCGCTGTCCGACGACTTCCGCGAGCTCATGGACTCCCGCGGCGTGCTGCCCGAGAAGTTCGAGGGCGACGGCCTCGCCGAGGAGATGGAGGACGCCGTCGCGTTCGTCGGCGTCGCCCGGTACCCGGCCCGCATCAAGTGCGCCCTGCTCGGCTGGGCGGCCATGAAGGACGCGGTGGCGCAGGCCTCCGTGACGACCACGAACCCCGAGGAGGGGCGATGAGCGACACCACGGTGTCCCCGCAGCAGGACGGCGCCGCGCCGGCGCCCGTGAACGCCGCCGACGTCGAGGAGGCGCTGCGCGACGTCATCGACCCCGAGCTCGGCGTGAACGTCGTCGACCTCGGCCTGGTCTACGGCATCGCGATCGAGCAGGGCCGCAACGTCGTCATCGACATGACGCTCACCTCGGCGGCGTGCCCGCTGACGGACGTCATCGAGGACCAGGCGGGCACCTCGCTGGAAGGGCTCGTCGACTCGGTGCGGATCAACTGGGTCTGGATGCCGCCGTGGGGCCCGGAGAAGATCACGGACGACGGCCGCGCGATGATGCGGGCGCTGGGCTTCAACATCTGAGCCTGCGGGCTCGGCCGAGCAGTCAGACGTCGAGGTAGGACCTCCGCGCCGACGTAGGACCGTGGACGGCCCTACGTGGCGTGGGAGGACCTATCTCGGCGCTTGTGCGTCCGGGGCGCGACGTTCGTTCAGGCACCCGGGGACGTCGCAGGTCAAGCGTCGGGGCGCGCTCTGCTCGGTCGCCAACGCCTGCACCACAGAACGGTATCGGCGTGCCTGGAGGTCGATGAACAGCTGGCGGCACCGTGCTCCGAGCCAGCCCCACGCGATGTCGCTCCAGGCGAGGGTCACCGCGCCGAGATAGCAGAGAGCGCTCGCGACCTCTAGTGCCGCGTGGTCGCGGGCGCTCGACCAGGCGAGGACGGCGCCGACGGCGATCAAGCTCCCACCGATGACCAGCGCCCCGGTGCGGACGGCTCCGCGCGGGGAGTGCAGTGCGAACCCGGTCACCCGCATCGTGAGCGCGAGCAGCACCGCGAGGGCGATGCCGATGAGGCCTGCGTCCGGCTCCCCGCCGACCAGCGCAATCAGCGTGGGTGCACCACAGGCGACGAGGACCACCCCGGTCCAGGCCACTGCCTGCTGCGTCGTCGACACGCCGGCACCGTCGATCGCCGTTCGGTCGGAGCCGATCGATCGTTGCGCCACGGCGCGAAGAAGCCCGGCGCCGGCGGCGCCTCGTGCCAGGGGGAACCCCAGGCAGGAGTACCAGACCAGAGTCGACACCCACTGGGTGAGCGGAACGTCCCCGGACTCGACGTCCCAGAGCAGCGCTACCGTCGCGAACGACACGGCGAGCGCAACAAGGACGCCCATGAAGGTGCCGGCCGCCACCATGAACCTGTGGCCCCAGCCGTCCTCCACCAGCCCGGTGCTCGAGACCCATGTCACGACTGCTTCTGTGAGCGCGCCGTACAGCAGGACCGAGATCACCGCTGGGCCGACCTGCGCGGCGCCGGTCCCGGGAGGCGCCAGGGCGACGAGGACGGCGAGCGGCGCGAGGTAGGCGGCCCACCACACGCCGAGCACCCAGCGCTGCCCGGTCCGCACCGCGGCCACACGATCCCGGAGAGCCGCCCTGAACGGAGCGTCGAGAACCACTCTGATCCCACTCGACGTGACCTGCTGTCCCTGCACCAGTCCGAGCTGGACCGCCAGCCACGCGAGGCAGAGGCACGACGTCATCGCGAGCAGGGCTGCACCCGTTCCCACCCTGACCGCTGCAGCCGCGATGACCGCCGTGACCGCCATGCAGAGCAGAGCGATCGCCATCTCTCCTCGATGGACCGACTCTGCCGCGCGGAGCTGACGGAGCGCGTGCAGCTGGACGACTCCCTGGCGTCCTAGCGTCTCGGACTCGAGCGCCTCGATGCGGCGGGCGCTCTGAACCAATGAGAGCGCCACCGCGATGATGAGTGCCGCCACCACGCTCAGCGCAGGAAAGCCAGTGTGGGACAAGGTGTCGCTCAGGACGCTGAGGCCGTCCAGCTGTTGGCGGATCGCGCTCTCGGTCGGGTCGCTTGACGAACGGGGGACCAGCCTCAGGAAAGCGAACCCGGCGAAGATGGACGTGAAGACGGCAGCGGTTGCGACACCGAGTGGGCGTCTGGCGGCGCGGCCGCCCTCGGTGGAGATGCACCCCTCGCACAGGTCGTACGTGTCGTCCCGGTCGCGCACCGTGCGCAGCCGTGGATCTCGCGGCGGAGGTGAAAGCTCAGGCACACGGGTCGGTTCGCGTCGGGGCCAGCGGAGCACGAAGGCAACGTAGCGCGAGCGAGAAGCCGATCAGCAGAGTATCGCCCGGATTGTGGTTGATAGCCTGGGGCCGTGACCGTCCCCACCGCCCCGAGCGCGCTGTTCCGCACCGACGTGCAGCGCGAGGTGCTGCGCGAGCTGGTGCGGTCTGCGGCAGGGACCCGGACGGCCGCTGACCTCGCGCGCGCGCTCGGCCGGCCGGAGTCGACGGTGACGCGCGAGGTCGCGCGGCTCGCGGCCGACGGGATGGTGCGGACGGTCGCCCACGGGCGGCGTCGGCTGCTGAGCCCGGACTACACGAACCCGTTCATGCGGGCGGTCCGCACGGCGTTCGAGGAGCTGGACACGATCGCGGCCGAGCGCGGGCGCGGCGTCCGCTGGTGGTCGACCGCACCGGAGATCGCCGCGCGGACGGAGGCGCTGGTGCGGGCGGGCGAGGACGACCGCGCGCTCCGGGTGCTGCTCGACGGGGTGAACCAGGTCCCGCTGGTCGCGGCCCTCGATGGGCTGGACGACATGCTGGCCGAGCCCGGGAGCACGGGGGACGAGCGCTGGGACGCCCTGCTCGCCGGCGCGGTCCGGTACCGGTGCCGGTTGGTGGACCGAGCAGCACCCGGCTGGACCCGACGCGACCCGCTCCCCACCTGGTGGTGGCCGGGCGGTCGCGGGGCGCGTGCTGCCTTCGCCGTGCAGCAGTCCCCGCCCGAGCTCGCTCGGCTGGGGATCTGGTTCGACGCGCGGAACTTCGGCACCGCGTGACCGCCCCCGACCCGGAGCTCTCCCGGCAGGACATCGTCGACCTCCTCACCGAGGTCGGCGCCTACCTGCACGCCCGGGGCTGGACCGCCACGATCTACGTGGCGGGAGGCGCGGCCATGGCGCTCCTCCTCGACGCCCGGACCGTCACCCGCGACGTGGACGCCGTCTTCCGCAGCGACCGCGGTCAGCTCGGTGCCGCGATCGCCGACGTGGCCGAGCGGCACGGCCTGCCGGCGGAGTGGCTCAACGACCACATCGAGGCGGTGCTGCCCGCCGCGGAGGACGGCGAGGCGACCGAGCTGGTCCTGCCGGGCCTCGTCGTGCTGCTGTCCTCGGAGCGGCACCTCCTCGCGATGAAGATGCTGGCGGGGCGCGAGCGTGACGTCCCGGACCTGGTGGTGCTGTTCCGCCGGCTCGGGATCACGACGCCGGGAGAGGCGGTGGCGGTGACGGAGCAGGTCTTCGGGCCGGACTACCCGGGGCACGCCCCGCCCGTCGAGTACCTGGAGGCGCTCGCGGAAGACGTTCTCACGCGGCTGCGGGAGACCGGGGTCCGCTGACCGACCGGGGTCGTGCGGCAGCGGGTGGCTGTCGCCTCAGAGCGAGGCGGCCGCGAACGTGTCGCAGGACTGGACCGTGCCGTCGCGGTAGCCGGTCATGAACCAGCGCTGGCGCTGCTCGCTGGAGCCGTGCGTCCAGGTGTCGGGGTTCACCCCGCCGGCCGACTGCTGCTGGATGTGGTCGTCGCCGACGGCCGCCGCGGCGGACAGCGCGTCGGCGAGCTGCGCCTCGGTGATCGGCTCCAGGAACGTCACGCCGGTGTCCGGGTCGACCGTCGTGGCGGCGTCGCCGGCCCAGAGGCCCGCGTAGCAGTCGGCCTGGAGCTCGACGCGGACCGAGTCGGAGTCGTCGCCGGTCCCGGACCGGTCCGCGCGGTCGAACACGCCGGTCAGCTGCTGGATGTGGTGGCCGTACTCGTGCGCCACCACGTACTCCTCGGCGAGCGGACCGCCCTGCGCGCCGTACTGCGAGGCGAGCAGGTCGTAGAACGACAGGTCGAGGTAGATCGTGCGGTCCGGCGGGCAGTAGAACGGCCCCGTCGACGCCGACGCCCTGCCGCAGCCGGTCTCGGTGGCGCCCTGGAAGGACACGACGGCGGGCTCGACGTCCGGGTCCTGGGCCAGCTCCGGCAGCGCGCGCTGCCAGTACGCGTCGAGCGCCTGGACCGTCGCCGACAGCCGGCACTCGCGCTCGGCGTTGGCCTGCTCGGCGGTGCAGTCGCCGATCTGGGCGACCTGCTCCTGCGAGCCGGCACCGGAGCCGCCGTCCCCGCCGGACAGCAGCTGCGCCGGGTTGCCGCCGAGCAGCGTCACGACCACCACCAGCACCAACGTGCCGAGGCCGCCGCCCACCGCGATGCCCCGCCCGCGGCCGCCGCCGCTGCGGGACTGCACGCGGCCGCCCTCGAACCGGCCGCCGTCCTGGAACGTCATGCCGGGGACGGTAGCCCGGGGCGCGGGGCGGCGCGCGGCGAGCCCGGCGCGGGTCGCCCGGGGCGGTCAGTCGACGATGCCGCGCGCGGCCAGCGCCTCGCCGAGGTCGCGCGCCCGGCCGACGACGCGCAGCACGGCCGGGGTCAGCCACACCCGCGGGTCGCGCTCGGCCCCGCGGGCGCGCGCCGCGTCCCGGACCTCGTGCACGGTGCGGGCGATCTCGGGCACCGAGCGCAGGACCAGCGCGACCGCCAGGGCGACCAGGTCGGGCGGGACGCCGACCCGGCGCAGCGGCCGGGCGGCGCGCGCGAGGGCGTCGAGCAGCCGGTCGGCGGACGTCGTGGCGGTGACCACCGCGGCGCCGAGCACGAGGCTGAGCAGGTCGGCGACCACCTCGACCGCCGGGCCCCAGCCGCGCGCCCACGCCTGGTAGGCGCCCGCCAGCAGCGCCGTGACGAGCACCGGCAGCAGTCCCCGCAGCGTCGGGCGCGGGGGGAGCGCCGCGACGGCGGCCGCGCCGAGCGCGAGGACCAGCAGCACGAGTGCCGCCGGCACGCCCCGGGTGGCGACGACCGCCACGCCGAGCAGCGCCAGGCCGACGAGCTTCGCCCCGACCGGCGCCCGGTCGAGCGGGGTGCGGGCGGTGCGGTGCGCGCCGAGGAGGGTCACGCGGGCTCGACCGCCATCAGCGCGCGGTACGCGTCGAGGGCGGACCCGGGCGTGCCGTCGTGCACCACGCGGCCGCCGTCGACGACCAGCACCCGGTCGGCCCGCGCCGCCGCGTCCAGGTCGTGCGTCACCTGGACCACCTGCTGCGGGAGGTCGGCGAGCAGGCCGTCGACGACGCGGCGCCAGCGCAGGTCGAGCAGGGTGGTGGGCTCGTCGCAGACCAGCACCGCCGGTTCGGTGGCGAGCACCGCGGCCAGCGCGAGCAGCTGCCGCTGGCCGCCGGACAGCGCGCGGACGGGCAGGTCGGCGCGGGACGCCAGGCCGACGCGGTCGAGCGCCTCCCGGGCGCGGGCGTCGCGCTCGCGGCCGGGGACGCCGAGGCGGCGCAGGGACAGGGCGACGTCCTCGACGGGGGTGGGCATGACGACCTGGGCGTCCGGGTCGGTGAACAGGAAGCCGACCCGGCGGCGCACCGCGGCGCCGTCGCGGGCCGTGTCGAGGCCGTCGACCCGCACGGACCCGGCGGACGGGAGCGTCAGGCCGTTCAGCAGCCGGGCGAGCGTCGACTTGCCCGAGCCGTTCGCGCCGACGACCGCCACCCGGCGCTCGGTCAGCGTGGCGGTCACCGGGCCCAGCAGGGTGACGACCCGCTCGGCCCCGCGGCGCGCCTCGCCCGGGGCGTACGCCGTGACGACCGCGCCGTCGAGCTCGATCACCGGCCGCGCAGCAGGTCCGGGAAGGCGCGGAGCGCGGCCGCGGCGACCACGGCGGCGAGCGCGTTCTTGATCAGGTCGCCCGGCAGGAACACGGCGCCGGCGGCGACCGCCTCGGACGCGGACAGGCCGAGCCGCCAGCCCATCACCGCGATGCCGAGCGGGTGGATCACCAGCAGCGAGCCGGCCGTGGCCGCGCCGAACAGCGCGGGCACCCGCCACCGGCCGGGCGCGCGGCGGGCCAGCAGCCCGAACCCGCCGGCGATCGCCGCGGCCGCGGGGAACGCGAGCAGGTAGCCGGCCGACGGCGACGCCAGCACGCCGAGCCCTCCGGTCGCGCCGGACAGCACGGGGACGCCCGCCAGGCCGACGGCCACGTACAGCAGCAGGGCGAGGGCGCCCCGCCGCGGGCCGAGCACCAGGCCGGTGAGCGCGACGCCGAAGGTCTGCAGGGTGATCGGCACGAGGGCCCCGGTCGGGATGGCGGGCAGCACCGCGCACACGGCGACGAAGGCGGCGAACGTGGCGATCAGCGCGACGTCGGTGGCCACCGAGGCGCGGGCCACGGGGACCGGGGCGGCCGGTGCGGTGGCGTCGGCCGCGGGGACGGCGTCGGGGCGGTGCTCGGACATCGGACCTCGCGGGGGTGCGGGCGGCTGGGGGAGCGGCGGGGCGCGCTCGCCGGACGCCACGCTAGTGCCGCCCGCTCCCGGCGGTCCGTGCGGGGAAGGCCAACGCTGCCCGCGCGGCCCTGTCGGGTTCCGCAGCCGCGGGGTACCCGCGCGAGCTCGCGTGCCGGCGGCGCCCGCGGCGTGGCCGACGTCGCGGAATTCCGGTCGGGGTCCGGGCGCTGGGACTCGTAGGATGGGCGACGTTTGTGCCGGCCCGCGGCGACGGGGCGCGCGGCATCGACCGCGTGCGTGCACGACAACGAGGGAGCAGGGAACCGAGTGATCACCGTTCAGGGCGTCGAGCTGCGCGTGGGAGCCCGCGTGCTGCTCTCCGAGGCGACCTTCCGGGTGGCGCCGGGCGACCGGATCGGCCTCGTCGGCCGCAACGGCGCCGGCAAGACCACCCTGACCAAGACGCTCGCGGGGGAGACCCTGCCCACCGGCGGGCAGATCACCCGCAGCGGCGACATCGGCTACCTGCCGCAGGACCCGCGCTCGGGCGACCTGTCGGACCTGGCGATGAACCGGGTGCTGTCCGCCCGCGGGCTGGACCGGATCATCGCGCAGATGCGCGAGACCGAGGGTCTCATGGCGTCGACGGACGACGCGGTGCGCGAGGCGGCGATGGAGCGCTACCCGAAGCTCGAGGCGCGGTTCGTCGCCGGCGGCGGGTACGCGGCGGAGAGCGAGGCGCACCGGATCACCGCGAACCTCGGCCTGGACGAGCGCGTGCTCGGCCAGCCGCTGAGCACGCTGTCCGGCGGCCAGCGCCGCCGCGTCGAGCTCGCGCGCATCCTGTTCTCCGGCAACGACACGCTGCTCCTCGACGAGCCGACGAACCACCTGGACGCCGACTCGATCGCGTGGCTGCGCGACTACCTCAAGACGTACCCGGGCGGCTTCGTGGTCATCAGCCACGACGTGGAGCTGCTGCGCGCCACCGTGAACAAGGTGTTCCACCTGGACGCGAACCGCGGCGAGCTCGACCAGTACAACCTCGGCTGGGACGCGTACGTGCTGCAGCGGGAGACGGACGAGAAGCGCCGCCGCCGCGAGCGGGCCAACGCCGAGAAGAAGGCCGGCGCGCTGCTCGCGCAGGCGGACAAGATGCGCGCGAAGGCCACCAAGGCGGTCGCCGCGCAGAACATGGCGCGGCGCGCGGAGCGGATGCTGTCCGGCCTCGACGAGGTCCGGGCGTCCGACCGGGTCGCGAAGCTGCGGTTCCCGGAGCCCGCCCCGTGCGGCCGCACCCCGCTGACCGCGTCCGACCTGTCCAAGTCGTACGGCTCGCAGGAGGTGTTCGCCGGGGTCGACCTGGCGATCGACCGCGGCTCGCGCGTCGTCGTGCTCGGCCTCAACGGCGCCGGCAAGACCACCCTGCTGCGGATGCTCGCCGGCCTGCAGGAGTCGGACACGGGCGAGGTCAGGCCGGGCCACGGCCTCAAGCTCGGGTACTACGCCCAGGAGCACGAGACGCTGGACATGGACCGCACGGTCGTCGAGAACCTGCGGTCCTCGGCGCCCGACCTCACCGACACCCAGGTGCGGTCGGTGCTCGGCTCGTTCCTGTTCTCGGGCGACGACGCCGACAAGCCGGCGCGGGTGCTGTCCGGCGGCGAGAAGACCCGGCTGGCGCTCGCGGCCCTCGTCGTGTCGTCGGCGAACGTGCTGCTGCTCGACGAGCCCACGAACAACCTCGACCCGGCGAGCCGCGAGGAGATCCTCGCCGCGCTGCGCGGCTACACCGGCGCGGTGGTGCTGGTCAGCCACGACGAGGGTGCCGTGGAGGCGCTGGACCCGGAGCGCGTCGTGCTGCTGCCCGACGGCGACGAGGACCTGTGGAACCCGTCCTACCTGGACCTGGTCACCCTGGCCTGACGCCCCCGGGCGACCCCGACCCCGCTCAGCCGAGCTGGGAGTCGATCAGGGCGTCCTCGGCGTCCTCGTCCGACGTGCGCCGGCGGCGCGACGGTCGCGGGGTCGGCGTACCGGGCGTCGGGCCGTCGCCGTCGCCGGGCGTCCCGTCCCCGCCGCGGGCCGCCTCCGCGCCCTCCAGCAGCTCGCGGCGCGCCAGCCAGCCGAACGCCGCCAGCGAGCCGACGGAGAACGTCCACCACTGGAACGCGTACGACAGGTGCGACCCCGGGTCGGTGCTCGGCGCCGGGAGGGAGCCGAGCGCCCCGGCAGGGGCGGGCGACTCCTCGACCAGCCCGCCGTAGCCGCCGTACGACGGAGCGGCGGAGCCGGCCGCCGCGAGCACCTGGCCGACGTTGATGGCCTGGACCTGGCCTGCGGGCGCCGAGCGCGGGTCGGCGGCCTCGTCCCGGCGCAGGTGCACCGTGGCCGTCACCTCGCCGGAGGGCGGTGCGGGCACCTCGACCTCGCCGCTGGCGTCGTCGTCCCAGGCGACCCAGCCGCGGTCGACGACGAGCACCGACCCGTCGGCCTGCACCAGCGGCACCAGCACGTGGAAGCCGGGCTGGCTGTCCACCGGCCGGTTGCGCAGCAGGACGGTCGCGTCGGCGTCGTAGGTGCCGGTGACGGTCGCCTGGCGCCACACGTCGGCGGGGTCGAGCGCCGACCCGGGCGCGGGCAGGAGCGCGTCGAGCGGCACCGGCTCGGCGGAGTAGTTCTGCTCGACCAGCCGGATCGCGGCGTCCCGCGCGACGTGCCGGTGCCACTGCCAGCGGCCGAGGAACACGCACGCGACGGACACGGCCACGGCCAGCAGGACCAGGCCGACCGCGCGCCGGGCGGCGGGGTTGCCGCGCAGCAGGTTCATCGCGCCCCCGGGGACCCGGGCAGGCCCGGCAGGCCGGGGCGCTCCCCGAGCTCCAGCCGGGGCAGGTCCGCGACGGGCACGGTGTCCTGGTAGAACGCCCGCACCCGCAGGTACTCCTCGAGGTGCTCCCGGTGCTCGTCGCACGCGAGCCACACCTTGCGGCGCTCCGGCGTGTGCAGGCGCGGGTTGTTCCAGAGCACGCCCCAGGACGCGTCGGCGCGGCAGCCGCGGGCGCTGCACACGAGGTCCTCGCCCACGGCGTCGGGGGTGGGCGCGGTCATCGGGTGCCTCCGGGGGTGGTGTGGTCGTCGGGCGCGCCGGGTCCCGCGGGTCCGCCGTCGGCCGGATCGGCTCCCGGGCCCGCGTGCGGCGCGGGGCCCGCGTGCGGCGACGGGTCCGACGCCGCCGGGGGAGCCGCGGCCACGGGCCGGGCCGGCGGCGCCGCGTCGAGCAGGTGCGGCACGTACCCGG
This sequence comes from Cellulosimicrobium cellulans, assembly GCF_007679345.1. Taxonomy (GTDB): domain Bacteria; phylum Actinomycetota; class Actinomycetes; order Actinomycetales; family Cellulomonadaceae; genus Cellulomonas; species Cellulomonas cellulans_A. The sequence continues at coordinate 42,686 of NZ_VEGH01000009.1, forward strand.
GCGGCGCGTCGTCCCGGCGCTCGCGACCGGCGTTGGCGAACAGCACGGCGATGTAGGGCAGCACCACGGCGCCGACGATCAGCACCAGGCTGATCCACAGCGGCACGCGGGACCAGGTCAGCACGGCGAGCAGGAAGCACAGCACCCGGATCCCCATCTGGATCAGGTACCGGCGGGCCCGGCGCGCCTGGTCGGCGCCGAGGGGCTCGGGGGCGCTGGTGATGCTCTGCGCCGGTTCGGGGTTCCGCCTGCTCACACCTGATCGTAGGCGCCGCCGGACGTTCGTCCCGCCCGGAGGCGCCCGCGTCTCAGCCTGCTCACAGGCGACGCGCGACGTCCTGCAGGAACGCGCGCTCGACCCGCGCACCGGGTGCTGCGACGCCCGCCCGCCCCGCTATCGTCGGCGGCGTGCTGCAGCTGCGCGACCACACCCCCGAGGACGCCCCCGCGACGCTCGCGGTCTTCCGCCGCGCCGTCCACGGCACGGCCGCCCGCGACTACACCCCCGAGCAGGTCGCCGCGTGGGCGCCCGACGACCTCGACCCGGACGCGTGGGCCGCGCGCCGTGCCGCCGCCCGCACCCGGGTGGCCGTGCGCGAGGGCGCGGTCGTCGGGTTCACCGACGTGGACGCGGCCGGCTACGTCGACATGCTGTTCGTCGACCCGGACGCGGCCCGGCAGGGGGTGGCGCGGGCGCTGATCGGCTGGGCTGTCGACACGGCGACGGCCGACGGGGCGACCGAGCTCACCACCGACGCCAGCATCACGGCCCGCCCGTTCTTCGAGGCGCACGGCTTCGTGGTCGTCGCGGAGCAGCATCCCGTGCGCCGCGGGGTCACGATGACCAACTACCGGATGCGCCGCCCGCTCTGAGCCGCCCGGCGGGCGCGGCCCAGTTGTGCGAACCGGACAACCGGCGCCTGCCATCCTGTGCCGCGCCGGTGCACCGCCGCCCCGGAGGCGTCGGATAGCGTCGACTTCCGTGTCCGAGAACTCCCAGCCCAGCAGCCCGGAGCCGCGCAGCGTGCTCGTGACCGGGGCCAACCGCGGCATCGGCCGCGCCATCGCCGAGCGGTTCGTCGCAGGAGGCGACAAGGTCGCGACCATCGTCCGCAGCGGCGGCGCCCCCGACGGCGTCCTGGCGCTGACCGGCGACGTCACCGACACCGCGTCCGTGGACGCCGCCTTCGCCGAGATCGAGGCCCAGCACGGCCCCGTCGAGGTCCTCGTGGCCAACGCGGGCGTGACCCGCGACGGCCTGCTCATGCGGATGTCCGACGACGACTTCCAGCAGGTGCTCGACGTCAACCTCACGGGCGTGTTCCGGTGCGTGCGCCGCGCGTCGAAGGGGATGATCCGGCTGCGCCGCGGGCGCATCGTCATGATCGGCTCCGTCGTGGGCCTGTACGGCAACGCGGGCCAGGTCAACTACACCGCCACCAAGGCCGGCCTGATCGGCATGGCCCGCTCCGTCACGCGCGAGCTCGGCGGCCGCGGCATCACCGCGAACGTCGTGGCGCCGGGGTTCATCGAGACGCAGATGACCGCGGAGCTGCCGCAGGACCGCCAGGACGCGTACCTGTCGTCCATCCCCGCGGGCCGGTTCGGCGCGGTCGACGAGATCGCCGCCGCCGTCGAGTTCCTCGCCTCGCCCGCCGCCGGGTACATCTCCGGCGCCGTGCTGCCGGTCGACGGCGGCCTCGGCATGGGCCACTGACCTCCTCCCCGCACCCTCGAACGATCGGAAACACCATGGGCCTGCTCGACGGCAAGAAGCTCCTCGTCACCGGCGTCCTCACCGACGGCTCCATCGCCTTCCACGTGGCGCGGCTCGCGCAGGAGGAGGGCGCCGAGGTCGTGCTGAGCTCGTTCGGCCGCCAGTTCCGCCTGACCCAGGCGATCGCCCGCCGGCTGCCGAAGGAGGCGCCGGTCGTCCAGCTCGACGTCACCGACGCCGAGGACCTCGCGGCCCTCCCGGAGCGCGTCCGCGAGCACGTCGACCACCTGGACGGCGTCGTGCACTCGATCGGCTTCGCGCCGCAGTCGGTGATGGGCGGCAACTTCCTGGCGGCCGAGTGGGCCGACGTCGCCACCGCGCTCGAGGTGTCCGCGTTCTCGCTGAAGTCGCTGGCCACGGCGACCCAGCCGCTGCTGACGGGCGGCGGCTCGATCGTCGGCCTCACGTTCGACGCGCGGTTCGCCTGGCCGGTCTACGACTGGATGGGCGTCGCGAAGGCGGCCTTCGAGTCGACCTCCCGCTACCTGGCCCGCGACCTCGGCCCGCAGGGCATCCGGGTCAACGTGGTCTCCGCCGGCCCGATCCGCACCACCGCCGCGAAGTCGATCCCGGGCTTCGAGTCGATGGAGGGCGGCTGGGACGGCCGCGCGCCCCTCGGCTGGGACGTGCACGACCCGGAGCCGACCGCCCGCGCGGTGGCCGCCCTGCTGTCCGACTGGTTCCCGAAGACCACGGGGGAGATGGTGCACGTCGACGGCGGCGTGCACGCCATGGGTCAGTAGTCGTGGGACGCTGGTGCGCGTGACCCACGGCTCCGCGCACCAGCTCGTCCTGCTCCGCCACGCGAAGGCGGAGCACCCGGGCTCCCTCGACGACCAGCTCCGACCCCTCGCGCTCGCCGGGCGCAAGCAGGCCTCCGAGGTCGGCACGGGGCTGCGGGCGGCCGGCCTGGTGCCGGACCTCGCGCTGGTGTCGTCGGCGCTGCGCACCCGGCAGACCTGGGACCTGGTCCGCGCCGGGCTCGAGGTGCCCGCCGAGACGGCGCGGCTGTCCGACGACGTCTACGCCGCGGGCATCCGCCAGCTGCTCGGGCTGCTGCGCGGGCTCGACGAGTCGGCCGGCACCGTGCTGGTGGTCGGGCACGAGCCCACCGTCTCCCAGACGGCCGCCGCGCTCGCCGGGCCCGGGTCCGACGACGCGGCGCTGGCCCGCGTGCGGGTCGGCGTCTCCACGGCGTCGTACAGCGTGCTCGAGGTGCCGACGGCGTGGGCCGACCTGGAGCCGGACGGCGCCCGCCTGCTGCGCGTGGTCGACCCGGCCTGACGACGTCAGGCGAACGGGGGCAGGTCCAGCACGGCGTCCAGCCGGTCGCGGACCTCGGCGTCCGCCTGCGCGCACACCACGGGCTTCGCGTTGAACGCGATCCCGAAGCCCGCGGCCGCCAGCATGTCGAGGTCGTTCGCCCCGTCGCCGATCGCGACCGTGCGCTCCAGCGGCACCCCGGTCTCGGCGGCGAACTCGCGCAGCGTCCGGGCCTTCACCGCGCGGTCCACGACCTCGCCCGCCACCCGGCCGGTGAGCGCGCCGTGCGACACCTCGAGCGCGTTCGCGCGGTAGCGGGGGATGCCCAGCCGGTCGGCGAGAGGCCCGACGACCTCGACGAACCCGCCGGACACCAGCCCGACCGGCCAGCCGCGCCGGTCCAGCTCCGCGAGCAGCTCGACCGCCCCGGGCGTGACGTCGACCTCGGCCAGCACCGCGTCGAACACCGACACCGGCAGCCCGGCGAGCGTCGCGACCCGCGCGCGCAGCGACTCCGTGAAGTCGAGCTCGCCGCGCATCGCGCGCTCGGTGATGTCCGCGACCTCGGCGCGGGAGCCGGCGTGCTCGGCCAGGAGCTCGACGACCTCCTGGGTGATGAGCGTCGAGTCGACGTCCATGACGACGAGGCGGGTGGGTCGCGGAAGGCTCACCCGGGCAGGCTAGCGGGACGCGTCCCGACCGCGCGGGGCGCGTCCACGCCCGGGCTCACAGCTCGATGACGGCGCCCTTCGGCACCACCGTGATGCCCGACTCCGTCACGGTGAACCCGCGCTCGAGGTCGTGCTCCCGGTCGATGCCGACCCGTGCGCGCTCGTGCACCACGACGTTCTTGTCGAGGATCGCGCGGTGCACCTGGGCGTACCGGTTGACGATGACGCCGTCCATGAGCACCGAGTCGGTGACCTGCGCCCAGGAGTGCAGGTACACGCCCGGCGACAGCACCGAGCCCGACACGGTCGCCCCGGAGACGATGACGCCGGGGGACACGATGGAGTCCGCCGCGTGCCCCAGGCGCCCGGCGCCGGCGTGCACGAACTTGGCCGGCGGCAGCCCGGTGTAGCCCGTGTAGACGGGCCAGGCGTCGTTGTAGAGGTTGAAGACCGGCTCGATCGAGATGAGGTCCTGGTTCGCGTCGTAGTACGAGTCCAGGGTCCCGACGTCGCGCCAGTACTGGCGGTCCCGGTCGGTCGAGCCGGGGACGTCGTTGTTGATGAAGTCGTAGACCGCCGCGGTGCCGCGCTCCACGAACGCGGGGACGAGGTCGCCGCCCATGTCGTGCCGGCTGCTCGGGTTCTCGGCGTCCTCGGTGACCGCGCGGATCAGCGCGTCGGTGTTGACGACGTAGTTGCCCATCGACGCGAGGATCTCCCCGGGCGAGTCCGGCAGGCCGACCGGGTCGGACGGCTTCTCCCGGAACGCGGTGATCCTCGTCGGGTCGTCGGCCGCGGTCTCGATGACGCCGAACTGGTCGGCCATCGCGATCGGCTGCCGGATGCCGGCCACCGTCATCTCGGCGCCGGTCGCGATGTGCTGGTCGACCATCTGCGAGAAGTCCATGCGGTACACGTGGTCGGCCCCGACCACGACGACGATGTCGGGCCGCTCGTCGTCCAGGATGTTGAGGCACTGGTAGATCGCGTCGGCGCTGCCGAGGTACCAGTGCTTGCCGACCCGCTGCTGCGCGGGCACGGGGGAGACGTAGTTGCCCAGCAGGGTGGACATGCGCCAGGTCTTCGACACGTGCCGGTCGAGGCTGTGCGACTTGTACTGCGTCAGCACGACGATGTGCAGGTACCGCGAGTTCACGAGGTTCGACAGGGCGAAGTCGACCAGGCGGTAGATGCCCCCGAACGGGACGGCGGGCTTGGCGCGGGCGGCGGTCAGCGGCATGAGCCGCTTGCCCTCTCCACCTGCGAGGACGATTGCCAGGATGCGCGGCGCTGCCATGTGCCGACCGTAGTGCCACCACCTGCGTCTCGGCGAGGCGAACTTCCCGTTCCGCGCTAGCGTGTCGCGCGTGAGAGTCGACCTGCTGACCCGGGAGTACCCGCCCCACGTCTACGGGGGCGCCGGCGTCCACGTGGCGGAGCTCGCCGCGGTGCTGCGACGCAGCGTCGACGTGCGGGTGCACTGCTTCGACGGCGCCCGCGACGAGCCCGGCGTGACGGGCTACGACGTCCCCGCCCCGCTCGGCGACGCCAACGCGGCGCTGGCCACCTTCGGGGTGGACCTGGCCATCGTCGACGGCGTGGGCCGGGGCGACGGGCCTGCGACCGACCTGGTGCACTCGCACACCTGGTACGCCAACCTCGCGGGCCACCTGGCGTCGCTGCTGCACGGCGTCCCGCACGTCGTGTCGGCGCACAGCCTGGAGCCGCTGCGCCCGTGGAAGGCCGAGCAGCTCGGCGGCGGCTACGCGCTGTCGTCCTGGGCGGAGAAGACGGCGTTCGAGTCGGCCGCCGCCGTGATCGCGGTGAGCGCGGGCATGCGCGCGGACATCCTGCGCTGCTACCCGGCGATCGACCCGGAGAAGGTCCGCGTCGTGCACAACGGCATCGACCTGGCGGGCTGGCGCCGACCCGGGACGGACGAGGAGTGGGCCGCGGCGAGGGACGTCGCGCGCGCCAACGGCGTCGACCCGGACCGGCCGGCGGTCGTGTTCGTCGGGCGGATCACCCGGCAGAAGGGCCTGCCGTACCTGCTGCGGGCCGCCGAGCAGCTGCCGCCCGAGGTGCAGCTCGTGCTGTGCGCCGGGGCCCCGGACACGCCCGAGATCCTCGCCGAGGTGACCGGGCTGGTCGAGCAGCTGCGGGCGAAGCGCGACGGCGTGGTGTGGATCGACCGGATGCTGCCGCGGGACGAGCTCGTCGCCGTGCTCGCCACCGGGACCGTGTTCGCGTGCCCGTCGGTCTACGAGCCCCTGGGCATCGTCAACCTGGAGGCCATGGCCGTCGGGCTGCCGGTCGTCGGCACCGCGACCGGGGGCATCCCGGAGGTCGTGGACGCCGGGACCACGGGCTGGCTGGTGCCGATCGAGCAGGTGCAGGACGGCACCGGGACGCCCGTCGACCCGGACCGGTTCGTGGCCGACCTCGGAGCGGCGCTGGCCGAGGCCGTGTCCGACGCCGAGCGCGCCCGGGCGTGGGGCGCCGCGGCGCGGCGCCGGGTCGAGGAGCACTTCTCCTGGGACGCGATCGCCGACCGGACGCTCGAGGTGTACCGCTCCGTCCTGGGCTGAGCCGCCCTCAGGGCCGGCGCGGGTCCGGGGCGTCGTGCGCCGGGTGCGTCGCCACGGCGAGGGCGCGGCGCGCGGCGCGGTCGACGTCCCGCAGCGCGGTCGTGCGCTGGTCGGCCTGCCAGAGGTTCACCGCCGCCCCGTCGTCCGCGGTCGCCAGGTCGACGATCGCCCGCAGACGCAGCGCCGAGCCGATGACGCGCACCCGCCGGGGGTCGAGCCCGGGCGGCAGCACGTCGCGCGCGTCGGAGGTGGTCCGCAGCGCGGCGATCTGCTCCGCGGCGTCGGGCCGCCAGCGGGCGACGTCCAGGGTGGTCAGGGCCTCGGTCGCCCGGGTCAGCGCCGTGGTCAGCTCGCGCTCCGCCTCGGCCAGCGTGCCCACGTGGCCCACCAGGGCGGTCCGCCACGGCGCGACCGGGTGCACCTCCCACGTCACCAGGTGCCCGGCCTCGTAGACGCTGCCGAACACCTCGACGCGGGGCACCGCGGCGAAGTCGCCGTCCGGGGTGCTCACCAGCACCGCCTCGCCGGACTCCTGCGCCGCGCCCGCGACCGACGCCGGCGCGCCCGCCGGGTCGCCGGGCGCCGGGAGCACCGCGGCGACCACCCGCGGGCCGCTCGCCCAGGCCGCGACGAGGTCGGCGAGGGTCACGGATCCCCGTGCGGCGTCGTCGAGCCCGGGCACGTCGGCCCCCGGGACGGCGACCCGGTGCGGCTCGTCGTCGCCCTGGACGGCGACCAGGGTCCGCTGCACGGGGTCGGAGCCGGCGCCCGCCCGGTCGAGCCACAGGGCGAGGCGGACGGAGCGGGGCAGGGCGAGGGCGGTGCGGTCCACGCCACCAACGTACGTCCACGTCCGGGTCGCTCCGGGCGGCTAGGGTCTGGTGTCCATGACCGACGTGCTCGACCTGCAGGACGTGACCATCCGCCGCGGCACCACGACGATCCTCGACGGGCTGTCCTGGACGGTCCGCGAGGGCGAGCGCTGGGTGGTGCTGGGCCGCAACGGCGCCGGCAAGACGACGGTGCTGCAGGTGGCCTCCGGGCGGATGCACCCGACGTCCGGCACCGCCGACCTGCTGGGCTCGCGGCTCGGCCGGGTCGACGTGTTCGAGCTGCGCCCGCGGATCGGGCTCGCCAGCGCGGCGCTCGCGGAGCGCATCCCCGGCGGCGAGGTCGTCCGGGACGTCGTGCTGACCGCCGCCTACGGGGTCACCGGCCGGTGGCGCGAGGCGTACGAGTCCGTGGACGAGTCCCGGGCCACCGACCTCATGGCCGCGTTCGGGGTCGAGCGGTTCGCCGACCGGTACTACGGGACCCTGAGCGAGGGCGAGCGCAAGCGGGTGCAGATCGCCCGCGCGCTCATGAGCGACCCGGAGCTGCTGCTGCTGGACGAGCCCGCCGCAGGCCTGGACCTGGGCGGCCGCGAGGAGCTGGTGTCCGCGCTCGCCGAGCTCGCCGCCGACCGCCGGTCCCCGGTGCTCGTGCTCGTCACGCACCACGTCGAGGAGATCCCGCCGGGCTTCACGCACCTGCTGCTGCTGGCGGACGGGAAGGTGCACGCGGCCGGGCCGGTCGAGGAGGTCCTCACGTCCGAGAACCTGACCGGCGCCTTCGGCACCCCGCTCGAGGTCGAGCGCTCCGGCGACCGCTGGACCGCTCGCGGGCGGCGCTGACCCGGTTCATCCTGGTTCGTCCCGTCGGTCGACCGGAACCCGGATTTCCTCACAGGTCGGTCAAGGGATCGTCTAGAATCCATGGTGAGCGGCCGCTCGCCGGTCGCCGACCAGGACGACGGCGCCCGTGTGCGGGCGCCCGAGGGGAGAGGAGCCGACGATGGACTGGCTGTGGTGGCTGGGCGGTGCGCTGCTGCTCGGCGTCGCGGAGATGTTCTCGCTCGACCTGATCTTCCTCATGCTCGCGGGCGGCGCCCTGGCGGGTACGCTCGCGGCCGCGCTCGGCGCCCCGCTGGCGCTGCAGATCGTGGTCGCCGCCGCGGCGGCGCTGCTGCTGCTGTTCGCGCTGCGCCCGTTCCTGCTGCACAGCCTGCGCGAGCGCACCAGGCTGGTGGAGACGAACTCGGCCGCCCTCGTCGGCCGGCCCGCCGTGGTGGTCGCCCCGACCGACGCGACGGGCGGGCGCGTGAAGCTGGGCGGCGAGGTCTGGTCCGCCCGGGCGCTGCTCGTCGGCACCGCGTTCGACACCGGCACCGAGGTCCGCGTCGCGCGGATCGACGGCGCCACGGCGGTCGTGGAGGCCGCCGGCGACCGGCCCGCGACCGACGGCTCCGGCGCACCCGGGGCCCCCGCGGGCCTCTGACGGACGGCGGCGGCCGACCGGTCGCCGCCGGGCACTGACGGCCCCACCGGGCCGCGGCTGGGAGGAGACGCAGTGGACGACCCGAGCATCGGCACGATCGTGGGGTGGGTGCTGCTCGCCATCCTCGTGATCTTCGTCGTGGTGACCCTGGCGCGGGCGGTGCGGGTCGTCCCGCAGACCGTCGCGCTGCTCGTCGAGCGGCTGGGTCGGTACCACCGCACCCTCGACGCCGGCCTGCACCTCATCATCCCGTTCATCGACCGGGTGCGCGCCGGCGTGGACCTCCGCGAGCAGGTGGTGTCCTTCCCGCCGCAGCCGGTGATCACCTCGGACAACCTCGTGGTGAGCATCGACACCGTCATCTACTTCCAGGTGACCGAGCCCAAGTCCGCGGTCTACGAGATCGCGAACTACATCACCGGCATCGAGCAGCTCACCGTCACCACGCTCCGCAACGTCATCGGCTCGATGGACCTCGAGCAGACGCTCACCAGCCGCGACCAGATCAACGGCCAGCTCCGCGGCGTCCTCGACGAGGCGACCGGCAAGTGGGGCATCCGCGTGAACCGCGTCGAGCTCAAGAGCATCGACCCGCCCGCCTCGGTGCAGGGCGCGATGGAGCAGCAGATGCGCGCCGAGCGCGACCGCCGCGCCGCGATCCTCACCGCCGAGGGCGTCAAGCAGTCCCAGATCCTCACCGCCGAGGGTGAGAAGCAGGCCGCGATCCTCCGCGCCGAGGGTGCCGCGCAGTCGGCGATCCTCACCGCCGAGGGCGAGTCCCGCGCGATCCTCCAGGTGTTCGACGCCGTCCACCGCGGCGACGCCGACCCCAAGCTGCTGGCCTACCAGTACCTCCAGGCGCTGCCGAAGCTCGCGGCGACGCCGGCCAACAAGGTGTGGATCGTGCCGTCCGAGCTGACCGGCATGCTCGGCCAGTTCACCCAGGGCTTCGCCGGCGCGTTCGGCGGCGGCGCGGCATCGAAGGCGGCGACGCCGGGTCGCGCGGCCGGGGAGTCCCCGCTCGGCCCGGACGACCTGCCGCCCGTGGCGCTGACCGACCCGAAGGAGGCGCTCGCCGAGGCGCGGCGCGAGTCCGAGGCGGCGACCGCGGACGCCACCAGCGCCGGGACGTTCAGCGGCCGGCCGTTCGACCCGGTCGCCGAGGCAGGGCAGCGCCCGCAGCCCGGCGCGACCCGGCGCGAGCAGCGGGACACCGGGGCGGGGCAGGTGCCGCCGGTGGAGCCCGAGCCGCCGACGCAGCCCGGCCCGCCGGCGCCGCCGGCGCCGTGAGGCGGGGTCCGGCGCGCTGACGCGGCGCGCGGGCCCGAGACGCTCGACCGACGACGCCCGCCGCACCCCCTCGGGGCGCGGCGGGCGTCGCCGCGCGCGCCGGGCGGCCGCGCCGCGCCGGGCGGCCGTGCCCTGCCGCGTCGCGCCGAGATAGGACCTCGCGGTCGAGGTAGGACCGTCGGACGTCCTACGTCGGCGCGGCGGTCCTATCTCGCCGGGGGGTGCGCGGCGCCTGCGCCGAGATCGGTACCTCGCGTCGAGATCGGTGGTTGCGGGCACCGATCTCGGGGGGAACCACCGATCTCGGCGGGCCGTTGAACCGGAGAGCGGGTGGCGCGTGTTCGCCCGGGACGAACGGCCTGGACGAGTGAGCGCTCACTCACTTACGCTCGGCGGCGTGGACGAGCCCAGGACCGGACGCGCGCGGCCGATGAGCCGCGACGAGCGCCGTGCCGCCATCGCGCTCGCCACCGTGCCGCTGCTCGAGAGCCACGGCGCGCAGGTGTCGACCCGGCAGATCGCCGTCGCCGCCGGGGTCGCGGAGGGCACCCTGTTCCGGGCGTTCGACGACAAGGTCGAGCTGCTGACCGCCGCCGCCGAGCGCGCGCTCGACCCCACGACCGGGGTCGCCGAGATCGACGACCTGCCCCCGGCGCCGGACCTGGCGGCCGAGCTGACCCAGCTCGCGGACGTCATGGCCGCCCGCGGACGCCGGGTGCGCCGGGTCATGCTCGCGGTGCACGCCATCCTCGCGTCCGACGACGGCCGACGTGCCGCCGCCGTGCGCGGGGCGCGCGGGGCCGATCCGCTCGGTCGCGCGGCGCCGGGTCAGGCGCTCCGGGCCGGTGCCGCGGCAGCCCCGCCGGAGGGCGCGGGACTCGACGACGCCTCGTCCGCGACGGCCGCCGCCTCCGGCGCGGCGGTCGGCGCCCCGCCCGGGCACCGCCCCGGTGACCGCCTGCCGTTGCACGGCCCGACCGCCCGGGACGCTCGGCTCCGGGCGCTCGCCGAGGTGCGCGCCGCCGTCGTCCGGCGGCTCGAGGCGTACCGTGGCGAGCTGCGCATCGAGCCGGAGCGGCTCGCGCACCTGCTGATCGCCGAGGTGATGGGGCAGGGCCCGCCGGTCCTGCCCGACGACGGGGTCCCGGTCACGGAGCTCGTCGACGTGCTGCTGCACGGCGCCGCCCGCACCTGAGGCCCGCGCGCCCCGAGAACCGCCTCGCGCCGCGACCGGACCCGCGCCCCGAGACCCCCGCGACACCCCGACCACCTCGCGCCCGCGCGGGGGAGCAGACCCACCCGCCAGGCCCCGGCTCGACCCCGGTGCCGCCCGCCACGACCCCGGCCTCGCCGCCGGGCGCCGCACCCCGTCCGCCCCGCCCGGCCACCGCCGCGGACGCACCGTCCCACCCCGGCCCGCCGCCCCACCCGGGAGACCCATGCTGCTCCGCCTGCTCCGGGACTACCTGAGGCCGTACCGGCCCCAGGTCGTCGCCGTGCTGCTGCTCCAGCTCGCGCAGACCATCGCGACGCTCTACCTGCCCAGCCTGAACGCCGACATCATCGACAAGGGCGTCGCCGTGGGCGACACCGGCTACATCATGCGGATCGGCGCCGTGATGCTGGGCGTCAGCCTGCTCCAGGTCGCCTGCTCGATCGCGGCGGTGTACTTCGGCGCGCGGGTCGCGATGGCCTTCGGCCGCGACCTCCGCGAGGGCCTGTTCACCCGCGTGCAGGACTTCTCCGCCCAGGAGATGGGCCAGTTCGGCGCGCCGTCGCTCATCACGCGGACCACCAACGACGTGCAGCAGGTCCAGATGGTCGCCCTGCTGTCGTTCACGATCATGCTGATGGCCCCGATCATGCTGGTCGGCGGCGTCGTCCTCGCGCTCCAGGAGGACGTGGCGCTGTCCGGGCTGCTGCTGGTCGTCGTGCCGGTGCTCGGCATCGTCGTCGGGCTGATCGTGAGCCGGATGGTGCCGTACTTCCGCGTGATGCAGCAGCGCATCGACGCGATCAACCGCGTCATGCGCGAGCAGATCACCGGCCTGCGGGTCATCCGGGCGTTCGTGCGGGAGCGCCGCGAGGCCGCCCGGTTCGCCGAGGCCAACGACGCCCTGTTCGACACCTCGCTGCGGGTGGGCCGGCTGATGTCGCTGATGTTCCCGGCGGTCATGCTGATCATGAACCTGACCAGCGTCGGGGTGCTGTGGTTCGGCGCGGGCAGGATCGACGCGGGCGACATGCAGATCGGTGCCCTGACGGCCTTCCTCAGCTACATCATGTACATCCTGATGGCGGTCATGATGTCGACGATGATGTTCGTGATGGTGCCGCGCGCCGTCGTGTCGTCGGAGCGCATCACGGGCGTCCTGGACACCGGGTCGTCGGTCGTCCCGGCGGCGGACCCGGTCCGGCTCGAGCGGCCGCAGGGCCGCCTGGAGCTGCGGGGCGTCGAGTTCCGGTACCCGGGTGCCGAGCGCGCGGTGCTGCACGGCGTCGACCTGGTGGCCGAGCCGGGGCAGACCACCGCGGTCATCGGGTCGACCGGCTCGGGCAAGACGACGCTGGTGAACCTGGTCCCGCGGCTGTTCGACGCGACGGCGGGGACCGTCGCCGTCGACGGGGTGGACGTGCGGGACCTGGCCCCGGACGACCTGTGGTCGATGGTCGGGCTGGTCCCGCAGCGGCCCTACCTGTTCAGCGGCACCGTCGCGTCGAACCTGCGGTACGGCAACCCCGAGGCTACGGACGAGGAGCTGTGGCACGCCCTCGAGGTGGCGCAGGCGCGGTCGTTCGTCGCCGAGATGCCCGGCGGCCTTGACGCCCCGATCGCGCAGGGCGGCACCAACGTGTCGGGCGGGCAGCGCCAGCGGCTCGCGATCGCCCGGGCCCTGGTCCGCAAGCCCGCGATCTACCTGTTCGACGACTCGTTCTCGGCGCTCGACTTCGCCACCGACGCGGCGCTCCGGGCCGCGCTGGTGCCGGAGACGCGCCGGTCGGCGGTCGTCGTGGTGGCCCAGCGCGTCGCCACGATCCGCGACGCGGACCGGATCGTCGTGCTCGACGAGGGCGCGGTCGTCGGCACCGGCACGCACGCCGAGCTGATGGCGTCGTGCTCCACCTACCAGGAGATCGTGCTCTCCCAGCTGAGCGTCGAGGAGGCGGCATGAGCGCCGAGGACCAGAACCGGGACGTCGCCGGCGTGGCCCGCGACACCGCCACCGAGCCGCCGACCCAGGCGTCGGCCGCCGCGGCGCCGGCCGCCCAGACCCCGCGCCGGATGCCCCGGCGGGGGATGGGCCCCGGCCCGGGCATGGGGATGGGCATGCCGGGCGAGAAGTCCCTGAACTTCAAGGCGTCGCTGAGCCGGCTCGTCGGCGTGCTGCGCCCGGAGTGGCCGAAGCTCGCGGCGGTGCTGCTGCTCGGCATCTTCTCGGTCGCGCTCGCGGTCACCGGCCCGAAGGTGCTCGGCAACGCGACGAACGTGATCTTCAACGGTGTCGTCGGCGGCCAGCTGCCCGCGGGCGTCACCAAGGCCCAGGCGATCGAGGGCCTGCGCGCCCAGGGCCAGGACCGGCTCGCCGACATGCTCGGCGGGATGGACGTGGTGCCCGGGCAGGGCATCGACTTCACCAGCCTGCGGAACCTGCTGCTCGCCGTCGTCGCGATCTACGTCGCGTCGGCGCTGTTCGGCTGGCTGCAGGGCTGGATCACGACCGGCGTCGTGCAGCGCGTGGTGTTCGGACTCCGCGAGCAGGTCGAGGCCAAGCTCGGCCGGCTGCCGCTGAAGTACTTCGACGGGCAGCCGCGCGGCGAGGTGCTCAGCCGGGTCACCAACGACATCGACAACGTCGCCCAGACCCTGCAGCAGACGCTGTCCCAGCTGATCACGGCCGTGCTGACCGTCGTCGGCGTGCTCGGGATGATGTTCTGGATCTCGCCGGTGCTGGCGCTGGTCGCGCTCGTGACCATCCCGCTGTCGGTCGCGGTGACGACCGCCATCGCGAAGCGGTCGCAGCCGCAGTTCATCGGGCAGTGGACCTGGACCGGCAAGCTCAACGCCCACATCGAGGAGATGTACACCGGGCACGCGCTGGTGAAGGTGTTCGGCCGGCAGCGCCAGGCGGTCCAGGAGTTCCACGACCAGAACGCCGAGCTCTACGAGGCCTCCTTCAAGGCGCAGTTCATCTCGGGCATCATCCAGCCGGCGATGGGCTTCATCGCGAACCTCAACTACGTGATCGTCGCGGTGGTCGGCGGCCTGCGGGTCGCGTCCGGCAGCCTGACGCTCGGCGACGTGCAGGCGTTCATCCAGTACTCGCGCCAGTTCACGCAGCCGATCACGCAGATCGCCTCGATGATGAACCTGATGCAGTCGGGCGTCGCTTCCGCCGAGCGGGTGTTCGAGCTGCTCGACGCCGAGGAGCAGGACCCCGACCCGGCGAGCCCGGCCCGGCTGCCGGCGCGGGTGCAGGGGCGCGTCGCGTTCGAGGACGTGTCCTTCCGGTACGTGCCGGACAGCCCGCTGATCGACGACCTGTCCCTGGTCGCCGAGCCCGGGCAGACCGTCGCGATCGTCGGGCCCACCGGTGCCGGCAAGACCACGCTGGTCAACCTGCTCATGCGGTTCTACGAGATCGACGGCGGGCGGATCACCCTCGACGGCGTCGACACGCGTGAGCTGACGCGCGACGACCTGCGCTCGCGGGTGGGCATGGTGCTCCAGGACACCTGGCTGTTCGGCGGCACGATCCGGGAGAACATCGCGTACGGGGTCGAGGACGTCCCGGAGGACCGGCTGGTCGAGGCCGCGGTCGCGACGCACGTCGACCAGTTCGTCCGGGCGCTGCCCGACGGCTACGACACGGTGATCGACGACGAGGCGGCGAACCTGTCGGCGGGGGAGAAGCAGCTGCTCACCATCGCCCGCGCGTTCCTCGCCGACCCGGCGATCCTCGTGCTCGACGAGGCGACGTCGTCGGTGGACACGCGGACCGAGGTGCTCGTGCAGCAGGCGATGAACGCGCTGCGGTCGGGGCGGACGTCGTTCGTCATCGCGCACCGGCTGTCGACCATCCGGGACGCGGACGTCATCCTGGTCATGGAGCACGGCTCGATCGTCGAGCAGGGGTCGCACGAGGCGCTCCTCGCGGCCGGCGGCGCCTACGCCCGGCTGTACGCGAGCCAGTTCGCCGCGGCGGTGTCCGTGCAGGACTGAGCGGCGCACGCCCACCGGCCACGGGCCGGGGTCCTGTCCTAGGGTCCCGGCCCGTGGCTCGGAGGGCCGCTAGGGTCGGCGCGTGACGACGCAGCCACCGGCACCGGCGCCGCGGCTCCGGCGGGACCGGTTCACCCTCACCCTCGACGGCGTGTTCGTCACGTGGGGCTGGCTGCTGTACTCCTTCAACCCGAGCGTGCCGCTGCTCGCCGCCGAGCTCCGGGTGTCGAACGCCCAGGCCGGGCTGCACGGCACCGCGATGGCGGTCGGCGCGGTGCTGGCTGCCGCGGTGACGCCGCGAGCGGTGCTGCGCCTGGGCCGGCGGACGGCGCTCGTCGCCGCGTGCGTGCTGCTCGGCGCCGGCATCGGGCTCCTGGTCAGCGGCTGGACGCTGCCCGTCACCCTGACCGGGATGGTCGTGGTGGCGCTCGGTGGCAACGTCGCGATCAGCGCGGCGCAGGCGGGCCTGGTGCTGCACCACGGGCGCACCGCGTCCGCGGCGGTGACCGAGGCCAACGGCGTCGGCTCCGGGGTCGGGCTGCTGGGGCCGATCGCCGTCGGCGCGTGCGTCGCCGCGGGCTGGGGGTGGCGGCCGGCGGTGGCGGTGACGGCGGTGCTCGCGCTGGCGACGGCGGTCGCGGTGCGGCTGCTGCCGACGGTGGGCGCGCTGGGTCGGGCGGGTGGACGCGGGCGCGCGAGCGCGGGGGCGGACGGGGACGCGGGGGCCGGCGGGGACGCGAGCCGCGCCGAGCCGGTCGGCCCCGCCGTGCGCGGGGGACGGGCGGACCCGGCGGGCCCGGCGGCGGGCCCGACGGCGACGGGCCCCGCGGGCGCCGCCCAGGCCTCCCGGACCGCCCGCGCCGTGCTGGCCTCGCGGTGGTTCCTCGTGACCGTCGTCGCGGCCCTGGCGCTCGAGAACGCCACGACCTACTGGGCGACCGACCTCGTCCGTGACCGCACGGGCGCCGGCGCGGGCATCGCGACCGCCACGACCGCCGGGCTGGTCGCCGGCATGACGCTGATCCGGTTCGTGGTCGGGCCGCTGTCGCTCCGCATGTCACCCGCACGGCTGCTCGCCGTGTCGTTCGGCGTCGCCGTGGCGGGCTGGGCCGTGCTCTGGACGGCGACGGACGCGCCGGTCGCGCTCGCCGGGCTGTTCCTCGCGGGGCTCGGGTACGGCGCGCAGTACCCGCTCGGGATCGCGCTGCTGCTCGGCGCGTCGGGCGGCGCGACCGACGCGGCCCAGGCGCGGGCGACCGTCGGCGGTGGGGTGGCCATCGGACTCGCCCCGTTCCTGCTCGGGGCGCTCGCGGACGCCGTGGGCCCGCACACCGCGTTCCTGGTGGTGCCGGTGCTCGCCGTGGTCGGCGGGGTGGCGGCCGTGTCCGGCGGCCGGGCGTGGCGCCGCGAGCGGCCGGGCGTCCCGATCGCGGCGGGCGACGCGGCCTGACGGCGGCGCGCCGGCCGGCGCGGCGCCGAGCGCCGCGCCGCGTCGGGGCGGCGCGAGCCCCGGTCAGCGGGCGTCGGAGGTGGTCAGCGTGACGCCCCGGGCCGCGAGCCGGGTGAGCGCGTCGATCGTGGTGCGCACGCCGACCCCCGCCGTCAGGTCGGTGAGCACCCGGACGTCGAACCCGGCGTCCAGCGCGTCGAGCGCGGTGGCCGTCACGCAGTGGTCGGTGGCGAGGCCCACGACGTCGACGCCGTCGACGCCCCGCGCCCGGAGCGCGTCCGCGAGCCCGGCCGGTGCGGCGTCGGCGAGCGCACCCGCCTCGGCGGCGGACTCCGCGCCGGGCCCGGCGCCCGGCGTCACCACGCCCTCGAAGCCCGAGTAGTCCTGCCGACCCTGCCCCTTGCGCACGTGCACGGCGTCGCCGGGCAGCCGCAGCGCCGGGTGGTACGCCGCGCCCGCGGTGCCCCGGACGCAGTGCTCGGGCCACGTCGCCACGTAGTCCGGCTCCGCGTCGACCGCGAAGTGGCCCGCGTTGTCGTCGGGCAGCGGCTCGTGCCAGTCGGCCGTCGCCACCACCACGTCGTAGGCGTCCGCGGTCCGGTCCAGGAACGCGGTGACCTGCTCGGCGACCGCCGCGCCGCCCGTGACCGCCAGGGCGCCGCCCTCGCAGAAGTCGTTCTGCACGTCCACCACGATCAGCGCGCGAGCCACCGGGACCTCCTCCTCGCCGGGCGCCGGGGTGCGCCCGCCGGCACCCACCCTAGGCGCGAAGCGCAGGCCGGGACCCTCGCCCCTCGCCGCGCCCCGCGCTGCGGCGCGCCGCGCTGCCCCGCGCCGCGCTGCGCCGCATTCCCACCGCGTCGTCGCCCGGCCGCCTGATCGATCGGGCGGGCACGCGGCGACGATCGGCTGGGGATCAGGGCCGGGCCGGGAGCGCGCGCCGGGTCCGGGTACCGCCGGGGTCGGAGCGACGAAAGTCAGCGGGCGCGGCTGGTCGCCACGACCACGGTGCCGTCCAGGTCGTCGTCGTGCACGACCCGCACCGCGAGTCCCTGCCCCTCGCACGCCGCGGCGGTGGCGCCGGCCTGGCGGACGCTGGTCTCGATCAGCAGCCGCCCGCCCGGCGCGAGCCAGCGCGGCGCGGCCGCGGCGACCCGGCGGTGCAGGTCGACGCCGTCGGCGCCGCCGTCCAGCGCGGTGCGCGGCTCGTGGTCCCGCGCCTCGGAGGGCATGTGCGCGATCTCGGCGGTCGGCACGTAGGGCGCGTTGGCCACCAGCACGTCGACCCGGCCGGCGAGCGCGGCGGGCAGCGGCGCGTCCAGGTCGCCGAGCAGCACGGTCGCGTCCGCCGGACCGAGCGCCGCCGCGTTCCGTCGGGCGCACGCGACGGCCGCGGGGTCGAGGTCGACGGCCCACAGCGCGACCCCGGGGTGCTCGGTGGCGACCGCGAGCCCGACGGCGCCCGTGCCGCAGCACAGGTCGACCACGACCGGGCCGTCGCCGGTGCTGCCGGTCCGTCCCCGCACGCGAGGGTCCCCGGGTGCGGTCCCGGTCACGCGCGACCCGAGTGCCCGCACCGCCTCCCGCACCAGCAGCCCGGTGCGGGCCCGCGGCACGAACACGCCCGGCTCGACCCCGATCCGCAGGCCCCGGAACTCGGCCCACCCGACGACCTGCTCCAGCGGCTCCCCGGCCACCCGGCGCGCCGTCATCACGTCGAGCGCGGCCGCATCCGGAGCCTCGGCGAGGAGCAGCGCCGCCTCGTCCTCGGCGAACACGCAGCCGGCCGCGCGCAGCCGGGTCACGAGCGCGGCCAGCGCGGCGGGGTCGGGGGTGACGGGCACGGCGGGCAATCTACGCGGTCGCGGCCGCCGAACCCGCGTCCCCGTGCCGCTCAGCGGACGCCCCGCCCCGCCGATAGGCCGAGCAGGTCGGGGGACCGCTGTGTCGTCGAAGGGACGCGTCGTGCCGGAACGGGTCGTGCGGCTGGCCGAGGAGGTCGGTCGCGTCACGGGGGAGAAGCTGCAGGGGATCGAGCAGGTCGCCCGCAGCACGAAGATGCTCGCGCTGAACGCGCTCATCGAGTCGGCGCGGGTCGGCGAGGCCGGGGCGGGGTTCGCCGTCGTGGCCCGCGAGGTCGGGGAGGTCGCGGACCGGGCGCGCTCCCTGTCCGAGGAGCTGTCCTCCGAGCTGCGCCCGCGGATCGACGAGCTCACGGTGCTCGGGCACGAGCTCGTCGGCCGGGTGCGCGGGCAGCGGCTCGCGGACCTGGCGCTGAACGTGATCGAGCTGATGGACCGCAACCTGTACGAGCGGTCCTGCGACGTGCGGTGGTGGGCGACCGACGCGGCGCTGGTGGAGGCGCTCGCGACGGCGGACCCGGCGGCGGCCCGGCACGCGGGCGACCGGCTGGCGACGATCCTGCGCAGCTACACGGTCTACCTGGACCTGTGGCTCGCCGACGCGTCCGGGCGGGTCGTGGCCCGGGCGGGCACCGGTGGCGCGGCCGGGGTGCTGGGGTCCGACGTGCGGGACGAGCCGTGGTTCCGCTCCGCGCTCGCCACCCGGTCCGGCGACGAGTACGCCGCGCTGGACGTGGCCCCGCAGCGCGCGCTCGGGGCGCTGACCGCGACGTACGCGACCGCGGTCCGCGAGGGCGGCCGCTCCGACGGCCGGCCGATCGGCGCCCTCGGCGTGTTCTTCGACTGGGAGCGGCAGGCGCAGGCGATCGTCGACGGCGTGCGGCTCGGGCCGGGCGAGCGCGAGGCCACCCGCGTGCTGATCCTCGACCGGGACGGGCTCGTGCTGGCGGCGTCGGACCGGACGGGGGTGCTCGCGGAGCGGGTCGCGCTGCGCACCGGCGACCGCGCGACCGGGGCGTACGAGGAGGACGGCCGCGCGGTGGGGTTCGCGGCGACCCCGGGGTACGAGACCTACGCCGGGCTCGGCTGGTACGGCGCGTTGGTGCAGCAGGGCTGAGCCGGTGCCACGGGACCTCCCGCCCGGCGGCCGGCGTGTGGGTGGTCGGGTGCAGGGTGGGGTCATGGACGAGGTCGAGGCGGTCGGGTGGCTGAGCCACCTGCTGGGCATGGCGGACGAGCGCGGATGGGCCCTGCAGTGGGTCGGCCCGGGCGACGGCGAGCTGCAGTTCTGCTACACGACGGGGCTCTACCAGTACGACCTGCCGGAGCTCATCGTGTTCGGCCCGTGCCCGGACGACGCCGCACGGCTGCTGAACACGCTGGGCGCGCGGATGCGCGCAGGGCAGCGGTACGTGGACGGCGACTCGATCGACGACGTGTGGCGGCACGCGCGGGTCATGGAGGTGCTGGACTCCCGCGAGCACCTGGTCATGGCGCACCCGATGGCGCGCGCGACGCGGCCGCTGCCGGCGCTGCAGGTGATCTACCCGGACCGGGACGGGCGGTGGCCCTGGCAGCCCGGGTCGAGGATCGCGAACGTGCCGATCCTCGGGATCGTGCCCGACGTCGGGTGACTCACCGCGCCACGACCCCCGGCGGCCGCGGCACCGCCGCGAGCAGCGTCTCCGTGTAGGCGTGCTCCGGTTCCCGCACGACCTGCACCGTCGGGCCCTGCTCCACCACCGCGCCGTCCCGCATCACCATGAGGTCGTCGGCGAGCAACCGCGCGCTCAGCAGGTCGTGCGTGATGTAGAGCATCGCCACGTCCTGCTCCTGCACGGTCGTCGCCAGCAGCTCGAGGATCTCCGCGCGGATCGACACGTCGAGCATCGAGATCGGCTCGTCCGCGATGAGCAGCCGCGGGCGGGGCGCCATGGCCCGGGCGATGACGACGCGCTGCCGCTGGCCGCCGGAGAGCTGGTGCGGCAGCTTGTCGACGTACAGCGACCCGGGCGACAGCCCGACCCCGTCGAGCAGCGCGACGACCCGCTCGCGCAGCGCGTCGCCGGACAGCCCGAGGTGGTTGCGCAGGGGCCGGCCGACGGAGGCGCCCACGGACTTCGTCGGGTTGAGCGCCGCGAACGGGTCCTGGAACACCATCTGCACCTGCGACCGGTACGACCGGAGCTCGGCGCCGCGCAGGCGCGTGACGTCCCGGCCCTCCAGCGTCACGGTGCCGGCCGTCGGCCGCTCGGTGCCGGTGAGCATCTTGGCGACGGTCGACTTCCCGGAACCCGACTGCCCCACGAGCGCCTGGACCCGCCCGGGCGCGAGCGCGAACGACACCCCGCGGACGGCGCGCACCTCCTCGCGGCGCAGCCCACGGCGCCGGGTGTAGGTCTTGACCAGGCCGTCGGCGACCAGCAGCGGCGAGGGCGCCGTGGCGGCCCCGGCGGACCCCGCCGGTCCGGACGCCCACGCCATCACCTCCGGGAACGGCGGCGCGGCGTCCGGGACGGTCGGCTCGTCGGCCCCCTCGGGGGTGTGCCGGTGGCAGCGCACCAGCCCGTCCGCGTCGTCGGGGGAGGCCGTGCCGGCGTGCGCGCGACCGCCGACGCGCCCCGCACCGGCGACCGCCGTCCCGTCCCCGGCGTCCCCGGCCCCGGGCGGCGCCAGCACCGGCGGCACCGCCGCGCACGCCGCCACCCGCACCGGGCACCGCGGCGCGAACGCGCACCCCGCGGGTGGGGAGTCCAGCGAGGGCGGCCGCCCCGGCACCGCGGTGACGGACACGCGCTCGTCCCGCGGGTCCGCGAACGACCCGAGCAGCCCCCGGGTGTACGGGTGCAGCGGGTCCGCCGCCAGCTCGGCGCTGGGCCGCGACTCCACGATCTGCCCGGCGTACATCACCAGCACCCGGTCGGCGATCTCCAGCACGGTTCCGAGGTCGTGGCTGATGAACAGCACCGAGAACCCGTGCTCGCGCTGCAGCCGGCGCAGCAGGTCGACGATCGACCGCTGCACCACCACGTCGAGCCCGGTCGTCGGCTCGTCCAGCACGACGAGCCGGGGCCGGAGCAGCAGCGCGAGCGCCAGCACGACCCGCTGCCGCATCCCGCCGGACAGCTCGTGCGGGTAGGACCGCAGCACGCGCTCGGCGTCGAGATCGACGTCGCGCAGCACCTCGAGCACCCGCTCGCGCGGGTCGCCCTCGGTGCGCGGGTCCCAGCGGTGCGCCTCCATCGTGTCCCGGAACTGCCGCTCGACCCGGAGCACGGGGTTCAGGGCGTTCATCGACGACTGGAACACCGTGGCGATCTCCCGCCAGCGCAGCCGGTTCAGCTCGCGGTCGGTCAGGGCGTACAGGTCCCGGCCGTCGAACCGGACCTCGCCACCGGCGTGGTGCGCGGGCCGGTCGAGCAGCCGGAGCAGGGCGTTGCCCAGGGTGGACTTCCCGCAGCCGGACTCACCGAGCAGGCCGACGAACTCGCCCTCGGCGAGGTCGAAGGACACGTCCCGGACGGCGTGCGCGGGCGGCAGGTCCCGGGACCGGTAGTCGACGGACAGGTGGCGGACCTCGACGAGCGGCATCACGGCTCCCTCAGGTGCGGGTTGCTGAGCGCGTCGACCCCGAAGTTCACGAAGGTGAGCGCGGTGGTGAGGAGGGCCAGCAGCAGGCCGGGCACGACCAGGCGGGCGAACGCGCCGGTCAGCAGGGCGCCGTCGGTGTTCGCCCAGTAGAGCATCGTCCCCCAGGAGATGGTGTCGGGGTTGCCGATGCCGAGGAACGCGAGGCCGGCCTCGGCCCCGATGGCCCCGCCGACCGCGCCGATGAACCCGACGACGATCAGCGACGTCATGTTGGGCGCGATCTCCCGGAAGATGACGTGGAACGTGCCGTCACCGGCCATGCGCGCGGCCTGGATGTACTCGCGGTTCCGGAGCGTGAGGATCTGCGCGCGCTTGAGCCGCGCGGCCCCGGCCCAGCCGGTGATCGAGATGACGATGATGACCATCCACTCGCTGCCGCCGCCGGGGACGTAGGCGGCGAGCGTGATCATCAGCGGCAGCGCGGGGACCACCAGCGCGAGGTTGGTGACGAAGGACAGCACCTCGTCGACCATCCCGCCGAGGTAGCCCGCGGTCATGCCGACCAGCAGCGAGATCGTGGTCGCGATCGCCCCGGCGACCAGGCCGATCAGCAGCGACGTCCGGGCGCCGAAGATCGCCTGGGACGCCACGTCGTAGCCCTTGCCGGTGGTGCCGAACCAGTGCGCGGCGGACGGGGGCAGCCCGCCGGCGAACGACCGGTCGCGCGGGTCGTACGGCGCGATCACGGGCGCCAGCAGGGCGAGCAGGACGAACGCCAGCAGCAGGAGCATCCCGAACCGCGCCTTCTTGTTCCGCCACAGGATCGTGAACCACTGCGGCGCCCGGGCGCGGGGCCGCAGGGCCGCGGCGGTCACGCCGCCTCCTTGCGCCGGGCCCGCGGGTCGAGGACGCCGTACAGCACGTCCGCGACCAGGTTGGCGACCAGGACGCCGACCGCGATGAACAGGAAGATCGTCTGCATGAGCGGGTAGTCCTTGTTCGAGACGGCCTCGAGCAGCAGGCGGCCCGTGCCGGGGTAGTTGAAGGTCTGCTCGACCAGCACCGTGCCGCCGATCAGGCCGCCGAGGGCGAGCGCGAACCCGGTCACGTTCGGCAGGATCGCGACCCGCGCGCCGTACGCGATCGCCAGCCGCCGGTTCGACAGGCCCTTGGCGCGGCCGAACCGCGCGAAGTCCTCGCCGAGCGACTGGACCATGTTGTTGCGCATGCCGAGCAGCCAGCCGATCGGGCCGGTGATCATGATGGCCGCGGCGGGCAGGATGAAGTAGGGCCACGCGTCGGCGAGGAAGGCGGCGGTCGGTGCCGGCTCCATCAGGCCCGAGTACCCGCCGGACGGCGGCAGCCAGCCGAGCGTGATCGCGAAGACGTAGATGAGCACCAGCGCGATCCAGAAGAACGGCAGCGTGCCGACGAACGCGGACGTCACCGTCAGCACCGAGTCGAACGTCGTGCCGCGCCGCCAGGCCACCCAGGTGCCGAGCAGGGTGCCGATGACGAACGACAGCACGAGGGTGACGCCGACCAGCACGATCGTCCACGGCACGGCCTCGCCGATCACCTCGGACACCGAGTAGGGGAAGTACGTGTACGAGACGCCGAAGTTCCCGCTCGCCATGTTGCCGAGGTAGTCGACGTACTGCCGCCACAGCGGCTCGTCGGGGACGCCGAGCATCGCTCGGACCGCGGCGAGCTGGGCGGGGTCGACCCGGGCCTCCTTGCCGGCGATCCGCTGCAGGATCGCCTGCGCGGGGTCGCCGCCGGAGAGCCGGGGGATGAGGAAGTTCAGGGTGACGGCGCCCCACAGGGTGAGGAAGAAGAACCCGATGCGCCGCGCGAAGTAGGCCATGTCGTCGCTCCGTCGCTGGTCGCGGCGGGGCGCGCGGGTCGAGCCCGGCGCCCCGCCGCGGGCGGTCAGCCGGTGACCGGGGTCAGCCGCGTGAAGATCAGGTGCTGGTTGTCCGGGCCCGCGTGCGGGTCCTCGGCGCTGGGCCAGCCGGTCACGTTCTTGGTGGTGTACTCGAACCACTTGCCGCCGTACCAGAGCGGGATGAACGGGACCTGGTCGACCATCACCTGCTGGAGCTGGTGCACGATCGGCTTCTGCTCGTCGGCGTCGGGCGTGCCGGCGAGCTGCGCGAGCAGGTCGTCGGTGTGCGCGTCGGACCAGCGGACCTCGTTGGTGGTGGCGCGCTCGCCGATCGGCGCGGTGTTCGCCGAGCCGAGCGGCTCGTCGTAGTTCTGGAACATCGAGCACTGCCCGGCGCGGACGCCGAACGTCATGTCGAAGTTGCCGACCAGCCGGTCCTGCTCGAGCGTCGGGAACTCCGGCGTCTCGACGGTGACCGCGATGCCGAGCGCGTCGAAGTCCTCCTTGAGCGAGTTGGCGGCCGCGGTCCAGTCGCTCCAGCCCTGCGGGGTGATGAACGAGAACCGCAGCGGTTCGCCGTCCGTGCCGAGCCGGCGTCCGGAGTCGTCGAGCGGGTAGCCGGCGGCGGTGAGGGCCGCGTCCGCCGCGTCGGGGTCGTACGGCAGCATGCCCTCGTCGGGGATCGTCGGGTCCAGCCAGTCGGCCTGGCCCGGCAGGACGAGCAGCGTCTGGCTCGCGACCTCGACGTACCCGGACCCGGCGTCCTCGGTGAGCGCCACCCGGTCGAGGCCGACCGAGATCGCCCGGCGGAACTCGACGTCGTCGAACGGCGCCTTCTCCAGGTTCATGAACAGCGAGATGGGCGAGCCGGACGGGAACCAGTAGTGGTGGTGCTCCGGGTCCTTGGCGACGTAGGTGTCCTCGATGTCGGGGACGTACATCGAGTTGTTGTCGTACTCGCCCCGCGCCAGCTTCAGCTGATCGACCTGGCCGCCGGCGTCCGCCTTCTCGAACCACAGCTCGTCGACGACGACGTCGTCCGCGCGCCAGGAGCCCGGGTTCCGCTCGACGGTGAACCGCTGCGGGTTGAACGACTTCACGGTGAACGCGCCGGTGCCGACCGCGGCGTCCTCGGCGGTGAACGTGACCGGGTCCTCGACGTCCGCCCACACGTGCTCCGCGACGACGAGCGTCTGCAGGTACATCCCGGACCGCGAGAAGGACGGCTGCTCGAACGTGAGCACGACCTCGGTGTCCGACGTCGCCTCGGCGCCGACCAGCCCGGGCGCGACGCCGCGGGTGTCGAGGGCGGGGTTGTCGCGGAGCAGGGTGAACGTGAACGCCACGTCCCGCGCGCTGAACGGCTCGCCGTCGTTCCAGGTCACGCCCTCGCGGGTGGTGATCCGCAGCTCGGTCGGGCTGGTCCACTCGTAACCCGTCGCGAGCTGCGGCTCCTCGGTGCAGTCGTAGGTGTTGATCACGTAGAGCTGGTCGTAGATCGTCCACAGCGGACCGAGCGCCGTCGCCGAGAACGGGTTGTAGTTGGCCTTGGGGTTGGTCTGGCCGGAGAAGTCGCCGAGCACCAGGTGCGACACCCGGCCCTCGTCCGTGAGCCGGTCGCCGGGCGCGCCGCTGCCCTGGCCGCCCCCGCTGCCACCGCCGGTGCAGGCGGTCAGGGCGAGCGCGGCGGCCGCGGCGCAGGCGGTCAGCCGCGCCCGGGACCTCCGTCGTGTTCGTGCGTGCATGAGCGTCCTTCCTCGTTGAAGGGTGGTGCCGCGGTGCCGTCGGGCCAGGTCGCGCAGCCGCAGGACTCGCGGATCACCGGCCGGGTCGGCAGGACCCGGTCGTCGGGGGGCAGGGGAGCGAACGGCTCCCGGCTGCGGCGCGTCGCCGCGAGCACGAGCTCCGCGGCGGTCGAGCCGAGGTCGTGCACCGGCTGGTGCACGGTCGTGAGGGTGGGGGAGGCGAGGGCCGCGAGGTCGAGGTCGTCGAACCCCACGATCGCCACGTCCCGCGGGATCGCGACCCCGAGGCCCGGCAGCGTCGCCAGCACCCCGAACGCGAGCTCGTCGTTGGCGCACACCAGCGCGTCCGGCAGGTCGCCCTCGGCGTGCAGCTGCCGCGCGGCCATCGCGCCGTACCGGGCCTCGAGGCCGTGGTGCACCGGCGCGCCGTGCTCCACCAGGCCGGCGGCGGCGAGCGCGTCCCGGAACCCGGCGTACCGCGCGGTGGTGTCGGGCGAGCCGTCGGTCGTGCCGACGAACCGCAGCCGGCGGTGGCGGTGCGTCTCGATCAGGTGCGCGGTGAGCTCGCGCGCCGCCGCCCGGCCGTCGGTGCGCACGGTGAGCAGGTCGGGGTGCTCGCCCGCGACCAGCACCACCGGCAGCTTCTCGGCGATCGAGGTGAGCAGGTCGTCCGGCACCGTGCCGCCCTGCACGATCAGCCCGTCGGTGCGCAGCGCGAGCTGGTGCACCGCCTGGACCGCGTCGTGCCGGAGGTGGGTGCCGAGCACGTTGACCGCGAGGCCCGCCTCGGCGGCGACGGACTCGGCGCCCTGGATGAGCGCGGCGAAGTACGGCCCGCCGAGGCCCGGCAGGACGACGCCGAGCGTGTGGTGCCGCTGGTAGGCGAGCCCGCTGCCGAGCACGGACGGGGTGTAGCCCAGCGCCGCCATCGAGGCGAGGACCCGGTCCCGGGTGCTGCCGGTCACCACCGGGTCGTCGTGGGTGACCCGGGAGACGGTCGCGACGGACACGCCGGCGTGCCGCGCCACGTCGCGGACGGTGGGTCGCCCGGTTCCGGCCATCTCGGTCTCCTTCGTCCGACGAACCGGCTCTGGATGTAACCGGTTACGACTCGTACTGTGCAGTCGTAACCGGTTACAAGCAAGACCCGATCTCAGCCGGTCCTCCGAGCTACGAAGGGGTAGCGCGTGGCACCCGTACGGTTCCCGTCCCTGACCGACGACCTCGTCCTGGCCGGGGAGGTGCACTACTTCCGGCTCGACCGCTCCGACTGGGCCGACCGGCTCGACGACGCCCTCGACCTGGGGCTGACCGCGGTCGCGACCTACGTCCCGTGGCTGGTGCACGAGACCGTGGACGGGGGCGTCGACGTCACCGGCCGCACCCGGCCCGAGCTCGACGTCGGCGCGTTCCTCGACCTGTGCGCGGACCGCGGGCTGGCGGTGATCGCCCGGCCCGGGCCGTTCGTGATGGCCGAGCTCAAGCACGAGGGCCTGGGGCAGCGGCTGCTCCGCGAGCACCCCGAGGTGGTGCCGCCCGGCTGGGACGGCGCGGTGCCGGACGCCACGGTCGTCGACTACCTGCACCCGGCGTACCTCG
Source organism: Cellulosimicrobium cellulans (assembly GCF_007679345.1). Taxonomy (GTDB): domain Bacteria; phylum Actinomycetota; class Actinomycetes; order Actinomycetales; family Cellulomonadaceae; genus Cellulomonas; species Cellulomonas cellulans_A. Next base: position 69,947 of record NZ_VEGH01000009.1, read on the forward strand.
CCGCGTGCGGGGACTGGCTCGACGCGGTGCTGCCGGTCCTCGCGCGCCGCACCGTCGACCGGGGCGGGCCGGTCGTGGCGGTGCAGCTGGACAACGAGGTCGGGATGCTGCCGTGGGTGACGAACAGCCCGGACCTGTCGGGCGCGACCGTGGCGGACCTGGGGCGCCGGCTGTCGGCCGAGGCCGGTGCGGGCGGGCCGGAGGCGCTGCGCGCCCGGTACGGGGCCGACCCGCGCGACCCCGCGGCGTGGGCCGCCGCGGTGCGGTCGCCGGCGGAGGGCGCGGTGCTGGCGCTGCGCGGGGACCTCGGCCGGCAGGCCCGCGACCGGTACGCGGAGTACGTGGGGCTGCTGCGCGACCGTGTCCGGGCGGCGGGGATCGACGTGCCGCTGCTCGTCAACGTGCACGGCTGCTGGGGCGGCGAGGCACGGCACTTCCCGCTCGGCGTCGCCCAGCTGCACCGGACCTGGGCCGGCCGGCCGGACGTGCTGCCCGGCGCCGACTACTACCTGGGCGACCTCACGCTCGCGAAGCTGCCGGGCCTGTGGGCGTCGAACGCGTTCCTCGCCGCGACCGTCGCGCCCGGCCAGCCGACCGGGACCCTGGAGTTCGAGGTCGGCACCGGCGACTACGGGGAGGCGCTCGACGTCGCGTGCGGGCCGGAGGCGGCGCCGCTGAAGCTCCAGCTGTGCGTGGCGCAGGGGCAGACGTTCGTGAACTACTACCTGCTGACCGGCGGGCGGAACCCGCTGCTGCCCGCGCCGGTGGGCGACGGCAACGACCGGGTCGCCAGCACGGGGGAGCGGCACGGGTTCGCCGCGCCGGTGGACCCCGAGGGCCGGCGCTCGCCGGGGTGGGACGCGCTGCGTGGCGCCACCCGGGCCGTGACGGACGCGGCGGCGCTGCTCCGGGGCGCCCGTCCCGAGCCGGCGCCGGTGACGCTCGGGTTCGTCCCCGACCACTACATGACCGAGTACCGGTACCCCGGGTCCGCGCGGGAGGCCGCGCACGTCGCGGACCTGGAGCGGTCGCGGGGCTCGGGGCCGCGGGAGGTGCTGACCCGCGCGCTCGTGCTGGGCGGGTTCGCGCCGGACGCCGTCGACCTGCAGGCGGACGGCTGCTCCGGGGCGCGGACGCTCGCCGGCCTGCCCGCGGGACGCGTGCTGGCGCTGGGGTCGACGCCGGTGCTGGACCCCGGCGTGCAGGCGCGGCTCGCGGACTGGGTGCGGGCGGGCGGACGGCTGCTGCTGCACGGGCCGGTGCCGACGCTCGACCCGGTCGGTCAGCCGTGCACGGTGCTGCTCGACGCGCTCGGCGTCGCGGCCGGCGCGCGGGTGGAGTCGTCGGCGACGCGGTTCCCGTCGGTCACGCCGGCGGACGACCGGCTGCCGCTCGCCGAGGTGCGGGCGGGGTTCGTGCAGCCGCTGACGGGGCTGCCGGCCGGCGCGGACGTGCTGGCCCGGGTGACGGGCTCCGGCGCGCCGTGCGTGGTCCGGGTGCCGTGCGGCGCGGGGGAGGCGCTGCTGGTCGCGGCCGACCTGCCGTGCGCGCTGCCGGCGTGGGCCGCGCTGCTCGCGGCGCTGGGAGCGGAGCCGGTCGTCGCCGCCACGTCGACCGCGCCCGTCGTCGTGGTGCCGACGGCGGCGCCGGACGGGACGCGGGTGGTGCACGTGCTGAACGTGTCGCCGTGGCCGGCGGAGGTGTCGCTGGCGCGGGGCGGGGTGCCGCTGGCGGGGCCCGGGGCCGGCTCCGGGCCCGGCGGGGTGCCGGGCGTGCTCGCGCTGCCCGCGCGGTCCGGGGCGTGGCTGGTGCAGCCGCCCGGCGCGGACACGGCGACGCTCGGCTACGCCGGCGCGGAGGGGGCGGCCCGATGGGCGTGACGGACCTGGCCGGGCGGCTCGACCGCGCGGTGCTCTACCAGATCTACCCGCAGTCGTTCGCGGACGCCGACGGCGACGGGATCGGCGACCTGCGCGGCATCGCCGACCGGCTCGACTACCTGGCCTGGCTCGGGGTCGACGCGGTGTGGCTGAGCCCGTGCTTCGCGTCCCCGTTCGCCGACGCCGGGTACGACGTCGCCGACTTCCTCCGGGTGGCGCCGCGGTACGGCACGAACGACGACCTCGTGGCGCTCGCGGACGAGGCGGCGCGCCGGGGGATCGCCGTGCTGCTCGACCTGGTCGCCGGGCACACCTCCGACCAGCACCCGTGGTTCCGGGCCGCGGCCGACGACCCCGCCGACGACCGGTACGTGTGGTCGGCGACGCCCGTCGACGGCTTCCAGCCGGGGCCGGGGCGCCGCGGCGGGTACTACCTGCCGAGCTTCTTCCCCGTGCAGCCCGCCCTCAACTTCGGCTACGCCCGGCCCGACCCCGCCCAGCCGTGGCGGCAGCCGGTCGACGCCCCGGGCCCGCGGGCCAACCGCGCGGCGCTGCGGGAGATCATGGCGTTCTGGTTCGACCGCGGCATCGCCGGCTTCCGGGTCGACATGGCCGGCTCGCTCGTCAAGGACGACCCGGGCCTGGTCGAGACCGGCCGGCTGTGGCGCGGGATGCGCGACTGGGTGGACGCCGCCCACCCCGGGCGGGTGCTCGTGGCCGAGTGGGGCGACCCGCGGGCGTCCGTGCCCGCCGGGTTCCACGCCGACTTCTTCCTGCAGTTCGGTGGCGGGGACGAGGGGCTGGCGCTGCGCTCGCTCTGGAACAACGGCGCCGGCACGGTGGACGAGGTCTGGGAGCACCGGCACGCCTGGGCCGACGCCGCCGGGCTCGGCGACGCCGCGCCGTTCGTCGCGGCGTGGCGCGAGGCGGACGCCGCCATCACCGCCTCGGGTCGTGGCGGCGTCACCGGGCTCCCGACGTCGAACCACGACTTCACCCGGCTGGTCGCGGGCGACCGGGACGCCGAGCAGGCGCGCGCCGCGCTCGTGCTCGCGCTGACCTGGCCCTCGATGCCGTCGATCTACTACGGCGACGAGATCGGCATGCGCTACCTGCCGGACGCGCCGACGACCGAGGGCTCCCGTCTGGGCCCGCGGTACGACCGCGCGGGGTCCCGGACGCCGATGCCGTGGGGCGGGCTGACCGCCGACGGGTTCGGCCCCGGCGCGCCCCACGACTCCCGGTACCTGCCGCACGACCCGGCGCCCGGCGCGCCCACGGTCGCGGGGGCGGTCGCCGACCCCGGGTCGCTGCTGCACCACGTGCGCGCCCTGGTCGCGCTGCGGCACGTCGACCGGCGGCTCGACGTCGGGTCGCCCGTCCGCGTGCTGTCGACCGGGTACCCCTTCGCGTACGTCCGCGGCGAGACGCTCGCGGTCCTGCTGAACCCGGGGCGTGCGCCGGTGTCGGCGGAGCTCCCCGGGGCCGGGGACGCGGCGGTCGTGCTGGCACGCGGCTGCCGGGCCGCGGGTGACGCCGTGCACCTCGACGGGCACGGGTACGCCGTCCTGGACCTGGCGCGCTGACCGCGACGCCCCGCCCGCCCCACCACCGCCCCGCGACCTCCCGACCCGGAAGGACCCACCGCATGACCTCGCGCACCACCCCGCCCCCGCCCGCCGCCGTGCCCGCGCCCGACGGGTTCCTCTGGGGCGCCGCCACCGCCGGCCACCAGGTCGAGGGCGGCAACACCAACACCGGCAACTGGCTGCTGGAGCACCAGCCGGGCACGCACGTCGACGAGGTCTCCGGCGACGCCTGCGACTCGTACCACCGGTACCCCGAGGACATCCGGCTGCTCGCCGACGCGGGCCTGGCCGCGTACCGCTTCTCCCTGGAGTGGGCCCGGATCGAGCCGGCTCGCGACGAGGTGTCCCGGGCCCAGCTCGACCACTACCGACGGATGATCGACACCTGCCGGGAGAGCGGCGTCGAGCCGGTCGTCACGCTGCACCACTTCACCGTGCCGGCCTGGCAGCACCGCGAGGGCGGCTGGTACGCCCCCGACGTCGTCGACCGGTTCCGCCGGTACGTAGAGGCCGCCGCGACGATCCTCGACGACGTGCGCTGGGTCGTCACCATCAACGAGCCGAACATGATGGTCAACCAGGCCGAGGCGCGGATCGACACCGAGGTCGGCGTCAACTGGCCCGGACCGTCGCCGCACGCCTCCCGGGTGATCGCGGCCGCGCACCACGCCGCCGTCGAGGTGCTGCGCGGGCTCGGGCACGTGCGCTCGGGGTGGTCGGTCGCGAACCAGGACTACCAGGCGCTGCCCGGGTCCGAGGAGGCCCGGGACGCGTGGGCCTACTGGCGGGAGGACTTCTTCCTGGAGCAGTCCCGCGAGGACGACTTCGTGGGCGTCCAGGCCTACCTGCGCACGATCATCGGACCGGACGGCCCCGTCGAGCTCCCGCCCGGGACCGAGCGCACCCTGACGGGCTGGGAGTACTACCCGGCTGCGCTCGGGCACGCGCTGCGGCACACCCGCGAGGTGACCGGCGGGGTACCCATGCTGGTGACCGAGAACGGCATCGCGACGGACGACGACGACCGGCGGGTGTCCTACACGACCGGGGCGCTCGCCGGGCTCGCCGCGGCCGTCGAGGACGGCTGCGACGTGCGGGGCTACCTGCACTGGTCGCTGCTCGACAACTACGAGTGGGGGTCGTACCGGCCGACGTTCGGGCTGGTGGCGGTCGACCGGGGGACGTTCGCCCGGACGCCGAAGCCGAGCCTGGCGTGGCTGGGGTCGCTGGCCCGGGCGGGCGTGCTGCCGGCGCCGGAGCGGGTGGCCGCGGACGCGGGGGTCGCGGGCGGGAGGTGAGGCGCGCGGGCCGCGCGGGAGATGGGCGCGCCGGGCCCGAGGCGGCGGCGGGGCCGGGTGTGCTGCCCCGGCCCCGCCGCCGGGTCCCCGCGGACCCCTCAGACCGGGGGGACCGCGCCAGTGCAGCACGCCGCCGGGCCGCTTGAGTGGTGCGCAGCCGGCCCCCTGGGTGGCCGCGCCGCCGGGGTGCCGCGAGCGGCGCCAGCCACCCGGCCCACGGGTTCCTGGCCGGCCCACCCCGATCGACGTGGGCTGCGCCGGAAGCCGTCGGCCGACCGCGCCCGGCCCCGGGTGCGGTCGGGGTGTCGGGGGGCCCGGTCGAGCGCCGGTAGCCTGGTGCGGCGCCCCGATAGCCCAACGGCAGAGGCAATCGGCTCAAACCCGATCCAGTGTGGGTTCGAATCCCACTCGGGGCACCGCCGGACCGTCGGACGTCAGCGAGCCGCGCCCTGGAGCGGGAACCGCCGGCGCAGCACGAGCCGCTGGGCGTAGGTCCACCAGACGGTCACCAGCAGGTACAGCCCCGCCGCGAGCGGCACCACGCACGCCACCGCGGCGGTGAGGAACTGCAGGGCGCCGAGGACGCGCTGCATCCCGGGCGCCGCGAGCGGGCTCGCAGGAGCGCCGGCCGGGGCCGGGCCGACGGCGGGCCCGGCGGGCGACGCCAGGGCCCCGCCCGGAGCCACGGACCGCCGCGTCAGCTCGCCGACCGCCGCGACCGCCGCGACGAGCACCCCGAACACCGCGAGGGTCGCCATGGTCGCCGTGCCGCCCGTGAGCGACCCGAGCAGGCTGTCGCCGAGCGGCACCCCGAGCAGCGTGTGCCCGAGCAGGTCGTTGCCGTGCCCCGCGATCCGGGGGTGCACGAACACCGCGTACACGACCCCGACCACCGGCGCCTGCGCCAGCACCGGCAGGCAGCCGGCGAACGGCGAGGTGCCCTCCTCGGCGTAGAGCGCCATCGTGGCGCGCTGCAGGGCGGCGGGGTCGTCGCGGTGCTGCTGCTGCAGGGCGGCGAGCCGGGGTGCGAGGCGGGCGCGGGTGCGTTCGCCCCGGGCCTGGGCGACGCCGACGGGGATCAGCGCGGCGCGCACGGCGAGGGTGACCACGACGACGGCGGCGGCCGCGGCGCCGGTTCCGGCGAGCGGGTCGAGCAGGTGGGTCAGGCCCATGAGGGCGCGGTAGGCGGCGTCGAGCACCGCGGCGACGGGGGGCAGGGCGAGCAGGTCCATGGTGGGGGTCCTCGGTCGAACGGCTGGGGAGGCGTTCGCCGATCAGCCCCGGGCGCACGACCGGGCGGCCGCCACCGGGCGCGCGAGGGCGCGGGGCGGAGGGGACCGGGCGGGCTGCGGCGGGGGTGATCAGCCGAGGAGCAGGGCGGGTGCGCGCGGGCGGGCGCGCCCCGGGGCGCCCGGGTCGCTCTGCGCCACGGCCGGTCGCAGCTCGAGCGCCGCCGCCACGCGGCGGACGCCGCGCGCGGGTGCCGCGACGAGCACGAGGGCGCGGGCACCGCGGGACACCAGCGACAGCGCGGCGACCGCGAAGGCCGTCGCGCCGACGAGCAGCAGCACGGAGGTCAGGGTGCCGGTGCCGAGCAGCACCGCGAGCGAGGCGGGGACGTCGCGGAGGAGCGTCAGCAGCGCGTCGAGCACGTGCGTCCTCCCGTCCCGGGCCGTGGTGGTGCGGTCCAGGCTACGCCCGCGCGGTCGTCGGCCGGCCGGGATCGGGACGCCGTTCCCCGGACGTCGGCGGCCCGTCACCGCCATGCTGGCCTGATGGGGTCTCGCCGCTGGACCGTCCTCGCCGTGCTGGTCGCCGGCGTGCTCGCCGCCGCGGTGGCCGCTGCGGCGGCTCGCTGGGTCCTCCACGAGGACCCCGCGTCCGCGTGGGCGATCGGCGGGGCCACCGCCGTGGCGGCGGTGGTCGGGGACGCCGCCGCGACGCGCGTCCGGCGGCGTCGGGCGGCGGCGGGGGCCCGCGCGGGCCGCTTCGAGGCGTCGGTCCGGTCGGCGGGCGGCACCGGCGTGCTCGGCCCGCGCTGGGTGGGCGCCCGGCTCGACGTCGACGACGCGGGGCTCACCGTCGTCCGCCTGGTGGCCGGGATGCGGCCGCTGCGCCGGGCGCCGGTCCGGCTGGCGGTCGACGGCGTGCGCCGGACAGGTCGGCGCACCGGGCGGGGGGACGCGCTGCGGGTCGCGCCCGGCCTGGAGATCCTCGAGCTCGACGTGCCCGGGGGAGCTGTGGAGGTGGCGGTCGAGGCGCCCGCGGCCGGCCACCTCGTCGACTGGCTGGCGGCGATCGGCGGCCCCCGCGCGACCCCCTGACGTGCCGCCGACACGCGCCTCGCGGTTTCGCGAAAGCCCGGCGCGCCCTGTACTGTCCTATCTCGCCTCGCGGCCCGGTCGGGCCGAGGACGAGGCCGTGCGGACGTGGCTCAGTGGTAGAGCATCACCTTGCCAAGGTGAGGGTCGCGGGTTCGAATCCCGTCGTCCGCTCCGCGACACGCAGCGCCCGGGCACCCCGTGCCCGGGCGCTGCGTCGTCCCCGGACCGACCTCGCGAACGCCCCGCCGGCCCGGTCCCGCCCGCCTACAGTGGGCGCATGGGGGCGGGCGGCATGGCCGAGGTGCTGCTGGAGGACGCCGGCGGACCGCCGCCGGACCCGCGGGAGCCGGAGCACGACCGCGCCCGGCGGGCCCGCGCGCTGCTCCGGCGCTGGTGGCCGCTGCCGGTCGCGGGCGTCCTCGCGGTCGTGGCGTGGCAGTCCGTGACGGACGCCCGCACCGAGTCGGCGGCCGAGCGGCTGCGCGCGACGCCCGGGGTGATCGACGCGACCGTCACCGCGCCGCTGGACGTGACCTCGACGGGGTCGCCCGAGCTGGCGGGCGCGCTGTTCTCCGGGACCCGCACGCAGCAGGGGGACCTCGCCGGGCTCGTGCTCGGGACGGGGACGGGCCCCGGTGCGGGACCGGCGAGCGTCCTGGGGCTCGACCCGGCGACGGGCGAGGAGGTGTGGCGGGTCGACGTCGCGGACCCCCCGCCCGCCGACCTGACCAGCCGCGGCGGCGACTGCCGGAGCGGGGACGACGGGCCCGCGCGGACCCTGTGGTGCGTGATCACCGACAGCCGGGACCTCGCCGGGACCGCGTCCGCCACGCGGCTCGTCGAGGTGCATCTCGGCGACCACGCGGTGCGCAGCACCCGCGACCTGGCGCCCGGCGCCGCGGCGACCCCCGTCGGGGACGCGACCCTGGTCGTCGGCACCCCGGCCGCGGAGTCCGTGCGCCTGGTCGCGACCGACGTCTCGTCGGGCGAGCAGCTGTGGGCGACCGAGGTGCCCGAGCCGATCCTGTCCCCGGGCTCGAGCACCGGCTGGCTGTCCCGCGCGGGCAGCCACGTCCTGGTGGCCACCGGCCGGGCGACCTGGGCCGTCGACGCCGGGACCGGGCGCGTGCAGGCCGGGGGCGCCGGGCTGGAGGTCGCCCGGGGCGACCGGCTCGTCGACGTCCAGGGGTCCAGCCGGACGCTGCTGCTCGGCGTCGACGGGTCGGGGACGGCCGAGGCCGATGGCCAGGCGCGCCCGGCAGCCCCCGACGACGGCTCCGCGCCGGGCGTGCTCGTGGTGGAGGTGAACGACGGCTCGCTGCAGCGCCTGCTGCGCGGCGTCGACGCGGCGTCCGGGGCGGTGCTGTGGGAGCGGCCCGCGGACGGCATGTCGGGGACCAACCAGGTGCTGCTCGACGGCGTGCTCTACGGCAGCGGCGCGACGACCGTCTGGGCGGTCGACGCGGAGACCGGCGAGGAGCGGTGGCGCGCCGAGGGCGCGAGGCTCCGGGACTTCCGGCTGATGACCGACGGGGTGCACCTGCTCCGCGTCGAGCGCGACCCGGAGTCGGGGGTGCCGGTGCTCGCCGCCTACCGGCTCGTGTCGGGAGGGCGGGCCTGGGCGACCCCGCTGCCGCCGGGGGTCGACAGCGTGTGGACCCAGGGCGGCATCCTGTACGGGCAGGGCGACGACGGGGTGGTCGTGCTCCGCTGAGGGGGTGGGCGCATGGTGCCGTCGACGCACGGGGTGACGGTGCACCACGTCGCGCACGGCTCCGGCCGGACCGTCGTGGTCCTGCACGGCGCCGGGGTGGACCACCGGGAGGCCGAGGCGTGCTTCGACGGGCCGCTCGCGGCGGTGGGCGGTCTGCGCCGGGTGTACCCGGACCTACCGGGGCACGGCCGGACCCCCGCGCCGCCGGCGCTGCGGGCCGAGGACGACGTCCTCGACGTGCTGCTCGGGTTCGTCGAGGAGGCGGCCGGCGGCGACCCCGTGCTGCTGGCCGGGCACTCCGCCGGGGCGCACGACGCGCGGGGGATCGCGGCGCGCCGACCGGACCTCGTCGCCGGGCTGGCGCTCGTGTGCCCGCTCGTCGCCGGCGGGCACGCCGTCCCGGCGCACGAGCCGGTCGTCCGGGACGACGACCTCGGCGACGCGGAGTTCCGGGGCTACTTCGTCGTGCAGACGCCCGAGATGCTCGACCGGTACCGGCGGTTCGTCGAGCCGGGCGCGGCGCTCGCGGACGCCGGGGCGAACGCGCGGATCGGGCAGCGCTGGGAGATCACCGGGCTGGACGCGCCCGGCGCGGCGCCGTACCGCGGCCCGGTGCTGGTGGTGGCGGGGCGCCGGGACTCGTTCGTCGGCTACGCGGGGGCGGTGGCCCTGCTGGAGCGCTACCCGCGGGCGACGCTGGCGGTGGTCGACGGGGCGGGGCACGCGCTGCCGCACGAGCGGCCGGAGGTGCTGGCGGCGCTGCTGGCGGACTGGGCCGAACGGGTGTTCACCGCGCCCTGACCTGTGCCCACCCGCGTCACCAGGCGATTCACCCGCCCTCGGCTCGCGGTCCGGGGTGCTCGGCGCGCAGGATCGACGGTGCATCAGGACGCGGTGCGCCCCCCGGGCGATCGACGACGGCCCGGGCGGTGCGGACACCCCGCCGGCACCCGCGCGTCGTGATCGCCCACGACGACAGAAGGCCGATGACCACCACCCCGCAGGCGACCCCGGCCCGCCGTCGGACACGCGCCGTCGTGCTGCTCGTGCTCGTCGGCGCGCTCGCGGCCGCCGCGCTCGCGCTGCGGGGGACGGCGGCGCTCGCCGTCGCCGCCGCCGCGTCGGCGGGCGCGGCGGTCGTCGGCGGGCTGGTGCGTGGTGGTCCCTCGGGACGGGACGGGGACGACCGGACGTGGCGGTGGGCCGGTGGGACCGCCTGGTTGCTGACCGCCGGGCTGGTGGCCGAGGTGGCGGTCGCCGGTGCCGGCGGTCCGGGCGGGGTCGCCTTCACCGTCGGTGTCCTCCTCGCGTCCGGCGCGCTCTACCACGGCCTCGTCCACTGGAACCGGATCCGGACCGAGCTGTCCGACCCCGGCGACTGGTTGAACGGCGTCAGCGCCGGCGCCGCCCTGCTCGCGCTCGGCGACCTCGTCCTGCGCGCCGAGCCGGGCACGGCCGGGTGGTGGGCCCTCCAGCTCGGCATGGTGCGGGTGGCCGCCCTGCTGGTGGCCCTCGGGACGACCGGCACCGTGCTGGCGATCGCGGGGCTCCGGCGCGACGTCCGGGCGTGGGTGCTCACGGCCGGGCTGGCCGTGGTCACCGGGGTCGAGATCGTCGCGCTGCTCGCCGGGCCCGCGTCCGCCGAGCCGGCCCCGGCGGTGGTCGTGGCGTGGACCGGGCTGGCCGTGCTGGTCGCCGGTCTGCGGGTGGGGCGTGCCCGCGCCCTCCCGCCCCGGGAGGCGGCCTCCCAGGACACGACTCTCGGGTCCCTGGTGGTCATGGGCGCCGGGGTGGGGATCCTCGTGGTCGCCGCGCTGGTGCCCGGCGACCAGCCGGTGGCGTCCGTGCTGGCGGCGGCCGCCGCGGTGGGCGGCGGTGCGCGGGTGCTGCGGCTCGTGACCGACCTGGCCCAGCTCGCGACCGTGCGGCAGGAGGCGCGCACCGATCCGCTGACGGGCGTCGCCAACCGCCGCGCGCTGCTCGAGCAGCTCGGGGCGGTGGCGTCGGGCCCGCGCGGCGCGCTGCTCGTGATCGACCTCGACCGGTTCAAGGAGGTCAACGACCGGTTCGGCCACGCGGTCGGCGACGGGGTGATCCGGTCGGCCGCGGCCCGGCTCGCCGGCGCGGTGGACGGGCGCGGGGTGGTGGCGCGGCTCGGGGGCGACGAGTTCGCCGTCGCCCTGCCCGACGCGGACGAGGACGCCGCCGTCGAGCTGGCGCGCGTCGTGCTGCGCACGCTCACCCGGACCATCGGCGTCGAGGGTCGGGTGGTCCGCCTCGAGGCGAGCATCGGGGTGGCGACGACCGCGGTCGGCGCCCGCGACGCGGCCGGCCTGCTGCGCCGGGCGGACGCCGCGATGTACGACGCGAAGCAGGCGGGCGGCGGCGTGCGGCTCTACGACCGCGACTCCGACGCGCGGGCGCGTGCGGAGCGCCGGCTGGTGGACGAGCTGCGGCAGGCGCTGGACGACGAGCGCGACGGGCGGCACGGGCGGATCACCGTGCACCTGCAGCCGCAGGTGGACCTGGCGGACGGCCGGGTCGTCGCCGCGGAGGCGCTCGTGCGGTGGGAGCACCCCGAGCGCGGCGTCCTGGCGCCCGCCGCGTTCCTCGCGCTGGCCGAGGAGCACGGGCTCATGGGTCGGCTCACGCGCCGCGTCCTCGACCAGGCGACCCGGGCCGCGGCGGGCTGGGCGGCTCCGGACGGGCACGCAGTGCGCGTCGCGGTGAACCTGTCGACCTCCTGCCTCGACGAACCGGGCCTGCTCGAGCTGGTGGACGACGCGCTCGCGCGCGCCGGGCTCCCGGCGGACCGGCTGGTGCTGGAGATCACCGAGACCGCGCTGATGCACGACCCGGAGCGGGCCGTCGAGGCCACGCACCGGCTGGCGGAGCGGGGGATCGGCCTCAGCATCGACGACTACGGCACGGGGTACTCCTCGCTCGCGTACCTGAACGACCTGCCCGCCGAGGAGCTGAAGCTCGACCGCTCGTTCACCGCACGGGCGCTCGCCGACCCGCGGACGCGGGCGATCGTCGCGGGCACGGTCGAGCTCGCGCACCACCTCGGGCTGCGGCTCGTGGCGGAGGGCGTCGAGGACCGCGCGACGGAGGCGCTGCTGCGGGGACTGGGCTGCGACCGGGTCCAGGGGTATCTGCACGCCCGGCCCATGCCCGTCGAGGCGTTCGCGTCGTGGCTGGACGAGCGGCGCGCGGTGCCGCCGGCACCCGTCTCGCTCGCGCTCGACGGGACCGCCTGACGGCTCCGCCCGCGGTCCGGGTGCCGCCCCATTCACTACCGGGTGGTAGGCGTGCCGAGGTTCACAGGTGGGCCGGGAGCGCCCGGAGCCGCGGAGGTCCTAGAATCTCTCCTCGTGAGCACCCAGGACGCGACGCCGAGCGGCGACGAGAACGCCGCCGACCCCACCCTCGACCTCGACATCCCGCAGGCCCGCGCGGCCGAGCAGGCGCCCGAGGCGTCCGGCAGGCCCGCCCGCCGCGCCGTCGTGGCGGAGGACGAGGCCCTCATCCGGATGGACGTCGTCGAGACGCTCCGCGAGGCGGGCTTCGACGTCGTCGGCGAGGCCGGTGACGGCGAGCAGGCCGTGGCGCTCGCCACCGAGCTCAAGCCGGACGTCGTCGTCATGGACGTCAAGATGCCGGTGCTCGACGGCATCTCCGCGGCCGAGCGGATCGCCAAGGCGCACCTCGCGCCGGTCGTGCTGCTCACCGCGTTCTCGCAGACCGAGCTCGTCGAGCGCGCCCGCGACGCCGGCGCGATGGCGTACGTCGTCAAGCCGTTCAGCCCGGCCGACCTGCTGCCCGCGGTGGAGATCGCCATCTCCCGCTACGCGCAGATCACCGCGCTCGAGTCCGAGGTCGCCGACCTCGCCGAGCGGTTCGAGACCCGCAAGCGCGTCGACCGCGCCAAGGGCCTGCTCATGACGAAGATGGGCCTGACGGAGCCCGAGTCGTTCCGCTGGATCCAGAAGACCTCGATGGACCGCCGGCTCACCATGCGCGAGGTCGCGGACGCCGTCATCGACCAGGTCGGCGGCGGCGCCGCCTGACGCCCGCGTCCTGCGTCTCCCCGAGGCCCGGCCCACCGAACGGTGGGCCGGGCCTCGTGCTGTCGGTGCACGCGGGGATGTCCACGATGTGATCCACGCCACACAGCGGCGGCGTGTCGCGGTGCGATCCGCGTCTTCCCGGGGGAAGGTCACGAATCGGCACCGGTCATCCGGTGTGACATGCACGACACGCGGCGGACACACGGGGCGCATACCTTCACGGCCACACACCGCCGGTGGCACGACCCCCGGCATCCGGCCGGGGCTCCCGGCAGGCAGTACTCACCGACAGGAGTACCACGCATGATTCGTACGACACATGCCGTCCAGGCGGCAGCCCTCGCGGGTGCCGTCGCGCTCGTGCTGACCGCGTGCAGCAGCAGCGACGACGGCGGGTCGGGCGGTGACGAGACGGCGGCCGGCGACGCCGGCCCGCTGATCATCGGCACCCTGCTGCCCCAGACCGGCACCCTGGCGTACCTCGGCCCGCCGGAGATCGCGGGCGTCGACCTGGCCGTCCAGGAGATCAACGAGGCCGGCGGCGTGCTCGGCTCGGACGTCGAGGTCATCCACGCGGACTCGTCCGACGCCGACCACGCCGAGGTCGCGACCCAGTCGGTCACGGACCTCATCTCGCAGGACGTCCAGGTCATCGTCGGTGCGGCGTCCTCGTCGGTCACGCTCAACGTCGTCGACGACATCACGGGCGCCGAGATCGTGCAGATCTCCCCGGCGAACACCGCGACGTCCCTGTCGGGCTACTCCGACTTCTACTTCCGCACCGCGCCGCCGGACACCGTCCAGGGCGCCGCGCTGGGCAACCTCATCACCGGCGACGGCCACGCGAACATCGGCATCCTGGTGTTCAACGACGACTACGGCACCTCGCTGCGCAACGTCGTCAAGAGCACCGTCGAGGACGCGGGGGCCACCGTCGTCTACGGCAACGAGGGCGAGGAGTTCGACCCGGCCGCGAGCAGCTTCGCGACCGACGTCACCGCGCTCATGGCGACCAGCCCCGACGCCGTCGTGGTCCTGGCGTTCGAGCAGACCAAGCAGATCATCCCGGAGCTCGTCGCCGCCGGCGTCGACCCCGCCACGATCTACATGGTCGACGGCAACACGGCCGACTACTCCGCGGACTTCGACCCGGGCACCCTCGAGGGCGCGCAGGGCACCATCCCCGGCGCGTTCCCCAGCGACGACTTCCAGGCGCGCCTCAAGGAGGTCGACCCGGCGCTGACGGACTACGCCTACGGCCCCGAGTCGTACGACGCGACCATCCTGGCGGCCCTCGCGGCGGTCAAGGGCGGCGGCACCGACGGCCCCACCATCCAGGCCAACATGGCCGCGGTGTCGGGCGCCGACGGCGGCGAGGAGTGCACCACCTACGCGGACTGCGTCGAGCTGCTCGACGCCGGCGAGGACATCCAGTACGTCGGCCAGGCCGGCGTCGGACCGTTCAACGAGGACAACGACCCGTCGTCCGCGTTCATCGGCGTCTACAAGTACGGCGCCGACAACAAGAACGTCTGGGTGAAGGCGGTCGAGGGCTCCGTCGGCGAGTGACGACGGCAGCCTGAGCCTCCGGCCGGAGCAGGGGACCGGCCTCCGGGCGACGAGGGCCCGGGACGCGTGCGGCGTCCCGGGCCCTCGGTCGTCCCCGGCGGGCGAGGGCGGTGTCGGTGGTCGGGCGTAGCGTCCGGGCATGGACTACCGACTGGAGCTCGTGCAGGTGCCCGTCTCCGACGTGGACCGGGCCAAGGACTTCTACACGCAGCGCGCCGGGTTCGTGCTCGACCACGACCACGAGGTCGGCGGCGGCATCCGGTTCGTGCAGCTGACGCCACCCGGCTCAAGGGCGTCCATCGCGATCGGGACCGGGCTGACGACGATGCCGCCCGGCTCCGTCGAGGGGCTGCAGCTCGTCGTCGCGGACATCGACGCCGCGCGGGACGAGCTGACCGGCCGCGGGCTCGACGTGGGGGAGGTGCAGGACTTCCCGTGGGGGCGGTTCCTGTTCTTCGCCGACCCCGACGGCAACCGGTGGGCCGTGCAGCAGACCATGCACGCGTCCGCCGGCTGAGGCGCCCCCGGGGGGCCCGGAGGGCTTCCCGGGAGGCGGGAGCGGACCTACCGTGGGCGGCATGTGCCGGAACATCACCACGCTGCGGGGCCTCGAGCCCGCCGCGACCGACGAGGAGATCGTGGCCGCGGCCCGTCAGTTCGTCCGCAAGGTCACCGGCGTGCAGTCGGTGAGCGCCGCGACGGCCGAGCCGCTCGACCGCGCGGTCGACGAGATCGCCGCCATCGTGACGCGCCTGCTCGACGAGCTGCCCGAGCGGCGGCGCCCGCCGGCGACGGTGCCGCCGCTGCGCCGCCCGGAGGTCCGCGCGCGCCTGGGCATGCCGCCGTTCGGCGGGGACGAGGCGGACCACGACCACCCGCACGACCACGACGGTCACGCGCACGACCACGCCGACGGGCACACGCACCCGCACGACCACGTGCACGCCTGACACCCACCGCGAGCGGGGGCTCACGGCTCTCCCCGCCGTGCCCGGTGCTGCGCGATCGCCGCGCCGCGCCGCGCCGCTCTGCGCCCAGCGAGTAGTCGACACGTCGAGGGGGTAGCCGGCGACTGCTCGCTCGACGCGTCGACTACCCCCTCGCGGTCCCGGGTCCGCCCCGGGCGGCGGCCCTCAGCCGGCCGGCGGCGCCGGGGGCGTGGCGGGGGGTGTGGGCGGCGTGGTCGGCGGGCGGTCCGCCGCTGCCGCCTCGACGTCCGTCGCCAGCGTGCCGAGGTACAGCTCGATCACCTTCGGGTCGTGCATCAGCTCGCGCCCGGGGCCGGAGTAGGCGTTCGACCCCTGGTCGAGGACGTACGCACGGTCGCAGATCTGCAGGCAGCGCCGGGCGTTCTGCTCGACGATCACCACCGACACCCCGGCCTTGTTGATCTTCCGGGTCCGCAGGAACGTCTCGTCCTGCCGCACCGGCGACAGGCCCGCGGACGGCTCGTCGAGCAGCAGCACCGACGGGTCCATCATCAGCGCCCGGGCCATGGCGACCATCTGCCGCTCGCCGCCGGACAGCGACCCGGCGCGCTGCTTGCGCCGCTCGCCCAGCACCGGGAACAGGTCGACGATGAAGTCGAACCGCTCGGTGAACCGCTTCGGGGCCTGGAACAGGCCCATCTCGAGGTTCTCCTGGATGGACAGCGACGGGAACACGTTGTTCGTCTGCGGCACGAACCCGACGCCGCGCCGGACCAGCGAGTCGGCCCGGTGGTTCGTGATCTCCTCGCCCTTGAGCACGACCGAGCCGGACCGGATGGTCACGAGCCCGAACAGCGCCTTGAGCAGCGTCGACTTCCCGGCGCCGTTCGGGCCGATGATGCCGACGAGCTCGCCCGGGTGCACCACGAGGTTGCAGTCGTTGAGGATGTTGACGCCCGGCACGTAGCCGGCCACCAGGTCGGTGGCCGCGAGCAGCGGCTCGCCCGCGGGAGCGCCGCGGTGGACGGTCGAGGGGTCGGACCCCTGCACGGCGGTGCTCATCGCGAGCCCTCCTCGGTCGTCGGGGAGGCGGCCGCGGCCGCCGCCTGGTTCGCCTGCTCCTCGGCCTCGAGCTGCTCGATGCTGCCGTCGTCGAGCAGCGCGTCGTCGCCCAGGTCGGTGTCGTGGTGCGCGCCGAGGTAGGCGTCGATGACGGCCTGGTCGGCCATGACGTCCTCGGGCGGACCCTCGGCGACGATCCTGCCCTCGGCCATCACGACCACCCAGTCCGAGATGTGCCGGACCATGTGCATGTCGTGCTCGACGAACAGCACCGTGGTGCCCTCCTCGCGCAGGGCCTGGATGTGCCCGAGCAGCGACTGGGTGAGGGCGGGGTTCACGCCGGCCATCGGCTCGTCGAGCATGACCATCGTGGGCTTCGACATCAGCGCGCGGGCCATCTCCAGCAGCTTGCGCTGGCCGCCGGACAACGAGCCGGCGTAGTCGTCGCGCTTGGCGTCGAGCTTGAACCGGACCAGCAGCTCCTCGGCCTGCTCGGTGATCTCCTGCTCCCGCGCCTTCCACAGCGGCGGGATCAGGGCGGTGAACAGGTTCTCGCCGGACTGCTTCGTGGCACCCAGCTTCATGTTCTCGATCACGGTCATGCGCGACAGCGCCTTGGTGAGCTGGAACGTGCGCACCATGCCGGACCGGGCGACGCGCGCCGCCGAGACCCCCGACAGGGACCGGCCCTCGAACGACCAGGTGCCGGTGGACGGCTTGTCGAACCCGGTGAGCAGGTTGAACAGCGTCGTCTTGCCGGCGCCGTTCGGCCCGATCAGCGCGGTGATGGCGCCGCGCTGCACCTCGAGGTGCCCGACGTCGACGGCGGTCATGCCGCCGAAGTGCCGGGTGACCTGGTCGGCGACGACGATCGCGTCGGGCTTGGGCACGCCGGGGGTGTGCGCGACGTGCGCCAGGTCGGCGGTGACTCGGTCCCGGCCGGACGCGGTGGTGGCGTGCGGCGTGGCGGCGGGGACGTGGCCCCGGGGGAGGTCAGCGGACATCGATCGCCAGCTCCTTCTTGTCGCCGAGGATGCCTTGTGGCCGGAAGATCACCAGGAGCATCAGCGTGACGCCGACGATGATCCAGCCGAACTGCTCGATCTGCTCGGTGCGCATGACCGACTCGGGCACCCCGGCGCGCATGACGGACTTGATGAGCATGAGCGACACCCAGAAGATGATCGACCCGAGCACGGGCCCGAACACCGTCGCGGCCCCGCCGAGCAGCAGGATCGTCCAGATGAAGAACGTCATCGGGCGCCCCATCGAGTCCGGCTGCACGGCGCGCGGCAGGACGTAGATGATGCCCGCGACGGCGCCGATGACGCCGCCGAGCACCAGGGCCTGCATCTTGTAGGAGTAGACGTTCTTGCCGAGCGAGCGCACGGCGTCCTCGTCCTCCCGGATGCCCTTGAGCACCCGGCCCCACGGGCTGCGGATGAGCAGCCAGATCAGCAGGCAGGCCAGTGCGACGACCGCCCAGCCGACGATCCGGATCCACCACGAGTTCGACGCGTTCATCGCGTACTCGAACGGGCCGAGCGCGACGGTCCCGTCGGGGAACGGCGACGCGTCCTGGAAGGTGTCCTTGTAGGAGTTGCCGCGCAGGCCGGACGACGCGCCGGTCAGCTCGGTGAGCGCGGTCGACCGGCCGACGAGCCGGACGATCTCCGCGGCGGCGATGGTGACGATCGCCAGGTAGTCGCCGCGGAGCTTGAGGGTCGGGATGCCCAGCAGCAGCCCGAAGACGGCGGCGCAGGCGATCGCCACGAGCACGGCGGCCCACAGCGGCCAGCCGGCGATGGTCGAGATCGCGAAGCCGTACGCGCCGAGCAGCATGAACCCGGCCTGGCCCATGTTCAGCAGGCCGGTGAGGCCGAAGTGCACGTTGAGGCCGATGGCGGCGAGCGCGTAGGCCGCGGTGGTCGGGGCGAAGATCTCGCCCGCGACGTTGACGAGGATGCGGGACCAGTCCATGTCGGCTCCTTAACCGATCCGCTCGGCGCGGCCGAGGATGCCCTGGGGCCGCAGCAGCAGGACGAGGATGAGGATGAGCAGGGCGCCGGCGTAGCGCATGTCGCTCGGGATGACGAGGTTCGACATCTCGACGACCAGGCCGATGACGATCGACCCGGCCAGCGCGCCGAACGCCTGCCCGAGGCCGCCGAGCGTGACCGCGGCGAACATCAGGAGCAGCAGGGCGCCGCCCATGTTCCAGGAGGTCGCGTTCAGGTCGAGCCCCATCAGCACGCCGCCGAGCGCCGCCAGCGCCGCGCCGAGCACCCAGACCAGCCGGACGATCCGGTCGACGGTGATGCCGGAGGCCGCGGCCAGCGCCGGGTTGTCCGAGACCGCGCGGGTGGCGCGGCCGACGCGGGTGCCGAGCAGGAAGTACGCGACGCCGGCCAGCACGACGGCGGCGATGAGCAGCGACCACAGCGAGGTGGCGCTGATCCGCACCGGCCCGAGCGTGACCATCGTCGGCGTGGTGGTGACGATGCGCAGCGCGCCGCCGCCGAAGAAGAACTGGTACGTGTACTGCAGCGCCATCGACAGGCCGATCGTGACGATCATCTGCTGGGTCGTGCCCACCCGGCGCTTGCGCAGCGGGTGCCAGATCCCGGCGTCCTGGACCCAGCCGGAGGCCGCGCCGACCAGCACGGCGATCACCCCGGCCACGAGCAGCGGCAGCCCGAACGACTGCACCGCGACGTAGGCGACGATCGCGCCGAGCGTGACCTGCTCGCCGTGCGCGAAGTTCGACAGGCCCGTCGTGCCGTAGATCAGCGACAGGCCGACCGACGCCAGGGCGAGCAGCACGCCGAACACGAGGCCGCTGCTGGCCTGCTGCGCGAGCCGGCCCCAGGAGAACGAGCCCGTGTCCGAGCTGCCCACGGGTGCGCCGACCTCGCCGGCGCTGTCCGCGGGGGCGGTGCTCTCCGGGTCGGGCGCGGCGTCGGGGTCCTCGTCGGAGCCCGTGCCGCCGGCGTCCGCGGGGGCGCCCAACGGGAACAGCGCCCCGGCGGACGACCCGAGCGCGACCGTGACGGTGCGGGGGTTCTGCGCCGGGTCCCGCAGGCTCTCGCCGGCGGGCAGCGTGGCCTCGTCGAGGGTGACGGTGTACGCGCCGGCCTCGGTGACGGCCGCCGTCCAGCGGCCCTCGGCGTCCGTGGTGGCCTGCGTGGTCCCGCCCGGACCCTCGACGTCGAGGACGACGCCGACCGCGGGTTGCTGGTCCGCCGTGCGGATCGTGCCGTTGATGCAGCCGGTCGCGGCGTCGGCGACGCACCCGGCCACGGCCGCGCGGGCGGTGCCCGGCACGGCGAGGAGGAAGAGAACTGCGAGGAGGAGCACGCCGAGGGCGGCGGGCGCCCCGGCGGTGGAACGGTCCCTGGTCGCGACTCGGCGCACCTGGTCCTCCGTCCGGTCGTGGTCGACGGGGTCGACCTGTCGGCAGCGGGCTCGCGGAGGGTCAGGAGGCCGCGAGTGGGTTGGCGTGACAGTAGGGATGCTGCGTTTCGGGGCGATTACAGGCAGGTTTGAGACGTACGTCACGTCGGCGCGCCGCGCGGTGTGTCCGATTCGTCTCGGTGGCACCCCGGGGGAGCCGCGCCCGAGTCGGGCCCCGGACGGAGCAGCGTTCACCCGGTGGAGTGAGACGCGCCACCACGCCGGGCGGTGACCTGCGTCTCCGTGCACGTCCCGGGGACGGGAGCGCTCCCGCGACTAGGCAGACCGCGGGGTGGTGCGCCATGATCGACCGATGCGGCGGGGGGCGCAGCAGGGATCGCGGTGACACCGGTGTCGCCGCGCCGTCCGAGAAGTCCAGGAGGTCGTCGCACCGTGCGTTCGCCCGTCGCCGTCCGGCCCGCTCGCCCCGAGGACCTCGACGTCCTCGTGTCCCTCAGCCTCGCGGCCCGCTCGGAGTCGCTCGTCGGCTCCCAGCTGTGCACCGACGACGCCGACCGCCTGCGGCACCAGATCGGCGCCCTCGTGGCCGAGCCCGGCGCGGTCGGCCTCGTGGGGACGCTCGACGACGAGCTCTGCGGCCTGGTGCTCGCACGGGTCGTCGGGCCGAGCCTGTTCAGCGACGAGGTGACCGTCTCCATCGAGGCGGTCTACGTGGCGGAGGGCGCCCGGCGCCGCGGGGTCGGGCACGCGCTGCTCGGCGGCGTGGTGGAGCAGGCGCGGCGCGTCGGCGCGACCGACGTCCTCGCGGTGCCGCTGCCCGGCGCCCGCGGGATGCACCGGTTCCTCGCCCGCCTCGGCTTCGCGCCGGCCGCGGCGCACCGGGTGGTCAGCACCGAGGTGCTGCAGCGCAAGCTCTCCGCCGACGCCCCGCAGCCGGGCCGCCGGCCCGCCCGCGGCGGGCTCGACGACCTGATCGCCCGTCGTCGGCGCGCCCGCGCCGGGCGCGCCGTGACCGCGACGGAGGCCGCTCAGGCGGGCCGGGCGTCGATCAGCATGCAGGTGAGCCGCGCGGAGCAGACCCGTCGGCCCCGCGGGTCCGAGACCACCACGTCGTAGGTCGCCACCCGCCCGCCCAGGTGGACGGCGGTCGCGGTCCCCGTCACGACGCCCTCGGTCGCCGACCGGTGGTGCGTGCAGCTCAGCTCGATCCCGACCGCGCGCCGGTCCGGGCCCGCGTGCGCGTTCGCGGCGTACGAGCCGAGCGTCTCCGCCAGCACGGCCGAGGCCCCGCCGTGCAGCAGGCCGTACGGCTG
Source organism: Cellulosimicrobium cellulans (assembly GCF_007679345.1). Taxonomy (GTDB): domain Bacteria; phylum Actinomycetota; class Actinomycetes; order Actinomycetales; family Cellulomonadaceae; genus Cellulomonas; species Cellulomonas cellulans_A. The sequence goes on from NZ_VEGH01000009.1 coordinate 91,109, forward strand.
CACGTTGCCGGCGACCGGCATCGTGCCCACCGCGCGCTCCGCGGACACCTCCTGGAGCTCGATGCCCATCCGCTCCATGAGCGTGTCGGGCGGGACGTGGGCGCCCAGCGGCGCGCCGTCGGCGGCGGTGGCGCCGTCGGGGGCGGGGGCGGCGGTGCGCGGCAGGTCGGTGTCAGCCATGCCCGATAGGTTGGCACCCGTGACTGACGCGACGCGACTCCTCCTGGTCGACGGCCACTCGATGGCCTACCGGGCCTTCTTCGCCCTCCCGGTCGACAAGTTCGCCACCTCGACCGGCCAGCCCACCAACGCGGTGTTCGGGTTCGTGTCGATGCTGGCGAACCTGCTGCGGGACGAGGCTCCGACCCACGTGGCGGTCGCGTTCGACGCCGGGCGGACCACGTTCCGCACCGAGCAGTACGAGGAGTACAAGGCCAACCGCTCGGCGTCCCCGGACGCGTTCCGCGGGCAGGTCGAGGTGATCAAGCAGGTCCTGGCGACCATGCACATCCCGACGCTCGACAAGCCGGGCTTCGAGGCGGACGACATCCTCGCGACCCTCGCCCGCCAGGGCGCCGCCGAGGGCATGGACGTGCTCATCTGCTCCGGCGACCGCGACTCCCTGCAGCTGGTGACCGAGCGGGTGACCGTGCTGTACCCCGTCAAGGGCGTCTCGGAGCTCGCGCGGATGACGCCGGAGGCCGTCGAGGCCAAGTACGCCGTGCCGCCGGAGCGCTACCCGGACATCGCCGCGCTGGTCGGCGAGTCGTCGGACAACCTCCCGGGCGTCCCCGGCGTCGGCCCCAAGACGGCCGCGAAGTGGATCGCCACCTACGACGGCCTGCAGGGCATCGTCGCGAACGTCGAGAAGATCACCGGCAAGGCGGGGGAGTCGCTGCGCGCGAACCTCGACCAGGTGCTGCTCAACCGCCAGCTCAACCGGCTGCTCGACGACCTGGAGCTGCCGCTGGGCCCGGAGGACCTGGTCGCCCGGCCGTGGGACCGCGAGGCGCTGCACACCATCCTCGACGAGCTGGAGTTCCGCACGCTGCGCGACCGGCTGTTCGCGATGCTGCCGGGCGAGGACGACGGCGCCGGTGAGGTGGCCGGCCCCGCGGAGGGCCCGGTCGTCGTCACGCCGGTCGACGGCGGCCTGGCGGCGTGGCTCGAGCGGCACGCCGGCGTGCGCACCGCGGTGGACGTGCAGGGCTCGGCGTCCCCGGCCGGCGGCGACGCCTGGGGCATCGCGCTCGTCGTCGGCGGCGAGGCCGTGGCCTACGACCTCGCGCAGATCGCGCCGGCCGACGAGGCCGCGCTGGCCGCCTGGCTCGCCGACCCCGCCCAGCCCAAGGCGCTGCACGCGGCGAAGGAGGCGTGGCACGCGCTCGCCGGCCGCGGGCTGACGCTGGCGGGGGTCGAGTTCGACACCGAGCTCGGCGCGTACCTGCTGCAGCCGGACCGCCGCGGGTACGACCTGTCCGACCTCGCGATCGGCTACCTGCGCCGCGAGCTCGGCGCGGTGGCGGACGAGGCGGGCCAGGGCGCGCTGGACCTCGACCTGGAGGGCTCCTCCGAGGGCACCCGCGGCGCCGTGCGGGCGGCGGCGGTGCTCGACCTGGTCGACGTGCTCGGCGGCCAGCTCGTGGAGCGCGGTGCGGACCACCTGCTCCGCGACGTCGAGCTGCCGCTGGAGGGCGTGCTCGAGCGCATGGAGCACGTCGGCATCGCGGCCGACGCCGGCTACCTGTCGGCGCTCGAGAAGGAGTACGACACCGCGGTGCAGCGCGCCGCGGGCGAGGCGTACGACGCGATCGGGCGGGAGGTGAACCTCGGCTCGCCGAAGCAGCTCCAGGAGGTGCTGTTCGACCAGCTCGACATGCCGAAGACGAAGCGCACCAAGACCGGCTACACCACCGACGCGAACGCGCTGGCCGACCTGTTCGCCCGCACCGGGCACCCGTTCCTCGAGCACCTGCTCGCGCACCGCGACGCCATCCGGCTGCGGCAGACCGTCGAGGGTCTGCTCCGCTCGGTGGCGCCCGACGGCCGGATCCACACGACGTTCCAGCAGACCATCGCGGCGACCGGCCGGCTGTCGTCCACCGACCCGAACCTGCAGAACATCCCGATCCGCACCGAGGCCGGGCGGCAGATCCGCCGGGCGTTCGTCGTCGGCCAGGGCTACGAGACGCTGCTGACCGCCGACTACTCGCAGATCGAGATGCGGATCATGGCGCACCTGTCCGGCGACGAGGGCCTCATCGAGGCGTTCACCGCCGGGGAGGACCTGCACTCCTACGTCGGGTCACGGGTGTTCGGCGTGCCGACCGACGAGGTCACCAGCGCCCAGCGGTCCAAGATCAAGGCGATGTCCTACGGCCTGGCGTACGGCCTGTCCTCGTACGGCCTGTCGCAGCAGCTGAAGATCGAGGTCTCCGAGGCCGCGGCGCTGATGCAGGACTACTTCCACCGGTTCGGCGGGGTGCGCGACTACCTGACCGGCGTCGCCGACGAGGCCCGCGCGACCGGGTACACCGCGACCATCCTCGGCCGGCGGCGGTACCTGCCCGACCTCACCAGCGACAACCGGGTCCGGCGCGAGGCCGCCGAGCGGATGGCGCTGAACGCCCCGATCCAGGGATCGGCGGCGGACATCATCAAGCTCGCGATGCTCGGCGTGCAGGCCGAGCTCGACGCGCAGGGGCTCGGCAGCCGGCTGCTGCTGCAGGTGCACGACGAGCTCGTGCTCGAGGTCGCCCCCGGGGAGCGCGAGGCGGTGGAGGCGCTGGTGCGCGCGCAGATGGGGTCGGCGTACGACCTGTCGGTGCCGCTGGACGTCTCGGTGGGCGTCGGCGAGAGCTGGCACGCCGCGGGGCACTGACGCGGCGCGCCGGCTGACGACGGCACGAGGTCGTCACGACGGCGTGAGGTCGTCACACATGCGTGACGACCTCACGGAAGCGGGACCTCCTCACGGCGGCCCGGCCGGCCGGGACCCGCGCGCCGCGCTACGCCGGGCGGTGGGCCACGAAGATCGCCGTGCCCGGCAGGTGCCGGCCGCGCAGCGGGCTCCAGCCGCCCCAGGTCCGGTCGTTGTCCTCCGGCCAGGACGGCTCGACGATCCGGTCGAGCACCAGGCCCGCCCCGACCAGGTCCGCCACGTGGTCGCCGATCGTCCGGTGGTACTCCGCGTACAGCACCCGCCCCTGCTCGTCCCGCTCCACGTACGGCCTGCGGTCGAAGTAGGACCGGTCGGCGGTGAGCCCGCGCTCGCCGGGGTCGTCGGGGAACGCCCAGCGCACGGGGTGCGTCACGGAGCACACCCAACGGCCGCCCGGTCGCAGCACGCGCGCCGCCTCGGCGTGCACCCGGCCGGCGTCGGGCACGAACGGGATGGCGCCGTACGCGGTGAACACCACGTCGAACGACCCGTCGGGGAACGGCAGCGCCCGCGCGTCGGCCTGCACGAGCGGCACCGTCGCCGCCCGCCCCGCCACCGGGCCGGCCTCGCGGGCGGGGTCGCCGGCGAGCCGCCGGTCGAGCTCGCGCGCCGCGGCCAGCATCCCGCCGGACACGTCGGTCGCCACCGCCTGCGCGCCCCGGGCGGCCAGCCAGCGCGAGCACTGCGCCGCCCCGGCGCCGACCTCGAGCACCCGCCGCCCGGCGACGTCGCCCAGCAGGCCCGCCTCGGACTCGCGGAGCCCCTCCGGGCACCAGAGGAAGTCGTCGTCGCCCAGGAACGCGCCGTGCTCGTCGAGGTACTCGCCGGCGTTCGCGTCCCACCAGCGCCGTCCGGCGCCCTCGGTCGCGGCGGCGGGGACGTCGAGGTAGCCGGCCGCGGCGAGGCGGGAGTCGTGGCTGTCGTCGGTGCTGTCGGTCACCCGCACGACGGTAGCCCGGCGAATCGCCCGGGACCTCCGGCTCACGGGGGGCGGGGACGGGCACGGTTAGCCTGGTCACGCCGCGCGGGGCCGTCGCGGCCACCCCACCTCAGAAGGAGACCTCAGCGTGCGTGTCGGACTGCTCACCGGCGGGGGCGACGTCCCCGGTCTGAACGCGGCCATCCGCGCCGTCGTCAAGCGCGGGGAGGGGGAGTACGGGCACTCGATCATCGGGTTCCGCAACGGGTGGCGCGGTGTCGTGGACGGCGACATCATCCCGCTGAGCCGCAACCACATCCGCAACGTGCTGCCGGTCGGCGGCACGCTGCTGGGGACGGCGCGGTTCCACCCGCACTCGTCCAACGGCGGCATCGACGCCGTGCTCGCGACGCTGGAGGCCGAGCGGATCGAGGCCCTCATCTGCATCGGCGGCGACGGCACGCTGCACGCCGCGTCGAAGGTCGCCGAGGCGGGCGTGAAGATCGTCGCCATCCCGAAGACCATCGACAACGACGTGTGGGGCACCGACCGGTCCATCGGCTTCGACACCGCGGTGGAGATCGCGACCGAGGCGATCGACCGGGTGCACACCACGGCGGAGTCGCACAACCGCGTCATGATCGTCGAGGTCATGGGCCGCAGCGCCGGCTGGATCGCGGTCACGGCGGGCATCGCCGGCGGCGCCGAGGTCGTGCTGGCCCCCGAGGAGCCGTTCGACATCGACAAGGTCATCAAGTTCCTCAAGCACCGGCACCGCGCGCACGCCAACTTCTCGATCGTGGTCGTGGCCGAGGGCGCCGTGCCCGCCGAGGGCACCTCGATGTCCTACGAGGCCCCGGTCGGCCAGTTCGGCGAGATCGTCGCCGGCGCGATCACCGCGCGGGTCAAGGCGGAGATCGAGCAGCGCACCGGGTTCGACACCCGCGTGACCGTGCTCGGCCACGTGCAGCGCGGCGGCAGCCCGGTCCCGGCCGACCGGATCCTCGGCAGCCGGTTCGGCGTGGCCGCGATCGACGCGGTCAGCCGGGGCGAGACCGACGTCATGACGGCGCTGCGCGGCGACGAGGTCGTGCTGGTGCCGCTGCAGGAGATCGCCGGCAAGGTCAAGCGCGTGCCCGCCGAGCTGCTGCAGGTGGTCCGGGCGCTCGCCTGACCGCCCCGGACCGTCGCGGCCCGGCCGCCCGGGAGCCGTCACCGCGGCGCCCGGGCGGCTTTGACCCGCTGTCGTCACCGCGGGTAAGGTGTTCGCCGGTGTGGCGTGCCCGTCTGGCGCCCCGCCGAACCCGTTCCCACTACTTCATGTCCGCATCGGAGCCCATCCCTACATGAGCATCTCCACCCCCGCCAAGCCCGGCACCCCGCAGGTCGCGGTCAACGACATCGGCTCGGCCGAGGACTTCCTCGCCGCGGTCGACGCCACGATCAAGTACTTCAACGACGGCGACATCGTCGAGGGCACCATCGTCAAGGTCGACCGCGACGAGGTCCTGCTCGACATCGGTTACAAGACCGAGGGCGTCATCCCGTCCCGCGAGCTGTCCATCAAGCACGACGTGGACCCGGGCGAGGTCGTCAAGGTCGGTGACGAGGTCGAGGCCCTCGTCCTCCAGAAGGAGGACAAGGAGGGTCGTCTGATCCTGTCCAAGAAGCGCGCCCAGTACGAGCGCGCCTGGGGCACGATCGAGAAGATCAAGGAGGAGGACGGCGTCGTCACCGGCACCGTCATCGAGGTGGTCAAGGGTGGCCTCATCCTCGACATCGGCCTCCGCGGCTTCCTCCCGGCCTCCCTCGTGGAGATGCGTCGTGTCCGCGACCTCCAGCCGTACGTCGGCAAGGAGATCGAGGCGAAGATCATCGAGCTCGACAAGAACCGCAACAACGTGGTCCTGTCGCGCCGCGCCTGGCTCGAGCAGACGCAGTCCGAGGTCCGCTCCACCTTCCTGCAGACCCTGCAGAAGGGCCAGGTCCGCCCCGGTGTCGTGTCCTCGATCGTCAACTTCGGCGCGTTCGTCGACCTGGGCGGCGTGGACGGGCTCGTGCACGTCTCCGAGCTGTCCTGGAAGCACATCGACCACCCGTCCGAGGTCGTCGAGGTCGGCCAGGAGGTCACGGTCGAGGTCCTGGACGTCGACTTCGACCGCGAGCGGGTCTCCCTGTCGCTGAAGGCGACGCAGGAGGACCCGTGGCAGGCCTTCGCCCGGACGCACGCCATCGGCCAGGTCGTCCCCGGCAAGGTCACCAAGCTCGTCCCGTTCGGTGCGTTCGTGCGCGTCGAGGACGGCATCGAGGGCCTGGTGCACATCTCGGAGCTGGCCGTGCGCCACGTCGAGATCCCGGAGCAGGTCGTCCAGGTCGGCGACGACGTGTTCGTCAAGGTCATCGACATCGACCTGGAGCGCCGCCGCATCTCGCTGTCGCTCAAGCAGGCGAACGAGGGCTTCGACCCGACCTCCGAGGACTTCGACCCCGCGCTGTACGGCATGGCGGCCGAGTACGACGAGGAGGGGAACTACAAGTACCCCGAGGGCTTCGACCCGACCACCAACGAGTGGCTCGAGGGCTACGAGTCCCAGCGCGAGACCTGGGAGGCGCAGTACGCCCAGGCCCACGAGCGCTGGGAGGCGCACCGCAAGCAGGTCCTGGACGCCGTCCAGGCCGACGCGGAGGCCGCTCAGGGTGGTGGCGACGCCGCCGCCTCGAGCTCGTCGTCGTCCTCGTCGTCCTCCTCGTACTCCTCGGCCCCGGCCCAGGAGGCGACCGGCACGCTCGCGTCCGACGAGGCCCTGGCCGCGCTGCGCGAGAAGCTCACCGGCAACTGAGCCGACCGCCGGGCGTCCCGCCCGGCCACCGGTCCGACGGGCCGGCCACCTCCGGGTGGCCGGCCCGTCGGCGTTCCGGGGACCGGTCGCCGCGGGCGGGCCGCCGTCTCACCTGGTGCGACCCCGCCGTCTCACCTGTGGGTGGCCCGTGAGAGGATCGACGGCGCCGCCACCTCCTCTCGTGAAAGGCCGTGCTGTGCCCGCGCGCTCCACCACGCCCCGTCCGGCGATGCTCACCGGGTCGGTGCTGCGGCGCTCCCTGCTGCTGCTCGGGCGCGGCATCGCCTCCCAGCCGCGGACGTACGTGCTGGCCATCGGCACCTCGGCCGCGTACGGCGCGCTGACGGTCGCGATCAGCCGGGTGCTGGGGTGGGCGACCGACAGCGTGGTCGTCCCGGCGCTCGGCGGGGACCCCGACGCGCGCGGCCGGATCTGGGTCGCGGGCGGCGTGCTCGCCCTGGTCGCCGTCTCGCTGGCCGCGGCCGTCGCCGGTCGGCGGATCTTCGCCGGCATGGGTGTGGCCGACCAGCAGGCGATGCACCGCCGCGCGGTCACCCGGCAGTACCTGCGGCTCCCGATGACCTGGCACCGCGCGCACCCCACCGGCCAGCTGCTGTCCAACGCCTCCGCCGACGTCGAGGCCGCGACCGGCGTGTTCAACCCGCTGCCGTTCGCGCTCGGCGTCGTCGTGATGATCGGCGTCGCCGCCGTCGCGCTGTTCAGCACCGACGTGTGGCTCGCCGTGGCCGCGATGGCCGTGCTGCCGGCCGCCGTGGTGGCCAACCTGGTGTTCCAGCGCCGGATGTCCCCGGCCGCGACCCGCGCGCAGCAGCTGCGCGCCGAGGTCGCCGACATCGCGCACGAGAGCTTCGAGGCCGCGCTCCTGGTCAAGTCGCTCGGCACCGAGGAGCGCGAGGAGCGCCGGTTCGCGGAGCGCGCCGGGCAGCTCCGGGACGCGAACGTGCGGGTGGGCGTCGTGCGCGCCTACTTCGACCCGGTCATCGACATGCTGCCGAACCTCGGCACGCTGCTCGTCCTGCTGGTCGGCGTCTGGCGCGTGCAGGCCGGCGCGGTCGGCACGGGCGACATCGTGTCCGCGGCCTACCTGCTCACCCTCATGGCGGTGCCGGTGCGCGCGTTCGGCTGGGTCCTCGGCGAGCTGCCGCGCGGCCTGGTCGGGCACGAGCGCGTGGCGCGGGTGGTCGACGCCGAGGGCGAGCTGGTGCCCGGCGCGCGGCCGCTGGCCCGCGGCGCCGGGGGCGGGGCCGCGCTGCGCCTGTCCGGGGTCGGCGTGCAGGTGCCGGGGCCCGCCGGCCCGCTCCCGCTGCTCAGCGGGGTGGACCTGGACGTCGCGCCCGGCCGGGTGGTCGCGGTGGTCGGCCCGACGGGCGCGGGCAAGACGACGCTCGTGTCGCTGGTCCCGCGCCTCACCGACCCCAGCACCGGCACCGTCGAGGTGGACGGCACCGACGTGCGCGACCTGGTACCGGACGACCTCACCGACCAGGTCGTGCTGGTCGGCCAGCAGACGTTCGTGTTCGAGGACACGGTGCGCGGCAACGTGACGCTGCGCGACCCGGACGACCCGGACGCCCCGTCGGACGACGAGGTGTGGGCCGCGCTGCGGCTCGCCAGGGTCGACGGCGTCGTGCGCGACCTGCCCGGCGGTCTCGACGCCCGGCTGGGCGAGCGGGGCTCGAACCTGTCCGGCGGCCAGCGGCAGCGGCTCGCGATCGCGCGCGCCCTGGTGCGCCGGCCCCGGCTGCTGGTGCTGGACGACGCCACGTCCGCGGTCGACCCGCGGGTGGAGCAGGACATCCTCACCGGCCTGCGGGCGCACGCCGGCGGCGACGCGAGCGGGCCCACCGTGCTGCTGGTCGCGTACCGGATGTCGTCGGTGCTGCTCGCCGACGAGGTGGTGCACCTGGCCGGCGGCCGCGTGGTCGACCACGGCACGCACGCCGAGCTGCTCGCCCGGGACCCCGGCTACGCCGAGCTGGCGACGGCCTACGAGCAGGAGTCCGAGCGCCGCGCGGCGCGCCGGGCCGAGGCGCTGGACGCCGAGGCGGCCGCCGCCGACGAGCGCGCCGACCTCGAGCACGAGGACGAGGACGAGCTGGACGCGGAGGGGGCCCGATGAGCGCCGAGCAGCAGGCCGAGGCGCAGGCCGGCCTGGGCGGCACGCACCGCGGGGTCATGGGCACGCTGCGCCGCGGCATCGAGGTGTCGCCGCAGCTGGTGCAGGGCATCGGGGTGACGTTCCTGCTCGCGACGCTCGCCGCCGCGGGCAAGGTCGTCGTGCCGATCGCGGTCCAGCAGGTGATGGACACCGGCATCCTCGCCGACGGCGGCCCGGACGTGCGCCGGGTCGTCACGCTGGTGCTGGCGGCGACCCTCGCGCTCGTCGCGGGCGGCCTGTGCTCCGCGCTGGTCAACGTGCGGCTGTTCCGCGCCAGCGAGGCCGGGCTGGCCCAGCTCCGGGTGCGCGCGTTCCGGCACGTGCACGACCTGTCGGTGCTGACCCAGAACACCGAGCGCCGCGGCTCGCTGGTGTCGCGCGTGACCTCCGACGTCGACACCATCTCGATGTTCGTGCAGTGGGGCGGCATCATGCTGCTCGTCTCGACGCTGCAGGTGCTCGTCGCGACCGTGCTGATGGCGGTCTACTCCTGGCAGCTGACCCTCCTGGTCTGGCTCTGCTTCGGGCCGCTGGTGCTCGCGCTGCGCCCGCTCCAGCGCCGGGTCAACGTGGCCTACACGACCGTCCGCGAGCGGGTCGGCGCGATGCTGGGCGCCGTGTCCGAGGCCGTCGTCGGCGCGGAGACCATCCGGGCGTACGGCGTGCAGCGCCGGGTGCAGCGGAACGTCGACGAGCGGATCGGCGCGACGCGGAACGCGATGGTCCGTGCGCAGAACACGGTGTCGCTGGTGTTCTCCTCCGGCGTGCTGGTCGCGAACCTGGTGCTGGCGGTCGTGGTCGTCGCGGGCACCGCGCTCGGCGTCGCGGGCGACCTCAGCGTGGGCAAGCTGCTCGCGTTCCTGTTCCTCGTGCAGCTGTTCACCGGCCCGGTGCAGCAGGCGACCGAGGTGCTCAACGAGCTGCAGAACGCGGTCGCCGGCTGGCGGCGGGTGCTCGGCATCATCGACACGCCCGTGCAGGTGGCCGACCCCGGCCCGCGGGGCGTGCCGTCCCCGCGCGGCCCGGCCGCGGTCGAGCTGCAGGGCGTGGGCTTCGCCTACCCGGACGGCCCGCCCGTGCTGCACGACGTCGACCTGCACCTGCCCGCCGGCCGCTCCGTCGCGGTCGTCGGCGCCACCGGCTCGGGCAAGACGACGATCGCCAAGCTCGTCACACGGTTGATGGACCCGACGCGGGGCGCCGTGCTGCTCGACGGCACCGACCTGCGCACCGTCCGCACCGAGGACCTGCGCCGCCGGGTCGTCATGGTGCCGCAGGAGGGCTTCCTGTTCGACGCCACCCTCGCGGAGAACCTGGTCTACGGCCTGCGCGACGGCGACGACCACGCGGCGCCCAACCCGGCGGAGGCCGAGCCCCGGCTGCGCGCCGCGCTGGCCGAGCTCGGGCTGACCGACTGGGTCGCCGAGCTGCCGTCCGGGCTGGACACGCCGGTCGGCCAGCGCGGCGAGGCGCTGTCGGCGGGGGAGCGGCAGCTCGTCGCGCTGACGCGCGCGTACCTCGCGGACGCCGACCTGCTCGTCCTGGACGAGGCCACCTCGGCGGTCGACCCGGCCACCGAGGTGCGGATCGCCCGGGCGCTCGACTCGCTGACCACCGGCCGCAGCACCGTGACGATCGCGCACCGGCTGTCGACCGCCGAGGCGGCGGACCTGGTGGTCGTGGTCGACGCGGGGCACGTGGTCGAGTTCGGCCCGCACGAGGACCTGGTGGCGCGCGACGGCGTATACGCGGCGATGCACCGCGCCTGGGTGGCTCAGACCCGCTGACCGCGCGCCGCGCCAGCTCCGGGCACGGGCCCGCACGTGACGGCTGGCGGGCTCGCGCGGATCGTGCGGGCTCGCGGGTCGGGACGCGCGGCGTGGGAGGATCGGGGGCGTGAGCGAGACGCAGACCCCCGCCCCCGCGGGCACCCCCAGCCCCCTCGACCCGGAGCTCGCCGCGCGCCTGCGCCGCGACCCGTCCGGCCTGGTCGCGGCGGTCGTGCAGCAGCACGACACCGGCGAGGTGCTCATGCTCGGCTGGATGGACGACGAGGCGCTGCACCGCACGCTCACCGGCGGCCGCGTCGTGTTCTGGAGCCGGTCGCGGCAGGAGTACTGGCGCAAGGGCGACACGTCGGGGCACGCGCAGTACGTGAAGTCCGTCGCGCTCGACTGCGACGGCGACGCGCTGCTCGTCCGGGTCGACCAGGTGGGCGCGGCCTGCCACACCGGCACGCGCACGTGCTTCGAGGCGGGCGGCTCGCTGGGCGCCGTCGTCGGGGAGCGCCCGGCTGCGACGGAGCAGCACGGATGACCGCCGCGACGCCCGGCGCGCCCGCCGCCCCCGCGACGACCCCCGTCGACGTCCCCTGGGGCGCCACCTGGCCGGTGCTCGGCGAGTTCCGCGACCTCGCCGCCACCCGGCGGGTCATCCCGGTCGTGCGCCGGCTGCTCGCCGACGACACCACGCCCGTGGGTCTCTACCGCACGCTCGCGGCCGGCCGCCCCGGCACGTTCGTCCTCGAGTCGGCCGAGCAGGACGGGTCCTGGTCCCGGTGGTCGTTCGTCGGCGTGCGGTCCCGGGCGACGCTGACCGTCCGCGAAGGGCGCGCGGTGTGGACGGGCGACGTCCCCGCCGGCGTCCCGACGGAGGGCGACCCGCTGGCGGTGCTGGGGGAGACCCTCGAGGTGCTCCGCACGCCCGCCGTGCCCGGCCTGCCGCCGCTGACCGGCGGCCTGGTCGGGGCGCTCGGCTGGGACGTCGTCCGGCACTGGGAGCCGACGCTGCCCGCGGCGGCGCCCGACGAGCTCGGCGTGCCCGAGATGACGCTGCTGCTGGCGAGCGACCTCGCGGTGACCGACCACCGGGACGGCTCGGTGTGGCTGGTGGCGAACGCGATCAACTTCGACGGCACCGACGCGCGGGTGGACGAGGCGCACGCCGACGCGGTCGCCCGGCTCGACGCGATGCAGGAGGCGCTGCTGCGCCCCGCCGCGCCGGCCGCGGCGCACCTCGTGGACGCGCCCGCGCCGGAGCTGGAGTTCCGGTCGACCGCCGCCGAGTACGAGGCCGCCGTCGCGCGCGGCCAGGAGGCCATCGTCGACGGCGAGGTGTTCCAGGTCGTGCTGTCGCAGCGCCTCGACCTGGACTGCCCGGCCGCGCCGCTCGACGTCTACCGCGTGCTCCGGACGATCAACCCGAGCCCGTACATGTACTACCTGCAGCTGCAGGACGCCGACGGGCGCGACTTCGCCGTGGTCGGCTCCAGCCCGGAGACGCTGGTCAAGGTCACCGAGGGGCACGTCACGACGTTCCCGATCGCGGGCTCCCGGCCGCGCGGCGCCACCCCCGAGGAGGACCGCGCGCTGCACGACGAGCTGCTGGCCGACCCCAAGGAGCGCGCCGAGCACCTCATGCTGGTCGACCTCAGCCGCAACGACCTGGTGAAGGTCTGCGAGCCGGCGACCGTCGAGGTCGTCGAGTTCATGGCCGTGCGCCGGTTCAGCCACATCATGCACATCTGCTCGACCGTCGTCGGGCGGCTGCGCGCCGGGGCGACCGCGCTCGGGGCGTTCACCGCGACGTTCCCCGCCGGCACGCTGTCCGGCGCCCCGAAGCCGCGCGCCATCGCCCTGATCGACGAGATCGAGCCCGCGCGCCGCGGCATCTACGGCGGCACCGTCGGCTACTTCGACCTGGCCGGCGACATGGACATGGCCATCGCGATCCGCACCGCGCTCATCCGGGACGGCCGGGCGAGCGTCCAGGCGGGCGCCGGGATCGTCGCCGACTCCGTGCCGGCCGCCGAGTACCAGGAGTCCCGGGACAAGGCCGCGGCCGCGGTGCGCGCGGTGCAGGTGGCGTCCCGGCTCCGGCCGGTCGGGGCGCCGTGACCCGCGGACCTGCGCCGGTGGCCGGCGAGGGGACGGCGGGGCCGCGGGCGCGCGGCCGGCGGGGCCGCTGGGTGCTCGTCCTGCTCCTGCTCTCCGGGCTGGTGGCGCTGACCGCGCTGCCGGTGTGGATCACCGCGACCGGCGCCAACGCGCTCGGTGACGCGGTGGCGATCGCCGTCCGCGGCACGACCGCCGCCCCCGGCCTCGTGGCGGCCGCCCTCGTGCTGCTCGCCGCGGCGGGTGCGCTCGGGCTGGTCGGGCGGGCCGGCCGGTGGGTCGTCGTCGTCGTCGTGGCGGCCGCGGGCGCGCTGGTCGCCGCGTCGGCGCTCGGCGCGCGCTCGGGCGCGACGGCCACCGCGGAGCGCGCCGCGGCGGACGCCACGGGCGTGTCGAACCTCACGGGCGCCGTGCAGGTGGCCGCGTGGCCGTGGGTCGCCGTGGCGCTGGGCGCGGTCGTGGTGCTGGCCGCCGCCGGCCTCGCGCGCGCGTCCGCGCGCTGGGTCGCGCCGACGGACCGGTACGAGCGCTCCGGCGCGGAGCCGGCCGGCGGTGCGGCGTCGCCCGCCGGAGGGGCCGCGGCCGGGGGCGCCGCGGGCGCCGGTGCGGGCGCCGCGGGGGCGCCGGGACCGGGGGAGGCCGAGCCGGACGAGCGGAGCACCTGGGACGCGCTGAGCCGGGGCGACGACCCTACCTGAGCGGGCCCGGGCGTCCCCGGCCGCGCGCCCGACCTGAGCCGGCCCCGGCCGTCCGCTAGGGTTTGCGACACACAGTCATGAAAGGTGTTCCACGATGGTCGAGCAGTCGCTCAGTTCTTCCGGCGTCGTGACCGGGCGTGCCCAGCAGGTCCCGGGGACGGAGACGCTGCGGCTGCCGCCGAAGGCCCCGCCGACCAACCACGGGCACACCACCGCCGCCTGGACCACGACGGTCGTCGTGCTCGTCGGCTCCGTCGCCGGCGCGCTCGGCCTGATCTTCGCCCTCATGTGGCTGTTCTGGGCCGGCCTGGCCGTCGCGCTGCTCGGCGTCGTCGTCGGCAAGGTGCTCCAGGTGCTCGGCTACGGCCAGGGCGGCAAGCACACGATCGAGAAGGCCCGCCGCACCGGCGGCCACTGAGGCCCGACTCCCGGGACGACGGGTGATCGCGGTGGACGCCGCGCGGCCGCTCCGGTACACCTGTGGGGATGTCGGACGGCCGCCCACCAGGGCGGACGCCGCGCCGGACCACGAGTGAACGAGGAGCCGATCATGTCGACCCCGAACCAGCCGCAGGACCCCTACTCCGCCCCCGACGGGCAGGGCTCCGGGGACCAGTCGGGCTCCGTCCCCCCGTACCCGGGCGGCACCCCGTCCTCGGGTGAGCCGTACGGGCAGCCGGGCCAGTCCGGGCAGGCGGGCGGCGTGCCGCAGTACGGCGCCTACGCCGGCGGCGACCAGGGCCAGGGCGGCGGGTACGGCCAGGGCGGCTACGGCCAGCCCGCGTACCCGGGCGGCGCGCAGGGCTACGGCGCCGGCTTCTACCCGAAGAACAACCTCGCCGTGTGGTCGCTGGTCCTCGGGATCGTCGGGTTCTTCGTCTGCTCGATCCTCACCAGCATCCCGGGCATCATCGTCGGCTCGAAGGCGAAGCAGGCCGTCGCCCGCGGCGAGGCGAACAACGGCTCGCTCGCGAACGCCGGGTACATCGTGTCCTGGGTGGTGACGGCCCTCGGCGTCGTCGGGATCATCCTCTTCATCATCCTGCTCGCGACCGGCGGGTTCGCCGCGTACCTCGACACCATCAACAACTCGACGTACTGACGGCACGTGGCGACGGCCGCCCCACCCGAGACCCTCGCGCCCCGCGCGCGGCTGCGCGCCGCCCGGGCGCCGCTGCTGGTCGTCGGCGGGGCGGCCGTCACCGCGCTCGGGCTCGTCCTGGTCGACCCGCACGAGCCCGGCTCGTGGGGCGTGTGCCCGCTGTACGCGCTCACCGGCCTGTACTGCGCCGGCTGCGGCGGCCTGCGCGCGACGCACGACCTGCTCGTCGGCGACCTGGCCGGGGCCTGGGCGATGAACCCGCTGTGGGTGCTGCTCGTCCCGGTGCTCCTCGCGCTGTGGCTGCGCTGGCTGGTCCGCGCGCTGCGCACCGGCCGGCGCGCGGCCGCGCCGCCCTCGTGGGTGGCGGTCACGGTCGCCGCGGTGCTCGTCCTCTACAGCGTCGCGCGCAACGTCCCCGCCTGGGCGGCCGTCCTCGCCCCCTGACGCCGCCCGCGACCTCGGCGGGCGGGTGAACCGGCAGCTCGGCGCGTCCCCGGGCGGGTCGGCGTCCCTAGGATGCCGACCGGCGCGGCGCGCGCCGACCCACCCACCAGGAGGCCTTCTCGTGACCACGCCCGACCAGCCCACGGACCCGTACCGCGAGCAGCCGGGCGCCGGCGGGACCGGCGACGGCTCCCAGCTCGCCTGGGGGCAGCCGGGGCAGCAGCCGTCCGGCGAGCAGCAGCCGTATCCCGGGCAGGACCCGTACGGTGCCCAGCAGCCCTACGGCCAGCAGCCCTACGGCCAGCAGCCCTACGGCCAGCAGCCCTACGGCGCGCAGCAGCCCTACGGCCAGGACCCCGGGTCCCCGTCGGGGTACCCGGGCTCCCCGTTCCCGGGCGCCGCGTACCCCGCGACCCCGTACGGCAACGCCCCCTACGTGCCCGTGTACGGCTACCCGAAGAACGGCCTCGGCGTCTGGGCCCTGTCGCTGGGCATCGCCGGCCTCGTGTGCTGCGGCCTGTTCGCCGGCATCCCGGCGATCATCACGGGAGTGCTGTCCCGCAAGGCGGTCGAGCGCGGTGAGGCGAACAACGGCGGCCTCGCCCTGACCGGGATCATCCTCGGCGCCCTGGCCTGCGCGTGGAGCTTGATCGGCTTCTTCACCGGCCTCCCCGACGTGATCCAGGGCTTCAGCGACGGCTACTCCGGCTACTGACCGCGCCGTCGAGATCGGTGCTCCGCGCCGAGATCGGTCGTCCGGACCACCGATCT
Organism: Cellulosimicrobium cellulans; assembly: GCF_007679345.1. GTDB lineage: Bacteria > Actinomycetota > Actinomycetes > Actinomycetales > Cellulomonadaceae > Cellulomonas > Cellulomonas cellulans_A. The sequence goes on from NZ_VEGH01000009.1 coordinate 106,896, forward strand.
CGGGCGGAACCGCCGATCTCGGCACCGGCAGCCCCCGCGCGCCCCCTCGTCCCACCCCCTGGCCCCGTGGTCGGGAGTGGTGCGCGCCGCCCGTACGATGGCCGAGGTGGTCGGACGAGACCCGCGTCACGGTGGTCAGCCGCGGGCGGTCCCGCCGAGGAGCCCCGCCGGCTCCCGTGCCCTGAGGCGCGCCGCCGCCGACTCTCGGGGGAGAAGAGACGCCGATGGGCACCGTGCTGGACGACATCGTGGCGGGCGTGCGCGAGGACCTCGCGGTGCGCGAGGCGGCCACGCCCCTCGCCGAGCTCAAGGAGCGCGCCGCGCGCGTCCCCGGCGCCCTGGACTGCGTGCAGCGGCTGCGCGTCGAGGACGCGGTGACGGTGATCGCCGAGGTCAAGCGGTCCAGCCCGTCGAAGGGCGCGCTCGCGACCATCACCGACCCGGCTGCCCTGGCCGCGGAGTACGAGAAGGGCGGCGCGACCGTCATCTCGGTGCTCACCGAGCAGCGGAAGTTCAACGGGAGCCTGGCGGACCTCGACAGCGTCCGCGCCGCCGTGGACATCCCGGTGCTGCGCAAGGACTTCGTCGTCACGCCGTACCAGGTGTGGGAGGCGCGGGCGCACGGGGCGGACCTGGTCCTGCTGATCGTCGCCGCGCTGGAGCAGACGGTGCTGACCTCGCTCGTCGAGCGCGTGCACTCCCTGGGCATGACGGCCCTGGTCGAGGTGCACGACGCCGAGGAGGTCGTCCGGGCCGTCGACGCCGGCGCCCGGGTGATCGGCGTGAACGCGCGGGACCTCAAGACGCTCGAGGTGGACCGCGGCACGTTCGCGCGGGTCGCCCCGGCCATCCCGGCGGACGTCGTGAAGGTCGCCGAGTCGGGCGTGCGCGGGCCGCACGACGTCATGGACTACGCCCGGGCCGGCGCGGACGCCGTGCTCGTCGGCGAGGCGCTGGTGACGGACGACGCGCCGCGGCAGTCGGTCGCGGACCTGGTGGCGGCGGGCGCGCACCCGTCGCTGCGCGCGGTCCGGCAGTAGCCACCGGCCCGGCCCCGCGGCCGGGTCCAGCCAGCGAGGGCGGCCGCCGCAGCGCGGCCCCGCAGCACGAACCACGAGGAGCACCAGGGTGACGACGGGACGCACGGGTCCGCAGGTGACGAGCAGCCCGGGCGGGCCGCTGGCCACGCACGCCGGGCCGTACTTCGGTGACTTCGGCGGCCGGTTCGTCCCGGAGGCGCTCATCGCCGCCCTGGACGAGCTCGACACCGAGTTCCACAAGGCTGCCGCCGACCCCGCGTTCGCGGCGGAGCTGGCGCGGCTGCACCGCACCTACACCGGCCGCCCGAGCCCGCTCACCGAGGTGAAGCGGTTCGCCGAGCACGTGGCGCCGGGCGTCCGGGTGTTCCTCAAGCGCGAGGACCTCAACCACACGGGCTCGCACAAGATCAACAACGTGCTGGGCCAGGCCCTGCTCGTGAAGCGCATGGGCAAGACCCGCGTCATCGCCGAGACCGGCGCCGGCCAGCACGGCGTGGCCACCGCGACCGCGGCGGCGCTGCTCGACCTCGAGTGCGTCGTCTACATGGGCGAGGAGGACACCCAGCGGCAGGCGCTCAACGTCGCCCGGATGCGGCTGCTCGGCGCGACGGTCGTCCCGGTGACGATCGGCTCCCGCACGCTCAAGGACGCGATCAACGAGGCGCTGCGCGACTGGGTCGCGAACGTCGACACCACGCACTACCTGCTCGGCACGGTGACGGGCCCGCACCCGTTCCCCGAGATGGTCCGCGACTTCCACAAGATCATCGGCGAGGAGGCGAAGGTCCAGCTCGCGGAGGAGATCGGCCGGCTGCCCGACGCCGTCGCGGCGTGCGTGGGCGGCGGCTCGAACGCCATGGGCATCTTCAACGCGTTCCTCGACGACCCGTCGGTGCGGCTGTTCGGCTTCGAGGCCGGCGGCGAGGGCATCTCCTCCGGCCGGCACGCGTCGCGGTTCAGCGGCGGCTCGCCGGGGGTGCTGCAGGGCACCAAGTCGTACCTGCTGCAGGACGACGACGGCCAGACCCTGCCCAGCCACTCGGTCTCCGCGGGCCTCGACTACCCGAGCGTCGGCCCCGAGCACGCCTGGCTGCACGACATCGGCCGCGCGGAGTACCGCCCGGTGACCGACGCCGAGGCGATGGAGGCGTTCCGCGTCCTGTGCCAGACGGAGGGCATCATCCCGGCCATCGAGTCGGCGCACGCCCTGGCCGGCGCCATCCAGCTCGGCCGCGAGGTCGCGACCTGGGACACCCCGGACGGCCGCGAGCCGGTGATCCTGGTGAACCTCTCCGGGCGCGGGGACAAGGACGTGGCGACCGCGGCGGCGTGGTTCGACCTGATCGAGGACAAGCCGGTCGTCCAGGCCGACGAGGGGGAGCAGCTGTGAGCGACGTCCAGGCGACCACGTCCCGCACCGGCGCCACCCTCGACCGGCTGAAGGCCGAGGGCCGCGGCGCCCTGGTCGGCTACCTGCCGCTCGGCTTCCCCGACGTCGAGGGCTCGGTCCGCGCGGCCGTCGCGATGGTCGAGGCCGGCGTCGACGTGATCGAGCTCGGCCTGCCGTACTCCGACCCGGTCATGGACGGCCCGGTCATCCAGCACGCGGTCGACGTCGCGCTGTCCGGCGGCACCCGCGTGCGGGACGCGTTCGGCGCCGTCGAGCGGATCGCCGCCACCGGCGCCCCGGTGCTGGTCATGACCTACTGGAACCCGGTCCTGCGGTACGGCGTGGACGCGTTCGCGCGGGACCTCGCCGGAGCCGGCGGCGCGGGTCTCATCACGCCGGACCTGATCCCCGACGAGGGGCAGGACTGGCTGGCCGCGTCCGACGCGCACGACCTGGACCGGGTGTTCCTGGTCGCGCCCTCGTCCACGCCGGAGCGCCTGGCGATGACCGCCGCGGCGTCCCGCGGGTTCGTGTACGCGGCGTCGACGATGGGCGTGACGGGGGAGCGGACCACGGTCGGCGCCCGCGCCGAGCAGCTGGTCGCCGACACCCGCGCGGCCGGCGCCGAGCACGTGTGCGTCGGGCTGGGCGTGTCGAAGCCCGAGCAGGCGCGCGACATCGGCCGGTACGCGGACGGCGTCATCGTGGGTTCGGCGTTCGTCCGGGCCCTCGCGGGCGCCGAGACGCGCGAGGCGGGCCTGGAGGCGGTCGCGGCCGTCGCCGCCGGGCTGGCCGAGGGCGTCCGCACCGCCCGCTGAGCCCCGTCCGCGCCCGGGACCCTCGTCCCGTCCGCGCGCCCAGGTCGCATACAGTGCCGGTGTGATGATCCCCGCCGCGATCCCGAGCCCGCCGCAGGCCGTCTGGTACCTCGGCCCCGTGCCGCTGCGCGCCTACGCCCTCGCGATCCTCGCCGGGATCGTGGTCGCGGTGATCATGACCCAGCGCCGCTGGAAGGAGCGCGGGGGCGACCCCGAGCAGGTCCTCGACATCGTGTTCTGGGCCGTGCCGTTCGGCATCGTCGGCGGACGGCTCTACCACGTGATCACCAGCCCGGACGCGTACTTCGGCGCGGGCGGCGACCCCGTGCGCGCGCTGTACATCTGGGAGGGCGGCCTGGGCATCTGGGGCGCCGTGGCGCTCGGCGCGGTCGGCGCGTACATCGGCTGCCGCCGCGCCGGGGTGTCGTTCCCGGTGTTCGCGGACGCCCTGGCGCCGGGGCTGCTCGTGGCCCAGGCGATCGGCCGGCTCGGCAACTGGTTCAACCAGGAGCTGTTCGGCGGCCCCACGACCCTGCCCTGGGGCCTGCGGATCGACGACGCGCACCTCCCGGCCGGCTACGAGTCGGGCACGCTGTTCCACCCGACGTTCCTGTACGAGCTGCTGTGGAACCTGGCCGGGGCCGCGCTGATCGTCTACCTGGACCGCCGCCTGCGGCTCGGCCACGGCCGGGCGTTCTGGCTGTACGTGATCGTCTACACGACCGGCCGGCTCTGGATCGAGCTGGTCCGGATCGACCCCGCGGAGATGATCGGCCCGTTCCGGCTCAACGTCTGGACGTCGATCATCGTGCTCCTCGGGGCGCTGGTAGCGTTCGTGGTCGTCGGACGTCGTCATCCTGGACGCGAGACCACGCCCCTCCTGCACGAGACCGAGACGCAGGACGACGAGGTGGCGGAGCACGGCTCGGCCCGCTGACCGCGGGGAACGCTCGTGTGACCCACCTCACTTTCTCGCGATGTGAGCGCCCGTGTTTCCGGCAGGTATCGTCGCCACACTTGTAGCCCGGGCCGATGACGTCCCAGCCTCCCCCCATTGCTCTACCTGGGCCCGGTCCCCGGGTCCGTGAGGACGGTGCCGATGATGCCCGCGTCGCCTGTGCGTCCCGGTGCTTCTCCCGTGCAGCAGCACGGTCTGTACGACCCTGCTGCCGAGCACGACGCCTGCGGTTTCGCGTTCGTCGCGACGCTGCGCGGTACCCCCGGCCGCGACATCGTCGACGCCGGTCTCACCGCGCTGCTCAACCTCGACCACCGCGGCGCGGTCGGTGCGGAGGAGAACAGCGGCGACGGCGCCGGCATCCTGACCCAGATCCCGGACGCGTTCCTGCGGGACGTCGTCGACGCCGAGCTGCCGCCGGCCGGCCACTACGCGATCGGCATGGCCTTCCTGCCGCAGGACGACGAGGAGCGTGCCGTCGCGGTGCGCGCCGTCGAGGCGATCGCGGCCGAGGAGAAGCTCGACGTGCTCGCGTGGCGCGACGTGCAGGTGACGGCCGACCTGGTCGGCCCGACCGCGCGCTCGTCCATGCCGGTGTTCCGCCAGCTCGTGGTGGCGGACCCGTCGCGCGAGCTCGCCGGCATCGACCTGGACCGCCGGGCGTACCGGCTGCGCAAGCGCGCCGAGCGCGAGCTCGCCGTGTACTTCGCCTCGCTGTCGGCCCGCACGCTGTCCTACAAGGGCATGCTCACCACCGGGCAGCTGGAGCCGTTCTTCGCGGACCTGTCCGACCCGCGGTACGCCTCCGAGATCGCGCTGGTGCACTCGCGGTTCTCCACCAACACGTTCCCGTCCTGGCCGCTGGCGCAGCCGTTCCGGATGATCGCCCACAACGGCGAGATCAACACGGTGCGCGGCAACCGCAACTGGGTCGCCGCGCGCGAGGGGACCCTGCAGTCGGAGCTGCTCGGCGACCTCGCCCCGCTGCTCCCCGTGTGCACGCCGGGCGGCTCGGACTCGGGCTCGTTCGACGAGGTCCTCGAGCTGCTGCACCTGGGCGGCCGTTCCCTGCCGCACGCGATCATGATGATGATCCCGGAGGCCTGGGAGAACCACGCGCAGATGGACCCCGCGCGGCGGGCGTTCTACGAGTACCACGCGTCGCTGATGGAGCCGTGGGACGGCCCGGCGGCGATGACCTTCACCGACGGCACGCTCATCGGCTCGGTGCAGGACCGCAACGGCCTGCGCCCCGGGCGGTTCTGGGTGACGGAGGACGGCCTGGTCGTCATGGGCTCGGAGGCGGGCGTGCTCGACCTCGACCCGGCGACGGTCGTCCGCAAGGGCCGCCTCGAGCCCGGCAAGATGTTCCTGGTCGACACCAACCAGGGCCGGATCGTCGAGGACGACGAGATCAAGGCGCAGCTCGCCGCGCAGCGGCCGTACGCCGAGTGGGTCCGGGAGAACTCGGTCCACCTGGAGCAGCTGCCCGAGCGCGAGCACATCGCGCACTCCTCGGCCTCCGTGCGCCGTCGCCAGCGGACCTTCGGGTACACCGAGGAGGAGCTGAAGATCCTCCTGACGCCCATGGGCGCCTCCGGCGCGGAGCCGCTGGGCGCGATGGGCTCGGACACCCCTGTCGCCGTGCTGTCCCAGCGCCCGCGGCTGCTGTTCGACTACTTCACGCAGATGTTCGCGCAGGTGACGAACCCGCCGCTGGACGCCATCCGCGAGGAGCTGGTGACGTCCATCGGCGGCGCGATCGGCCCCGAGCCGAACCTGCTGGAGGACACCCCGCTGCACGCGCGCAAGCTCGTGCTGCCGTTCCCGGTGCTCGACAACGACGGCCTGGCCAAGATCGTCAAGATCGACAAGGACCCCGCGATGGCGGGCGTGTTCCGGTCGACGATCGTCCGCGGCCTGTACCGCGCGGCCGGCGGTGGCGAGGCGCTCGAGCAGCGGCTCGAGGAGATCTTCGCCGAGTGCGACCAGGCGATCGCCGACGGCGTGAGCTTCCTCGTGCTGTCCGACCGCGACTCCGATGCCGACCGCGCACCGATCCCGTCGCTGCTGCTGCTCTCGGCCGTGCACCACCACCTGCTGCGTCGGCACACCCGCACCCAGGTGTCGCTGGTCGTCGAGGCCGGCGACGTGCGCGAGGTGCACCACGTCGCGCTGCTCATCGGCTACGGTGCAGCAGCCGTCAACCCGTACCTGGCGATGGAGACCGTCGAGGACCTGGCCGCCAACGGCTACCTCGCGGGCGTCGCGCCGGAGCAGGCCGTCAAGAACCTCATCAAGGCGCTCGGCAAGGGCGTTCTCAAGGTCATGTCCAAGATGGGCATCTCGACCATCGCGTCGTACCGCGGCGCCCAGGTGTTCGAGGCCATCGGCCTGTCCCAGCCGCTCGTGGACCGGTACTTCACCGGCACCACCAGCCGGCTCGGCGGCATCGGCCTGGACGTCATCGCGGCCGAGGTCGCGGCGCGGCACAACGACGCGTACCCGGCCAACGGCAACCGGCTGGCGCACCGCCGCCTCGCGACCGGCGGCGAGTACCAGTGGCGCCGGGACGGCGAGGAGCACCTGTTCGACCCGGAGACCGTGTTCCGGCTGCAGCACTCCACCCGCACGCGGCAGATGGACGTGTTCCGCGACTACACGCACCGGGTGAACGAGCAGTCGTCCCGCCTCATGACGCTCCGCGGCCTGCTCGAGCTGAAGACCGGCGAGCGGACGCCGGTCCCGGTCGACGAGGTCGAGCCGGTCAGCGAGATCGTCAAGCGGTTCAGCACCGGCGCGATGTCCTACGGGTCCATCTCGGCCGAGGCGCACGAGACCCTCGCGATCGCCATGAACCGGCTCGGCGCCAAGTCGAACACCGGCGAGGGCGGCGAGGACCCGGACCGGCTGCACGACCCCGAGCGGCGCTCGGCGATCAAGCAGATCGCGTCCGGCCGGTTCGGCGTGACGTCCGAGTACCTGACGTTCGCGGACGACATCCAGATCAAGCTGGCCCAGGGCGCCAAGCCGGGCGAGGGCGGCCAGCTGCCCGGCCCGAAGGTGTACCCGTGGGTCGCGAAGACCCGGCACTCGACGCCGGGCGTCGGCCTGATCTCGCCCCCGCCGCACCACGACATCTACTCGATCGAGGACCTGGCGCAGCTGATCCACGACGCCAAGAACGCGAACCCGCGGGCGCGGATCCACACCAAGCTCGTCAGCGAGTTCGGCGTGGGCACCGTGGCGGCGGGCGTGGCCAAGGCGCACTCCGACGTCGTGCTCATCTCGGGCCACGACGGCGGCACCGGCGCCTCGCCGCTGACCAGCCTCAAGCACGCGGGCACCCCGTGGGAGATCGGCCTGGCCGAGACCCAGCAGACCCTCGTGCTCAACGACCTGCGCGACCGCGTCGTGGTCCAGGTGGACGGCCAGCTCAAGACCGGCCGGGACGTCATCATCGGCGCGCTGCTCGGCGCCGAGGAGTTCGGCTTCGCGACCGCCCCGCTGGTCGTGTCGGGCTGCATCATGATGCGCGTCTGCCACCTCGACACCTGCCCCGTAGGCGTCGCGACGCAGAACCCCGAGCTGCGGTCCCGGTTCACCGGGAAGCCGGAGTTCGTCGTGACCTTCTTCGAGTTCATCGCGCAGGAGGTCCGGGAGCTGCTCGCGGAGCTCGGGTTCCGCAGCATCGAGGAGGCCGTCGGCCACGTCGAGCTGCTGGACTCCCGCAAGGCCGTCGAGCACTGGAAGGCGCAGGGCCTGGACCTGACGCCGGTGCTCGCCGTCCCGGAGCCGCTGCCCGGCTCGGCCCTGCACCACGTGCAGGACCAGGACCACGGCCTCGACCGCGCGCTGGACAACCAGTTCATCGCGATGGCGTCGGACGCCCTGGAGGACGCGCGGCCGGTGCGGATCGAGCTGCCGGTCCGCAACGTCAACCGCACCGTCGGCACGATGCTGGGCCACGAGGTCACCCGCCGGTACGGCGGCGCGGGCCTCCCGGACGGCACGATCGAGGTCGTGCTGACCGGGTCGGCCGGCCAGTCGTTCGGCGCGTTCGTCCCGCGCGGCATCACGCTGCGCCTCGAGGGCGACGCCAACGACTACGTCGGCAAGGGCCTGTCCGGCGGCCGGATCGTCGTCCGCCCGGACCGCAACGCCGTGCTGAGCGGCGAGCACAACGTCATCGCCGGCAACGTCATCGGCTACGGCGCCACGTCGGGCGAGATGTTCCTGCGCGGCGTCGTCGGCGAGCGGTTCGGCGTGCGGAACTCCGGCGCGACGCTGGTCGTCGAGGGCGTGGGCGACCACGGCTGCGAGTACATGACCGGCGGCACCGTCCTGGTGCTCGGCCGGACCGGCCGCAACTTCGCGGCGGGCATGTCGGGCGGCACTGCCTACGTGCTCGACCTCAAGCCCGAGCGCGTCAACGTCCAGGCCGTCGCGGCCGGCGAGCTGGGTCTCGACCCGCTCGACGACGAGGACGCGGCGCTGGTGACCGACCTGCTGCGGCGGCAGGCGGAGGAGACCGGGTCGCGCGTCGCGGCCGAGCTCCTCGCCGACCCCGCGGCGACCCGTGCCCGGTTCACCCGGGTGCGGCCGACCGAGTACTCCCGCGTCCGCGCGGCGCTGGCGAAGGCCGAGGCCGACGGCCTCGACCCGAGCGCGCCCGGCGTGTGGGAGGGCATCCTGGAGGTGGCTCGTGGCTGACCCCCGCGGCTTCATGAAGGTGCGGGAGCGCGAGCTGCCCGCGAACCGTCCGGTGCCCCTGCGGCTCATGGACTGGCGCGAGGTGCACGAGCACCGCAGCGCCCAGGACGACCCGCAGTCGGCGACGCTGCTGCACCGGCAGGCCGGGCGCTGCATGGACTGCGGCGTCCCGTTCTGCCACAACGGCTGCCCGCTGGGGAACCTCATCCCCGAGTGGAACGACCTGGTGTGGCGCGGGCAGTGGGCCGACGCGATCGAGCGCCTGCACGCCACGAACAACTTCCCGGAGTTCACGGGCCGGATCTGCCCGGCCCCGTGCGAGTCGGCCTGCGTGCTGGGGATCAACCAGCCCGCGGTGACGATCAAGAACATCGAGGTCTCGATCATCGACGAGGCCTTCGACCGGGGCCTGGTGCACCCGCAGGTGCCGCAGCGCCTGTCCGGGCACACCGTCGCCGTGGTCGGCTCGGGCCCCGCCGGGCTCGCGGCCGCCCAGCAGCTCACCCGCGCCGGGCACACCGTCGCGGTGTACGAGCGGGACGACGCGATCGGCGGCCTGCTCCGGTACGGCGTGCCGGACTTCAAGCTGGAGAAGCGGCACATCGACCGCCGCCTGGAGCAGATGGCCGCCGAGGGCACCCGGTTCCGCCCGAACGTGGCGATCGGCCGGGACATCACCTGGGCGCAGCTGCGGTCCCGGTACGACGCCGTGGTGGTCGCCACCGGCTCGACCGTGCCGCGCGAGCTGCCGCTGCCCGGCCGCGACCTGGCCGGCATCCACCCCGCGATGGAGTACCTGTCCCGGTCGAACAAGCTCGTCGCCGGCCAGGACGTCCCGGACGCCATCGACGCGGCCGGCAAGCACGTCGTGGTCATCGGCGGCGGCGACACCGGCTCCGACTGCGTCGGCACCGCGCTGCGCCAGGGCGCCGCGTCCGTGACGACGCTCGCCATCGGCAAGCAGCCGCCGACCGAGCGCCCGGCGAACGCGCCGTGGCCGACCGACCCGGTGCTGTTCGAGGTGTCGTCCTCGCACGAGGAGGGCGGCCAGCGCGACTACCTCGCGTCGACCGTCGCGTTCGTGGGCGACGACGAGGGTCGCGTCACCCACCTGCGGCTCGCGACCACCGAGTACCTGCCCGACGGCCGCCGCGTCCCGGCGGCCGGCACCGAGCGGGACATCCCGGCGGACCTGGTCCTCATCGCGATGGGCTTCACCGGCCCGGAGACCGAGGAGCTCGTCGGCCAGGCCGGCGTCGACCTCACCGCGCGCGGCACCGTGGCGCGGTCGGACGACTTCGCGACCAACGTCCCCGGCGTGTTCGTCGCCGGGGACGCCGGGCGCGGTCAGTCGCTCATCGTGTGGGCGATCGCCGAGGGCCGCGCCGCGGCCGCGGCGGTGGACACCTACCTGGGCGGCAGCACCGAGCTGCCCGCGCCGGTCACGGCGGGGACCGTGGCGCTGCGGGCCTGAGCCCGCGCCCCGCCGGCCCGCCACGACGCCCGCCCGCCCCGCACCCGGGGCCGGCGGGCGTCGTGCGTGCGGGACGTCCGGCCCACCCGGGTGGGCGGGGCGGCGCCTAGCGTCACCGGGCATGGCCGACCCCAAGGGCTTCCTCACCCACCGCGCGCGCGAGACCCCGCCGAACCGGCCCGTGCCGGTGCGGCTCCTGGACTGGCAGGAGGTGCACGGCCACCGCGCCGGGCGCCCCGAGGACGTCGCCCGCGTCCAGCGGCAGGCGTCCCGGTGCATGGACTGCGGCGTGCCGTTCTGCCACCACGCCTGCCCGCTCGGGGCGCTCGCGCCCGAGTGGAACGACCTGGCGTGGCGCGGGCAGTGGGCCGACGCCGCGGAGCGGCTGCACGCGACGCACTCCTTCCCGGAGATCACCGGGCGGGTCTGCCCGGCGCTGTGCGAGGCGTCCTGCGTGCTCGGCCTGCACGACGAGGCGGTGACGATCCGCGAGGTGGAGCTCGCGATCGCCGAGGAGGCGTTCGACCGCGGGCTCGTCGCGCCGCAGGTGCCGCAGCGGCTCACGGGGCAGACGGTCGCGGTCATCGGGTCCGGGCCCGCCGGGCTCGCCGCCGCGCAGCAGCTGACCCGGGCCGGGCACACCGTCGTCGTGCACGAGCGCGCCGACGCCCCGGGCGGGCTGCTCCGGTACGGCATCCCGGAGTACAAGCTCGAGAAGCGGGTCCTGGACCGCCGGCTCGCCCAGATGACGGCCGAGGGCACGCGGTTCCGCTGCGGGGTCGACGTCGGCGTGGACGTCACGGGGGAGGAGCTGCGGGCGCGGTTCGACGCGGTGCTGGTCTGCGTCGGCTCGACCGTGCCGCGGGACCTGCCGGTGCCCGGCCGGGACCTGGCGGGCGTGCTCCCGGCGATGGACTACCTGGTCCCGGCCGGCCGGGCCGCGGCGGCGGGCGGGGAGCCCATGCCGGGCCAGCCGCTGGCGGCCGGGCTGGACGTCGTCGTGATCGGCGGCGGCGACACCGGGGCGGACTGCCTCGGGACGGCGCTGCGCCAGGGAGCCCGCTCGGTGACGCAGCTGGAGATCATGCCCGAGCCGCCGGCCGCCCGCCGGGACGCCGATCCGTGGCCGGTGTGGCCGCTGCTGCTGCGGGTCTCCTCGGCGCACGAGGAGGGCGGGGAGCGGGCGTACGCGGTCACCACCGAGGAGGTGCTGGGCGACGCCGACGGCCGGGTGCGGGCGCTGCGGGTGCGCGACGTCCGCCTGGTGGACGGCCGGCCGGAGCCGGTGCCGGGGACCGATCGCGAGCTGCCCGCGCAGCTGGTGCTGCTCGCCCTCGGCTTCACCGGGCCGGAGCCGTCGCCGCTGCTCGCGCAGCTCGGGCTGGTGATCGGCGGGCGACGGACGGTGGAACGTCAGGAGAACTTCGGGACCGACGTCCCAGGTGTCTACGTGGCCGGTGACGCAGGACGCGGGCAGTCGCTCGTCGTCTGGGCCGTCGCGGAGGGTCGGGCCGCCGCGGCGGCCGTAGACTCTGACCTGTCTGGCAGCACCGCCCTGCCTGCTCCCGTCACCGCGAGCACCGTGGCGATGCGTCCGTAGACCATCACCCGCGCACGTCCCGGCAGGCCCGGCCCACCAGGACGTTCGGTCCGAACCGTCTGTCACGAAAGGCCTAGGCTTTCCCCCATGCGTAGAGCGAAGATCGTCTGCACCATCGGCCCCGCCACGGAGTCCGCCGAGCAGATCCAGGCCCTTGTCGACGCCGGGATGGACGTGGCGCGGCTGAACCGCAGCCACGGCGACACCGAGGTGCACGAGCGCGTGTACAACAACGTGCGCGCCGCCGCGAAGGCCTCGGGCCGTTCCGTGGCCGTCCTGGTCGACCTCCAGGGCCCGAAGATCCGCCTCGGGCGGTTCGTCGAGGGCAAGCACTACCTCAACGAGGGTGACACCTTCACCATCACCACCGAGGACGTGCCGGGCACCAAGGAGCTCGTCTCCACCACCCACAAGGGCCTGGCCGGCGACGCCCGCGTCGGCGACCCGCTGCTGATCGACGACGGCCGCGTGCTCGTGCGCGTCACCGCCGTCGAGGGCCCGCGCGTCGTGACCCGCGTCGAGGTGGCCGGCCCGGTCTCCAACAACAAGGGCATCAACCTGCCCGGCGTGGCCGTCTCCGTCCCCGCGATGAGCGAGAAGGACGAGGAGGACCTGCGCTGGGCCCTGCGCGTCGGCGCCGACATCATCGCCCTGTCCTTCGTCCGCAACGCCGCCGACTACGACGACGTGCGCCGGATCATGGAGGAGGAGGGCCGGGTCGTCCCGGTCATCGCCAAGGTCGAGAAGCCGCAGGCCGTCGAGGCCCTGGCCGAGATCGTCGACGCGTTCGACGGCATCATGGTCGCCCGCGGCGACCTCGGCGTCGAGCTCCCGCTCGAGCAGGTGCCGCTGGTGCAGAAGCGCGCCGTCGAGCTGGCCCGCCGCAACGCGAAGCCGGTCATCGTCGCCACCCAGGTGCTCGAGTCGATGACCACCAACCCGCGCCCGACCCGCGCCGAGACCTCCGACTGCGCCAACGCGGTGCTCGACGGCGCCGACGCGGTCATGCTGTCCGGCGAGACGTCGGTGGGCGACTACCCGATCGAGACGGTCCGCACCATGGCCCGGATCATCGAGGCGACCGAGGAGCTCGGCCGGGAGCGCATCGCACCGCTCGGCTCGACCCCGCACACCCGCGGTGGCGCGATCACCCGCGCCGCCGCCGAGATCGGCGAGACCCTCGGCGTGAAGTACCTCGTGACCTTCACGCAGTCCGGCGACTCCGCGCGCCGCATGTCCCGCCTCCGCTCGTCCATCCCGCTGCTGGCGTTCACCCCGCAGGCCTCGGTCCGCAACACCCTGTCGCTGAGCTGGGGCACGCAGACGTACGAGGTGCCGCAGGTCGAGCACACGGACGCGATGGTCCAGCAGGTCGAGCACACCCTGCGCGCGCAGGGCCTCGCCGAGGTGGGCGACTACGTCGTCGTCGTGGCCGGCACGCCGGTCGGCGTCGTCGGGTCGACCAACTCGATCATCGTGCACAAGATCGGCGACGACGCCTCGGGCCGCGTGGCCTGATCCGTCCGCTCCACGCGAGGGCCCCGCAGCGCACGCGCTGCGGGGCCCTCGCGCGTGCGGCGACGTGCCGCCGCCGCGTGCGGCGACAGGCCGCCGCCGCGTGCGGCGACAGGCCGCCGAGTCTCCGCAACGCGTCTCTGCGCGCGAGCAGACCCGGAGGCGCGAGGTGCAGACTCGGCGAGCGGCGCGGCGGGGGAGCGGCGCGGCGGGCGAGCGGCGTGGCGGGGGAGCGGCGTGGCGCGGAGCGGCGCGCGTGGGACCAGGGGCCCTGGTGCGGGCGGGGCGGAGGGTGTTGCGTGGAGCGCATGACCTCCCACCGCGCGGTGCGCGCGCTCGCGATCACGGCCACGGCGGCCGTCGGGTACACCCTCGCCCGCGGGCGGGCGCTGCACTGGGGCGCGTCCCAGGTCGAGCGGTCCGTCGGGCTGCCGGGCGACGCGCTGGTGCCGGACGCCGACCTGGTGGCGACCCGGGCCATCACCGTGCACGCCCCCGCCGAGCGGGTCTGGCCGTGGCTGGTCCAGCTCGGGCAGGGTCGCGGCGGCTTCTACAGCTACGACGCGCTGGAGGGCCTGGTCGGGCTCGGCATCACCAGCGCGGACCGGATCGAGGAGCGCTGGCAGGAGCTCGCCGTCGGCGACGAGGTGCGCCTGGCGCCGCAGGTCGGGCTGGAGGTCGCGGTCCTCGACGCGCCGCACGCCCTGGTGCTGCACGGCGCCGGTCCGGCGCTGCCCGACGAGGACACGCCGCCGTTCGACTTCGCCTGGGCGTTCGTGCTGCGGCCGGGCGCCACGCCGGGCAGCTGCCGGCTGGTCGTGCGCGAGCGCTACGCGTACACCGAGCCGTGGGCGCGGTGGATGGTCGAGGGCGTGTCCTGGGTGAGCTGGCTGATGACGGAGCGGATGCTGCGCGGCGTGCGGGACCGCGCCGAGGCGGCGCGCGACTGACCCCCGGCCGCGCGTGCTGCGCGCGCCGCACCCGCCCGGCCCCGCCGCACCGCCGCGCACGTGTCGCCGCCCCGGCATACGGTCGACGACGAGGGCCGCGCACGGCGGCCGGCGAGGGGAGTGCGTGTGGACGGCGTGGCGGTGCTGCAGGACGGGTTCGGCCGGATCGGCGACCTGGTGCACGGGGTGCTCGACGGACTGGGGGAGGACGAGCTGACCGCCCGGCTCGGGCCGGAGGCGAACACCATCGCCTGGCTGGTCTGGCACCTGGCACGGGTCGAGGACGCCCAGGTGGCCGACGTCGCGGGCACGGAGCAGGTGTGGACGGCCGAGGGGTTCGCCGAGCAGTTCGGCCTGCCGTTCGACACCGACGCCACCGGCTACGGGCAGGGCCCGGACGAGGTGGCGCAGGTGCGCGTCGAGGGCGGCCTGCTGCGCGCCTACGCGGACGCCACCCGCGCCGCGACCGACGCCTACCTCGGCCGGCTGTCCGAGGAGGACCTGGGCCGCGTGGTCGACGAGCGCTGGGACCCGCCGGTCACCGTCGGCGTGCGGCTGGTGAGCGTGCTCGGCGACGTGCTGGAGCACGCCGGGCAGGCGGCGTTCATCAAGGGCGTGGTGCGCTCCGGGAGCTGACCGGGCCCGACCCCGGCGCGCGCGGCAGACTGTCCCGGTGCGCGTCGAGCCCGTCAGCCCCGAGGTCCTGGTCGAGCGGCTCGTGGAGCGGGTGGTCGGCGGGGTGGCCGCCGCACGCGCCGCGGACGGCCCGGACCGGCGCTGGCGGGTGCTGCTCGACGGGGCGCCGCCGACGGCCCCGGGCGCGCTCGCGGACGCGCTCGTCGAGCCGCTGCGCGCCCGCGGGCACTCCGCGGTCCGGGTGCGCGCGGGGGACTTCCTGCGCCCGGCCGGCGTGCGGTTCGAGCACGGGCGGGAGGACCCGGACGCGCTGCTCGACGACGCGCTGGACGCCGGCGCGCTGATCCGCGAGGTGCTGGACCCGCTGGGCCCGGGAGGGGACGGCACCTACCTGCCGGCGCTGTGGGACGCGGCGCGGGAGCGGTCGGCCCGCGCGACCCGGGTGCCGGTCGCGCCCGGCACGGTGCTGCTGCTGGACGGCGGCCTGCTGCTCGGGCGGGGGCTGCCCGCGGACCTGACCGTGCACCTCGCGGTGCGACCCGAGACCCTCGAGCGGCGCACGCCGCCCGCCGACGTGTGGCGGCTGGCCGCCGAGGAGCGGTACCGCGCGGAGGCCGACCCGGAGCGCACCGCGGACGTGGTCGTCCGGGTGGACGACCCGCGGCGCCCCGGCTGGGTGCTCGAGGCCTGACCAGCTCGTCCACCGGGGCGCCACCGGATCGTCACGAGCGACTGGATATCGTTCTCGACAAGGCCGGCGCCGCCGGCCGCAGCCGGTGCGCGCGGTCGGACGGCCGCGTACCTCGACGCCCGCGCGCCGCGCTGAGCACGCACGACGACCGGAGGCCGCCGTGACCCCGCCCCCCGCCCGCCCGCAGCCCGCCCGCCCCGCCCGTCCCCAGCCCGCCCGCCCCGCGTCGGAGCAGCCCGGCCCCGACGGCGTCGACTACCACGCGGTGTTCGCCGCACTCCCCGCCCCCAAGCTCGTGGTGGCGCCCGACGGGACGGTGCTCGACATGAACGCGGCGTTCCGTGCCGCGTTCGAGGTCCCGCCCGAGGAGGTGGTCGGGCACGGGCTGGGCGACGTGCTCCCGGTCGCCTCGCGGCGCGAGGTGCTGGCCGCGGTCCGCGCCGCCGCCCACACCGCGCGGCCGCAGACCGTCGGTCCGGGCCCGGCCGGCGACGGCGGTGCCGCACCCTGGTGGCTCCTGACCGTGACGCCGGCGACCGGTCGGACCGGCGCGGTCACGGCCCTGGTGCTCCGGGCCGCCGACGTCACGGCGGTCATGGTCGGTGGCGCGCTCGCACCCGCCGCGCTCGCGCCCGCCGGGCTCGTGCCCGCCGCGCCGGGCGGTCCCGCACCGGCCGGGGCCGGCCCGCTCCCGGTCGTCGACGCCCTGCTGCACGCCGTGGGCGTCGAGCGGGCCGAGACCGACCGGCTGCACGGAGCGGTGCTCACCCCGCTGCCCGCCGTGCCCGGGCTCGAGCTCGACGTCCGGTACCGGCCCGCGCACGCGCGGAGCCGGGTCGGTGGGGACTGGTACGACGCCTTCGTCCGGCCGTCCGGGGACACCGTGCTCGTGGTGGGGGACGTGACCGGCCACGACGTGACGGCGGCGGCCGGGATGCGGCGGCTGCGGGGGACCGTCCGGACGCTCGCGTACGCGGAGGGCACCGGGCCTGCCGCGACGCTGAGCCGGGCCGAGCGCACGTTGGCCGGGCTCGGTGGCGACGTCACGGCGACGGCTCTCGTGGCGTCGCTCGGCCCGCCCGGGTCGGACGACGTGGTGCGCTGGGCGTCCGCCGGCCACCTCCCGCCCGTGCTCGTCCGCGCCGACGGGAGCGCGGCCCCGTTGGCCGGGGCCCCGGAGCTGCTGCTCGGCGTGGACCCGGGGACGGCGCGCACCGACCGGACCGTCGTCCTCACGGCCGGGGAGTCCCTGCTGCTGTTCACCGACGGGCTGGTGGAGCGGCGCGGCGAGTCGGTCGCGTGCGGCTTGGAACGGCTGGTCGCGACGCTCCCGGAGGTCCGGCGCGCGGGCGGGGCGCTCGACCTGGACGCGCTCCTGCGCCGGTGCGGCCCGCCCGCCGGGGAGGACGACGTGACCGTGCTCGCGGCCCGGCGGCCGCCCGGACCCGCCGGGCCGTGACCGCCCGCGGAGCGGCGCCGCACAGGCGCCGCTCCGCGGGGCACCCGTCAGCCCGCCTCGACCGCCGGCCGGACCGCGTGCGCGACCGCCCACTCCAGCGCCCGGTCCGCGACGGCCTCCCAGCCCCGCTCGGCGCAGGTCCAGTGCGACCGGCCCGGGATCTCGACGTACTCGGTGATCGCAGGGGACCTGCCGTACTTCTTCGCGTTCCCCCGGTTCACCGACGGCGGCATGATGTGGTCCTCCCCGCCGGCGAGGAACAGCAGCGGCGCCCGGTCCGCGTCGTAGTCCACCCAGGTCTCCTGGTGGCCCGGCTTGACGTTGGCGATCAGCCCGTACGCCCACAGCCAGGACCCCGGCGCCCCGATGGCGTACCGCTCCCAGGCGGCGTCCGAGTCCTCCCGGCTGAGCGTGTTCGCGAACGCGTAGTGGAACTGCTCGGGCGTGAACGACACCGCCTCGTGCCGGGTCGACGGGTGCGTGAAGGTCGGCAGCAGCGCGCGCAGCTGGGACGGCGGCGTGACGTAGACGTTCTCGGTCGGCGCGGAGTCGATCACCACGGCCGCGGCCCCGAGGCCCCGCGCGAGCAGCAGCTGCGTGAGGGTCCCGCCGAACGAGTGCCCGATGAGGATCGGCGGCGCGTCGAGGCCCTCGACGACCCCGGCGAGGTGGTCGACGACGTCGGGCACGGTCAGCGCGGCGATGACGGACGGGTCGGCGCGCAGGGCCTCGACCTCGACCTCGAGGCCCGGGTACGCGGGCGCGAGCACCCGGTAGCCCTTCGCCTCGTAGTACGGGACCCAGTGCTCCCACGAGCGGGGGGTCATCCAGAGGCCGTGCACGAGGACGATCGTGTCCGGGGCGCCGGCGGGCAGCGGTGCGGTCATGAGGTGCTCCCAGGGTGGTGGGTGGTGGGACGGGACGGTGCGCAGACCCCGGGGGCCTGCGTGACGTGGGTCGCGGTCTCGCACGGTGGCACCAGGGGAGCCGGGCGCGCGGTCCGGGCCGCGGCGGGTGCTCCCCGGCCGCATCATGGCGCGGCTCGAGCGCGCCGCGGAAGCCCCCGGGGCCGCGGAGGAGGATGCTGGGGGCAGGGCGAGCAGCCCGGACGCGAGGAGGCGGACGATGAACGCGGCGACGGTGCGGCGGCAGGACCACGGCGGGGGCGACGCCCCGAGCACCCCCGAGTACGACGCGTTCGGGCCGTGGGTGGACCCGGTGCGCACCCCGGAGGAGGTGCCGCCGCTGTACCGGGACCACCCGGTGGACCTCGCGGGCAGCCGGCTGGTGCTCAAGGTGCCGCGCGACATCGCCCGCCGGGACGCGACCCCGGACATGGACCTGTACGACCATCTCCTGGTGCTCGGGCCGGACCGGTTCACCGCGCTGAGCCGGCGGACCGGCGGCGACCCCGCGCCGCGCGGGCGCGCGGCGTCCCGGACCGCGGGCGGCCGCGGGTACGACGTGGTAGAGGTGCCGTACGACCAGGTCGCCGCCGTCGGGACCAGCGTCGACCTGCTCGACGGCCGCCTCACCGTGCACGCGCTGGCCGGCCCGTCGGTGGCGGTGCGGTTCAGCGGGTCCTCGGCCGACGTGGTCGCGGGCTTCGTCGACATGCTGCGGACGCTCGCCTGGCCCGTGCCGACGTCCGGGGACCCGGCCCCGCGGGACCCCACCGCGGGCGCGCCCGGGCTGGGGCGCCTCGACCGCCGGGCGCTCGGCGAGAAGGAGATCGGCCTGGTGTCGGCGTACCGCGAGGTCGCGGACCGCGAGCCCGGGCTGCGGGCGCTCGCGGCGCACCCCCGGCGGACCGTGCTGCCGCTGCGCGGCGGGGTGTCCCGGGCCGTGCACCTGCTGCACCCGATGACGGTGCAGGCGGCCGTCGTCGCGTCGGACGGCCGCGAGCTGCAGGTGTTCGGCCGGCGGGCGTGGCTCGCGCGCGGCCGCACGCCGGTGCACTCCGAGTCCCGGGTGGTGCTGCCGCTCGAGCGGCTGACCGAGGTGCGCGCCGTGCCGCACCCGGCGTACGCGGGCGTGGTGGTCGTGACCCTGCGGTCCGGGGACGCGGCGCTCGACCTGCCGGTCCCGGCCGGCTCGGACGCCGAGCGGGTCCTGGCGGGCCTGCTGCGCTGACCCCGTGCGGCCGGGCCGGTCCGGTGGCAGCGTGGTCGCATGAGCGAGGACGTCCCCGACAGCTTCGACCCGCAGCAGCCCGACCTGCCGACGCTCGACGTCGACCCCGACCCGCTGCCCGACGACCACGACGGCGAGGCGCCGACCCGCGACGAGCCCGAGGACTGAGGGCCCGCCGCGGGTCCGGCGGTCACGCCGCGAGGGCCCGCGCCTTGAGGCGGCCGAACTCCTCGGTGTCGATGACGCCCTGGTCCAGCAGGGCCTTGGCGTCGGCGATCTCGTCGGCCGGCGATCTGCCCGCGGTCTGCCGGATGTAGGCGTCGGTGTCCCGGCGCGCGGTCGCGATCGCCGCCGCGTGCCGCTCGGCCATGCCGCGCCCGCGGGCGATGACGTAGACGAGCATCGACAGCCACGGCACCACGACCAGCGCGACGATCCACACCGCCTTCCACCAGCCGCTCAGGTCGCGGTCGCGGAACAGGTCGCCGCAGATCTGCCACAGCAGCACGAGGTAGGCGACGAACAGGAACCACCAGACCATCAGCCAGAACCAGTCCCAGAAGTCGTTCACGGTCCCACCTCTCGCTCGAGCCGCGGCCGACCGCGTCCGTGACCGGCCCGGTGACCACGCTGCCGGGCCGCGACCTGGGGCGTCACACCCGTCAGGGGTGAGCCCGGGGGCGACTACCCGCGCCGGGTGAGGCCCGTCCGCCGACGCCGCGGCGACGGTGGTCGAGGGGCGCCGCCGGGCGCCCGGCGGCGACAGGCGGGAACATGACGACGACCCAGGTGCCGGCGCGGGAGTGGCACGCCGCGACCGTGGCGGAGACGTGCGCGGCGTTCGGGGTCGACCCGGCGCGCGGGCTGACGGCGGCCGACGCCGCCGACCGGCTGCGGGAGCACGGGCCGAACGCGCTGGCGGAGGAGAAGCCCGAGCCGACGTGGCGCGCCTTCGCCCGGCAGTACGCCGACCTCATGCAGCTCGTCCTGGTCGGCGCCGCCGTGGTGAGCATGGTGGCGCTGCGCGACCTCGGCACGGGACTGGTGATCCTGGCGCTGACGGTGGTCAACGCCCTGATGGGGCTGCACCAGGAGGGCAAGGCCGCCGAGAGCGTCGCGGCCCTGCGCACGATGCTCGTGATGACGGCCCGGGTGCTGCGGGACGGACAGGTCCTCCAGGTGCCGGCGGAGCAGCTGGTGCCGGGCGACCTCGTCCGGTTCGAGGCGGGGGACAAGGTGCCCGCCGACGGCCGGCTCGTGGTCGCCGCGTCGCTCGAGATCGAGGAGGCGGGCCTGACCGGCGAGAGCACCCCGGTGCCGAAGTCGGTCGACCCGGTCACCGGCGACGCCGTCCCGCTGGGTGACCGCGTCGACATGGCCTACATGAACGCCCAGGTCACCCGCGGCCGCGGCGAGATGGTGGTGACGGCGACCGGCATGGCCACCGAGGTCGGCCGGATCTCCGGGATGCTCGGGGCGGTCGAGACCGACGAGACGCCGCTGACCCGCCAGCTCAACCGGCTGACGGTGATCATCACGCTGATGGCCGCCGTCGCGCTGGTCCTCGTGATCGTGCTCGGCCTGGCCCGCGGCGAGGACTTCGACACCCTGTTCCTGGTCGGCATCAGCCTCGCCGTCGCCGCCATCCCCACCGGCCTGCCCGCGGTCGTGACCATGCTGCTGTCGCTGGGGACCCGGGAGCTCGCGGGCGCCGGGGCGATCGTGAAGCGGCTGCGCTCGGTGGAGACCCTCGGTGCGACGTCGGCGATCTGCTCGGACAAGACCGGCACCCTGACGCTCAACCAGATGACGGCGCGGCGACTGGTGCTCGCGGGCCGGCGGTTCGGGGTGGACGGCGAGGGCTACGCGACCACCGGGCGGATCCTCGCCACCGGCGGCGGCCCCGAGGTCCGGTTGGAACCGTTCCTGCTGCCGATGGCGCTCGCGAGCGACGCGACGGTGCGGGACGGCGACCTGGTCGGCGACCCGACCGAGGGCGCGCTGGTCGTGCTCGCCGCGAAGGGCGGGCTGGACGTCGAGGAGACCCGGCTGGCGTACCCGCGGGTGGCCGAGGTGCCCTTCGACGCGGCGTACAAGCTGATGGCGACGTTCCACGAGGTGGAGACGCCCGTCGCGGCCGTGCGGTGCTACGTCAAGGGCGCCCCGGACGTGCTGCTGGCGCGGGCGACGCACTACCGGGACGCCGACGGCAGCACCCGGCCGATCGGCGACCTGCGGGCGCGCGTCGAGGCGGAGAACGACGCACTCGCCGGCGAGGGGATGCGGGTGCTCGCGCTCGCGCAGAAGGACGTCGGGCAGGCCGACCTCGCGGGCGAGCTGCTCGACCTGGTCGACGGGCTGGAGCTGCTGGCCCTGGTCGGCATCGTCGACCCGCCCCGCAAGGAGGCCCGCGACGCGATCGCCGCGTGCAAGGACGCGGGGATCCGGGTCCGGATGATCACCGGCGACCACGTGACCACCGCGGCCGCGATCGCCGGACAGCTCGGCATCGAGGGCCGGGCGCTCACCGGGGCCGAGTTCGCCGCCATGCCCGACGAGCGGCTGGAGGCCGAGGTCGACGAGATCGGCGTGGTCGCGCGCGTGGCCCCGCAGGACAAGGTCCGGCTGGTCGACGTGCTCAAGCGGCGTGGCCAGGTGGTCGCGATGACCGGCGACGGCGTGAACGACGCGCCCGCGCTCACCCGGGCGGACATCGGCGTGGCCATGGGGATCACCGGCACGGAGGTGACCAAGGACGCCGCCGAGATGATCCTGACCGACGACAACTTCGCGACCATCGTCACCGCGGTGGAGCGCGGCCGCGGGCTGTACGACAACCTCATGCGGTACATCCGGTTCCAGATGGTGGTGCTGGTGGGGTTCATCCTCACGTTCGTCGGCGCCGGGATCTTCACGGTGGCGGCCGGCGTGCCGCTGTCGCCGCTGCAGATCCTGTGGATCAACTTCGCGATCGACGTGGTGCTGGCGATCGGCCTCGGCTTCGACGCGCCGGCCTCCGACCTGATGCGCCGGCGCCCACGCGCCGCGGACGCCCCGGTGCTCGGGCGCGCGCTCGGGGCCCGGCTCGCCCTCGACGGGGTGCTCGTCGCCGTGGCCGTGCTGCTGGTGGTCGCGTGGGCCGAGCCGCGGTACGGGCTGCTCGTCGCCACCACGATGGGGCTGACGGCGATGTCGCTGGTGCACGTGGTGGTCGCCGCCGAGTGGCGGGACCGGTTCCGCAGCGTGCTGCGCGCCGAGACGGTGGCCAACGCGCGGTTCGTGACCCTGGTGCTCGTGGTCCTCGGGCTCACGGTCCTCGTGACCTCGATCCCGCTGCTGCAGCGCCTGTTCGGCACCACGGACCTGTCGCTGCAGCAGTGGGGCGTGTGCCTGCTGGCGGTGCTGGGCTACCTGGTCGTCGCCGAGGTGCTGCGCTGGGGGGCGCGGCTGGCGGCGCGGCGCGGCGGGTCGGAGGTCCCGTCGGGGACCGCGGTCGCCGCGCCGGCGGGCGCCCCGGCCCGGTGACCGCCCCGGCCGAGGCGCTCGGCCGCACCGAGCGCCGGCTGGCGGTGCTGCTCGCGCTCGCGATGTTCGTGCTCGTCGTGGACACCTCGCTGATGAACGTGTCGATCTCCGCGGTGGTCCGCGACCTGGGCACCACGGTGAGCGGGGTGCAGTCCGCGATCGCGCTCGAGGCGCTGGTGTCGGCGGCGTTCATCCTCGTCGGCAGCAAGGTCGGCGACCTCGTCGGGCGCAAGCGCGCGTACGTGCTCGGGCTGCTGGGCTACGCGGTCGGCGCGGCCGCCATGACCTTCGCGCACAGCCTGACGGCGGTGATCGTGCTCTGGGCCGTCGTCGGCGGGCTCGGGGCGTCGCTGCTGCTGCCCGCGATGCAGTCGCTCGTGCACGGCAACTTCGCCGGCACCGCGCAGAAGAAGGTCTACGCCCTGGTCGGCGCCGCCGCCTCGATCGCGGCGGCCGTCGGACCGCTGCTCGGCGGGTTCATCACCACGTACCTGTCCTGGCGGGTCGCGTTCGGGCTGGAGCTCGTGGTGATCGTCGTCGTGCTGTCCGGCATCCGGCTCGTGCGCGACGTGCCGTACACGGGATCGCGGGAGATCGACGTCGTCGGTGCGCTGCTGTCCGCCGCCGGGATGGGCGGCCTCGTGCTGGGCGTGCTCGCCTGGCAGGAGGGCGCCGGGTCCGTCGGCCTGCTGCTCGCGGTCGGGGTGCTGGCGCTCGCAGGCCTCGCGGGGTGGCTGGTGCGGCGGTCCCGGGGCGGCCGGGCGGTGCTGATCGACCCGGGCCTGTTCCGCGCCCCGCGGTTCCGGATCGGCGTCTCCCAGCAGCTGCTGCAGCAGGTGGCGCTCGGCGGGGCGATGATCGCGCTGCCGATCTTCCTGCAGATGGTCCTCGAGTACGACGCGATGGCGGCGGGGCTCTCGCTGGCGCCGCTGTCGCTGAGCATGTTCGTCGTCGCGCTGACCATGAGCCGGCGGGCGGGGCGGTGGCCGGCGCACCGGGTGGTCCTGGGCGGGTTCCTGCTGCTGGTCGCGGGGGTCGCCGCGCTGCTGCCGGTCGTGCCGCGCGCCGGGTCGGGGTGGGCGCTCGCGGGACCGCTGGTCGTCGCGGGGTGCGGGCTGGGGCTGCTCGTCTCGCAGCTCAACGACTACACGCTGTCGCCGGTGTCCGAGGAGCGCGTGAGCGAGGCGGCCGGCGTGAACTCGGCGGGCGGGTCGTTCGGCCTGTCGTTCGGGCTCGCGCTCGCGGGCGCCGTGCTGCTCGCCGCGCTGTCGGCCGGGTTCACCGCCCAGGCGCGGGCGAGCGAGGTGCTGGCACCGGCGGACCAGGAGCGCGTGGCCGCGGCGCTCGACGAGGACGCCGAGCTGATGAGCACCACCCAGCTGGAGGCGCTGCTCGCGGACGAGCCGCCCGCGGCCGCGGCCGAGGTGGTGCGGATCAACGAGGAGGTGCGCCCGCGCGCCCTCCAGGCGGCGCTGCTGGTGCCGCTGGTGGCCGGCGCGCTGGGCGCGGCGAACGCCCTGCGCATGCGCCGCGCGGCCTCCGCACCGCGCCCCGCCGCCTGACCTCCCCGCCGGAGCGCCGCGCTCGCGCGCTCTCGCCCTCCGCGCGCGGACGGGCCGCGGGCGCGAGCGGACCCACCCGCGCCGGCGTCGGTGCAGGTGGGTCCGTCGGCGGTGCCGTCAGCTCGCCAGGATGCGCGCCTTCTGGTCGGCGAACTCCTCCGCCGTCAGCACGCCCTCGTCGCGCAGCCTCGCGAGGTCGCGCAGCTGCGCGATCCGGGCGTCCGCGGCGTCCTGCGCCGGTGAGCCCGCGGGCACCGCCGGGTAGGGCGGCTCCTGGCTGTACCCCGGCGGGCCGTAGCCTGCCGGCACCGTGGCGCCGTACTGGGCCTGGGCCGCGCGCGCGTCCTGCTCGGCCCACCGGCCCTGCTGGCGCCGCTGCACTCGCCCCGACACCGCGCTCGCGGTCCCGGCGATCACGGCCGTCCTGGCCACCCCTCGCAGCAGTCCGGGCATGGTCCCCTCCTCGTCCCTCGTGTCCTCGTCGTGCTCCGTGTCGTGCCCTGGTCGTGCCGTGCCGAGGCCGGCGTCGCCTCACACCTCCGTGGCGTCGAGCGCCGCGAGCAGCGCCTGCACCGGCACCCGCCCGCTGGCGACGAGCTGGCCGCCCCCGCGCCGGAGGGCCGAGGCGAACGGCGCCGCCCACGCGTTCTCGTACACCAGCACCCCCGCCGCCGCCCCGGGCGCGAGCGCCGCGGCCGCCTCGGCGAGGTCGTCGTCGCCGAGCAGCCCCGAGGACGCGCCCTCGAGCACGGTGACGTCGAAGTCCCCGGTCGCGTCGAGCTCGCGCAGGTCGATGCCCGTGACGGTGCCGTCGTCGGCCTTCGCGACGAACGCCAGGTCGAGCACCCGGACGACCCCCCGGTCGACCAGGTCCATCAGCAGGGGGAACGCCTCGCCGTCCAGGCGGTTCTCCGGGAACTCGACGACCAGGTAGTCCACCGGGCCCATGTCCTCGATCGCGGTCTCCACGACTGCCTCCTGCGCTCCGCGGCGCCCGGGACACCCCGGGCGGGGCCGCCCCCGCGAACCCGGTGCCTACGCTCGTCGGGGCCGGTCGGGCGGGCATCACCCGCCGCGGGTGGACGCCCGGAAGCCGCCTTCGCACCGGCGACCCCGGGGTATACGTTGCGGACATGGGCTCCCCGGGGAGGGGCGCCGGACGAGAACTGCGCGAGCCACCGGGCAGGGGCACCGGGAGACTCGCCGTCCGGACGCCGGAGCAGCGCACCCTGCGGCCGTCGGCTGCGCGCACGGTGCGGCGCCCCGCCGTGGACAAGCTGCTCGACAGGGACGGCGACGCCCGGCTCACGGTCGTGGCGGCCGGTGCCGGCTGGGGCAAGACCACCGCGGTGGCGACCTGGGCGGCGGCGCGGCCGGGCCCGGTGGCCTGGCTGTCGCTCGAGCCGCGGGACACGGTGCCGCAAGCGCTCGCCAGCCGGGTGCTGGACGCGCTCCGCACGAGCGGTGCCGTCCCGGCCGACCACCCGCTCGCCCGGCTGCGGGTGCCGCCGACGAGCACGCCGGCGTTCGTCGCGCGCTGGATGCGCGGCCTGGAGAGCCTGCCCGACGAGGCGACCCTGGTCGTCGACGACCTCGACGTGGTGCGACACCACACGGTGGTGCAGACGGTCCGTGACCTGCTCGCCGCGGACGTCCCGCTCCGGCTGCTCATCCTGAGCCGCTCGGAGCCGCCGGTGGCCCGCCGGGGCGCGACCCTCATCGCCGCGGAGGACCTCGCGTTCACCGCCGCGGACGTCCGCGCCCTCGGCGAGGTCGAGGGCGTCGACGTGACCCCGGAGCAGGCCCGGCTGGTCCTCGAGCGCACCCAGGGCTGGCCGACCGGCGTGCGGATCGCGCTGGGCCGGCTCGCGCGGCTGCAGGGGATCGGCGAGCCGCCCACCGAGGAGGACGTGGTGGACGCGCTGGCCGACGACCGCGCGGTCGCCGACTACCTCGTCGACGAGGTGGTGGACCGCCAGCCCGACCCGGTGCGCGCGTTCCTGCTCCGGTCCAGCGTGGTCCCGACGTTCAGCCCCGAGCTCGCCCGGGCGCTGAGCCCGGGCGCGCCCCCCGGGCGGCTGCACGACGCGCTCGCGGCGGCGCACGACTTCGTCGGGCCCGTCGCGCCCGCCGGCGCCGCGCTGCGGTACCACCCGCTGCTGCGGGAGATCCTGCACACCACGCTCCGGGTCCGGGACCCCGAGGGGCACGAGGACGCGCACGCCTGCGCCGCCCGGTGGCTGCTGCGGCACGGGGACCCGGTCGCGGCCCTCGACCACGCCACCGAGGCCGAGGACGGCGAGCTGGTCGGCCGGGTGGTCGCCGAGGCGGCCGCGCCGCTGCTCGTCACGCCCAACCGGGAGGCCGTGCGGCAGGCGCTGCTCCGGCTGCCGTACGACGAGGCGCCGCCCGCCGCGTGGTCCGAGCTGTGCGCCGGTGCCCTGGCGCTGGTCGACCGGGCGTACCCGGCGTGCCGGGCGCACGTGGCGCGCCTGCGGACCCTGGCGTCCCACGACGCCGCGCACGCGGGCCGCCCGCCGGTGGCCGCCCGGGTGCTGGCCGACCTGCTCGACGCGGCCGCCGCCCGGGGGACCGGCGACAGCGCCGGGCAGGGGAGCGGCGCCGTCGCCGCGCTGGAGACGCTCGCGCAGGCGCCCTGGCCCTTCCCGGCGTACCTGCCGTACCTGCGCTCGGCCCACGACCTGCGCGGCGGATCGCTGCTCTGGCAGGGCGACGCGGTCGGCGCGCACCGGGAGCTGGCCGCCTCGGTCGCCGAGGACCCGGACGCCGTCGACCTGACCTCGCTCAGCGCGCGCGCCGGCCTCGCGATGGCGCTCGGCGTGCTGGGCCGGCTGGACGCGGCCGAGCGGGCCGCCCGCGAGGCCGTCGACGTCGCGGTGGCGTCCGGCTGGACGGGGTACGCCCACGTCCGGCCCGCGTACGCCGCGCTCGCGTGGGTCGCGCTGCTCCGCGCCCGCTGGGCGGACGCCGACCGGGCCGTCGCCTACGGGCTCGCCGCGACCGACGCGGGCGACGACCCCTGGTGCGTCGCGACCCTGCACGCCGTCCAGGCGCTCGCGGCCCTGGCCCGCGGCCGGGTGCGGGCCGCCGCGCAGGCCCTCGCGGCCGAGCGGCCTGCGGGCCCGGTGCCGGCACTCGTCGCCGGGCTGCGGCTGCGGGCCGCCGCGGAGCTCGCGGAGCTCACGGGTTCCGACGCCGCCGTCGCCCCCGCGGACCCCAGGATCGCCTCTCCGCTCGACGCGCTCGTGGCCGCGCGCCGTGCCCGCGCCCACGGCGACGCCCCGGCGGCACTCCGGCACGCGCGGGTCGCGGCGGGGTGGGCGGCAGACACCGGGCAGGTGCTCACCCAGACCGAGGCGTGCCTGCTGCTCGCGGACCTCGCCGAGGAGCGCGGCGCCCCGCGCCTGGCGGACGACCTGGTGCGGCGGGCGCTCGCGGTCGCCGGCGCGGAGCGCGTGGTGCGGCCGTTCGTCGTCCCGGGCGCGGCGGGCCGCGCCGCCCTCACGCGGGTGCTCCCCGAGCGTTCCGACGCCCTGGCCGAGGCCCTCGTGGAGCACCTCGGCGCCCCCGCGCCCGCCCCGGAGCCGGAACCGCTGCCGATCCCGCTCACCGACCGTGAGCTCAGCGTGCTCGCCGCCCTGCCCAGCATGGCGAGCAACACCGAGATCGCCGAGGAGCTGTTCGTCTCGGTGAACACGGTCAAGGCGCACCTGAAGTCGCTGTACCGCAAGCTCGACGTGCAGACGCGGCGGGCCGCCGTGGCGCGGGGGCGGTCGCTCGGCCTGCTGAGCTGACCGGACCCGCGGCGGATCCGCCGGGCCTCAGTGGTGCAGCGCGTACTTCAGCGCCACCATCGCGACGCCCAGCAGCCCGATGCCCACGGAGTTGGCCACCCGCGCGAACCCCCGGACACCGCCGGACGTGGCCATCCGCCAGCCGACGCCGACGAGCAGCGCCGTGTTCGTGAGCAGCGCGACCCGCACCCCGGTGCCGGTCGGCACGTCGAGCAGGGCCTCCGCCAGCAGCACCGCGACCGGCACCAGGCACGCCGCGACGAGCGGGAGGCCGTCCGTGACGACCTCCCGCCGCTCCTCGCCGTGCAGGCTGCGCCCCAGCAGCGTCCGGGTCGCCGTCCAGTGCGCGTAGCTCTCCGCCGCCCAGTACACGAGGAGCGTGCCCAGCAGGGCGAGCGCCAGCCGCGCCAGCCCGATCGAGTCCGGGGCGGCCGCGAGCACCGACCCGGTCACGACCAGGCCGTACAGGTGCCCCGCCCGGCGCCGGATCAGCCGGGGCCGGGTCAGCGCCTCGGTGCCGGCCACGGCGGACCGCTCAGCCGAACGTCTCGAGCAGCAGGCTCTTCTCGGCCTCGGTCAGGTTCGTCGCGACCAGCCGGGAGCCGAGGCCGTGGAACCGCTCGCCGAGCCGGTCGAGGTCGCCGTCCTGCGTGACCGCCAGCAGCACGGAGGTGCCCTCGGTGGTCTCGTCGCGGAGCGTGATCAGGTCCTTCTCGTCGATGCCGACGCCCTCGACGGACTTGGCCAGGGCCCCGATGCCCGCGCCGGCGGCGGCGCCGAGCAGCGGCACGAAGAACAGCCCGCCGACGAGCAGGCCCCACAGGGCACCCCAGCCCGCCGCGTGCTTCCCGCCCTCGTGGTGGTGGTGCAGCTCGGGGCGCTTCTCGCCCTGCGGCCAGGACACCACCGCGGAGTCCACGACGGTGACCAGCCCCTCGCCCTGCGCGTCGCGCAGCGCGTCCCGCGCACGCTCGGCGCCCTCGGGGGTGTCGAACTTCCAGGCCGTGAACGTCGTCATCGCTCGTCCTCTTCGTGCGGCGGCGTGCGGCGCGCCGGTCCGGGTCCGGGCACGGCGTGCCCGCATCAGCACTGTCCCCCGGGCGGCGCGGCGCCCGGCTCACCCGGGCGGGGTGAGAGTCCCGGCCCCGTGCCCGACCGGGGCCCCGTCCGCCCAGGCCAGCACGCGCAGCGCCCGCAGGGTGATCCACCGGCTCGGCTCGCCGACCCGGTCCTCCATCGGGACGTGCACCGCCCCCGGGTGCACCCGGTCGAGCTCCCACCGCCCGTCCGCCCGCCGCCGGGACCGCACGTGCCCGACCGCCTCGGCCGTCCGCGGGTCCGGCGGGGCGCCGGTGGCACGCAGGTGGTCGAGCGCCCGCAGGACGTCGTAGTGCCAGTAGAACGGGAACGCCAGGTCGAGGTAGGCCGGGTCGACGACCTCGCCGGTGCTGAGCCGGCGGAGCAGACCGCGCGCCAGCAGGTACTCCTCGCCGCGCAGCCGGGCCTCGCGAGCGGCGGCGGCCCGGGCGGTGTCGAGGTCCGCCGCCGCGTGCTCGTACGCCAGCAGCCCCTCCAGCACGCACGCCGTGGTGTCGAACGACGACCGCACGGACCCGTTCTCGGCCTCGCAGTTCCACCCGCCGTCGGGGAGCTGCTCCGCGAGCAGCCGGT
Organism: Cellulosimicrobium cellulans; assembly: GCF_007679345.1. Lineage (GTDB taxonomy): Bacteria > Actinomycetota > Actinomycetes > Actinomycetales > Cellulomonadaceae > Cellulomonas > Cellulomonas cellulans_A. The sequence goes on from NZ_VEGH01000009.1 coordinate 136,846, forward strand.
CCACGACGCGGGACACGTCGACACCGAACAGCGCCCCGGTCTCGACCGTGCGGCCGTTGATGCACGGCTCGACCTCGCCGTCGAAGTACCGCTGGCCGTCGTGCTCCCAGCGGCCGTTCCGGGCCACCAGCGCGATCGCCTCCCGGGCCTCGGGGGACGCCGGGTCGAGCCCGAGCAGGCCGAGCGTCTGGAGCGAGTGCATCGCGGCGGTCCAGGGCTGCCCGGGCCCCTCGCCGCGGTACCCCGCGGGGAAGCACGCACCACCCGCCCAGAGCCCGTCGGGGTCGCGGGCGGCGAGCAGCCGGGCGCCCCAGCCCTCCCGGGCCACCCGCGCGCGCTCGGCGGCGACGGCACCCGGCGGTGCGCCGGTCAGGTCGCGCATCACCTGCCAGCGGATGGCCGGGTCGCCGTCGAGCAGCCACGCCAGGACGTCCATCCGGCCAGGCTAGGCGCGGGGACCGACACCCGCGTCCGCGTCGGGTCGGGCGCGCGCGGGGTCCGGCGGCGGCGCCCCCAGCCGGAGGAACGCCCCGAGCTCGGCGACCTGCGCCGGCGCGGCCGGCAGGTAGTCGGTCAGCCGCGGCGACCGCACGAGGACGGCCGCCCACTTCCCCCGGGACAGCGCGACGTTGAGCCGGTTGCGGGACAGCAGGAACTCCATGCCGCGCGGCACGTCCTCGGGCGTCGACGCCGCGAGCGACACGAGCACGACCGGGGCCTCCTGCCCCTGGAACCGGTCGACCGTCCCCACCCGCACGCCGGCGAGCCCCGCCGCTGACAGGGCCCGGGTCAGGGTCCACACCTGCGCGTTGTACGCGGCGACGACCAGGACGTCCTCCGGGGCCAGCGGCCGGGTGGTCCCGTCCTCGGTCCAGGCGCGCCCGACCATCCCGCGGACCTCCGCGACGACCTGTGCGGCCTCCTCGACGCTCGACACCGCGTTGCCGTCGTGGTCCACCAGCACCGTGCGCACCCCCGCGGGCACGCCGTCGAGGTGCCGCGCCGCCGCGGCGGGCACCGCGTGCAGCCGTCCGTCGTAGGCGAGCTCCGACACCGGCGTGCAGAGGTCCGGGTGCATCCGCCAGGTGGCGTCGAGGAAGTACCCGAGCTCCGGGGGCAGCGTGTCGCGCCCGTCGGTGAGCCAGCCCAGCGCCGAGGTGTCGACCGGCTCGGGGTGGTGGCCCTGGGACACCTGCGGCAGCTGCTGCGGGTCGCCCAGCAGCAGCAGGTTCCGTGCGCCGGCGGAGGCGGCGAACGTGTTCGCGAGCGAGAACTGGCCCGCCTCGTCGACCACGAGCAGGTCGAACCCGCCCGCCGGCACGCGGTCCGGGTGCGTGACGTCCCACAGCGTGCCGCCGAGGACGAACCCGCCGCGCTGCCCGGCGAGGAACCGCCCGAACGCGGTCGAGCCCGTCAGGGCCGTCCACGCCGGGGTCCCCGTCGCGCCCGGGCGGGGCTTCTTGCCGACGGCCGCCGGGTCCACCCCCGCCTCGACCACCTTCGCCAGCAGGTTCTCCACCACCGCGTGCGACTGCGCGACGACACCGACCCGCCAGCCGTCGGCGACCAGCGCGGCGATCACGTGCGACCCGGTGTACGTCTTCCCGGTCCCGGGCGGGCCCTGGACGGCGAGGTACGAGCCGTCGAGGTCGCGCAGGGCGGCCGTGATCGCGCCGACGACGCCGTCCGCCGCCGCGGGGTCGGGCAGCGGCCGGCCCGAGCGGGCGCGCGGGGGCAGGCGGCGCGCGAGGTCCAGGGCGGCCTGGTGGGGGACGGCGGGCAGCCCCGCGGCGACCCGCTCCGCCAGGCCGCGCAGGGCCGCGGCGATCGTCCCGGTCGGCGGGGGCGGCGTCGGGCCGAGGCCCATCGGCAGCCGGTCGTGCGGCGCCCAGGCGGCCTGCAGCCGCTCCGACACCAGCAGCTCGTCGCGCGCGCCGGGCCCGTCGCCCGCGGAGGTCACGTCGAGGACGGTGAACCCCGGCGCGTACCCGCGGGTGGCGTGCCGGGGCACCTGCGCGTGCTCGGGCGCCGGGGCGTCGAACAGCCCGAAGCACGTCGCGCCGGCGCGCAGCTCGCTCCCCGGCTCCAGCCGCCCCGTCAGGCGCAGGACGCGCTGCCGGGTCCGGGCGCGCGGCGGGGTGTGCCAGTCCGTCACGACCTCGGCCCGCTCCGCGACGAACGTCGACCGCGGGTCGGTCCAGTCGGCGGGGTCGGCGGACAGCCGGTCGAAGTGCGCCCACCAGAACGGCTTCTGCTCGCGCCAGTGGTACCCGAGGGCGGCACCCAGCAACGCGACGGCCTGCTGGTCCGGGGTGCGGCGGTGCGGGTCGGCCGCGCCGACGCGGTGGGCGGGGTCGTCGGCGAAGGCCGAGAGCGCCGCGACGAGGGCGTCGTGCTCGGGGGCGTCGTCGGCCGACCCGTCGTCGGGCGCTCCGGCCCCCGGGACGTGGGGGCGGGGGTGCACGCCCGCGTCGGCTCCCCGCGCGAGCAGCCAGTCCCGCAGCAGCCGCGTCGACCCGCAGTCGACCGCGTTGTACTCCGCGATCGCCGCGAGCGCCGCGCGCCACCCGGCGTCGTCACCGGCGTCCCGCAGCGCGCACGCCCGGGCGTACTGGTCGATCGAGTCGCCCGCCGTGGTGACGTCGCCCGTGCGCGGCGTGGGCAGGTACAGCGGCTCGAGCTTCTTGAGCGACGACGAGCGCTGCCCGGTGCGCAGCGACCCGCGCACCGTCGCGTACAGGTCGACCAGCACCCCCGCGCGCAGCAGCTCGTCGACCTCCGCCTCGCCGACGCCGTGCCGCGCGGCCAGCCGGAGCAGCGCAGTCTTCTCGTACGGGGCGTAGTGGTAGACGTGCATCCCGGGGTGGGCGGCCCGGCGCTCGCGGACGTAGGCGAGGAAGTCGACGAGCGCCTGCTTCTCCTGTGCCCGGTCGTGCGCCCAGAACGCCCGGAACGGCGCGCCGGCGCCGGGGGAGGCGGGCGCCTCCACCAGCCCGAACAGGTACTCCAGGCCCCAGGTCGCGGGCTGCCCGTCGGCACCGACCTCCCCGGCCGAGTACAGCGGGTCGCCCTCGAAGTCGAAGAACACGTCGCCCGGGTCGGGGGCCGGCAGCGCCCCGATCGGCCCCGTGTCGAACACCTCGGCCAGGACCGACCCGTCCCCGTGGTCCTGCCGCGACTGCAGGGCCGCCTGCGCCCGCAGCGTCGCGAGGGTGCCGGTGCCGACGCCGTCGACGGGTCCGGTCCGCGCGGCCAGGTCCTCGATCGTGCGCACGCCCGCCTCCCGGAGCCGCGCCGCCTGGGTGCCGCGCACGCCCGCCACGAGCAGCACGTCCCGGCGCGCCTCCAGCTCCGGGGCGCACACCGCGCACCGCCCGCACGCCCGGTACCGCGGGTCGCCCCACGCGGCGGGCGCGTCGCCGGCGCGGTGCTCGTCGAGCAGCCGCTGCAGACGGACGCGGCGGTCCCGGTAGACGGGCAGCAGGTCGCGGAGCCGGTGCCGGGTGCTGCGGCCGTCGCCGAGCACGAGCTCCGCGTGCTCGGTCAGCGGGATCCCGGCCGACGCGAGCTGGTCCGCGTACGCCGCGACCTGGAGCAGCGCGGTGGGCCGCTCGTGCCGGGCGAGCTTGGCGTCCACGACCGTGTACCGCGGCACGGGGTCGCCGGGGTCGCGCACCAGGAAGTCGGCGTACCCCGTGAACGTCCCGTCGAACAGGGCGGCCTGGCCGAGCACGTCCACGCCCCCGCGCAGCAGGTCCAGCGTGCGGTCGTGGGCGGCGGCCAGGCCCGCGGCCGTGGAGTCCCCGGGCCGGGGGAGCACCAGCACCCCGCGCCCGGTGGCCGGGTCGTAGGGGCCGAGCGCGGCCAGGTGCGCGTCGAGCAGGCGCCGCTCGTGGGCGGCGCCCAGCCGGCCGGCTCGGGCCGCGGTGGGGTCGACCGCGCGGTCGACCGCGGGGGCGCGGCCGAGCGCGGCGTCGAGGGCGCGGACCACGGCGTAGGGGCACGCGGCCGCGGCGGCGAGGTCGCTCGCGCTCAGGGCGAGCGCGCCGTCGTCGAGGATCTGCACGCCAGGAGGCTACGGGGCGCCGGGGACACGGCACCGCCGCCCCGGCTCCTCAGGCGGGGCGCGGCCCGCCCGCCCGGCGCTCCTCCAGCCGGCGCCGCAGGAACAGCAGCGGCAGCAACCAGGTCGCCAGCGCCGTGACCAGCCAGACGATCACGACCGCCGCGATCCAGGTCCCCGCCCCGCCGTCGATCGTCAGCCCGCCCGTGAAGGTCGAGGCGATCAGCAGGGCGACGAAGGTCGACACCAGACCGATGCCGCCCAGGAACGCGCCGGCGTAGCGGGCCGCCATCTTCGCGATGAACGGCGACAGCACCGCCTGCGCGACCGTGAACACGACGACCGCGGCGAGGAACCCGCTGGTCGTCAGGTGGAAGTCGTCGAGGAGCAGGGAGGCCACCCATAGCCCGAGGGCCGCGGAGCCGAGGAAGATCAGCAGCCGGATCAGGAAGATGACCATGGCGGGCTCCAGCGTCCGGGCGGGCCGCGCGGGTGCGGCGGCCCCTCCACGGTGGCCGCGCCGCCCGGTGGAGGCATCACCTCCGCGGGGTGACCGGCGCGGGCGCTCGGGGGGCTCCGGGCCGCGGCTCAGGCCGGTGGCGCCGGCGGTCCGGCGTCGACCGCCACGGTGACGACGGCGATGTCGTCGCGAGGGTCGCCGGCCTGGAACGCCAGCACGTCCGCCAGCACCGCCCCGGTGGTGTCGGCGGCCGTCGCGCGGTGGGCGTCCACGGCACCGGCGAGGCGTTCGGGCCCGTACAGCCGCGACCCCTGGCGCCCCTCCGTGACGCCGTCCGTGAACAGCACCAGCGCGTCACCCGGCCCGAGGTCCAGCGCGGTGTCGACGAACGCGGGCGCGGGCATGATGCCGAGGACGTGCCCGTACGCCCCGACGGGGCGCGACGCCTGCCCGTGCCGGCGGAGGAGCGGCAGCGGGTGCCCGCCGCTCGCGACCGTGGCGCGCCACCCCGCGCCCTCCCGGCGCAGCCGCACGAGCACCGCGGTGCAGAACCGGTCGGTGTCGGCGCCGCGGAGCGCCGAGTCGAGGGTGTGCAGGACCTCGTGGGGCGCCGGGTGGTCGACCGCCGCGGCGCGCACCGTGTGCCGGGCGAGCGCCGTGACCACGGCGGCGTCGGTGCCCTTGCCCTGCACGTCCCCGAGCACCACCACCCAGTCGTCGGTGGCGACCTGGAAGACGTCGTAGAAGTCGCCGCCGACGTGCCGGCCGTCGCCCGCCGGCCGGTACGCCGCCGCGACGTCCAGCCCCGGGATGCGCGGCGGCGTCGGGGGGATGAGCGTCTGCTGCAGGGTCTGCGCGAGCCGGACGGCGCGGGCCTCGGAGGCCTCGGCGCGCCGCTTGGCCGCCAGCACCTCGTGCTCGTACCGGCGCCGCTCGGTCACGTCGAACACCGCCGACCGGATGCCGACGGGCCGTCCCGCGTCGTCGCGGTCGAGCACCGAGGTGACGAGGACCGGCATCCGTCGTCCGTCCGCGCACACGATCTCCAGCGCGATCTCCCGCGCGGAGCCCTGCATGCGCAGCGACGGCGCGACGTGCGTCTCGTGGAAGATGCGGTCGCCGACGGGGAGCAGGTCCACGAACCGGCGTCGCCCCACCAGGTCCGCCCGCGGGTACCCGGTCCAGGCGAGGAACGTCTCGTTCACCCGGACGAGCTCCCCGTCGGGCGTGGTGGACAGGTGGCCGCACGGGGCGTGCTCGTAGAGCAGCCGGTCCTCGGTCGCGTCGGCCACGGGCCCCCTCCTCAGGCGCGGAGGAACGCGGCGATCGCCGCGGTCGTCGCCTCGGGTGCGCTGAGCTGCGGGCAGTGGCCGCTGGCGTCGAGCAGCACGAGCTCCGCGCCGGGGATCGCGTCCCGCACGTACTCGCCCACGACGACGGGCGCGATGACGTCCTGGCTGCACTGGAGCACGAGGGTCGGCACCGCGACCTTCGCGAGGTCGGCCCGGTTGTCGGACAGGAAGGTCACGCGCGCGAACTGCCGGGCGACGTCCGGATCGGCCCGGCAGAAGCTCGCCGTCAGCTCGGCCGCGAGCCCGGGACGGTCGGGGTTGCCCATGATCACCGGCGCCATCGTCCGCGACCAGCCCAGGTAGTTGCTGTCGAGCGACTCGAGCAGCTCGGCGATGTCGGCCGCGGAGAACCCGCCGGTGTACCCGTCGTCGTCGAGGTAGCGCGGCGACGGCCCGATCAGGACCAGCCGCGCGAACCGGTCGGGCTCGGCGACCGCCGCCAGCACGCCGATCATCGCCGACACCGAGTGGCCGACGAGCACCACGTCCGTGAGGTCGAGCTCGCGGACGATCGCGAGGACGTCGTCCGCGTAGCCGTCCAGCGAGGAGTACCGGTCGCGGTCGTACGCCCGCGGGTCGGAGCCGCCAGCGCCGACGTGGTCGAAGGTGATGACGCGGTACGCGTCCTCGAAGCGCGGGGCGACGAGCCGCCACATGTGCTGGTCGCAGCCGAACCCGTGCGCGAACAGGAGCGGCTGAGCGCCGGGGACGCCCGAGACCCGGACGTGGTTCCGCTCGATGACGCTCACGGGGCGAGCGTAGCGAGCCCCGGTCCCGAGGACGGCCCGTGCATCAGCGAACGCGTGCCTGCAGCGCGACGTCACGGGGCTCGGTGGACCGGAGCCCGCGGTAGAGCCCCTCGGCCGGCACGGTGGTGTTCAGCTCGACGACGTCCACCGTCGTCTCCGCGCGCAGCCGGTCGAGCAGCGCGCGCGGGGATCGGGGATCGTTCCTCGAGCGAGTCGAGGTGCTGAGGGCGGTGTCGCTGAGCGGTGCGGTGTCGTGGAAGTGGTGCCGGTCGGCGATCGGTGCGTCGGCGCGGGCGTCGGCGAGCGTCTGGTGCGCCGCTTGCCGCCGTTCGTGGAACTCGAGGAGGTCGCTGGCTTCGGTGCGACGGTGTGTCCCGACCTCGGTGGAGGGGAGCGCGCCAGAGTCCATCACTGTCAGCAGGTGCGGGCGGCTGATCCCGAAGACGGAAGCGTCTCGGTGCGGAGACCTGCTCCCTGGTCGACAGCCGCGCGGGGGCTGGCCGGGTCCGGTGTCATCGAGCCGAACGACGACCGGGCCTGGTTCGAGCCCGAGCGCACCAGGGCCGCATGACCCGCGTGGTAGACAGTCCCCGCGCGGCGCCCGGCCGCCGTGGGGGTGCGCGGGGATCGGCATGCCGACACCGCTCGCTGGGAGGGTGCACCCGCCCGTTCCGTGCCCGGGACGCCTCGCGCGGCCGCGGCTGCTGGACGCGCTCGGCGGCGACGTCGTGCTGGTGCTGGACGCCGTGCACCTGGCTGGTCCCGCCCCCTCACCCCGGCCGGCGCGCCAGGTACGCCTCCGAGCGGTACGCCACGTCCACGACCCCGTCGTGCGCCGCCGCGGCCGCCAGCGCCCGCACCTCGTCCAGGACGACCGGCCCGTGCGCGGTCACCCCCCGCTGCACCTGGGTCGAGGACGCGGCCATGCGCACGAACGCGTCGACCTCGCTCGGCCGGGACCAGGTGACGGCGTGCGTGGTGACGGTGCCACCGGCGGCGCGGAACGGCCCGGCCAGCTCCTGGGCGACGTCGAACGCGCGGTAGTCGCGCGAGTACCCGGGGCTGCAGCGCTCGAGCAGGTCCTCGTACGCGGCCAGGAACGCCGACGACTCGTGGTCGCGGTTGTTCTGCAGGACCGCCAGGACGCCGCCGGCTCGCAGCGCCGCGAGAGCCTCGCGCACGAACCGCTCCCGATCGAGCCACTGGTACGCCTGCGCGGCGACGACCAGGTCGAGCGACTCGCGGTAGCGCGCCAGCGCCGGCTCGACGGGCTCGACGTGCCAGTCGACGAAGCCGAGCTTGGCCCGGCCGACCTCGACCATGCCGCCGGACACGTCCACCGCGACGTAGTCGTGCTCCTCGCCGAGCAGGCCGACGAGGCCCTCGAGCGCGATGCCGGTGCCCGCGCCGGCGTCCAGGACGGTCAGCCGGCGCCCGGTCGGGAGCGCTGCGACGACGTGCGCGAGCAGCTCGTCGGGGTACCGGGGGCGGCTCGCGTCGTAGTCGGTCGCGAGGTCGTCGAACTTCTGCTTGGTCATCGTGCCTCCGTCGGCGGTACGGGTGCGGTTCGGCGGGCGAGCACCAACGCCTGGAGCCCGCCCGCGCGCACCATCTCCAGCATCATCTCGGGCGGCCGGGCGAACGGCACGGTGGTGCCGTCGGAGCGCAGGACCCCGTCGGCGAGCGACAGGTCGACGTCGGCGCCGGCGAGCGCGACCGTGGGGGCCTCGACCGCCGGGAGCCCGAGGTTCCAGCAGCTGCGAGAGAAGAATCGCCCGAACGACGGTGCCACCACTGCAGGGAACCGGCCCGTGCTTCCCGGTGCACGGCGAAGGCCCCAGGTCTGTGACCTGGGGCCTTGCTGGTGGGCGATACTGGGATCGAACCAGTGACCTCTTCCGTGTCAGGGAAGCGCGCTACCGCTGCGCCAATCGCCCGGGTGCTGCTACGAGGTGGAGATGGGATTCGAACCCACGTATACGGCTTTGCAGGCCGCTGCCTCGCCTCTCGGCCACTCCACCCTGAGACCTCAGTCCTCAGCGACCGAAAGGTCGGCCGGGAGTGTCTGCCTCCGAGCGGACGACGGGATTCGAACCCGCGACCCTCACCTTGGCAAGGTGATGCTCTACCACTGAGCCACGTCCGCGCGCCTGTCCTGCCGGTTCTCACCGGCGTTCCTGGTGCGTCGAGAACATTAGCCGACGTTCGAGGCGGGAGTCCAATTGGCTGACCAGGGGGCCGGAGTCCCGCGTGATGACGCGGATCCGGCCGCTCAGCAGGGGCGTCGGGGGCCGCGCGAGCCCCGGACCGGGTCGTGCGACCTGCGCCACACCCCCTTCCGCGGGCGGCGCCCGGGGCTGGCTAGCGTGGCCCCCGTGCCGACTCCTCCCGCCGCCCCCGCGGTGCTGCCGACACCCGCCGCCGGCGTCGCCTGGTTCGGCGGGCGGCTGCTCCGCGACCCGGTCGAGCACGTGGCCGACGTGGCCCGGCAGCCCGCGCGGCTGCGCGCGCCCGGGCACTGGGTGCTCGTGGGGGACTTCGAGGGCCCGGTCGCCGCATGGCGGTTCCGGGTCGCCGAGGACGACGTCGCCCGGGATGCCGCCGAGGCCCCCGGTGCCGAGGCCTGGCGCGGCCCCGACCCCGGCGCCTGGTCGACGTCGCTCGACGAGCGCGCCTACGTCGCCGCCGTGGCGGCGGTCCGCGACGCCGTGCGCGAGGGCGACGTCTACCAGGCCAACCTCTGCCGCGTGCTGACGGCGCCGCTGCCGGCCGACGGGGGTCGCGAGCCCGATGCCCGCGCCCTCGGCGCCCGGCTGGGGGCCGGGAACCCCGCGCCGTACGCCGGCGGCGTGCACGTCCCGGCCGGGGGAGCGGTGCCGCCGGTCTGGGTGGTCACGGCCTCGCCGGAGCTCTTCCTGCGGGTCGAGGACGGCTGGGTGACCTCCGCCCCCATCAAGGGCACCGCGCCCACGGCCCACGGCCTGACCGCCAAGGACAGCGCCGAGAACGTGATGATCACCGACCTGGTGCGCAACGACCTGCAGCGGGTCTGCGAGCCGGGCACGGTCGAGGTGACGACGTTGCTCGGCGTCGAGGAGCACCCCGGGCTGGTGCACCTGGTGTCGACGGTGCGCGGGCGCCTGCGCGCCGACGTGCGGGACGGCGCGGACCTGTGGACGCGGCTGCTGGGCGCGACGTTCCCGCCCGGGTCGGTCTCCGGGGCGCCCAAGTCGTCGGCGCTCGACCTGATCCGCCGGCTGGAGCCGGTGCCGCGCGGGCCGTACTGCGGTGCCGTGGGGTGGGTCGAGGTCGCGGAGGACGGCGAGGTCCGCGCCGAGCTCGCCGTCGGGATCCGGACCTTCGTGTGGCGCGACGGCGTGCTGCGGTTCGGCACGGGCGCGGGGATCACGTGGGGGAGCGACCCCGACGCGGAGTGGGCGGAGACGGAGCTCAAGGCCCGGCGGCTCGTCGGGCTGGCCTCGGGCGGCGCCGGCCCGGTGGCAGGATGACCGCCGTGGCGAGCGTCCTGTGGGCCGGCGGCCGGCTGCGCGACCCGCGCGAGCCCGTCGTCGCGGGCACCGATCCCGGGTACGCGACCGGCCTCGGCCTGTTCGAGACCTGCGCGGTCGTCGGCGGCCGGGCCTTCGCGCTCACCCGGCACCTGGCGCGCCTGGCCGCGTCGTCGGAGGCGCTCGGCCTGCCGGCTGCCGACGACGACGTGGTCCGCGAGGCCGTCACGGCGGTGCTCGCGGCGAGCGGCCCGGAAATCGGCCGGCTCCGCATCACGGTGAGCCCCGGCGCGCCCGGCCCGGGCGGCGAGGCAGCGGCGCCCGCCCTCGTGGTCACCGCCGCCCCCGCGCCGGTCCGCGGCCCCGCGCACGTCGTCCGGTCCGCCTGGGTGCGCAACGAGCGGTCCCCGCTGGCCGGGCACAAGTCGACGTCCTACGCCGCGGACGTCCTCGCGCTGGCCGCGGCGACCCGCGCCGGCGGTGACGAGGCGCTGCTCGCGAACACGCGCGGCGCGCTGTGCGAGGGCGCGACGTCGAACGTGCTCGTCGAGCGCGGCGGCGAGCTGCTCACCCCGGCGCTGTCGTCGGGCTGCCTGCCCGGCGTCACGCGCGCGCTCGCGCTGGCGTGGGCGGGGGAGGCGGGCCTGCCGGTCCGCGAGGCCACCGCCGACGAGCTGCCGTGGTCGGTGGTCGAGGACGTGCGCGCGGGCACCGCCGGGCTGGCGCTCGCCGGGTCGCTGCGCGGGGTCGTCGGCGCCGAGGCGGTGGAGGGCGCGCCGGTGGCGGTCGGCCCGCTCACCGCCGAGGTGGCGCGGCTGTTCCGGGCGCGGGCGGCCGACGACCTCGACCCCTGACGGGGGCGGGGGACGACGACGGTGCGGTCAGGCGGTGAGCAGCGCCGCGATGAGGGCGGCGATCTCGCCCTCCATGCGGTCGCTCTCGGTGCCGAGCGCGACCAGCTGCTCGGTCGCGGTGAGGAACCGCTCGAGGGGCTCGGACGGGGACGCGAGCAGCGCGCTGCCCTCGATGCCCGTGAGCGAGACCAGGGTGAACATCGGGTCCTCGTCGCGCCAGACCTGGACGTCGCCGCAGCCGGCGGGGTCCTCGGCGTCGGCGAGCATGCCCTGGAGCAGCAGCTCGCGGCCGAGCAGCCACACGGAGGTGGACTGCGGCGAGGTGAACACGGCACGCACCGTGTAGGGGTCGCTCACGCGGTAGGACAGCTCCGCGGTGACAGGCAGGACGCTGGCATCGGAGCTGATGAGCTGCATGGCGACGGTCTCGACGACGTCGTACGAGCGCTGGGCCACCGCATCCTCCTTACACACACGTCTCGCGAGAAGACCATCATGACGCACGGGTCGCCAGGAGCGGAGGTCCCGGGCCGAACTTCACCCACCCGGACCCCTCAGCAGCGGTCCGCAGCGGACGACCGTGCGGTGCTCCGCGCGTCCGTCCCGCTCCCCGAGCGGGCCCGCCGCGCCGATTTCGGATCCGCGCCCCGGGTCGGGTAATGTTCTCGTCTGCCGGGCGATTGGCGCAGTGGTAGCGCGCTTCGTTCACACCGAAGAGGTCACTGGTTCGAACCCAGTATCGCCCACCCTGCCGGACAGAGCCCCGCTGACCTGAGGTCAGCGGGGCTCTTCGCGTCACCACCCGGGCCGTGACCTCGGTCCGAGACGACGCTTCGCAACCGCGTCGGACTGATAGCCTCCGACCAATCTGGTCCGACGTCGCCGCGAGCGCGTCGATGACCTCGGACGGGGGGCCGTCTGGAGGCGAAAGTGGCTGACGTCGTCGACCTCGTGGCAGTGGCGTACCGGGAGCGCATGCGGGCCTGGCAGGACGCGCAGAACCAGGTGGCCGCCTGGCTCGACCGGGAGTGCGCGCGCCTGCTGACCCGCGAGGACCGGTCGAGGCTGCGGGTCGAACCCGGCCGGATCAAGGACCCCGCGCGCGCGATCGACAAGGTGAAGCGCAAGCAGGCCGAGGACGCGGACCTACGGCTCGGGTCGGCCGACGACGTCGAGGGCGCGCTCAAGGACATCGTCGGGGTGAAGGTGCTGTGCAAGTCGACCCGGGACCAGCGCCTGCTCTGCGAACGTCTCGACGAGTGCGCCACGACCCTCGCCGGCATCGAGCGGGTCGATGCGCGCGACTATGCGTCGCACGCCAAGGAGTCCGGCTATCGGGCTGCCCATCACATCTACCGGGTCTCGGTGACCGGCGAAGCGCCGGTGTTCGTGGAGGTGCAGATCAAGACGAGGCTGCAGGACGCGTGGGGCGAGCTGACCCACGAGGACCTGTACAAGCCCGGGACCGCGATCAAGGTCAGCGATTTCCACCGCTCGGTGGCCCGGACGATGGCGAACCTCCTGGCCGAGGTGGACCGCCTCGCCGACGACCTCGCCGAGGAGGTCGCCAACAACACCGACCAGGTCTCGGAGGCGCAGGTCTGCGAGGCAGCCGAACCGCGCGCGGGGAGCGCCGACGGCACGGCCGAGGTCCGGGTCCGGACGACCGGGCCTCGCTATGCCTTCGCGGTCGACGACAACGGTGTCCAAGGGCTCATCCCGGCCTACGCCGTGCGCGCGCTGCTGGACACGGATGAGTTGATCGACGTGAACGATCACGTCCGGGTGGACGATCTGCTGACGGTGCGTGTCGCGGAGAACGAGCGGGGCGTCTACTACGTCCCGCTGGCCCTGGCAGGTCACGCGACGACCTGATCGCCGCAACGGCGTGCCCGAACCGGTCGGTAGCATCGACCCGGACCCCGCGCGCGAGGCGCGGGCCCGACCGGAGGAGACCCCGCAGTGTCCGAGCTCATCACCCTCACCGTCGACGGCACCAGCACCACGGCCGAGGCGGGGACCACGGGCACGGACCTGTTCGCCGCTCGCCGCGACGTGGTCGTCGCGCGGGTCGACGGGGACCTGTGGGACCTGTCCCGCCCGCTGCCCGACGGCGCGGTCGTCGAGGCCGTCACGGTCGACTCGCCGGACGGCCTGGCCGTGCTGCGCCACTCCGCGGCCCACGTGCTCGCGCAGGCGGTGCAGGAGGTCAACCCGAAGGCGAGGCTCGGCATCGGCCCGCCGGTGACCGACGGCTTCTACTACGACTTCGACGTCGAGGAGCCGTTCACCCCCGAGGACCTCAAGGCACTCGAGAAGGTCATGTCCCGGATCGTCAAGGAGAACCAGACGTTCCGCCGGGTCGAGGTCACCGACGACGAGGCGCGCGCGCTGGCCGCGGACGAGCCGTACAAGCTCGAGCTCATCGGCCTCAAGTCGACCGCGGACACCGCGGGCGAGGGCGCGTCGGTCGAGGTCGGCGCCGGCGGCCTGACCTACTACCAGAACGTGCGCGGCGCGGGCCGGGAGTCCGAGACGGTCGTCTGGCAGGACCTGTGCCGCGGCCCGCACGTGCCCAGCACCAAGGTGCTCGGCAACGGCTTCCAGCTGACCCGCTCGGCCGCCGCGTACTGGCGGGGGAGCGAGAAGAACCCGCAGCTGCAGCGGATCTACGGCACGGCGTGGCCGACCAAGGACGAGCTCAAGGCGTACCTGGAGCGCGTGGCCGAGGCCGAGCGCCGCGACCACCGCCGGCTGGGGACCGAGCTCGACCTGTTCTCGTTCCCGGACGAGATCGGCTCGGGCCTGGCGGTGTTCCACCCCAAGGGCGGCATCATCCGGATGGAGATGGAGGAGTACAGCCGGCGCAAGCACGTCGAGGCGGGCTACTCGTTCGTCAACTCGCCGCACATCACCAAGCAGCAGCTGTTCGAGATCTCGGGCCACCTGGACTGGTACGCGGACGGGATGTACCCCCCGATGCAGCTGGACGAGGAGCGCGACGCCGAGGGCAACATCAAGCGCGCGGGGCAGAACTACTACCTCAAGCCGATGAACTGCCCGATGCACAACCTGATCTTCGACTCGCGGGGGCGCTCGTACCGCGAGCTGCCGCTGCGGCTGTTCGAGTTCGGCACGGTGTACCGGTACGAGAAGTCCGGCGTGGTGCACGGCCTGACCCGCGCCCGCGGCTTCACTCAGGACGACGCCCACATCTACTGCACGCGCGACCAGATGAAGGGCGAGCTGACCAGCCTGCTCACCTTCGTCCTCGACCTGCTCAAGGACTACGGCCTGGACGACTTCTACCTGGAGCTGTCCACCCGGAACCCCGAGAAGTCGGTCGGCGAGGACGCGGCGTGGGAGGAGGCGACCGAGACGCTGCGCCAGGTCGCCACCGAGTCCGGCCTGGAGCTGGTCCCGGACCCGGGCGGCGCCGCGTTCTACGGCCCGAAGATCTCCGTCCAGGCCAAGGACGCGATCGGCCGCACCTGGCAGATGTCGACGATCCAGCTCGACTTCAACCTGCCGGAGCGGTTCGACCTGGAGTACACGGCGGCCGACGGCACCCGGCAGCGCCCGGTGATGATCCACCGCGCGCTCTTCGGGTCGATCGAGCGGTTCTTCGCGGTGCTGACCGAGCACTACGCGGGCGCGTTCCCGGCCTGGCTCGCGCCGGTCCAGGTGCTCGCGGTGCCGGTCGCCGAGCCGTTCGAGCCGTACCTGGAGGACGTCGTCGCCCAGCTGCGCGCCCAGGGCATCCGCGCCGAGCTCGACCGGTCCAGCGACCGGTTCGGCAAGAAGATCCGCAACGCCTCGACGCAGAAGATCCCGTTCGTGCTGATCGCGGGCGGCGAGGACGCCGAGGCCGGGGCGGTGTCGTTCCGGTACCGGGACGGCCGCCAGGAGAACGGCGTCCCGGTCGCGGAGGCCGTGCAGCGCGTCGTGACCGCCGTGCGCGAGCACGCGCAGGTCTGACGCGGTGACGGCGCACGGCGACGGCCCGGGGGAGCCGGCGGTGGAGGACGCCGCCGGCCTCCCCGGCGTGCCCGACGGCTTCGGCCGGCTGTGGACCCCGCACCGGATGGCCTACATCGGCGGGGAGAACAAGCCCGCCGACGGCGCCGAGGGCGACGGCTGCCCGTTCTGCCGCATCCCCGCGCTGTCCGACGAGGACGGCCTGGTCGTCGCGCGCGGCGCGGTCGCCTACGTCGTGCTCAACCTGTACCCGTACAACGGCGGCCACGTCCTGGTGGTCCCGTACCGGCACGTCGCCGACTACACGGACCTGACGGACGCCGAGGTCGCGGAGGTCGCCGAGCTGACCCGCACCGCGATGCGCGTGCTGCGCGAGGTCAGCGGCCCGCACGGCTTCAACCTGGGCATGAACCAGGGCGCCGTCGCCGGCGCGGGCATCGCGGCGCACCTGCACCAGCACGTGGTGCCGCGCTGGTCGGGCGACAGCAACTTCCTGCCGATCGTCGGCCGCACCCGGGCGCTGCCGGAGCTCCTGCACGACACCCGGGCGCGCCTCGCGGCGGCCTGGCCGGCGGCCGACGACGTCGCCGCCGGCGACCAGAAGGGATGACCGGCCCGTGCTGAACGGACTGCGAGGAGCCATGACGCGGCTCTTCACCCCGGTGGCGGACGCGCTGCTCAAGCGCGGCGTCTCGCCGGACGCGGTGACCATCACCGGCACCGTGGCCGTCGTCGCGGCGGCCCTGTGGCTGTACCCGGCGGGACACTTCCTGGCGGCGAGCCTGGTGATCGCGTTCTTCGCGCTGACGGACAGCCTGGACGGGGTCATGGCGCGGCGCGCCGGCCGGTCCGGGCCGTGGGGCGCGTTCCTCGACTCGACGCTCGACCGGTTCGGCGACGCCGCGATCTTCTCGGGCCTGGTGCTGTGGTTCGTGCACGGCAGCGAGTCGTCCTGGGCGGGCTGGGGCTCGGGCCTGGCGCTGGCGTGCCTGGTGCTCGGCGCGATCGTGCCCTACGCCCGGGCCCGCGCCGAGGGGCTCGGCATGACGGCGGCGGTCGGGATCGCCGAGCGCGCCGACCGGCTCGCGACGGTCCTGGTCGCGACCGCCCTGGTCGGCGTCGGCGTGCCCGAGCCGGTGCTGGTCGTGGTGCTCGGCCTGCTCGCCGTGGCGTCGCTCGTGACGGTCGTGCAGCGCGTGCTCACGGTCCGGCGCCAGGCGCTGGGGGCGGCGTGAGGCGGCCGCAGGTGGACGTGGCGCGGCTGTTCGCGTTCGCGTGGCGGGTCGTCGGCACGGTCCCCGACCCGGTGGTGCGCGGGGTCTTCCGGCTCGTCGCCGACGTGGTGTGGCTCCTGCGCGGCGCTGGCGTCCGGCAGCTCGAGGCGAACCTCGGGCGCGTGCGTCCGCAGGCACGCCCGGACGAGATCCGCCGGCTGAGCCTGCTCGGCATGCGGTCGTACATGCGGTACTACGGCGAGTCGTTCGCGCTGGTGGGGGCGAAGCCCGAGCAGATCGACGCGCGGGTGCGGCTGGTCGACCCGGGCGAGGTCGTCGGCACGATGAACGAGGGCCGGATGGTCGTCATGGCGCTGGGCCACCTGGGCAACTGGGACCTGGCGGGCGCGTGGGCCACCCGGAACCTCGGCCGGACGGTCACCGTCGCCGAGCGTCTCAAGCCGGAGGCGCTGTTCCAGGAGTTCCTGCGGTTCCGCGAGGGGATCGGGCTGGAGATCATCCCGCTGTCCGACGGGGGGGCGGGGGGCGGCGTGTTCCGCGAGCTGGTGCGCACCGCCCGGCAGCCCAGCCCGGGCCTGATCCCGCTGCTCGCGGACCGCGACCTCACCGCCCGGGGCGTCGAGGTCGACCTGTTCGGCGAGCGGGCGCGCGTCGCGGCGGGCCCGGCCGCGCTGGCGGTCTCGACCGGCGCGCCCCTGTGCGCCACGTCCATCACCTACGAGCGGCTGACCGGCGCGCGCCGACGGGCCGCCGGCACCGCGTGGGGGGTCGTCATCGAGTTCGGCCGGCTGCTGACCGTGCCCGACGACGTGCCGCGGTCCGAGCGGGTCGCGGTGCTCACCCAGGCGTGGGTCGACGACCTCGGGCGGGGCATCTCCCGGGCCCCGCAGGACTGGCACATGCTGCAGAAGGTGTTCGTGGCCGACCTGGACCCCGAGCGGTACGCACGGACGAAGGCGGCGGCCGGCGAGGCGGCCTCGTGATCGCCGGGCTGGCGCCCGGGCCGTCACGCCCGCTCCGGGTCGGCATCGTCTGCCCGTACTCGTTCGACGTGCCGGGCGGGGTGCAGTTCCACGTCCGGGACCTCGCGGAGGCGCTGATCGACCGCGGGCACAGCGTGTCCGTGCTGGCGCCGGCCGACGAGGACACCCCGATCCCGCCGTACATGACCTCCGCCGGCCGCGCCGTGCCCGTCCGGTACAACGGGTCGGTGGCCCGGTTGGCGTTCGGGCCGATCACGGCGGCCAAGGTGCGCCGCTGGCTGGAGGCGGGGCAGTTCGACGTGCTGCACCTGCACGAGCCGGCCACGCCCTCGCTCAGCATGCTCGCGCTGTGGATCGCGGACGGCCCCGTGGTCGCGACGTTCCACTCCTCGCTGGTGCGGTCCCGCTCCCTGCAGCTCGCCTACCCGCTGGTCCGGCAGTCGCTGGAGAAGATCGGCGCGCGGATCGCGGTGTCCGAGGACGCGCGCCGCACCCTCGTCGAGCACCTGGGCGGCGACGCGGTCGTGATCCCGAACGGCGTGTTCGTCGACGCGTTCGACGGGGTGCCCACCGACGCGCGCTGGGCCGGCACCCCCGAGGCGCCGACCGTGGTCTTCCTCGGCCGGCTGGACGAGCCGCGCAAGGGCCTGCCGGTGCTGCTCGAGGCGGTCCCGGAGGTGCGCCGCGCCTTCCCGGGCGTGCGGATCCTCGTCGCCGGCCGCGGGGACACCGGCCCCGCCGAGGTGCGCGAGCTGCTCGGTGACGACGCGGACGCCGTGGAGTTCCTGGGCGGGATCACCGACGAGGAGAAGGCGCGGCTGCTCGCGTCCGCGGACGTGTACTGCGCGCCGCAGACCGGCGGCGAGTCGTTCGGCATCGTGCTGGTCGAGGCGATGAGCGCGGGCACCGCCGTGCTGGCCTCCGACCTCGGCGCGTTCCGGCGGGTGCTCGACGACGGCGCCGCGGGCGTGCTGTTCCGCACCGGCGACTCCGCCGACCTCGCGCGCGCGCTGATCGGGCTGCTCGGCGACCCGGGGGAGCGCGACCGGGTGGCCGCGGCGGGCCGGGCGGCCGTCGGGCGGTACGACTGGTCGACGGTGACGCACCAGGTGCTGACGGTGTACGAGATGGCGGTCGAGGGCAGCGTGGCGCCGGTGGGCGAGGACCCCACCTCGCTGCGCGGCGCCCGGACGGCGCTGCGGCGCCTGCGCGGGGACGAGGGATGACACGATGAGCTGGTCCGAGACGGCGGTCGTCGTCGTCGCGGTGCTCCTGGTAGTGCTGTGGTGGTCGTGGGTGGCCGCGTCGCGCATCGACCGGCTGCACCGCAAGGTCGCCGCGTCCCGCGCGGTGGTGGACACCCAGCTGCTCCGGCGGGCGTCCGCCGCGTCGACCCTGGCGGCGTCGGGCGTGCTCGACCCGGTGAGCTCGGTGCTCGTCGGCGAGGCCTCCTGGGCGTCGATCGCCGCGGGCAGCCCCCAGACCCAGGGCATGGCCCGGCTACCCGCCGAGCTGCGCGGGCCCGAGCGCGCCGACCCGGCCACCGCCGATCGCGGGCTGGTGGAGTCGGAGCTGTCGGCGACGCTCCGCGAGGCGCTGGACGACCCGGACGAGGTCGCCGCGCTGCGGGAGGAGCCGGGCGCGGCCGAGCTGCTCGACGCGCTCGGCGACGCCTGGTACCGGGTGCAGCTCGCGCGCCGGTTCCACAACGAGGCGGTCGCCCAGGCCCAGCGGATGCGCCGCGGCTGGGCGGTGCGCACGCTCCGGCTCGCCGGGCGCGCGCCGATGCCGCAGACGCTGGAGCTGGACGACGCCTGGCCCGCGGCCCTGGGCCGGCCCGGGCAGCCCCCGGCCGCGGCCTGACGCCCCGCGTCCCGCGCCCGGACACACCCGCACGGGGCGTGGACGACCGCCGTCGTCGTCGCCCGGCGCGACTACGATGGGACCCGGAAACCCCCCTGAGCCGAACTGCGAGGACCTCCGTGACCACCGACACCAGCCAGCCCGCCACCGGCACCGACGTCCCCGCGGTGGGCACCGCCCGCGTGAAGCGCGGCATGGCGGAGATGCTCAAGGGCGGCGTGATCATGGACGTGGTCACCGCCGAGCAGGCCAAGATCGCCGAGGACGCCGGCGCGGTCGCCGTCATGGCGCTCGAGCGGGTGCCCGCCGACATCCGCGCCCAGGGCGGCGTCGCGCGCATGAGCGACCCGGACCTCATCGACGGCATCGTGAACACGGTGTCCATCCCGGTCATGGCGAAGGCCCGCATCGGCCACTTCGTCGAGGCGCAGGTGCTGCAGAGCCTCGGCGTGGACTACGTCGACGAGTCCGAGGTGCTCACCCCGGCCGACTACGCGCACCACATCGACAAGTGGCAGTTCACCGTGCCGTTCGTCTGCGGCGCGACCAACCTGGGCGAGGCGCTGCGCCGCATCACGGAGGGCGCGGCGATGATCCGCTCCAAGGGCGAGGCCGGCACCGGCGACGTGTCGAACGCGACCACCCACATGCGGACCATCCGCGACGAGATCCGCCGGCTGTCCTCGCTGCCCGAGGACGAGCTGTTCCTCGCCGCCAAGGAGCTGCAGGCGCCGTACGACCTCGTGGTCGAGGTGGCCCGCGCCGGCAAGCTGCCGGTCGTGCTGTTCACCGCGGGCGGCATCGCCACCCCGGCCGACGCGGCGATGATGCGCCAGCTCGGCGCCGAGGGCGTGTTCGTCGGCTCCGGCATCTTCAAGTCGGGCAACCCGGCGCAGCGCGCCGCGGCGATCGTGAAGGCGACGACCTTCTACGACGACCCGGACGTCATCGCGAAGGTCTCCCGCGGCCTCGGCGAGGCGATGGTCGGCATCAACGTGGACGACGTCCCGGTGCCGCACCGCCTGGCCGAGCGCGGCTGGTGACCCACCCCGTGCCGACCGACGGCCCGTCGACCCCCGCGGGGGCCGGCGGGCCGTCGCCGTCGGGGGCGACGTCGGCGTCCTCGCTGGGCGCCGACTGGGTGCTCGGCGAGGACGGCCTGCGGTTCCGCCGGGCGGCGCGGGTGCTGCTGCTCGACGCCGAGGACCGGCTGCTGCTCGTGCGCGGGCACGACGTCGACCAGCCCGAGCGGTCCTGGTGGTTCACCGTGGGCGGCGGGATCGACCCGGGGGAGTCGGCGCGCCAGGCGGCGGTGCGCGAGGTCCGCGAGGAGACCGGCCTGCTCCTGGACGCCGCCGCGCTCGTGGGCCCGGTGCTCACGCGGTCCGCCCTGTTCGACTTCTACGCGGAGCACTGCCGCCAGGACGAGGAGTTCTTCCTGGCGCGGGTCGCCGACGCGGTGGACACCGCGACGATCGCGCGCGACGGCTGGACCGAGGTCGAGCTGGACGTGCTGGACGAGCTGCGCTGGTGGCACCTGGACGAGCTGGCCGCCGAGACCCGCGAGGTGTTCCCCGAGGGGCTGCCGGACCTGGTCCGGCCGCTGCTGGCGGGCTGGGACGGGTCCGTGCGGCACCTCGGCCTGCAGCGCGACGACTGACGTTACCGGGGAGTAACGTCCGGGTCCCGTTCTCGGCTAGGGTCGGCCGGTGCCCATCTCGACCTCGCCCGTGACCCGCATGCACCGCAGCGGCATCCGCACCCTCATGGAGCTCGCCATGCGCGACCCGGAGGCGATCCGGCTGGAGATCGGCGAGCCCGACGTCCCCACCCCCGCGCACGTCGTGGCCGCCGCGGGCCGGGACGCCGCCGCGGGGCACACCGCGTACACGTCGAGCACCGGCACCCCGGAGCTCCGGGCCGCGCTGGCCGAGAAGGTGCGCCGGGTCAACGGCCTCGACGTCACGGCCTCGGACGTGGTCGTGACGCACGGCGCGATGCACGGGCTCGCCATGGCGATCAACGCGCTCGCCGGCCCGGGCGACGAGGTGCTGCTGCCCGACCCCGAGTTCCCGAACTGGCGGATGGCCGCGGTCGCCGCCGGCGTCGGCGTCGCGACGTACCCGGCACACGCGGCGAACGGCTTCGTGCCGACCCTCGAGGACATCGCCGCGGCGATCACGCCCGCCACGCGGGTGATCGTCGTCTGCTCGCCGAACAACCCCACCGGCGCGATGTACCCGCCGGAGCTGCTGGCCGGCGTCGTCGAGCTCGCCCGCGAGCGGGACCTCTGGGTGTTCTCGGACGAGTGCTACGAGGCGATCACGTTCGACCGGCCGCACGCCAGCCCCGCTGCCTTCGACACCGACGGCCGGGTGCTGACCTTCTTCAGCTTCTCCAAGACCTACGCGATGACCGGCTGGCGGCTCGGCTACGTCGTCTCCCGGGACCCGGGCGTGATCGACCTGCTCGGCCAGGTCGCCGAGGCGACGGTCGCCTGCCCGTCGTCGGTGAGCCAGCGGGCCGCGCTCGCCGCGCTGACCGGCCCGCAGGACGACGTCGCGGCGGCCGTCGACTCGTACCGGGAGCGGCGCGACGCCGCGGTCGCGCTGCTGGACGCGCGCGGCATCCCGTCCGTGCGGCCGCAGGGTGCGTTCTACCTGATGGTCGACGTGTCGGCCGCGATGGCCGACTCCGAGGCGTTCGCCCTGCGCCTGCTGGCCGACCGGCACGTGTCCGTGTCGCCGGGGTCGGCGTTCGGCCCGGGGGGCGAGGGCATGGTGCGGGTGTCGCTGGCCGCGGAGCGCGGCGCGCTGCTCGACGGCCTGTCCCTGCTGGCCGACGCGGTGGCCGACTGGTCCGCGACGGCGGCCACGGGCGCCCGGGCCGGCGCGGCCGTCGGCGGCGGTGCGCTGCACGGTGCCGCCGATTCGTAGGATGTGCGGGTGACCGCCACCCCCACCATCGGTGTCCTGGCCCTGCAGGGCGACGTCCGCGAGCACCTCGCCGCCCTGCGCGCGACCGGGGCCGAGGCCGTCCCGGTGCGCCGCGAGTCCGAGCTCGACGCCGTCGACGGCCTGGTGCTGCCCGGCGGCGAGTCGACGACGATCGACAAGCTGCTGCGCGCGTTCGACCTGGACGCGCCCGTGCGCGAGCGGCTCGAGGCGGGCATGCCCGCGTACGGGTCGTGCGCCGGGATGATCCTGCTCGCCGACCGGATCGTCGGCGGGATCGACGGGCAGCGGACGCTGGGCGGGCTGGACGTCACCGTGCGGCGGAACGCGTTCGGGCGGCAGGTCGACTCGTTCGAGACGGACCTGACCATCGACGGCGTGCCGGACAGCGCGGCGGACCCGGTGCACGCCGTGTTCATCCGCGCGCCCTGGGTGGAGGAGGTCGGCCCGGCCGCGACCGCGCTCGCCCGCGTGGAGTCCGGGCCCGCCGCCGGTAGGATCGTCGCGGTGCGCCAGGGCTCGTTGCTCGCCACGTCCTTCCACCCGGAGGTGACGGGGGACACGCGGGTGCACCGGCTGTTCGTCGAGATCGTCCGCGACGCCCTGTGAGAGCGGGGGCGCGCTCCGCTGCCGGAGCGTGCCGCACCGCCGGCCCGGGCAGCGCCGGGGCGGCGCGGGAAACGAGAGGGAAGCGATGTCGGGTCACTCCAAGTGGGCCACCACCAAGCACAAGAAGGCCGTGATCGACGCGAAGCGCGGCAAGCTCTTCGCGAAGCTCATCAAGAACATCGAGGTCGCCGCGCGCACCGGCGGCGGTGACCCCGCGGGCAACCCGACGCTGTTCGACGCCATCCAGAAGGCCAAGAAGACCTCGGTCCCCAACGACAACATCGAGCGCGCCGTCAAGCGCGGCTCGGGTGCCGAGGCCGGCGGCGCGGACTACCAGACGATCCTCTACGAGGGCTACGGCCCCGGCGGCGTCGCGTTCCTGGTCGAGTGCCTCACCGACAACCGGAACCGCGCCGCGGCCGACGTGCGCGTCGCGTTCACCCGCAGCGGCGGCCAGATGGCCGACCCGGGCTCGGTGGCGTACCTGTTCTCGCGCAAGGGCGTCGTCATGGTCCCCAAGGAGGGCACCACCGAGGACGACGTCATGCTGACCGTGCTCGACGCGGGCGCCGAGGAGGTCAACGACGCGGGCGAGGCCTTCGAGGTGCTGTCCGAGGCGACCGACCTCGTCAAGGTGCGCACGGCGCTGCAGGAGGCCGGCATCGAGTACGACTCCGCCGACGTCGTGTTCTACCCGGCCACCCAGATCGAGGTGGACGCCGAGGGCGCCCGCAAGGTCCTGCGCCTGATCGACGCGCTCGAGGACTCGGACGACGTGCAGAACGTCTACGCGAACTTCGACGCCTCCGACGAGGTCATGGCGGAGCTCGAGGACGACTGACCCCCGAGCACGCGCGACGCCCCGCCCCGGACCTCCGGGTGCGGGGCGTCGTCGCGTCCGGGGTCGCGCGCCGTCCGCGCGCGCAGGCCCCGCGAGCCGCCGTGTGGATCCATTCGTACCGACACGCCCGCGCGTGTCGGTACGAGTGGATCCGGACGCAGCAGGGTCGGGCTGCGAGGATGGGGGCGTGCGCGTACTCGGTGTGGACCCCGGACTCACCCGCTGCGGGCTGGGCGTGGTCGACGGGCTGCCCGGCCGGAAGGTGCGGATGGTGGCAGTCGGGGTCGCGCAGAGCCTGCCGGCCGCGGACATCGACCAGCGGCTGCTCGTCATCGCCGCGACCATCGACGAGTGGCTCGAGGAGCACGCCCCCGACGCCCTCGCGGTCGAGCGGGTGTTCGCCCAGCACAACGTCAGCACCGTGATGGGCACCGCGCAGGTGGCCGGCATCGCGATGCTCGCGGCCGCGCGCCGGAAGATCCCCGTCGCGATGCACACGCCGTCCGAGGTGAAGGCCGCGGTCACCGGGAGCGGCCGGGCGGAGAAGCCGCAGGTGCAGTCGATGGTGCAGCGGCTGCTGTCGCTCGACGAGCTGCCCCGCCCCGCGGACGCCGCGGACGCGCTCGCCCTGGCGATCTGCCACCTCTGGCGCCCGGCCGGCGCGGTCGGCGCCCCGCAGCGGGCCCCGGGCTCGATGACGGCGGCGCAGCGCGCGTGGGCGCAGGCGGAGCAGGCCGCCCGCCGGGTCCCGTCCCGCTGACGTCGGCCGCGTGTCGTTCGTACACGTGTTCGCACGCGTGGCAGACTGCACCGCGGGCGCCCGGCCACCGCGGTCGCGCGTCGTCCGCGACTGGGAGGAGCCGCAGTGATCGCCTCGGTGCACGGGACGGTGCAGGCCGTGCGGCTGGACGCCGCCGTGGTGGAGGTCAACGGCGTCGGCATGCTCGTGCAGGCGACCCCCGCGACGCTGGCGGGCCTGCGGGTCGGGGCGACCGCCACGCTGCACACCTCGCTGGTGGTGCGCGAGGACGCGCTGACGCTGTTCGGGTTCGCCGACGACGACGAGCGCGAGGTGTTCGAGGTGGTGCAGCAGGTCAGCGGCGTCGGCCCCCGGCTCGCGCTGGCGATGCTCGCGGTGCACACGCCGGACGGGCTGCGCCGCGCGGTCGCCACCGAGGACCTCGCGGCGCTCAAGCGGGTGCCGGGCATCGGGCAGAAGGGCGCGCAGCGGATCGTGCTGGAGCTCGCCGACCGGCTCGGCGCCCCGGCCCCGGTCGCGCCGGCCGGCGGGGTCGCGGCCCCCGCCGGGCCTCCGGACCGGCGCGACCAGGTCGTCGACGCGCTGGTGGGCCTCGGCTGGAACCAGAAGGCGGCGACGGACGCGGTGGCGACGGTGCTGGACGGCACCGAGGAGCCGGTCGGGGAGGCGGAGGTCGCGGGCGTGCTGCGCGCGGCGCTGCGCACGCTGGGCGGCGGCCGTGGTTGACGAGACCGACCTCGGCGTGGACGTCGACCCCGCGGACTCGGTCGTCCGCCCGGGCGCCGACGACCTGGAGCGCGCCGCCGAGGCCGCGCTGCGCCCGCGGCACCTCGACGAGTTCGTCGGCCAGAAGGTCGTCCGCGAGCAGCTGTCGCTGGTGCTGCAGGCGGCGCTCGGGCGCGGACGCGCCCCCGACCACGTGCTGCTCTCCGGCCCGCCCGGGCTCGGCAAGACGACGCTCGCCATGATCATCGCGGCGGAGCTCGGCACCTCGCTGCGCGTCACCAGCGGGCCCGCGATCCAGCACGCCGGCGACCTCGCCGCGATCCTGTCCTCCCTGGAGGAGGGCGAGGTGCTGTTCCTGGACGAGATCCACCGGCTCGCGCGGCCCGCCGAGGAGCTGCTGTACGTCGCGATGGAGGACTTCCGCGTCGACGTCGTGGTGGGCAAGGGGGCGGGGGCGAGCGCGATCCCGCTGGCCCTGCCGCCGTTCACGGTCGTCGGCGCCACCACCCGCGCGGGGCTGCTGCCGGCGCCGCTGCGCGACCGGTTCGGGTTCACCGGCCACCTCGACTTCTACGCCGACGACGAGCTGGAGCGCGTGCTGCTCCGGTCCGCCGGGCTGCTCGGCGTGCCGCTGGCACCCGAGGCCGCGGCGGAGATCGCGTCCCGGTCCCGCGGCACGCCGCGCATCGCCAACCGGCTGCTGCGCCGGGTGCGCGACTGGGCGCAGGTGCGCGGCGACGGCAACCTGTCGCTCGACGCGGCCCGCGCGGCCCTCGAGGTCTACGAGGTGGACCGCCGCGGGCTCGACCGGCTCGACCGGTCGGTGCTGACGGCGCTGTGCACCCGGTTCGGCGGCGGGCCGGTCGGGCTCACCACGCTGGCGGTCGCCGTGGGCGAGGAGCCGGAGACGGTCGAGACCGTCGCGGAGCCTTTCCTGGTCCGCGAGGGGCTGATCGGCCGGACGCCCCGCGGCCGGGTCGCGACGCCGGACGCCTGGGCGCACCTGGGTCTGTCGGCGCCCGTGCCCACGGATACGCTGTTCGGCTGAGACCCCGCGCGCCGCGGGCCGCCGAACAGGTCCCGCACAGGGAACCGCCGCGCGCCCGCAGTCGTTAGGAGCCCGGAGCCGTGGCGCCTAGACTGCGGCCGACGTCGTACGCAGTCAGGAGCTGTTTCCTCGTGGACTTCTCGTTCCTCATCATCCTCGCCATCGGGGCCGTGGCGCTGTTCCTCATGAGCAGCCGCCAGCGCAAGGCGCAGCGGGAGCAGCTCAGCTTCCGCGACAACCTGCAGCCCGGGCAGCGCGTGATGACCGGGTCCGGCATGTACGGCACCGTCGTCGAGGTCGACGGCGACGAGGTCACGCTCGAGTCGACGCCCGGCAACGAGTCCGTGTGGATCAAGGCCGCGATCGCGCGCCTCGTCGAGCCGCCGGTGGACGAGGAGTCCGAGGTCGACGAGGACGCCGAGGACGACGTCGAGTGGCGTGACGAGCCGGGCGCCGTCCCGCCGGGCCGGATCGACGTCCCGGACGACCTCTCCTCGCTGCAGCCGCCGCGCGACGACGAGGGCCCCGACACCAAGAAGTCCCAGCAGTAGTCGACCGGGCGTCCCGCCCCCGCCGAGCGCGGGGGACGGGGCGCCCTTCATCCGCACCGCCCGCCGTCCGCGGGCGGTGCGCGCACGAGAGAAGACGGTCCGTTGGCCCCACCCACACGCCGCCGCCACCCGGCGCGCATCCTGCTCACGCTCGCCGTGATCACGGTCGCCGTGTTCGGCGCGATCTTCGCCGGCACCAAGCTGTCGGACGCGACCTGGACGCCCAAGCTCGCCCTCGACCTCGAGGGCGGCACCCAGCTCATCCTGGCGCCGGTCGCGCAGGACGAGTCCCGCGTCACCTCGGAGACCATCGCGCAGGCGATCGAGGTCATCCGGCAGCGCGTCGACTCGTCCGGCGTCGCCGAGGCGGAGATCAGCTCGCAGGGCGGGTCCAACATCGTCGTGGCCCTCCCCGGCCGCCCGAGCGAGGAGACGCTGGACCTCGTCCGCACCTCCGCGCAGATGGAGTTCCGGCCGGTCCTGACCTACGGCGCCGCGACGCCGACGGCGACGCCGTCGGCGAGCCCGACGGACGGCGCGACCGAGCCCTCGGACCAGCCGACGAAGGCGGCCCCGGACTCCGCGAGCGACGCCGAGTACTACATCACCCCCGCCGTGCAGGCGGAGTACGACGCCCTCGACTGCACCGACCCGGCGAACCTGACGGGCGGCAAGCAGAGCGCGGCGGACGAGGTGCTCGTGACCTGCGACCCCGACGGCACGGTCAAGTACGTCCTGGGCCCGGTCGAGGTGGAGGGCTCGCACATCGCGAACGCCAGCTCCGGCCTGCGGGTCAGCCAGTCCGGCGCCGTCACCAACGAGTGGGCCGTGAACCTGGAGTTCGACCGCACCGGCACCCGCCAGTTCGCGGACGTCACCGAGCGGCTGCAGGGCCTGTCCTCGCCGCAGAACCAGTTCGCGATCGTGCTCGACGGGCTGGTCATCTCGGCCCCGTCGCTCGACCCGGGCGTCATCATCTCGGACGGCAAGGCGGAGATCTCCGGCTCGTTCACCCGCGACTCCGCGACCGCGCTCGCCAACCAGCTGAAGTTCGGCGCGCTGCCGCTGAGCTTCGAGGTGCAGAGCGAGGAGCAGATCTCCGCGACGCTCGGCTCCGAGCAGCTCGAGAAGGGCCTGATCGCCGGCCTCATCGGCCTGATCCTGGTCGTCGTCTACTCGCTGTTCCAGTACCGCGCGCTCGGCCTGGTGACGGTCGCGTCGCTCGTCATCGCGGCGGTGCTCACCTACGGCGTCATCACCCTGCTGTCCTGGACGCAGGGCTACCGCCTGTCGCTGCCCGGCGTCGCCGGGCTGATCGTGGCCATCGGCATCACGGCGGACTCGTTCATCGTGTACTTCGAGCGGATCCGCGACGAGCTGCGCGAGGGCCGGACGCTGGTCGCCGCCGTCGACCGCGCCTGGGAGCGCGCGCGCCGGACGATCCTGGCGTCCGACGCGGTCAACTTCCTCGCCGCCCTGGTGCTCTACTTCCTGGCGGTCGGGTCGGTGCGCGGCTTCGCGTTCACCCTCGGCCTCACCACGCTGCTCGACCTGCTCATCGTGTTCACCTTCACCCACCCGGTGATGCGCCTGATCGCGAAGACCCGGTTCTTCGGCAGCGGGCACCCGCTGTCCGGCCTGGACCCCCGCCGGCTCGGCGCGCCCGAGTCGACCCGCTACGTCGGCCGCGGCCGCGTGGTGACGGGCCGCCGCGCGGACGGCGACGCCCCCGCGGCGGAGCCCGCCGACCTCGACGCCCGCACGTCCACGCTGGTGGCGGCCCCGGTCGGCGCGGGCGGCACGATCGCCGAGCGCCGCGCCGCCGCGCGCGCCGCGCAGGCCGAGGCGGAGGCCGGACCCCCGGCCGACGACGCCGGGAGCCCCGGCACGACCGACACCGACGACGCACCCGACGGCAGCACCCCCGCCGCGCGACGCACCGAGGGGAGCGAGTCCTGATGGCCGTCAACTTCGCCCAGTGGGGCAACGACCTGTACACGGGCCGCCGCTCGTACGACATCGTCGGCCGGCGCCGCACCTGGTTCCTGATCTCCGGGATCCTGGTGCTGCTCTCGATCGTCCTGCTGTTCAAGCCGGGGCTGCACCCGGGCATCGAGTTCCGCGGCGGCTCGCAGTTCACCGTCTCGAACGTCTCGACCACCGACCAGCAGCCCGCCATCGACGCGGTCACCGAGATCGCGCCGGAGGAGGTGCCGCGCGTCAGCAACGTCGGCTCGTCGACGCTGCGCGTCCAGACGTCCGAGCTCACGAACGACCAGGTCACGCAGGTCCGCACGGCGCTCGAGGACGCCTACGGCGTGTCCGAGGACGACGTCGCGAGCTCGTTCATCGGGCCCACCTGGGGTGCGGACGTCTCCAAGAAGGCCGCGACCTCGCTGGTCGTGTTCCTGGTGCTCGTCAGCATCGTGATGACCGTGTACTTCCGGAACTGGCGGATGGCCGTGGCCGCGATCGTCGCGCTGTTCCACGACATCCTCATCACGGCCGGCGTGTACGCCGCGATCGGCTGGGAGGTCACGCCGGCGACGGTGATCGGCTTCCTCACGATCCTCGGGTACTCGATCTACGACACCGTCGTGGTGTTCGACAAGGTGCGGGAGAACACCGCCGGGATCACCGACCAGACGCGCGCGACCTACGAGGAGCGCGCCAACCTGGCGGTCAACCAGACGCTGGTCCGCTCGATCAACACCTCGGTGGTCGCGCTGCTGCCCGTCGCGGGCATCCTGTTCATCGGGGCGTTCGTGCTCGGCGCCGGCACGCTGCGCGACATCGCGCTCGCGCTGTTCGTCGGCATGATCGTCGGCGCGTTCTCCTCGATCTTCCTGGCGACGCCGCTCGAGGTGGTGCTCCGCCTGCGCGAGCAGCCGATCCGCGAGCACACGGCGAAGGTGCTGGCCGCGCGCAGGCGGCTCACCGACGGCGGGCTGGACGAGGACGCGTCCTCGGAGGAGGTCGCGGTCGCGCGGTTCACGGGCCAGGTCCGGCCGGGTGGCCACCAGGGAGTCGCGGCGCAGCCGCGCAGGAAGAAGGGCCGGCGATGAGCGGCGTGCAGGACCTGAGCGGGCAGGGCCTCCGGCTGACGGGCCAGGCGCTCGTCGACCGGGTCGAGGCGCTCGTGCGCAGCGTGCCCGACTACCCGACGCCGGGCGTGGTGTTCAAGGACATCACGCCGCTGCTCGCGGACGGCCCGGCGTTCGACGCCGTGGTGCGCGAGATGGCCGCCCGCGTCCCGGGCCCGGTCGACCTGGTCGCCGGCATGGAGGCGCGCGGGTTCATCCTCGCCGCACCGGTCGCCATGGCGCTGGGTGCCGGCTTCCTGCCGGTGCGCAAGGCCGGCAAGCTGCCCGGGCCGACCGCCCGTCGGGACTACGAGCTCGAGTACGGCGCGGCCTCGGTCGAGCTGCACCCGTTCACGGTGCCGGCCGGCTCACGGGTGCTGGTCGTCGACGACGTGCTCGCCACCGGCGGCACCGCGCAGGCGACCGTCGAGCTGCTGGAGGAGTGCGGGGCCGAGGTCGTCGGTCTGTCGTTCCTCATGGACCTCACGTTCCTGCCGGGCCGGTCGCGGCTCGCGGGACGGCACGTGGACGCGCTGCTGGCCGTCTGAGGCTCCCGTCGTCCCGCACGCCGTCGCCCCGCCCGGGGCGGCGGCGTGCGGTGCTCCCCGGGCGCGCCGGTGCGCGGGTGGCGGCCGTGACGCGGACTGCGGCGGCGACGCCGTAGAATCGTGCGGATCGACGGCGTGTCCGGCTCGCGCCGGGCGCGCGGTGGCGGACAGCCGGGCGCGACCCGGCACGGCGGGAGGCGCGCATGGCGGACCCGGTTCGGACCCCGGCAGGAGCTGACGCACGGCCGGAGGCGCCCGCGACCACGGGCGGCACCAGCCGGGTGCGGTCGCGCCTGGCCCGGTTCGGGCAGAGCCGGGGGCCGCAGCAGTCGCCGGTGATCGAGCCGCTGCTGCAGGCCGTCCGCACCAACCACCCGAAGGCCGACCTCAGCCTGATCGAGCGCGCGTACGTCACCGCCGAGCGCGCGCACCGGGGCCAGCTCCGCAAGAGCGGCGACCCCTACATCACGCACCCGGTCGCGGTCGCGACCATCCTCGCCGAGCTCGGCATGACGCCGCCGACGCTCGCCGCCGCGCTGCTGCACGACACCGTCGAGGACACGTCGTACTCCCTGGACCAGCTCCGCAGCGAGTACGGGCCCGAGATCGCCATGCTGGTCGACGGCGTGACGAAGCTCGACAAGGTCACCTACGGCGACGCCGCGCAGGCCGAGACCGTGCGCAAGATGGTCGTCGCGATGTCCCGCGACATCCGGGTGCTGGTCATCAAGCTCGCCGACCGGCTGCACAACGCCCGCACCTGGAAGTTCGTCCCCGCGGCGTCGGCCGAGAAGAAGGCGCGCGAGACGCTCGAGATCTACGCGCCGCTCGCGCACCGCCTCGGCATGAACACGATCAAGTGGGAGCTCGAGGACCTGTCGTTCTCGACGCTGTACCCCAAGGTCTACGACGAGATCGTGCACCTGGTCGCCGAGCGCGCGCCGGCCCGCGAGGAGTACCTGGCCGTGGTGCGCGAGCAGGTCGGCGCCGACCTGCGCAGCGCGAAGATCAAGGCGACGGTCACGGGCCGGCCGAAGCACTACTACTCGATCTACCAGAAGATGATCGTGCGGGGCCGCGACTTCGCCGACATCTACGACCTCGTGGGCGTGCGCGTCCTGGTCGACACGGTGCGGGACTGCTACGCGGCGCTCGGCGCGCTGCACGCGCGGTGGAACCCGGTCCCGGGCCGGTTCAAGGACTACATCGCGATGCCCAAGTTCAACCTCTACCAGTCGCTGCACACGACGGTCATCGGCCCCGGCGGCAAGCCGGTCGAGATCCAGATCCGCACGCACGACATGCACCGCCGGGCCGAGTACGGCGTCGCGGCGCACTGGAAGTACAAGGAGAGCGCCAAGGGCGCGGGCGCCGACGCCGACGGCAACGACATGGCCTGGCTCCGCCAGCTGGTCGACTGGCAGAAGGAGACGGCGGACCCCTCGGAGTTCCTGGACTCCCTGCGGTTCGAGATCGCCGACGGCGAGGTCTACGTCTTCACCCCCAAGGGCGACGTCATGGCGCTGCCCGCCGGTGCCACCCCCGTCGACTTCGCGTACGCGGTGCACACCGAGGTCGGGCACCGCACGATGGGCGCCCGGGTCAACGGCCGGCTCGTCCCGCTCGACTCGACGCTCGAGAACGGCGACGTCATCGAGGTGTTCACCTCGAAGTCGGAGACCGCGGGCCCGTCCCGCGACTGGCTCGGGTTCGTCACCAGCCCCCGTGCGCGCAACAAGATCCGCCAGTGGTTCACCAAGGAGCGGCGCGAGGAGGCGATCGAGCACGGCAAGGACGCCATCGCCAAGGCGATGCGCAAGCAGAACCTGCCGATCCAGCGCCTGCTGTCGCACGAGTCGCTCGTCGCGCTCGCCAACGAGATGCGGTACGCGGACGTCTCCGCCCTCTACGCCGCGATCGGCGAGGGCCAGGTCTCCGCGGCGACCGTCGTGCAGCGGCTCGTGCACGCGATGGGCGGCGAGCCCGGCGCCGAGGAGGACATCGCCGAGGTCGCCCGCCCCGGGCAGACCGCGCGCCGGGTCCGCACCGGCGACCCGGGCGTGGTCGTCAAGGGCGTCGACGACATCTGGGTGAAGCTCGCCAAGTGCTGCACCCCGGTGCCCGGCGACGACATCATCGGCTTCGTCACCCGCGGCCAGGGCGTCAGCGTGCACCGGTCCGACTGCATCAACGTCGCCGCGCTGCGCGCCCAGCCCGAGCGGATGGTCGACGTCGAGTGGAGCCAGGGGAGCACCGCGCTGTTCCTGGTGCAGATCCAGGTCGAGGCCCTGGACCGCAGCCGGCTGCTCTCGGACATCACCCGGGTGCTCTCCGACCACCACGTCAACATCCTGTCGGCGTCGGTCTCGACCTCCCGGGACCGGGTCGCGATGTCCCGGTTCGTGTTCGAGATGGCGGAGCCGTCGCACCTCGCGTCCGTGCTCTCGGCGGTGCGCAAGGTCGAGGGCGTGTTCGACGTCTACCGGATCACGGGCGCCAAGGCGGAGCAGCCGGTCGTCGAGGCGTAGGGGCCGGGGCCCGGTCCGACGCCGGGCCTGGGCTAGGGGTCGGGCTCCGGGCGGGGCCCCCCGGGCACGCGCCCGCGAGGCGGGGGACCAGCGCCGCCGCGGCGCGGACCCCGCGCCGCCCGGACGCGGCGGCGACGTCCGCGCGCACGCGGGCCGGGTCGACGCCCGCCGCGCGCAGCCGGGCGACCAGCGGCAGCGCCCGCTCCGGCGGGTCGTGGCTCAGCAGGTCGACCGCCGTCCGCCGCGGCGTGGTCACCCGCACGCCGCCGAGCAGCACGACGTCGGCGTCCGGCAGCGCGGTGGCGGCCGCGGCGCGCCCCGGGGCGGGTTCGGGGACGCGCGCTCCGCTCGGCGCCACCAGGTCGACCCGGACCGGCGGGGCGCCGCCCACGTGCACCCACACGGCCGCGGCGCGGGCGACGGCGCACCGCGGTGGCACGAGCGGGGCCAGGGCGGCCGCCCGCAGCGCCGGCGTCGCCGGGACCCCCGCCGGGAGGGCGACCTCGCCGCGCAGGCGCACGAGGTGGCCGTCACGCAGCAGCAGGTGCCAGGCGACGGCGCCGACGTCGCCGAGGCGCACGAGGGGCGTGGACGGCAGCCGGGCCGCCGTCCGTGGATCCGGGAGGGAGGTCACCGGAAGCACGATGCCGGTCGACCCCCGCGCATGGCGAGGGGCGACCGGCACCGGCTGTGGACGAGCGTCAGCCGCGCGACTCCTCGGCGGCGCGCTGCACCTGCTCCAGCCAGGACCGCCGGGCGTCGAGCGCGGCCTGGGCCTCGGCGACCTTGCGCGCGTCGCCGCCCGCCTGGGCCTTCGCGAGGTCCGCCTCGAGCTGGGCGATCGCTTTCTCGAGCTGGGCCAGGGCGCCCTCGGCCCGCGCGCGGGTCTCCGGGTTGGTCCGGCGCCACTCCGCCTGGTCGGCGTCGCGCACCTTCGCCTCGACGGCACGGAGCCGGCCCTCGACGCGCTGGATGTCGCCGCGCGGCACCTTGCCCGCGGCCTCCCAGCGGTCCTGGATCGAGCGCAGCGCCGCCTTGGCCTGGGCGAGGCCCTTCGCCGGGTCGATCGCCTCGGCCTCGACCAGCAGCGCCTCCTTGACCTCCAGGTTGGCGCCGTACTCCCGGTCCGTGGCGGCGTTCAGCTCGTCACGGGCGTGGAAGAACGTGTCCTGCGCGGCGCGGAACCGGGCCCACAGCGCGTCGTCGTCCGTGCGGCTCGCGCGGCCGGCGGCCTTCCACCGGGCCATCAGGTCGCGGTAGGCGCCGGCGGTCGGACCCCACTCGGTGCTCGACGACAGGCGCTCGGCCTCGCGGACGATCTCCTCCTTGGCGGCCTTCGCGCCCGCGTTCCGGGACTCCAGCTCGGCGAAGTAGTGCCGCCGCTCCCGGTCGAACGTGGTGCGCGCGTGGCTGAACCGCTTCCACAGCGCCTCCTCGGAGGTGCGGTCGATGCGCGGGCCGGAGCGCTGCGCGTCCTTCCACTCCTCGAGCAGGGCGCGCAGCTGCTCGCCCGCCGGGCGCCACTGCATGCGCGCGGGGTCCGTCCCGGCGATCTTCTCCGCGCGCTCGACGATCTGCGTACGGGCCTCGAGCGCGGCCTGGCGGGCCGCGGCCCGCTCGGCGTCGACCGCGGCACGCCGCTCCGCCGCGGTGGCCCGCAGGGCGTCCAGGCGGGCGCGCAGCCCGTCCAGGTCGCCGACGGCCGCCGGCTCGGCGGTCTCCTCGGTCAGGCGCGCGAGCGTCTGGTCGATCTCCTTGACCGCGAGGTCCGTCGCCGTCAGGCGCGCCTCGAACAGCGCGACCTTCGCCTGCAGGTCGAGGAACCGGCGCACGTACAGCGCCAGCGCCTCGTCGGCGGTGGCGCCGGGGAACTGGCCCACGGCGCGCTCGCCGGCGGCCTCGCGGACGTAGACGGTGCCCTCGTCGTCGACACGGCCGAACCCGGACGCGGCGGCGGCCTCGGCGGAGTCGTCGGCCACCGGCACCGGCACCACGGGCGTCACCGGGGCCGCGGGGGCGTCGCCGGGCGCGTGCTCGCCGGCCTGGGCCGACGGGGCGCTCGGCCGCGGGCGGGGGCGCATGGCGCTGGGCAGGGGCGCGCGGGGCCGCGGGGCGGTCGCGGCGGGGGCCGGGGCCGGGTCGGCGGGGGCCTCGGCCCGGGGTGCGGCGTCGGCGTCGGGCGCTCCGTCGGCCGGGGACCCGGCCTCGGGTGCCGGCTCCTCGGTGGGGGCGGGCTCCTCGGTGGGGGCGGGCTCCTCGGTGGGGGCGGGCTCCTCCGCCGTGGCCGGGGCCTCGGCGGGCGTCTCCGTCGCGGGGGCGTCCTCGGCGGGGACCTCGGCCGCGAGGGCCTCGGCGTCACCGGTCGCGGGGACCTGGGCCTCGCCGACCTCGGGCGTCGTGGCCGCGGCGGCCTCGTCCAGGGCGCGCTGCTGCTCGTCGGGCGTCTCGGTCACTGGGTCTCCACTCCCTCGATGGTGACGGGGGTGGCCGGGGCGCCGTCCGTGGCACCGCCGCTCACGCCCGCGTCAGCGACTGCCTGCACGACGTCGAGGCCCGACGTGATGCGGCCGAACACGGTGTAGCCCCCGGCGTCGTCCGCCGGGATGGTCGAGTCCTCGTAGACGAGGAAGAACTGGCTGCCCATCGACTCGCCGTCGCCGCCCTGGCGGGCCATGGCGATGGTGCCGGCCGGGTAGACGTCGTCGGCGGGGGCGTTCTCGATCGGGCCGAAGGCGTAGCCGGGGCTGCCGGTGCCGGTCCCGGTGGGGTCGCCGCACTGCAGGACGTAGATGCCGCTGGTGGTGAGCCGGTGGCAGCCGGTGCCGTCGAAGTAGCCCTCCTGCGCGAGGGTCACGAAGCTCGCGACCGCCTGCGGCGCGGCCGCGCCGTCGAGCTCGACGCCGATCTCGCCCTGGCTGGTGCTGATGGTGCCGGTCCAGGTGCGGCCCTCGGCGAGCGACGCGTCGGGCAGCACGCCCCCGTTGCCGAGGCGCTCGGCGCCGGTCGTGGGAGCGGCGGTGGCGGTCGGGGCGTCGGTGGCGCCCGAGCCGGCCGTGGCGTCGTCGCCTCCGGTGGCCAGGAGCGCGGCGGTGATGCCCACGCCGAGCACGAGCACGCCGACGACCCCGCCGGCGATGATCTGCTGGCGGCGGCGGCGCGCGTGCTTCTGCGCCTGGCGCTGCTGCCACTTCTCGTACCGGCGGCGCTCGTACTCGCGCTCGCGCTTGCTGGACGGCACGCACTCTCCTCGGTCTCGGCGTGGGCGGGTCACCCGTGCGCGGGCACGGCCGCGCCCGCGCCCGCCGGACAGTCTAGGCAGCCGGGGGTGCCCCGGGTGACCCGCGCCGCGCGCCTGCGTGCCGGGGGCCCCGCGGACCGCCGCTAGCGTGGCGGCGTGCGCATCCTCGGCCTGACCGCTCCCGTGTTCGCCGCGGCCTGCTACGTGGTGGCGGCGGACGACGGCGACTGCGTCGTCGTCGACCCGGGCGGGGGCGTCGCGGACGCCGTGCGCCGCGCCGTCGCGGAGCACGGGCTGCGGGTCGCCGGCGTCGTCGCGACGCACGGTCACGCGGACCACGTGGCCGACGCCGGTGCCCTCGCCGCGGAGGCCGGGGTGCCGCTCCGGCTGCACGCCCGGGACGCGTACCGGCTCGCCGACCCGCTCGGCCCGCTGGGGCTCGGCGGGCCGGCCGACCCGGGGGTCGCGGCGGCGCTGCGGTCGGCCGCCGCGGCGGCCGGGCTGGACCCCGCGACGTTCGGCCGGGTCGACGCCGCGCTGGTCGCGCCGTTCGGCGAGGGCGACGCCGCCCGCACGCCGGACGTGGTGCTGGCGCTCGGCTCGGTCACCCTGGTGGCCCGGCACGCGCCGGGTCACACCGAGGGTTCGACCCTCTACCTGCTGGCCGCGGGCGACGAGAGCGTGGCGTTCACCGGCGACGTGCTGTTCGCGGGGTCGGTCGGCCGCACCGACCTGCCCGGCGGGGACCCCGCCGCGATGGCTGCCACCCTGCGCGAGGTCGTCGGGGCGCTGCCGCCCGGCACGCACGTCCTGCCGGGCCACGGACGCGCCACGCGGGTGGACGCGGAGCTGGCCACCAACCCGTACCTGGCAAACTGACCCGCATGGCACGTCCGACTCCTCTGTCCGGTTTCCCCGAGTGGCTCCCCGACGGCCGCGTGGTCGAGCAGCACGTCCTCGACACGCTGCGGCGCACCTTCGAGCTGCACGGGTTCGCGGGCATCGAGACCCGGGCCGTCGAGCCGCTCGACCAGCTGCTGCGCAAGGGCGAGACGTCCAAGGAGGTGTACGTCCTGCGCCGGCTGCAGGAGGAGGACGGAGCCGAGGCGGACCGGTCCGGCCAGCTCGGCCTGCACTTCGACCTCACCGTGCCGTTCGCGCGCTACGTCCTGGAGAACGCCGGCCACCTCGCGTTCCCGTTCCAGCGCTACCAGATCCAGAAGGTGTGGCGCGGCGAGCGCCCCCAGGACGGCCGGTTCCGCGAGTTCGTGCAGGCGGACATCGACGTCGTCGGCGCGGGCGACCTGCCGTACCACTACGAGGTCGACCTGCCGCTGGTCATGGCGGAGGCGCTCTGCGCCCTGCGCGACATCGGCGTGCCGCCCGTGCGGATCCTGGTGAACAACCGCCGGGTCGCCGAGGGCTTCTACCGCGGCATCGGGCTGACCGACGTCGAGGGCGTGCTGCGCAGCATCGACAAGCTCGACAAGATCGGGCCGGAGAAGGTCGCCGACCTGCTGGTGGCCGAGACGGGCGCGACGCCCGAGCAGGCGCGGGCCTGCCTCGACCTCGCGGCGATCTCCGGCGGCGACGCGGGCGTGGTCGACCGGGTCCGTGGGCTCGCCGCCGCGCACGGCGTGGAGTCCGCGCTGATGGAGCAGGGCCTGGCCGAGCTGCGGCAGCTCATCGAGGCCGCCGCCGTGCGCGCACCCGGCGTGGTCGTCGCCGACCTGAAGATCGCGCGCGGCCTCGACTACTACACCGGGTCGGTCTACGAGACCGTCCTGGTCGGCCACGAGCAGCTCGGCTCGATCTGCTCCGGCGGCCGCTACGACACGCTGGCGTCCGACGGGAAGCAGACCTACCCGGGCGTCGGCCTGTCGATCGGCGTCTCCCGCCTCGTGTCGCGGCTGCTGTCGGGCGGGCTGGTCCGCGCCACCCGCGGCGTGCCGGCGGCCGTGCTGGTCGCGGTGACCGCGGAGGAGAGCCGGCCGGCGTCGGACGCGGTGGCGTCGGCCCTGCGTGCGCGCGGCATCCCGGTCGAGGTCGCTCCGACGGCGGCGAAGTTCGGCAAGCAGATCAAGCACGCCGACCGTCGCGGGATCCCCTACGTGTGGTTCCCGGCGGCGGAGGACGGCGCGGCGGACCAGGTGAAGGACATCCGGTCGGGCGAGCAGGTCGACGCCGACGCGGTGGTGTGGGCCCCGTCGGCCGAGGACCTCTGGCCCCGCGTCGTGCCCGCGGAGGCCTGACGAGCGTCCGGCAGCACCGCCGCGGGTGCTGCCGGGGCGTCGGCGGGTCAGGCCAGGGCGGCGACGCCCGCGTTGAGGGTGGTCGCGTACAGGACCCAGGCCAGGTAGGGGCCGAGCAGCCACGCCACCCACGGGGACAGGCGGTGGAATGCGACGATCGTCGCCACCAGCGCCACCTCGAGCGCCAGGATGATCGCCAGGCCGGCGCCCAGCTGCTCGGCGCCGAAGAACACCGGCGTCCAGGCGGCGTTCAGCGCGAGCTGCACCCCGTACAGCACCAGCGCCGTGGTCGCGGCGCGGCCGTGCCTCCGCCAGATCAGCCAGGCGGCCACCGCCATCACGACGTACAGCACCGTCCAGACCGGGCCGAACACCCAGTTCGGCGGCGTCCACGCGGGCTTGTCCGCGTCTGCGTACCAGCCGTCGACGCCGGACGTCGACGCCAGGCCGCCGCCGAACGCCACGGCGGCGTTGACCAGCAGCAGGCCGACGAGCACCGGCCAGCCACGGGTCGCGGGTCCGGTGCTCGTGCCCGTGCCCGCGGCGGCGCGGCGGGCGGGTCGGCTCGGTGCGGGCTGGGCCGGGTTCGCGGAGGTCATGGCTCCACCGTCCGCCGGGTCGGGCCGGTCGGCAACCGGAAGCCCAGCATGCTGAGTTCCTCGGCGCGTCCCCAGGTGCGAGCAGGGTGCTTGCGTCCGGGTCGAACACGTGTTCGAATCGACCCATGCGGTGGGACGGGCAGAAGATCGCGGTGGAGGCGGCGCAGGCGCTGCCGGGCCTCGCGCTGGCGGGGCACCAGCGGTCGGTCCGCACCCCGGAGTTCGCCGGGGTGACCTTCCACGAGGTGCACGCCAGGTCGGCGCTGAACAAGGTCCCCGAGGCCTCGGCGATGCCGTTCCGGTGGACCGTCAACCCGATGCGCGGCTGTCTGCACGCGTGCACCTACTGCTTCGCCCGCCCGACCCACGAGTACCTGGGCCTCGGCCCGGACGAGGACTTCCAGACCCAGATCGTCGTCAAGACCAACGTCGTCGAGGTGCTGACCGCGGAGCTGCGCCGGCCCTCCTGGCGGCACGAGCACGTGGCGCTCGGCACCAACACCGACCCGTACCAGCGGGCCGAGGGGCGGTACGCCCTGATGCCCGGCATCATCGGCGCGCTCGCGCACTCCGGGACGCCGCTGTCCCTGCTGACCAAGGGGACGCTGCTGCGCCGGGACATCCCGCTGCTCACCGAGGCGGCGGCGGAGGTCGGCGTCAGCGTCGCGGTGTCGCTCGCGATCGGCGACGAGGACCTGCAGCAGGCGATGGAGCCCGGCACGCCCACGCCCCGGGCCCGGCTCGGGCTGATCCGTGCCGTGCGGGAGGCGGGGCTGGAGTGCGGCGTCCTGGTCGCGCCGGTCATGCCGTGGCTCACCGACTCGACGGCGCACCTCGACGGCCTGTTCCGCGACCTGGCGGAGGCCGGGGCGTCGTGGGTCACCACCATCCCGCTGCACCTGCGCGGCCCGGTCCGGCCGCTGATGCTGTCCTGGCTCGCCGAGCACCGGCCGGAGCTCGTGCCGAACTACCGGCGGCTCTACGCGCGCGGGGCGTACGTCCCCGAGGAGTACCGCCGCTGGCTCGCCGAGCGGGTCCGGCCGCTGCGCCGGCGGTACGGGCTGCACGGTCCCGGCGCCGCGCCCGCGGAGGGGGCGGGGTCCCCGGTCGGACGCGCGGGGTCTCAGGCGGGAGGTTCGGGCTCCCCGGCGGGCGGCGCGGGGTCGTCCGTGGGCTGGACGGGGCCTCCGGCGGGCGGCGCCGGTGCCGGCGGCAGGAACGGCGGCCAGGCCGCGGGCACCGGCGCGGGCGGCGCGGGGGCGGGTGCCGGCGGCCGAGGGAGCGCGGCCCAGCCGTCGCCGTGGCGGGTGCGACCGGACCGGGCGGCGGAGACGCCCGAGGGCGCCCTGGCGGGCGCGCTGACGGGGGCGGTGCAGCCCGCGCTGTTCTGACGGCCGGGGCGCCCGTCC
Organism: Cellulosimicrobium cellulans; assembly: GCF_007679345.1. Classification (GTDB taxonomy): domain Bacteria; phylum Actinomycetota; class Actinomycetes; order Actinomycetales; family Cellulomonadaceae; genus Cellulomonas; species Cellulomonas cellulans_A. Next base: position 177,038 of record NZ_VEGH01000009.1, read on the forward strand.
GGCGCGGGCGGCGCGCCGCGCGACCGGCTCGTGGGCGACCCGGGTCCGGGTATCCCCGCGACGGCGGCGGGCCGGTCGGCAGTAGACTCGCCGGGCTGCTCGGACGGGCAGCGCCCCGACACCGGAGAGGACTCCTCGTGCTGCGCACCCACACCGCCGGCTCGCTGCGGGCCGAGCACATCGGCACCACCGTCACCCTGACCGGGTGGGTGGATCGCCGGCGCGATCACGGTGGGGTGGCCTTCGTGGACCTCCGGGACGCCTCGGGCATCGCCCAGGTCGTCATCCGCGACGAGGCCGTGGCGCACGGTCTGCGCGCCGAGTACGTGCTCCAGGTGACCGGCACGGTCGGTCGCCGCCCGGAGGGCAACGAGAACGCGCACCTCGCGACGGGCGAGGTCGAGGTGACCGCCGAGGAGGTGGTCGTCCTCAACGAGTCCGCGCCGCTGCCGTTCCAGGTGTCGTCCTCGCTCGACGAGCCGGTCGGCGAGGAGGCGCGCCTGCGGTACCGCTACCTCGACCTGCGCCGGCCCGCCCCCGCGAAGGCCCTGCGGATGCGGTCGCGTGCCAGCCAGGCGGCGCGCCGCGTGCTGGAGGCGCACGAGTTCGTCGAGGTCGAGACCCCCACGCTGACCCACTCCACGCCCGAGGGCGCGCGCGACTTCCTGGTGCCGGCCCGCCTGGCCCCGGGCTCCTGGTACGCCCTGCCGCAGTCGCCGCAGCTGTTCAAGCAGCTGCTGATGGTCGGCGGCATGGAGCGGTACTACCAGATCGCCCGCTGCTACCGGGACGAGGACTTCCGCGCCGACCGGCAGCCGGAGTTCACCCAGCTCGACGTCGAGATGTCGTTCGTCGACCAGGAGGACGTCATCGCGCTCGGCGAGCAGATCCTCGTCGCGCTGTGGGGCCTCATCGACTACGAGATCCCCACCCCGATCGCCCGCATGACCTACGCCGAGGCGATGGCGAAGTACGGCACCGACAAGCCGGACCTGCGGTTCGGCCTGGAGCTCGTCGAGCTCACCGAGTACTTCGCCGACACGCCGTTCCGGGTGTTCCAGGCGCCGTACGTCGGTGCCGTCGTCCAGCCGGGTGGTGCCTCGACGCCCCGCCGCGGGTTCGACGCCTGGCAGGAGTGGGCCAAGCAGCGCGGCGCCAAGGGCCTCGCGTACGTCACGGTCGGCGAGGACGGCACCCTCGGTGGCCCGGTCGCCAAGAACATCACCGACGCCGAGCGCGAGGGCCTCGCGGCCGCCGTCGGCGCGCAGCCCGGCGACGCGGTGTTCTTCGCCGCAGGCAAGCCCGCCGAGGCGCGCGCGCTGCTCGGCGCCGCCCGCCTGGAGATCGGCCGCCGCGCCGAGCTGATCGACGAGTCGGCCTGGTCGTTCGTCTGGGTGGTCGACGCGCCGCTGTTCAAGCCGACCGGCGAGGACGACGACGTGGCCGTCGGCGAGGGCGCCTGGACCGCCGTGCACCACGCCTTCACGTCGCCGACGCCGGAGTGGATCGACCGCTTCGAGGAGTCCCCGGGCGAGGCCCTGGCCTACGCCTACGACATCGTCTGCAACGGCAACGAGATCGGCGGCGGCTCGATCCGTATCCACCGCCGGGACGTCCAGGAGCGCGTGTTCGCGGTCATGGGCACCGGCGAGGAGGAGGCGCGCGAGAAGTTCGGCTGGCTGCTCGACGCCTTCCAGTTCGGCGCCCCGCCGCACGGCGGGATCGCGCTCGGCTGGGACCGCGTCGTGGCGCTGCTGACCGGCTCGGAGTCCATCCGCGACGTCATCGCGTTCCCGAAGTCGGGCGGCGGCTACGACCCGCTGACCGGCGCGCCGGCCCCGATCACCCCGCAGCAGCGCAAGGAGGCGGGCGTCGACGCGAAGCCGAAGGCGTCCGACCTCGCGCCGCAGGGCACGCCGGCGGAGACCCCGGTCGCGGACGCGGCTGCCCCCGCCCAGCGGTGACCGGCGTCGGCGACCCGGCCGACGGCACCCCGCAGCACCCCGACGGCCCCGGCGCGCTTCCCGCGCCGGGGCCGTCGGCCGCGCCCGGGCGAGCCGCGGGTGGCCGGGCCGGAGCGACGCCGGGCGACCGGCCGGGCGCGATGCGGACGCCGCCGCACGGCCGGACGCCGGGCGACCGGGACGGTGCGGCGCCGGGCGACCGCGCGACACCCGGCGAGCGGCTGGGCGGCGCGGCGCAGCGAGACCACGCCGGATCGCGGCCCGGGTCGCCGTCCGGTGGGCCCGCGCTGCCGGCGCGGTGGGCGACGGACCCGTTCCTTCTCGACGAGCGGCGCTGGTGGCGTCCCACCGAGGTGCACGCCGAGGGCGACGCGATGCTGCTCGTGCAGCGGGCGGTCGAACCCGTGGGCGACGCCGAGGACGTCTCGGCGGGCGACCCCGCCCGCGGCGGCGCGACGATGCTGCTCGCGCTCGGTCCGGCGGAGCCCGTCGCGGCGCTGCTGCGCGCGCACGCCCGGCGCGGCCACCGGTTCGCCTGGGTGGACACCGACGCGCTCGGGCTGCTGCGCGCCGACGAGGTCGCGGCCCTCGGGCTCGCCCCGAACCGCACCGGGTGGGAGTGGCTGGTCACCGACGCCGCGCCGGCGCCCGTCGCCGCCGAGTCGAGGGTGCGCGAGCTCGACCCGCGCGCCGACGCCGCCGCCATCCGCGCCTGCCTCGCCGACGCCAACCCGACGACCGACGCCGACCCCGAGGGCGCGGGCGAGCGCTGGTGGGGCGCCCTCGACTCCGCCGGCCGGCTGGGCGGCGTCATCGGCGCCGGCCCGCGCGCCGGCCGCGTCGGCGGGCGCGGGTCCGCGCACCTGCACGGGCTCGGCGTCCGGCCCGGGGAGCGTGGGCAGGGGCTCGGCGCGGCGCTCACCGCGGGTGCGGTCCGCGCGCTGCTCGCCGACGGCGCCGACTGGGTGTCGCTGGGCATGTGGGACGACAACCACGGCGCCCGGCGGATCTACCACCGGCTCGGCCTGCGCACGGTGCACCGCCTGACGACCCTCCGCGCCCGCGGCGCCTGACCCCCGCCGGCCCACCTCGCCGGCCCCACCGCCCGGCGCCACCCCGCCGCGCCACTGCGCTGGGCGCACCGCGCCAGCCGCGCTGCGCGGACGGCCAGCCGCGCTGCGCGCACCGCCAGCCGCGCTGCGCGCACCGCCAGCCGCGCCCGCGTGCCCCGCCAGCCGCGCCCGCGCGCCCCGGCCTTCGCCGAGCGTGCAACCGACACGTCGAGCGAGTAGTCGCTGGATACTCGCTCGACGTGTCGGCTACCCCCTCGCTACGCGCGGGCGCGGGCGCGGCGCGGGCGCGGGGGCGGCGCGGCGCTGGCGCACGC